>CAMDGV010000056.1 GCA_945898055.1 Akkermansia muciniphila | reverse complement strand
CGAAATCCACGGCGATGTCGTACTGAACCAGTTCGTTAACCCGCAAGCATTCGCCAAAACCAATCTTCGGCTGGTTGATCAGTCCGAAGGCGTCGACCTTGGAGGAGGCTGTATACGTGATGCGGGCTTGGATGTTGGAGGCGCCGCCGCCGTCTTCTCCGTCCTCCGGAATGCCGAATCCGATCTCCGTCATGAATTCGGTGGCGGACTTCCAAGTGTCACCGAATCCGATGGTTTCCGGGAAATCGAGAATCGCGGGGGCGAAGACCGCGACGGGTTTGGAGGCGCTGAACTCAGGATCTCGAAAGCCGTAGGTGATGCGTCCTTGGCTCGGGACCTGTTTCAGGTAGAGCCATTTCACCGATCCTGAGGACTGATCTGTGAGGCGCTCGGCGAATCCAGCGTCAGGGAAGGCGGCGGCCTCTGCGGCGTCTTTGATGTCGAGATAGTCGTAGCGATAGACGACGTTGGTGGGGCCGGAGGTAAAATCCCAAGCCTGCGCGGTTGCGCTTGGAATGCCGAGGATACCACCGACGTTCGCGTCTTTGTCCGCGTAGGCCTCGTAAAACTGGCCGGGTTTGTTGAAGAAATCGGGAGCGCTGAGGGTGATTTGGCCGTTGACGGAGAGGGGGCAAACCATCGGCCACCCGACGACCGTCAAAGCGGCGACCAGAGCGCCACAACCCCGCAAAGGAGCTCTCATGGGCTTATTGATTATGTTGATAGGAAATTGCTTTTTGACGTGGAGAGGAAAAAGGCGAATTAGTTTCTGGGGGACCGATGGGATGAGATTCATTCGTCGAGGATAAGCTGTCAATGTCCTCGATGACGGTTTTTTTGCGATCTAGCTTTTTAGTGCCTGTCCCTGCTGAGGCTCCAGTTCCTCTTGGAGGGGGTGGCGTGGCATCAGGCCGGCGATTGATTAGAATTTTCTTTCGAGGCGTAGGGTAAGGTCATCAATCCGAAATAAGTTGATAAATAATAGGAATTGCTCCGTTGAGGGGGCTAATGGGGTATTAGGAGGTGTTCTCATGGGGAGAATCCTCGTTCGAACCTGTTCTCGGCGGCCACTCCCTCTTTTGCCATACAGCAGTACACGATCTGGATTCGAGCTAAGGCGAAGGTATCAAGTCAGGGTTTTCCCCCAAGAGTCCTTAAAGGGATTGGGCGATGACGCGTGGGAGCAACGTGCTGACTGTTTGGTCTGGTGGGCTTCGGACTGAGTTGGTCCACCTTAGCTACGATCCGGCATTGTCTCGCTTAAGTCCTTTTTCACGGTCGCTTACTCGAAGTAACAGAAATCAGTCTTCCACAGGGGACCTCAAAGACCGATAAGAAACGGACGAAGCGGTGGTTCATCTCAAGGTCGAATAATTCGAAATCCGACACCTTCAGAACGGAGTATCGGAAGAAAAAAATCAGAGGAAGATACGAGGCATTTATCTCGACTGATATTCCAACTGCCTCCGCGGAAGGCCCGAGATAAGAGGGAACCATCCCAGCACCATTCGCTTACGTTTCCCGACAGATCATAGATGCCCAGTTGATTGGGGAGCTTGCCTCCGACGACGTGGGAAGTGCCTGACGATGTGCCCGTGTGCCACGCTACAGAATCCGAATTATCACTTCCGCTGTAATCATATCCGAGGGAGTTTATGCCGGCCCGAGCTGCATACTCCCATTCCAGTTCAGTGGGTAACCGGTAACCTGTTGCGGCGGTAATCAGGCTTGGGATTGAGGTTCCTGTCTTGTAGGGAACCGAACCTAAGAAGTAGGCCGGATTCCGCTGCTCTAACTGGCTCCGCGCATTGCACCATTTAATGGCATCGTACCAACTAATCTCTGCAACCGGTTTATCTCCAGAGCCCGAGCCCGCAGGTAGATCGGGGTAGCCGTGGACTAAGCCCCACTCCCGGACATGAGTCCACTCGTCAAAGGTGACTTCGGTCGATTCCATAAAAAAACGATTATTTACCTTTAATGCCAATAACTTCTGACCTGAAGACGTTGTTTTCAGGGGCACAGACCCTGGTTTTACTTCGACAAAAACCCCTGACAACGGAGGGGGCGAAGGAGTCAAAGGAACAATCGCCCGATAAAAACGGTGCCCAGTCGATCCGGATAAATCCACCAAGGTCGTCTCAGTCAGTCCAGCTGTAATATTGGTCCATGTCGTCCAAGGTCCGTCAAAAAAGTCGCTCCACTGGAGGGTTCCGATGGTTCCCTTAGGGCCGGATACGCTGATGGCTGGCACCCATTTAAAATGAAGATCGAGGAGAGCCTCGGGCTCAATCGGGTTTCGCAGGGTTTCTATCATCACCTGAGGGGCTTCCGTGTAGCCATTCCCGGCAGTTAGAACCACGATTTGGTCTATTTGACCGGTTTGAAGTATGGCAATCGCTGTCGCCCCGCTTCCTCCACCGCCACTCAAAATGACCGACGGTTCCTTCAGATAACCGCTCCCCCTCGAAGTGACTTGGATCCCAGTAACAAATCCGTGTCGGACGGTGGCGGTGGCGGTGGACGGTTCGCCTAATATCGAGTGGCTACTAATGAGCAAAATGAGCATCATCCGTACTAGCCAATGGAAATCGGAGGAAAGGTTCACTAGGCTTAGATTCTTGTCTTTTTGCATTCTCATCAACTGTGGAATCGATTTATCGAATGAATACGAGGCCCATGGCGAGGATTCGGGCAGTGGTCTAAAAGGAAGAGGCCCCAAATTTGACGAGGCTCTTTTCCTTTCGAATCTAATTTGTACACTTTTGTTTTGAACTAGGAAATCAATGAGACTGCTCGTGGTTGAAGATGATATTAAAATTTCGTCCTTTGTGGCCCAAGGCCTTCGGCAGGCGGGGTATGCGGTAGATCAGTGTGCTCGGGGCGATGACGCCAAGGTTCAAGGTACCTTGGCCCCCTACGATGTTGCAGTCGTGGATGTGATGTTGCCCCATTTAGATGGAATCCGCTTAGTGCAGCAGTGGCGTCAGATGGGCGTCACCATGCCGGTCCTTTTTTTAAGTGCACGTGGGAGCGTTGAGGATCGAGTAAAGGGACTTCAGGCGGGTGGCGACGATTATATGGTGAAGCCGTTTTCTTTCACCGAACTCTTGGCCCGGGTTCAAGTCCTACTACGGCGGGTTGGATCTTCTGCAGAGCCGACCCGTCTGAGTTGTGGCGACATTAGCCTCGATCTTTTAACCCGCGAAGTCCGAAAAGGGAGTGATCTGGTTGATCTGCAGCCGCGAGAATTTTCCTTGCTCGAATATTTATTGAGGAATGCGGGACGGCCGGTTTCAAAGACCCTTATTTTGGAACATGTATGGGACTTCGCCTTTGATCCCCAGACCAATGTTGTGGATGTTTTAGTTCATCGATTGCGGAGTAAAATTGATCCGGACAAGTCCCGTTTGCACACACTTCGCGGCGTGGGATATGTGTTGAAGTCGTCTGAATCCAAGGAGGGTAAACGAAGAGAAGATGAAGAAAAGGGTGGCCCGACCGCAGGATCTCTGGCAGGTCAATTGGATGATGCGGGAAGTTAAGCACCGGGATGGCAGATTGCGCTGCGCTGCTTGAAGACTTTTCCGTAAAATCGTGAACAATGATCAAGATTAAAGATACAGCTTCTGTCCCCCGCTTGAAGTTGGGATTGCCGAAGGGTTCCCTTCAGGATGCGACCATTGAAAAGTTCGCCCGTGCTGGATGGAACATTTCCGTTTCGAGTCGCAATTATGAGCCTTACGTCGATGATCCAGAGTTGCAGATTCGCTTAATTCGAGCTCAAGAGATTGGGCGCTATGTGGATCTAGGTTATCTGGATGCTGGGCTCACTGGGATTGACTGGATTCATGAGAACGGGGTAGCGGGTCGAGTGCAGGAGGTAGGAGAGTTTCTTTTTAGCAAGGCCACTCGGCAACCGACCCGGTGGGTCTTGGCTGTGCCTGAGGAATCACCGATTCAGACCGTTCAAGATTTAGAGGGTAAACGGATTGCAACTGAGGTGGTCAATATGACCAAGCGTTTTCTGAAAAAGCATGGAGTGAAGGCCGAGATTGAATTCTCTTGGGGTGCGACTGAGATGAAAGCGCGAGAATTGGTGGATGCAATTGTGGACGTGACTGAGACGGGGTCATCGTTACGGGCTAACAAACTGAGGATTGTGGAGACCTTGATGGTATCGACGCCCCGACTCGTTGCGAACAAGGTCGCATGGCAGGATCCGTGGAAGCGGGCCAAGCTAGAAACGATCGCAATGTTGCTTAAGGGGGCGATCGATGCGGAGGTGATGGTGGGGTTAAAGATGAATCTTCGTGAGAAGGATCTGCCAAACCTGTTGCAAAGTCTCCCATCTCTCCGTAATCCTACTGTCTCTAGTCTGAGCCAGTCTGGCTGGGTAGCCGTGGAAACAATCATAGACGAACCCGTGGTTCGCGAAATGATTCCGCGGTTGAAGGCTTTCGGTGCCGAAGGCATCATTGAGTACCCACTGAACAAAGTGGTGTATTGAACGACCGGTAAAGTACGAACAGAGCTATGGGTTCACTTAAGAAACGTCGCAAAGCGAAAATTAATAAGCATAAACGTCGGAAGAAGCTTCGGCAGAACCGGCACAAGAAGCGAACTTGGCAGAAGTAACGCCGCCGCTTCGGCCGTTCTACCAAGTGTCATTTCCCGAAACGCGGCTTTAGACTTACGTCTGGGCCGCGTCGTTTTTGTTTATAAATCCTTCCTCTTCACCGCAGTCTTAACGGTTACTTATTCTGTTCGATGAACAGCCTTCAGACTCTCCAACGGGCCACTTTTGCAGGTCTTCGAACTGTCCTGCTCGATTTTAAACACCGTCTCCAACCCCGAGCCATTGGGATTTTGCTGACGGTTTTGGTTGTCGGCACCGCGAGCTGTACCACGGCAGTAAAGTCAACTTCAGACCGTCGTCCACGCGGTCTTAGTGAGCCTGCAAACGCTTGGGAACAACGAGCGAAGGCACACGCTTCATTTGCGGCGGGTCTGTTGAGTGGCCTGAATGGGGATATTGAAAGCCTGAACCGTTTCTTTGAAAAGGCGCATGCCGCTGATCCTAGTAACGAAGAACTCGCCTTAGATGTCGCGCGTCGGCGTCTTCAATCCGGTCAGCTCACCAACGCCTTACCTCTCTTGGATCGTGCGGCACTGCGAACCAATGCTTCTGGGGATCTCTTAGCGTTGCGCGGGCTGGCCTTGTTTCAAGCGGGTCGATTTGACGAATCGCTTGAGTCGTATCTCCGTGCTTTAGATCGGCCACCCGTCCTTTCTAGTGTTTTACAGGCTGTGGTAAAGCTACTTTCTAGTCGTAAAAAAGCCTCGGAAGCCGTTCGCGTTTTGGATCGAATGTTGGTGGGAACGAGTAATGCGGCTCCGCGCCTCTTGGAGATGGCCGATCTCTATTTGATAGCCGGCGCCTCTGATCGCAGATTGACCAATCTCACCACGGCTCGGGCCTTGAATCTTTTTCAACGGATTCGCGCGCTCAAGTCTGAAGATGCCGGCATCAACCTGCGAATGGCCGATCGCTTAGCTAGTCTGGGTCATACGACAGAGTCCGAAGCTGTTCTAAAGGAATTTCAGCAACGTGTTCCCCAGAATCCATCGGCCGTGGCTCGATTGGCTGAGGTGTATCTTCGATCGGGTCGCGTGCCAGAAGCCGCCACCCAATTAGACGCTCTTCGCAAAATTGATCCAGCAAATCCCATGACCTATTATTTGCTCGGGGTGGTGGCGATGCAGGAAAATCAATTTGAGAAAGCGCGCAACCATCTTGAAAGAGTTCTTTTGCTGAACCCCGGTTTTGAGCCGGCGTATACCGATTTAGCGGTTGCCTTTTTTAGTCTTGAGCGACCGGCAGACGCAGCGACTCTCCTGGATCGGGCACGTCGTGATTTTGCTCCGTCGTTCCGGGTCGAATATTTGTCTGGAATAGCGAATGCCCAATTGAAGAAATTCGACTTGGCTTGGGACCGCTACCGAGCGGCTGAGGTGTTGGGTGCGACGAATCGTCCGCCTCTGAACGATCACCGTTTTTATTTTCAAGTGGGCTCTATGTTGGAGCAGAAAGGGGATGAGGCTCGAGCCATTGATTATCTGGAAAAAGCCTTGGAAATCGAACCTGATTACGACGAAGCATTAAATCATCTCGGCTACTTGTGGGCAGATAAAGGTGAGAAATTGGATCGGGCATTGGCAATGATTGAGTCGGCCCTCAAGGCGGAGCCGAAGAATCCCGCCTATTTGGATAGCATGGGTTGGGTGCTTTTTAAGCTGGGCAAGTTTACCAAGGCACTCGAGTTTTTGGAGCGAGCTAATGCGGCGATGCCCAAGCCAGATGCGACTGTTTTAGACCATCTGGGGGATTGTCTGGCTGCCTTGGTTCGCTGGAAAGAAGCTCGTGAGGCTTGGGGTCGATCTCTGAAGGTGGATCCTTCGCCTGAGGTTACCAAGAAGTGGAACGAGTCTGCGAGTCACCTCTCCCCTTGAGTCCATGAGCCTCAAAAGGCTGCCAGGATTCTGGTTTTTGCTTTTGCAAGACGTCTGCGGCCCATTTACACGCGTTGGATGTTGGCGACTGAAGGTGGTTTCACTACCTTCCTAAATTGACATATCCTGCGGTTTTCCTGCCTCCCATTTCATTTGTTCACCACTCCTAAAATTGGAGACACTACTGCCGCGTCGAGGGGGCGTTCAGTGTTTTTAATTCACCTTAGTTCCAGCTAGGATTCCTGATCGAGGAGTTATTCGAGAGTTTCGACCCGGAGCAGCACCGGTGGAGATTTAACGACGGGGAGTTGTGCGATTTTAGCAAGGGCCTTGCGGGCGGCACGGTTGGTAGCTTCATCCAGCATCAGGATGACCGGAACAGTTTCGCCGCTATGGCCCTCTGGCTGAATAATAGAGGAGATGCCAATGTTCGCCGTGGCTAACAGAGAGGCGATGCGGGCGAACACTCCAGGACGATCGATCACATCGAGCCGGACATAGAAACGCGAAAGGATTTCATCCATGTGAGCGACGTGGCATTGGGTGTTGTGCCCAGTAAAGGGCGGAACCCGATTGAAGGTTCCGGCGCGCAGGTCGAGAGCCGCATCGGCGAGGTCGCTGAGAACAGAGCTAGCAGTTGGATCTTGCCCTGCGCCTCGACCGTAAAACAGTGTGTCACCTACAATATCGCCCTGAATAGCCACGGCATTAAAGGCGTAATTTACCGAGGCGAGCACATGCGAATTCGGAATGAGCGCCGGATACACAGAGACTTGGATCAGCGAACTAGGGTCGGTTCTTTTCTTCGATCTGAGTGTGCTTTTTCCACGAACAGGAGCGGGTGAGGGGACCGGTTTAACAATTCCTAGCAGGCGGATGGTGTAGCCTAATTGGGTGGCAAATTCGATATCCAATTTAGAGACATGGCAGATGCCTTCGGTATGAATCTCTGAAGGATTCACCCAGAAACCGTGGGCTAGCGAGGCGAGA
Organism: Akkermansia muciniphila; assembly: GCA_945898055.1. GTDB lineage: Bacteria > Verrucomicrobiota > Verrucomicrobiia > Limisphaerales > UBA9464 > SXXZ01. The sequence continues at coordinate 22,006 of CAMDGV010000056.1, read as the reverse complement.
ATTCCCGTTTTATGCGCCGCATCATGACCGTCGACATCGAGGCTTGGTTCTTTTTCAGCGAAACCGAGACGCTGAGCATCGGCGAGAACTGAAGCAAAGTCAGCACCCTCCAACTTCATGCGAGTGAGGATGTAATTACAGGTCCCGTTGACGATACCCGCGATTCGGGTGATGCGGTTGCCCGCAAAGGATTCGCGCAGGGCCTTAATGATGGGGATTCCACCGGCTACCGCAGCCTCGTAATAGAGATTGGTTTTGTGCTTCGCGGCGAGATTAAACAACTCAGGTCCGTGGGCCGACAGTAAAGCTTTATTGGCGGTTACCACCGGCTTACCCAGTCGGAGTGCTGTACTGACCGCCTCGCGGGCTAGGCTTGTTCCGCCCATTAGTTCGACAATAATCTGGTTCTCTGGATCGGTTACCACTGAGCGCCAGTCGGTCGTGAGTCGGTGGCTGGGTATAGTAATGGGGCGGGATCGTCTGAGATCGCGGACAGCAACGCGGTTAATAATTAAATTGAGGCCCAAGCGGGCGGCCATAAGAGCGCCGTTGGTTGAGAGGGCCTGCCAGACCCCGCCGCCGACGGTGCCTCCACCAAGAATTCCGAGTTTAACCTGCTCCATAATCGAGGAAGTGAGGATGGGTGTGAAGCAGGGCTTGGAACAATGCGATTCTAAGGCGGTTACCAAGAAAAGCTCTCCGAAGTGTGCCCCTAAGCCGAACTCCGAAGTGAAAAGGGAGTGCACTGCCCGAAGCCCTAGTGGCGAGAGTTATTGATGATTTGGAGCAGTCTGTGTTGCTAAAAGTTCCTTGCCCAAACGCGTGGCCATTTTCGATAGCAAACTCATTGGATTTGGAGAGCCTTACTTGAGGCCGCCGAAGCGACGATGGCGCTGAGAATACTCTTCCAGCGCCGCGTAAAGGTGGACCTTTCTAAAATCGGGCCAGAGAGTCTGGGTAATCACAAATTCGGCGTAACTCAGTTGCCACAGCAAAAAATTGCTAATCCGCATTTCCCCACTGGTTCGGATCATCAGGTCTGGATCTGGCCAATGCCGGGTGTACAGATGCTCGGAAATCACTCGCTCATTGATCTCGGCCGGATCGAGTGTTCCCGCCTTTACTTTGTCAGCTATCACGCGGGTGGCTTCGATCAATTCCGTTCGTCCCCCATAACTCAGAGCGAGAATTAGGGTGAGTCCATTGTTCTTGGCCAATGCCGCCTTGCTCTTGGCTAATTGATCCTGAACAGCCTCCGGTAAACGCCAAATCTGTCCAATCGCCTCCAAACGCACATTGTTCCGCTGTAATTCTCCAATCTCCGCCTTCAAAAAGCGCGCCAGATACTTCATCAATGTATCAACCTCTTCCTTGGGTCGATTCCAGTTCTCCACCGAAAAAGCGTACAGAGTGAGGTACTTGATTCCTACCTGCCCAGCCTCCCTAACAATGCTTCTCACCGACTCTACCCCCTGACGATGTCCTTCAATTCGAGGAAACCCGCGCTGCTTGGCCCAACGACCATTGCCATCCATAATGACCGCAACATGCGTTGGCATATTGGCCTGCGCTTCTGCAGAAAGTTTGGGCTCAGAACTCATCTCCTCTCTCAGAGAAACATCGTCTGCTCCCGAGCTGGCCCCACACTGGTAATGGTCAGTCGAGCACCCGTCATTTGGGAAATGCTTAACAAATAATGACGACAATTCACCGGTAAATCCCCCCAAGAAGTAATTTGGTCCGTCGGAGTTTCCCAACCCGGAAAGACTTCCCAGATCGGTTCGCAACGAGCCAGTACCTCACAGTCGTTTGGCATGTGCCGCAAAACTCTGCCGTCTACTTTATAGGCCACGCACACGCGAAGGGTCTTTAAGGTGTCCAACCCGTCGACATTCGTGATCGCCAATTCATCGATGCCATTAACCATCGTTGCATGCCGGGTGGCCACGGCATCAAACCATCCACAGCGTCGCGCGCGACCCGTGGTCGCTCCAAATTCACGGCCCATCCCGTGCAGCATATCGCTAATTTCTGAATTCTCAGAGGGCAGTGGACCTTCACCAACACGTGTCGTGTAGGCCTTGAGTACGCCCATGACTCGATCCATCCGATTCGGAGGAACACCCGAACCGGTACAAGCTCCACCTGAGGTTGTGTTCGACGAAGTCACGTACGGATAGGTACCGTGATCGAGGTCGAGAAATGTTCCCTGAGCGCCCTCAAACAAAATGTTCGCCCCGCGCCGCGTTGCCTCGTAAAGGTAAACCACGGTATTGGTCACAAACGGTCGCAAACGGTCCGCCGCAATCGTATATTCGGCCAACACGGTCTCATAGTTCAAGGGCGTCCCTCCAAGGGATTCAATCACCTCATTATTTTCAATCAATCGTTCGCGTAATTTCACTGGAAACCGCTCCCGATGAATGAGGTCGATCATCCGAAATCCGACACGAGCGGCCTTGTCGCCATAGGTCGGGCCAATGCCCCGCTTAGTGGTCCCGATGCGATCGTTCCCTTTCTTAACTTCTCGGGCACCATCCAACTCGCGATGCCATGGAAAGACAACGTGGGCCGTCTCCGATATTTGCAGATTGGACGGTGTCACGGACACCCCCAAGGCGCTGAGTCCGTCCAACTCCTTTACGAGTCCGACCGGATCTAGCACCACTCCATTGGCAATCACACAGACCTTATCCTTCCGGAGAATGCCACTGGGAATGAGGTGAAGAACATATTTATCCTTCCCCAAATACACCGTATGCCCAGCGTTGTTGCCGCCTTGGGTACGAACGACGATCTCGGATTTCTCCGTGAGGACGTCGATAATTTTGCCTTTGCCTTCGTCACCCCATTGGGCGCCGACGAGAATCACGTTTGCCATGGAAACTGGACAGTCGAACCGGACGGTCTTATTGAGTGGTCCGAAACAGCAAAAGACCCCGATTAACAAAGGTCGGGGCCGCGTTTCGGTACCTACGTCCGTAAACTATGGAAACAAAGGGGGCAGGTCAACGGAACTTCCATATTGTGTCGGCGCTGGTTCAAAACCGGAATTCTCGCCGGAACAAAACCGGAAAGGGAAATTAAGTGGGGTTTCACCGAAGCATCGACATTGGATCGAGTCCGGCGGAAGTGGCAAAGTCGCAATAACTCCTCGCTGCCGGCCCTCTCTTTGATCCTCCCTCTGAAGTTTAACTGGCTTGAGAGTTTTGCAGTGGCGTCCCTGCTCAACGGGACTTCAGAACCTGCCAGCCAAAGGGGCTCATTTTCTGAAGTGCTCGAATTGGATCGCGGGTTGCCAAGTAGTTAGAGGCATTCCACGGTGTGGAGGAAGGGGAACCGGGTTCGGCCAAGATTGGGCCAACAAAACGCCGTTCGATTTGAAACAAAGTATACCCGCAATCCTGAAGAAAGGTACAGGCTGGGCTGGATTTTCCAGAGTGCTCTTCGAACACAATATCTCGAATCCGCCCGGAACGAAGAGTCTTCGCCCCGCCCTGAAAAACTGAAAGTTCATGCCCTTCCACGTCCACCTTCATGAGTCCTGCCGGGCTGTCTGCGACAGGAAGGGAATCCAAGGTGATCGTTGCCACAGTATGGCCCCGCTCGCTGTCGTTGGGTTGAAGAGTTGCAGTGCCGCAATTGCTGGAGAATTCGGAAGGTTCGGCGAGAAAAGCCGTTCCGATACGATCGCTTAAAGCGAGGCCATGTGTGACGACAGAAGCGGCGATTGAAGTTGGCCATCGAGCAATTTGTGCTTCGAGACGTTTTTTAAGGAGTGGATGGGGCTCAAAAGTATGAACACACCCGGAGGGCCCAGATCGCGCCGCTAGAAGGCAACTCATATAGCCAATATTACCGCCGACATCCAAAGCTGTCTCGCCCGGTTCCAAGAGTCTCCAAGCGCATTCGGAGAGGGCGAGGTCATAGATTCCCAGCTGCCAGAGGGCGATTCCAATGGTATCTTGGGAGTCGATAACCAGCGTTAAACCCCAAGGAAGGGTGACTTCCACCCGGCGGTTAGTTGGGCCTCGATGACGCACCAATCGCCGGATTAGTTGGGTGGGTCGAAAGAAAAATTCAGGTTTCAAGGTCAGCAGAAGACGCTGGGAATCGTCAGGATTCAGCCCAGTAAAGTCTAAACAGTCGAGTTCTCTAAAGTCGAGCCCGCTGAAAAATTTCCTCCTCTTACGCTGCTGTCCGTGGAGAAAAAGGCGGGATGCGTTTGTTAAGATGGGGTGGAAGAGAAGCGTTGCTGGAGAAATTTCATTTGCTGGTTGATTTGCTGTTGTGCTGTTTCCATTTGCACAAAGCTATCAATCAGACGTTGTCGGTTTGATTGAACCCGTCTTTCGAGGTCGATGACTTGAGTGTCAACTTCCGAGGACTGTTTAAGCAGGGCATCTTGGCGATCAATGACCGTGCCACCGTCGCCGATCGTGGCGTCAAAATAAGTGCTAAGACGCGTAGCAATTCCGTAAGTCGGATCGCTGAACAAAGACTTTAGATCAGCCAAATTATCATTAATTGCTGCATCAAGGGCCGCAGAATCTTTAACGGTGAGGTCGTTGCTGGTACCGGAGGAATCAATGCCTATTTGTGAAAGTGACTTGAAGACGCCACTAAGTCCGGAGGTTTGGTTGAAGGAAATCGTGCGGAGCTTTCCAGCAATATCGCTGACTTCAGAATCTGATGCCAGAAGGCCTGCGGTTACTTTTCCGGCGGCACTGGTACTGCTGGCGGTCAATCCGTCGATGGTAGTTTGCGTCTTGTTATAGTCGTCGATGAAATTCTGGATGACGGTACGAATTTGAGATCTATCGACTGAGATCGAAACGAGGCTGGTTCCTAGTTTGAGTGAATTGAAGGTGAGCCCAGTGATTCCGGAACTGTCTGAGCCCACGGTATTAGATCGTCCGGTCTGAGTTGGGCCGCCGTTGATCGTGTAAAGAATATCTTTGCCCCGTTCCAAACTGGAGGAACCACTGATCAAGCCGGTGGCAGCAAGAAAGTTTCCGCTAACATCTTCGAGAGATACCCCGACGTCACCGGTTGTTTTGTTGGTCAGGGAGAAGCGATCATTGACTGGATCATAGGCCGCATTCACTCCGGCAGCGGAGGAATTAATTCGGTCCATGACGTTTTGCAGAGAATCGGCGGAAATACTAAAGGTGATTTCGACCCCGTTGATTTTGAGCTTGCCGGCACCTGCGCCGCCATCCGAGACAGGGACAACGAGATTGGCACTAGGTAAGAGCCCGGTAACTTTAGCTCCACCCAGTGCCGAAGTGCTGGAAATGGTCGAAGTCCCGTTATTAAAAAGGCGAGTGATCCCTAAAAAGTTCGAAGAATCTGTCGCGCTACCGAGAACAATTTCTCCCGAAGTCGACGTCAGTGAAATCGCGTCGGTGGAGGTACTGTAAGAGGCGGTGACGTCGCCGCCTGTGGAGGTATTGATTCGGTCAAACACCTCCTGAAGGGTGTCTGTAGTAGCGATGGCAATCTGGACGCCATTGACCGTGAAATTTCCATTTGTTATTGGGGAACTAAAGCCAGCGCCTCCGACGGTCACCGCAGAGACTGAGTTAGTCGGTGATAGTTCCGCGCCCACATTGAGACTACCCTGTTTTTTGGCGGCGGTGGCCATTTGGGTCACGTTGAAGGAATAGGATCCTAAAGCGGCCCCAGAGTTTACCGAGGCCGTTCCGGTGGTAGGATCGGCCGAGGCCACGGAGCGACTATCAAAAAAGGTGGGTTTTTGGAGGGAATCGGTCCGATTCTTCAAGACACTCAGTTGGGTCTTGATGGTGCTGTAAGCGTTGTTGCGATTGAGCGCGGCGCTCTGCTCGCTGCGTAGCCTTCTCTGGGGCAAACGCTCGACGTCGGAAAGTTGATCGATCAACCCCCTCCAATCGAAACCAGATGCTAAACCGGATACGCCCAAATCCATAACAACAAGAGATCGGTCCAAGGAGCAGAAAACTTAAGACTTTTTCTCGTCAATTCTTGGATGCTTCAAAGAGGAAGGAAAGAAGGGTGCCGAGGAACGCCGTTAAAGGAGTTATCCAAGCCGAGCTGCCGCCACATGCCGACTACGGCTCGGCCTAGAATCTCGACGTCACCTCGGGCGTCGTGACGGCGAAGGCCTTTGGTATCAATTTTTAGCCGGGAAACCAAGTGGTCGATTGAGTGACCGGTTCCGCGGACCTTTCCGAAGAGCATTTTTGATAAATGAATGGAATCAATGCAGAGAATCTCTTTCCTCGGCAGGTTGTGTCGTTGGCAGGTGGCGCTAAGAAACTTGCTGTCAAACCTGAGTCCATTGTGTGCGATAAGCGTGGCATCGGCCGCCCATGTCGAAAAATGAATCAAGACCTCTTCTGGTCGTGGTGCGGTCTGAACGGTCCGATTGCTCACTCCAGTGTAACTTTCGATGAAGGCCGATATAGGACGGCGCGGTCGGGCATAACTCGAAAAGGTGTCCTCCGAACAAAGTTCACCTTGGGTCAAGCGCACGGCCGCGATTTGGATAAATTCATCTCGATTGGGATCAAGGCCGGTCGTTTCTAAATCATAAATGACAAAATCGTGAGCAAGAAACTGCGATTCGCTCCAAAAAAAACTATGCTGACAGTGAGGGCAACGAGTGCGGGTGCCAATGGATGATTTGAGGCCGTTGATGGATTGCTGGCAGGAGGGGCAGGGGAGCTTCATAGAAAGAAAGAGGGTTCCAGTGGTTCCAATCAGATGGCAACCCTCGAAACCTAAACTTCAGGAAAAGCTCAGGGCCTCTTTGATCGAGCTTCTGCGGCGCCTGGCTACCGCCCTTCCTGTTCTTTTAGCTCGGGCCAAATACTCTTCATTTGCCAAGCCGTCAGGGAGACCAGACGTGCTTCGCTGCCGCGGGCGAAGACCGACATTGACGCGCTGTCCGGACGAGTTGGGTAAGCCCGCAGCGTCAGGCACTGGCGGCCATTGGCGAAGACTTCGATGACGCTTCGGTCAATGAAGACGCGCAGATGTAGAAGCTCGCCCTCTTTGAGATACAAGGGGCCGATTTCTGGAACTCGCGAGGCCACGTCGGGGCTGAGCGAGGCTTGAGAAACATCGATCATCAGATGACGTTTGTTAGACTGCCACGGCCAGGCGTAGCCGTGCATCGAGAGGCTGATGGTCGTTTCCTCCTCGCGGTTCGGGCTCTGCAGGATGCGCAACCCGACTTCCCGGGCCGACTTCGGATCAATCACCGCCTCCAATTCCATGGCCCGGCCCTGCACTCCGGCAAGCAATTGCTGGCCGTTGGCAGGGATCGTGACATTCTCAATCTTCACTGGATTGAAACGCAGCGTTTTCAGCTCTTCGACGGGCTCGATCGTGAGCGGGTTGATGGGCCGGATGTTCCAGCCCTCATCGGCTGTCACCATCTTGTTGGCCGTGAGGCGACGCGGCAGGGAGACCATTTCGTCTTTGTGCCCGAGCATGTTGTCCTGGATCGTGCCTTCCATAATGTTCCACAGACCGATGCAACGGCCGTCCGTATCGACGAACCCGGTGGGGGCGTGCAGGCCGCCGCGCATGACCGGCCCGTAGTTCATCCGTCCATGGTGCTGGATCAAGAAGCGACCCTGTTCCAGATCGGATTTGCCGATGTAGTATTCTGGGCCCCGGTTGTGGCTGAAGAACAGGATGAGGTGTTTGCCGTTGCCGAGCGACAGAACGTTATTACAGGAACCGTCGGTCCCAGGATCGGTGAAGTAGCCGTCGCTCAGATAGTTCCCCATGGAGTCCCATTTCGTCAGGTCCTTGGAGCGCAGGATCTCTAGAGTCGTATTGGGTCCACCCGCCGCCTTGGTAATGTAATAATGGTCTTTCTCGCGCCAGATAAAGTTGTCCGCTCCAGGAAACTTGACCGGGTGCTCGGTCCACTTCTCCAGCAAGGGGTCGCTGGCCGTGAAAAGTTTTCCCTCCCCGGTGGTCAGAATCACCCGGTCGTTGTCAGCCCAGGCTTGCCCTGTCCCGCCGCGGATCGACGTGGGTAACATGGGCAGGTCGCGCCAGTGCACCAGATCATCACTCACGGCATGTCCACGACTCCATTGCAGTCCAGGCGGGCTGTAGAGGTAAAAGAGATGATATTTGCCCTGCCATCGACATAATCCGGCCACATCGTGCAAGCCAAAGCCCGGTGGCGAGAAGTGATAGATCGGCCGATAGGGATCGGCCGCAGCGGATTTTCTGTTTTGAAGAGAATAAGCCACGTGTGCATTGGCATCCATGTTATCGAAATCAGGCTGTGCCTTTTTCGCTGCCGGAATTGCGACTGGATGGGTTGTGGCTGGCCGAGGCGTCGGGTCGGCAGCGTGGATGGCAACCAGACCAGCGAGAACGAAGACGGTCAGGTAGGGAAATGGTGATTTCACGTTTAACAGTGACGGTCCTTGGTTGACGATGGTGTAGTCAAGGCGTCACTGCGCATCACTGCGCATCCGGGTAGGTCCTAGTTCAGTTTTTCGAGGGCTTCCCGTGAGACCTTGGTGACGCCGAGTAACAACTCTTGAAGCGACTTCATTTCCCGGAGGGGTTCGTAGGCCGCATCAGTCAAAGTCGAGTTCCAAAAGGGCAAAAGCCTCAAATTGCTCAATTCTTTGACGTCCACGAGGCCGCGCTCCGTGACGCTCAGCGTGCCGATGGCAAGCCGACGAAGGTTTTTTCAATTCGCGCAAGTGGAGCCACCCGACGTCGGTCAGTCGCGTGCCCGATCGGTTCAGATCCTCCAGTTCTGTTAGGCTGGCGATGGGTTGAAGATCGGCGTCGCCCAGCGGCCCGCGCGGAAGCGTGGGATGCGGCGGCCAAGATTCTGCAGAGCCTCCCGATCGAGTTTCAGCCCGCCACCCGCGAACTCGCGGACGTGGCCGCCGGCTACAAGGCCCGGTTTAAACTGAGCCTAGCCGACGCCTTCGCGGCCGCTCTAGCGAAGGAGATGAAAGCCGAGTTCGTCACCGGCGACCCGGAATACAAGGCCTTGGAGAAGGAAATCAAAATTGGGTGGCTAAAGTGACGCCGCCCGATGAATCTACAGAGCACCGCCGTGGCGACCCCGATTCAAACTTTTTTCAACAGGAAAATTAGAGATTCAATCGTGCTATTCAGTCGCCTTTGTTCATTAAACTAAAACTCATTTTGAAAACACTGTTTGCTTTTCTCTTGATTGGTTTGCTCTGCGAAGTTGAGGGGAACGCCCTTGAGAGAAAACCAAGACCGTCTCCTACCATTCCACCGTTGTCCGAGCTCAAAGATGAGGAGTATCCAGGCACCCTAAAGCTTTCGGTCGACGCCACTGATCTGGCTCACAAGATTTTTAATATTCGAGAAACAATTCCAGTCGATCGACCTGGTAGATTTGTTTTTCACTATCCGCAATGGGTGCCGGGTGGCCATTCGCCCCGAAATGACTTAGATAAGATGGCGGGTTTAACTGTGACGGCCGAGGGGCAACGTCTGGAGTGGTTGCGCAGTAGTAGCGATGTTTTTACCTTCGAGGTCACTGTGCCTGAGGGGGCGAAAGAGATTGAACTCAGTTACCAGTTTTTGACCCCAGTTAAGCCGGAAATCGGGCGTACTTTGGTGACCCCAGAGATGTTAAATTTGCAGTGGTTACAGGTCGGTTTTTATCCGGCCGGCTATTACACCCGTGGGATTCAAATTGAGGCGAGGGTCAAACTTCCTGAAGGATGGTCATTTGGCACGGCATTGGAGACGCTTCGAGGTGATGCGCAGTGGACGACCTTTAAAACGGTCACCTTCGAGACACTCGTTGATTCACCGCTCTTTGCGGGACGTTACTTTAAGAGAATCGAACTGGCTACCGACAGCAAGGTGCCCGTGCGCTTGAATTTGGTCGCTGATCGACCTGAGTTTTTAGAAGCAAAGCCTGAGCATTTGAACGCACACCGAAACCTAGTTCGACAGGCGTACCTTCTCTATGGCTCGCATCACTACGATCACTACGACTTCCTCGTGGCTTTGAGCGATCAACTTGGGGCAATCGGACTTGAACATCATCAATCGAGTGAAAATCGCGTTGATCCAAAATATTTTATTGAATGGGATAAGTCCTTTGTCGGACGCGACCTGTTGGCGCACGAGTTTAGTCATTCGTGGAACGGCAAATTCCGGCGAGGTGCCGACCTTTGGACTCCGACCTTTAACACTCCGATGCGGGATAGTTTACTTTGGGTTTATGAGGGGCAGACGCAGTATTGGGGACTTGTTTTGGCTGCTCGTGCGGGATTGATGACTCGTCAGCAGGTGCTGGATTCCTTGGCGATGAGTGCCGCACTTTACGAGACGCGATCTGGTCGGGTTTGGCGGCCCTTATTGGACACGACTAATGACCCGATTATTGCCAATCGTCGGCCGGCAAGTTGGGCCAGTTGGCAGCGTAGCGAAGATTATTACGTCGAGGGCCTCCTTCTTTGGCTCGATGTCGATACTTTGATTCGTGAGAAATCGGGAGGGAAGAAGTCACTCGACTCCTTTGCGAAAGCTTTTTTCGGACAGGAGAACGGTTCTTATATCCCTCTAACCTACGATCGAAAAGAGGTCATCCATACCTTGAACAGTCTGGTCCCCAACGATTGGTCTAATTTCTTAAAAACGAAGGTCGAAGATGTTGCTGTTCATGCGCCCTTGGATGGTTTGAGTCGTGGCGGTTATTCGCTCATCTACAGCAACACTCCCAGTGAGTTTTGGAAAAGCAGTGAGACTCAAGCCAAGAGTCTTAACTTGAATTACTCTTTGGGTTTTACGGTGGCAACAACGGGCGTTTTGACTGCGGTTAATTGGGACAGTCCAGCCTTTAAAGCGGGACTCCTTGCCGGCGAAACTCTTGTCGCGGTCAATGGCGAAACGTATGACGGTGATCGGTTAAAAGGAGCGGTGACAACGGCCGCAAAAAAGGGGAGTCCAGTCTTAGAACTTCTGATGAAAAACGGAGAGCGTTATCGGCTCGTAAAAATAGAGTATCGCGATGGATTACGCTATCCTCGACTTGAACGTCTTCCGGCGGTTTCACCTCGCCTTGATGCAATTTTGGCACCCCGAAAATAAGTGCGCCTGAGAGGTTTTGGAGTTTTTAGTCTGACGATCGCCCCCGAGTTAGAGTTGATCTGGAGTGGACGGAAGTGGTCCCTTCAGATCCTACGACAGGCTTGCCCCAGCGATTGTGTCTGAATTTTCGGGTGAAGTAGACTTGATGAATCCACTCCTCCTCAAACCGGTTGATGCCCATGTCCATATTGTGGGAACGGGGACTGGAGGCACGGGGTGTTGGCTGGATTCATCGAGTTTTCTGCGACGATTACAGGCGCGTTTTCTTTTAGCCGCAATTGGAATGGCACCTAGTGCCTTGGCCGGAGATTTCGATCGTCTTTATATTAATCATCTCTTGACCAAATTACGGGAATCGTCGTTAGACTCAGCCGTAATTCTTGCACAGGAACAAGTCTACGATGCCCAAGGGAAATGGGTTAAAGGAGCGGGCTTATTTCATGTGCCAAATGAGTATGTTCTGCAGTTGGGTCGCAAACATTCAGAACTTTTGCCAGCCGTGTCCATCCATCCGGGGCGGCCTGATGCCATGGAAGAATTAGATCGATGTCTTGCCGGAGGGGCTAGGATGATGAAAATCCTGCCAAATGTGCAGAACATCAACTGTGCAGACCGTCGATTTACCGCGTTTTGGGAACGGATGGCGGCGGCTAAGCTGCCTTTGCTGGCTCACACAGGCGGGGAGAAGACCTTGCCGGTAATCAATCCAGATTTCGCCAACCCTCGACGTCTCGAATTAGCACTGCAAGTAGGGGTCACTGTGGTAGCGGCGCATTGCGCTACAAAGAGTGCACTCTGGGATGCCAACTGGTTTTCCGACTTTGTCGAATTAACGCATCGTTATCCCAATTTATATGGGGATAACAGTGCCTTTTGTGTCCTCAATAATCGAATTCGTGGCATGATCGTTCCCGAGACATTGGCCGAGCCATTGGCGTCACGGATTGTGCACGGCAGCGATTGGCCGGTGCCGGTCAGTGGTCTTTGGCCGCGGTTGAAGGGCTATGTGGATGGCCCCACTTACAAGAAATGGAAGAGTCACCCAAATCCTTTAGAACGAGATTACCAAATTAAACGAGCGATGGGATATAAGCCCGAGTCGTTTACCCGGATTTGGCAACTGCTCCGACCTCTCAGCTAAGTCTCTAAAAGTTTTTCCTTTGAAAGGGGAGAGTCGATACTTCTTCCGTTTTGAACCCGACCGCAGTCGTGGTGATCAGGGGTCGCATATTTCAGGTACTTTACTTGCCGAGTTCGGTGATCGTCCAAGGTGTTTGACGATCGATGTTGACGGCTCGAACGCGTTGAACTTCGTTAGGTAAAATTTCTGAAGCCCCTTGGCCGAAGCTCTTTCGCACGTAGCTCAGGACGTCGCTAATCTGTTGATCTGAGAGTCCTCCCATTGATGGCATTGGAATAGAATCTGCACCGCCAAAGACCTCGCCAGCCACCGTGATTGGGCCGCTCAATCCATGAAGAACAACTCGAATGAGACGAGAACTGTCGCCACGCACAAATTCGCTGTTAACGAGGGGTGGGTAGACGCCGAGGAGTCCCTTGCCTTCGGGTTGATGACAAGGGAGGCAGGCCATTTCGTAGAGTGTTTGACCTGGGTGCGCCTTGACTCTGGGGGTGCCAGCGAGTTTGCGCAGATACTCGATTTGACTAAGACTGCCGCCAAAGGTGAGGGTGTGCGCGTCAAGAAGTGGGGCCCACTGCGCTTGTTTGGCGCGCGCACTGAGTCGGATGGCGTAGTCGAGGAAAGGATCAAGAGGTGAATCCAAGGCTGCGGTTATTACTTCGATTGCCTTAACCTGGGGGGCATAACTGGCTGCAACCACCGCTTCCAAGCGAACGCGTGGATGGGTATCACGAACCCGGTTATGGAGCAGATCGAGTCCATTAGAAAGCTCTCCAGACCACGCTCCTATAACTCTTGTTCCATAGGCGCGGACCCGTGGATCTTGGGCGTTGAGGAGTTGGTTCAACAGCTTAGGTCGGACCGTCTCGTGAGCCTCATAAACTCCCGTGGCATCCAATAATAAGCGATCATAATTGGGGACCGTGGAGTTCAGCGTTTGGGCCCATTGATCTAAGGCTTTCACGGTCTGAGAGGTGGGGGCATCAAATAAAAGTCGCTTAGCTTGATAGCGAGTCCATCGCTCGTTTGAAGACAATTGGCCGAGGAGTTCTGATGGGGTCATGGCCGTTAGATTCGGTTGCTTCACGGAGGGGCGGCCTTTGGCAGAAACACGCCAAATCCGACCGTGGGATTTATCACGGCGGGGATCAGCATAGCTGGCCTGGTAGTGTCCAATAATCGGGTTGAACCAATCGGCAATGTAGATGGCCCCATCGGGTCCTACACTGACGTCAACAGGCCGAAACGATGACGTCGAGGAGCGTACGAGTTTGGGTAATTGTTCCGACTTAAAACCAGAACCAGCATCGGAGAGTCGGTGGACTTCAACGACCGCGCCGTAATAGCCACCAATGACGACGCAACCTTGGAGGGACTCCGGCAGGGCGCGAGTACCGATGAAGTCTAAAGCCGTGGTTTTTGGGGAGGATTCAAAAAGGGCTCCAATTGGATGATATTGTTCCGGAGTCAAGGCGTAGGAAGCGTCAGCAGAAGTAGGCGAGCCTCTGCTGGGTTGAGGGGTGCTTCGGACCATTCCGGGCACAGTCCAGTAGCCATGGGGGCGATCGCCGGATTTGTGAAAGACTTGTCCATAGTCGTCGAAGGCCACACCCCAACAATTGGCACCGGCCATGCCGCCGCCGAAAAAGCCGTCCAATCGCAATGAACGCGGGCGCATTCGCCAGACCGCCGATCGGTCGAGTCGGGCAATTCCCCACGGAGTCTCGACGCGTGACATCGCATGAAGCCCTTGGGTAAACCACAAACTGCCATCGGGTCCGTGGGTGATGGAGTTCACTAATTGATGGGTGTCACCCACCCCAAAGCCACTGAAAATCACCTTTCGCTCGTCCGCAGTGCCGTCACCGTCACGGTCGCGCAGGTGAATAATTTGATCAAAGTCGCAAACAAAAAGGCCATTTTCTCCCGGTTCAATCCCTTGCACCATCGTGAGTCCTTGAGCGAAACGACGAGAGGAGTCAGCTTTGCCGTCGCCATCGGTGTCGTGCAAGATGACCACATAGTCCGCAGGCTTGGCGCTGGCCCTGGACTGTGGATAGGTGGGTGAACAGGCGACGATCAAACGGCCCCGTTCGTCCCAGGCGATTTGTGTGGGTTTGACGACGCCATCGAGTTCGGAAGCGAAGAGGTTAATTTCATAACCATCGGCCAAGGTGAAGGTCGCCAGTTCCTCCTCAGGTGAGAGAGCCTTCGGTTCCTTCGGCGAGGTCGGCAGTGGGTGGGTTGTTTCGGTCGGAGAAGGTGACGTTGAAAGGGTGGATGCGGCGGGCATAATTTCGCCGCGAGCGAGTGCGTGAATTCCGGTTTCTGCGCTGGCGATCAGCGGCCGAGATCGTTCGAACGATTCTTTGAGACTGGGTTCTAGCCCGCCTGCTTTCCCGTAAAGTTGAGAAATGCGATCGCCGTAAACAAACGACCAATTTGCAGGGCGCCAACAGTCGTACCAGAGCCTGTTTTTATCGACGATCGCTTCCAGTAAAGGTTTGGAGGCGGCCTTGGATGAATCCTGCGCACCGAGTTGGTTTGCGATGATTTGGGCGACCTCGCGGAGACCGGTCGAGGTCAGATGAATACCGTCGTCAGTGAGTCGTTGACTTGGAGAGAAACGTGCTGAGAGAGGCTGGAATAGATCGACAAAAATGGCCTCGCGTTGTTGAGCTATTTTTCGAATTGCTGCGGTATAGATCGCCACGTCTGGATTGCGTTGGGTGAGGTCAGGAGCATGCGACGGCAAGGGCTTTTCGAAGGGCATGGGCGAGAGCAAGACTAGTCGGCGGGTTCGGGTGGCGAATTGATCCAGTAACCGATGATAAGCGGCGGTAAATTCAGTCAATCGGCCGGGGCCATCGAGGGATTCCATTTGGCCGAATTGAGCGATGACGAGACTTGCTCCGGCACGTTCTAGTTGAGGGGGCCAAGCTCCAAAATTGAGGTCGCGCCACTGTTCGTGGACTGTATCTGATTCCCAAGCCATCGAGCGAAATCGAGGCTTTTTCGCAGCAAAACCACGAGCCAATCTAGCCTCAATCTCACCCGCTTTAGCGTCACGAACCAGATTTTCCTGACCGACAAAAACGATAACTTCGTTGTCATCAAGGCGAAAAATCGAGTTCTGGAAAGCTGGGATTGCAGCACCAGGTTGACCTTCGCCAAAGCGACTGAGGATCTCAGCTTCGGTGGGTAAACTAGGGATGGGCAGTTCCTCGATAGAGATATTTCTGAAGCTGATTTCGGCTTTGCAAGCTCCATGAATTTGAAGAGCAATCAAGCCACTGGTCGCTATATCGGGTTGGGTTTCAATCCAAACCGAGGTGCGCTGACCATTGAGGAAAATGAGGATTTGAGGACCGATCGCGAGAACTTCGTAATGGTTCCACTCACCCCGTTTTTCGATGCGGTTTATAAGGTTGGTATCGGCCGCGACTAACATCCTGTTGCGTCGTGATTCGTCATAAAGACAGCCCGAAAATCCAGCGCCAATATCTGCCTGAAACCCGGACATTTCGTTGGGAGGACGAAGAATACGACGGCTCCTAAATTGAACCCCACCGTTCACGAATCCCTCGCTGCCGGTGAGTTTGTAGTCGAGTTGTAGCAGAAAATTAGTGTAAGGCCGTGTCGTTGCGAGAAAAGCGTTGTTGGGATTTCCTTGGAGCGAACCGCCGACGATCGCGCCGTCACGAATGCGCCAGACAGAATTTGTCTCGCCCTCCCATCCATCCAAGGTACGCCCGTCGAAGAGGGAGATGGGTGCACTTTGAAGAGCAAATGCCCCGAGGAGCAGACCTACTATCCAAACTGAGAAGTATTTTCGAACGGGGTTCATAACTTGAGAGGCTAACTATTTCGAGGGAGTTGGGAAGAAATCGATCATTCTAAGTCTCAATTTACAGTGAGGAAGCAGGCGCAGGGTGTCGAACGAGAGTCCTTTTCCGAGGGGCCTTCCTCAGACTCATCGCGGCGACATCTACTTTGTGTCAGTGACACCCACTCTATATGTCAATTCTGCTGGACCGGCCTGGCATCTACCGTGGACACCGGAAGTCCTTTCAAAGTTAAAGAGGAGTGTAGGACCTATAGCAAACGAGTCGCTTTCCATCGCCCGCGCCGGCCTCACCGCGATGAGCCCATCGACCGTCTACCTCATGCCCGCCAGGAACTAGTCGACCTCATTGAGTTCCTCAAAAACACCCGTTGGGGGCGGTGAATCCGGGGAGGCCCGAACTACCCTTCGAC
This sequence comes from Akkermansia muciniphila, assembly GCA_945898055.1. GTDB lineage: Bacteria > Verrucomicrobiota > Verrucomicrobiia > Limisphaerales > UBA9464 > SXXZ01. Next base: position 5,499 of record CAMDGV010000056.1, on the reverse strand, counting down.
CTCACGGATTCAACGGTTTCAACGGTTTCAACGGTTTCAACGGATTCCACACCCGCGAAAAGCCGAAGCCCCGGAAATGCTTTTCGTTGGCGGTGGCGAAGTCAGTCACGTTGTAGTGCCGAAGGGTCAGAGCCAGGCGGATGTCATAGATGCGGCGAACCGAGTCGCTCGTGCGGGCATGCTGCCACACCGCATCCATCAGACCCGGTCCCGGAAAGTCGAGGACCGTCCAGTGGGGATTGCGCCTCAGGTTGTCGATTTTCCGGACGGCCTCGGAGGCGTTGAGCGGTCGAGCACAGACGACCGGATTGCGGAGCAGCGTATACACCTCCATCAGCACGAGTTCACACAGGGCGAACTTGCGGACCTCAACCATGGATTCCAGCCAGGCTCGGGCCGGCCCATGGCTTGGATGGGAGGCCTCCAGCGCCGGAAACAGAACATTGGTATCGCAGGCGATCATCAGAGGCGCGGGGTTCGGTAAACCAGGTCAATCACCCGCAAGGTCCTGAGAATCGGTCCCCAGGTTGGCGTCCAAACGCCAGTCGTCCGTGGCGAAGGGATCCTTGAGGAGCCGGGTGTTGGCCGGCGGTTCCAAGCACCACGCTGTCGCATCCGGCGAATCGGTCATGGGCCGGGTGGCCAAAAGCAACTCGGCCCCGCGACGCAAGGTTTCGGCGAACGACCATTCCTGCTCATCGGCAAGGCGTTTGAGCCTCTTGTACAAGCCATCCGGGATCTGGATCTGCGTCTTGACCATGTAAAAAAAAGTGCTCCACTATTTTAGTTGAGAATCAACTTCTGTCAATCCACCAAGATCAACTCACACTCGCTGAAATCCCGGTTGAGACGGGTTCAATGTTTGAGGAGGCCATCGATCGTTGTTTTGAAATCCTCGGCTGCAGGGTGACCGGCCCAGACAATCTTGCCTTGTTGATTGATGACATAGGTCATCGGCACGCGCTTCACACGAAATGCTTTGGCCGGGGCCGAGGCCCACCCCCCGTCGCCAGCCCAGACATTGAACGTGTTCGTCCAACCGCGCTTGTCCACGTGATTGCGTACCTCCTCCATCGTTTCATCGATGCTCAAGGGCACAATGACCACCTTGCCCTGCCAATCCACCTGGCCTCGGCTCAAGATTTGCAATTCGGCCATTGGTTGTTGGCACGGGCCACACCACGTCGCCCAAAAATCCAGAATCACCACTTGGCCGCGCAGATCGGAGAGCTTTACTTTCTTTTCGCCGACGACGGTAGTGAATTCAATCTTCGGAGCGATCGTTTGCGGCGGTAAATGGCCGTTTTGGGTGACATAATTCTCAAACTCCATTTCAGCGACGAGGTTGGCGTCCACGACTCCATCCGGAAATTTTTCCCAACGGAGTCCGTCCTCGACTATCCATCCCGCTTCGAATCGGATGACCCTTGCAACCGCCAAAACATACTCTCCGGACAATGGTGAACCGTTCTTCGCCTTGGGGCCCGTTTTCACTGACAACGACACCTTGAATTGCCCTCCCATCAGGGTTTCTAGGGTGTCCGAGTTACCCTGAGCCCGGCTGGATTCAATCTTTGCCCCGTTGACCTTGATCTCGGCCAACTTCAGATCAATGCCCCCTGCGTCCATCAGAATGAACAATTTTTTGGCCGCCACGACTTGCTCAGCGGAACGTCGCTGGACCTCCTGATCCACCTCCTGACGCGAAGGTCCCTTCTGCCCGCTCTTTTTGAACATGGCCCAGACGGAGTCTCTGCTAATGAGCGCGTCCTTGGAATAGGTATCGGTGTCACGGTCGCGGAGGAAACGGACGAGCACCTCACCTAATTTTAACAGCGCAGGATCTTCCCTCCCCGTGAAACCTTCATTGCCGCCGACTCTTTCCAAGATAGCCAGTTCGCGAGACGTTTTCTCATCGACCACGTTGGTGGGAAACGCCGTCCATTGGATGCCGTTGTTGATGCGCCAGCCCCCAAGACGTTTTTCCAAGCCGCGCACCACGAGCTTGTAGTCGCCCGCTCCCGTGCCGACGGTGGGATTCAATGTGATTTCCAATTTCTCAAGATACGGTGCAATCAGCCCAGCGGACTTGGTGTCCCAGCGGACTTGGTTGACAATTCGGAATAGTTTACCGAACCAAGATGTTTGATAGCGTCGATGCGGAATGACAAACGCCCTTGGACAAATCCAGGTTGAGCGACTCCGCCCGAGCCAGCAACGCCTTCGCGGACGCCTCTGTCCGGTCGCGACCCTTGTCGGCATCCTTAGCAAACATTTTAATTTTTTCCTGATCGTCCGCCGACAACTTTGGGGTCATCCACGATAGCCAGTCTGCCGCCGATACGGACATGTCGGTTGCGAAGCGGGCCGCGTCGCGGGTTTGCAGCAGTCGCACTTTTATTACTGCTGACCAACTGTGAGGAATTTGCTTTTTTGACGCGGAGGGTAAAAAGATCTTTCTCAGAGACCATCGAATTAGTGGGTCACAGTCATCGCGCTGCCGAGAAAAACCCACAGGGCCAAGAACTCAATCCGCGGTATCAACCCTTTGCAACGGAACAATCGGGCACCCCTTTCCAGCAGGACCATTCAGTCCACCCGAAGCCGGGCCTGATCGATACGGCCCCGGGCATAGGCTTCGAAAACGCGGCGGATCTCGTCGCGCACTCGGCGGAATACCTCCATTTGCTCGTCTTCAGTGCCCGGAGCGTGGGCCGGATCTTCGAAGGGCCAGTGGTAGCGATTCACCTGACCCGGATACACCGGACACACTTGATCGGCCTTGCCGCACACGGTGATGACCGTCTCCACCGGCTGATTAAGGAAGAGGTTCATGTGCTTCGAGGTGTGACCCGCGAGATCAATGCCGATCTCGGCGAGCGCCCGGATGGAGAGGGGGTGGACATACCCAGCGGGTTTGCTACCGGCACTGGCCACGCGGAACATCCCCCCCGAGGCAGCACGCAAAATGCCCTCGGCCATGTGGCTGCGACAGGAGTTGCCCGTGCACAGCACGAGGATCAACGGGGTTTGGAGATCGGGACTCATGGGGGCATTTATCGTGCTTTGGGCAGGGTACGAAAACCGATGGTTTGAGGGGCTGGCGCGGGCATCTGGCAACGTTCCTGGGCTAGGCAATCGGTATGCCGAAGCCCCAGACGCAGGACGAGTTCAGCCCCCTGTTCCGTTACTGACTCCAGCGGCATTTGCGTGACAAAGCCGACCTCGTGTTCGACATCGATCTCCAAGTCGTCGCGCAATCCGACCGGGCCTGCTTTGTCGAAAATGGCCATAAGTTTTCCGGCGCTCAATCGGTGATCCACATCGTCGGCCACCCAGGTTTGCAGGCGGCAAAACGCATCGGCCCGAAGCACGCCGCCGCAGTCGATGTAGTGCTTCTCGACCCGTGCCACCTCTGAGACATGGGCGTGGACCGGAAGGAATAGGCCATCCGGCCGTTGGAATCGCAGGATCGCATTGGGATGCTGGGTCAGGAGGGTTCGGAATTCGAGAAGTTTCATGGAGAGAGGAGGTGAGAGCAGGAATTGTTCGGGCGATTCAGCATGGGCGATTCAGGACTGACTGCGGTTGGGGCCCGTGCGGAGTCCTTGAAGGATGCGGTGCACCGGAGCCGCCCAGAGCGCCCCGATCATCGCCCCCAAAAAGTAGATCCAGAGCGAGCCGAGACTGGGCCCGAACACAGCCGGTCCGAGGGAACGTGCGGGAATTCATGGAGGCTCCGCAAATCGGCCCGGCAAACATCGCCTTCAATCCGATCGTCGCCCCGATGGCCACGGCGGCGGTGATGCCCTTTTCTTTGGCCCCGATCGCAACCTGCAAACTAACCAGCATGCTGAAGAAGGTGAGCACCGCCTCAAACCCAAGGCTCTGGGAATCGGATCCCGAGGGCCGGGTGGCCCCCAGATTCTCAAGGGTGGGAAACAGCCACCGCCGCAGCCCGTTGGCCACCAAGGCCCCGGTGCCGGCGAGCACGATGAGGAACGTGCCCGGGAACTCCGCCAGCCATGGAGTCCACGGCCGTGATCGGGATGCGTGACTCTCTTGGCTCATGCGTCTCCTTTCCGCTCCCGCGATTCCGGCGATCGGGATTCCAACGACCGGGACCTCAGCGATTGGAACTCTGATCCCACACAGCACTGGTCGGCCTCGTCGCGCAAGGCCAGACGCCGCTCTAGGCGGGCATGATCCCGTTGCAGGCGCGCATCGGTGGCCAACACCGATGGGAAGACCCCGAAAAAGGCCTCGGTCAACGACCGACCCAGTGGCGTCAGGCGGTGGTAGCTCCATTTGCCCTCCTTGCGGGAGGCGCTCAGTCCGGCGTCGCGCAGCACCCGCAAGTGAGTGGACAAGGTGGACTGCGTCAGGCCCAGCGCGTCGCATAATTCGCACACGCACAACTCGGCCCCGGAGATCGCCCGGAGGATGCGCACCCGGTTCCCATCGGCCAAGGCTGCGGCAGCGCGCACGACCGGCTTGGCTGGCATTGCTGAACGCATCGGCATTGACCGATATGAAAATCAAGCCTTCGGGAGGGTACAAGCTTTTTCAGTTCAGTTTCCAATCAGGAACGAATCGACTCTTGCCACCGAGAATCCGTTATGCGGATGGTTATGAATGTCCCCTCAATTCGGTGCGAAGAGCATCTTTTGGTCAGCGCGTGCCCATGGCCGTTCCGCGTTCACGTTGATCGAACTGTTGGTGGTCATTGCGATCATCGCGATTTTGGCGGGCATGCTCCTGCCCGCGCTGGCTCGCGCCAAGACCAAGGCCCAAGGCATTCAATGCCTGAATAACCTGCGCCAGTTGCAGCTGGGTTGGGTTTTATATGCCGACGACTTCCGTGGTGAATTGGTGTTCAATGCCCTCGACCCGACGGCGTCGGGGTGGGTGAAGGGAATTTTGAATTTCGATGGGGCCAACACCGACAACACCAATCGTCTGTTTCTAACCGATAGCCGCTACGCGAAACTCGCTCCCTACAGCGCCTCGGCTGCGGGAATCTATAAATGTCCGGCCGATCGTAGCTCGGTGAAAATCGGTGGGCGCCCAGTGCCTCGCGTGCGCAGTCTATCCATGAACCAAGCCATGAACTCAACCGACGACTGGCTGAACGGGGTCCATGGCAAACCCTATTATACCACCGGCAAGAAGTTTCGCATCTTCCGGAAGCAATCGGACCTCGACGAACTGGGGCCGTCCCAGGCGTTTGTGTTCATTGATGAACATCCGGACGGGATCAATTACGGCGACTTTGCGGTGATTTATCGGAGCCCGGACGAATTGAGCAAGACGCGGATCGTCGACATGCCGGGTAGTCAACATAATGGGGCGGGGGGATTATCTTTTGCTGACGGGCATGCGGAGATACGCAAGTGGGTGGATCCGCGGACGCGGCCGAAAGCGATCTATGGCGACAATGGTTGGCAAACCTGGGTGACGGATTGTCCGGGGAATCAGGATCTGATTTGGTTGTCAGAG
>CAMDGV010000055.1 GCA_945898055.1 Akkermansia muciniphila | reverse complement strand
GCAATCGTCGGGGCGGCGTTGGCAGCGCGGACGGTGCTTACGCCGGGCAGAGTCACGCGGTAGGCGAGGAGCATAATGTCCACCTGAACCGCGTTGGTTCCGACTGGGACGCCATTGTGGTAGACGACGTCCGACTTGAAGTCGTTGTCGTTGCCCAAGAGCATCAGGTAGTCGTCCGGATTTGCGGGATCCTTAAGCGGGATTAACGAGATCGCCTCCCACTTCTCGCTCAGCGAGTTCACATCCTGGTTCGTGCTGGTGTTCAACCCGAACTTCGCGAGCTGCGCGGCATCGAGCAGGTCGACGAAGTCCTGACGGGCGACCGGCGTAATCCCTTCGGGCAGCGTGGTGCCGGTGTTGGGCAGTGATATCTGGCCCGGCGCACCCCGCTCGAGGTCGTAGGCGGTGCCGGCTATGTTCGACGCGGTCGCGGTCGAGGCGAGGACGATCCGCTTGTAGAGCGGCGAAAGGCCGGGGGTCGCGCCGCGGCCGATGCCGTCGCGTTCCAGCACCAGAAAGGTGCTGGCGTTCAGCGCGACGACTTCGCTAACTGGGGTGTGGTTGTTGGTCGTCGTGTTGCCGTTGAGCGTGAGTTGGTAGACGTGTTGGGCGACGACTTTCCCGTAAGTGGCGGACGCGGGGTCGGCGTCGAGTTGGAGGATGCGGGTGTTGCGGCCGAGGCCGCCGGCGCCGCCATCCTGAATGGTTGGCGACTGGAGGAATGCCACCAAGCGCCTGCCATCGGGCGTCAGGGAGAGTCCCTCGAGACCGCGGTTGTTGCGACGTCCGGAGGTCGGGACGGAGCTACCGGTGAAGTTTAGCCGGCCTGGGAACGAGCCTTGCGCCGGGAGCAGCGCGGCCGGGGGAAGGATTGTCTCCATCAGTCGGGCCTCGGAATTGAAGCGGAACATCGCCGGGCCGTATTCGTCGCTCACCCAATAGCCGCCGTCAGCGGTCAGCACCAGACCCTCTGCGTCCATAGACCGCCGGCCGCCACCGATGGAAACGGCCGGGGACTGAGGCACCACCGGGGCGTTGGTGTTGGCGGCATCGAATCCCGTGTAGGGAAGACCCTCGCTGCCGTAGGTGAATAGGACCGTGGCGGTGTTGGTAAAGGTGATCTGGTCCTGGACGGCCGGACCGTCGCCGTAATAAGGCGAGATGACGAAGTTGTACATCTCGAGGCGAGGACGGAAGTCAGTGGCGCCGTCGCCGAATCCGCGATCCGGCAGGCCCACGATGCGGCCGGAGATCCGGCCGGCGGTGTAGACCAGCGAATTAGTGTCGATGGCCATTGCAGAGAAGCCGCCGAGGGTATCCTGCCTGCCGTCGCCAGCCTTGTCGAAGGTGGCGGCCGGCACACGGCCGACGCCCACTAGGCCCTTGTTGACGAATCCGGCGAACTGTCCAAACGCCAAAGTCGTAGAGGCCACGAGTATGGGTATTGCTAGAATTGTTTTTTGTCGCATCCTGTGAATTTTGCTTGATCGGAGGTTACGGGAGAGTTGGGCCGCTGTTACGCTTGGGTTAACTCCATCCCAGGCCCGCAAGGCTTGGTGTCGCCCCCGGCCACCCGCACAGATTCGATCAGGCAGGATTTTTGCCGCCCTGACGGAAGGCACCATACCAGTAGGGCGACCTAGGTCTGCGGTGGATGCGGGCCAGGTCAGTGCTAACATCTGAGGGTGTCCATTGAGGTGTGACGGTGAAAACACTCGCAAAAACCCATCAGTGGCTGTTCCTACAGAAACGAGGGTTCGATTCCCTTCACCCGCTACATTGAGAAATCAACGGCTTAAGGGGCAGTGCAGTGAGAGTGCAAGTGAATCACCGAGGTAAAGCTTGGTTTTCTTCCCCCTCGAAGTGCACAGTTTTGGGCATTTCCCGCTGGGTTCGACTTCCAACGGTTCCTGAAGAGGAACCATCCTTCTGTCTCGAATCTGGCTCCTCAGTCGGTCCATCTCCAAAGCTTCTGAGTGTCTGATTTTCCGCTGAGACTTGCATGAATATGCAAACTGCTCCCATCCGGTTGGGCCCTTCGATCGCCCCTAGGTTTGGATCCCTCAACCTTGCGGTCCATTCTTGATATTCTTCCCAGATGCTGAGCTTTCTCTCCAACGCTCGGGTCTATCTCGCGGCCGGTCAGACCGATCTTCGCAAGTCCTTCGAGACACTGGCCGAGGTGGTTCGCAGTTCGCTTCAATTGGCCCCTCTTTTTGGTCACCTTTTTGTCTTCCGCAATCAGTGTTCTAAGAGCGAACGTGTTCGACCGCATCAGGTCGGCAGGGCTCGCCGAAGAGTGTCTTAGGGGCCTCGAGTTGTGTCCCCACCAAGAAAACCAGAGGGCGGGTTCGGAGATTAGCAAAAAATCGAATCAATCGACGGAACCAACACTCCGGTACCACTTCCGTTGGCGAGTCTCGTTCAAATCAATTCCCCCAAGCTGCAGATTCAGCCTGGAATTTCACCTTCGTAATTTTCCATAACCTCTGAATCCTCAGGCAAGCCTTGTTTTTTGTTTACAAATCGATTGAGTTTGGTTCGCAGTTTAGACGGCAGCAATGCCATCATAAACCCAAGTAAAGTTCGCTTATGAAACAACTGCCTTGGGGCAAGTTCCAAGGCTTCGAAATACTTGGAATAGCTCCAGCCCACCGAACCATTGAGACGCAAGTTACACCAGGCGCAATTCCTCAGCAGCGAAGATTTATAAGTTTTTAGAGGTGCTCCATGAACCGCTGAATTAAATGCTGGATCTGATTCAAGAGCATCAAGCGCAGAAAAAATCATCTTTAAATTTTTCTTGAACGCTTTACCCCAATTTTTCCCGGTATCCCGCATAACACAAGTTGGATTGGGGTCGTAGTGGAACTTGTATCGTATCGCCATTCGAAGAAAAATACCTTCGCCTTCAAAAAAGAGGGTTTCGAGAAAAGGACAGTTTAGATAACATTCCCGGCGGATTAACGGAGGGATAAATTGAATGGGCCCTTTTTCGTAATTTACCAGCAGATCGATTAAAGAATTATTTTGATCAATATCTATAACCGGAAGCAGAATGGATTTCCCTGTGGCTTCAAAATATCTTAAGGTCGGTCCATATACGATGTCGCAGTCTTTGTCCAGACCGTCAAATATTGCGATCTGTCTCTCTAGTTTTTCTGGTAGATAATAGTCGTCTGACAACAGCAGAGATACAAATTCACCTTGGGCCATGTTGACCATTTCATTAAATGATCGGCTTACATTTCCGTTTTTTTCACGTATGATGATATGAACACGTGGATCATGATCATATTGGTGCAATATTTTAGCAGTGTCGTCTGTTGAACCATTGTCAGTGACGATCAGTTCAAAGTCTTTAAACGTCTGATTCAGGACACTTTCAACCGCCTCGCCCACGTAAAGAGACTGGTTATAGCAGTTTAGTAATACGCTAACACGTGGCATATGTTATTTCTCCGAAGTTTAGGTTTCGAACCCTAAAACATCCGTATAGCTTTCCAGTGGGGTGGGGCTCCAACCCAATTTCATCCGTGCTTTACTATTATCTCCAATGAGCACCTCAGGTTCAAGAGGTCGTCTGGGAATGGCTCCAAATCGCAACAAGCTCAAATCGGCTTGAATCGATCCCGTAATGCGTGTTAAAAGATCACGGACTCGCAATGGTTGGCCTGAACAGATATTAAAGATCTCAAATCTGGTCTTACTTCTTACTTCCATATCATTTAAAAGCCGCTCGTATCCGTGCGCCAGATCTTGAACATGAATGTAATCACGGATTTGCTCGCATGTGGATAGTGGTAAAACTTGATTTTTATTTAATGCTTTCAAGACAAGTGGCACAAGTTTGCCAGAGGATTCAAAAGGCCCAATTGGCATAAAAATGCGTGCCACTCGAGTGGGTATTCCATAGCGATTTGCCAGCTGCTCGCTGTAAAGTGTTGTTGTTAGTTTTGTGAGCCCATAAGGATCGTTAGGCTGAGCAGATTCAGACTCGCTATGTTTGCAATCTGAAATACCATATTCTGCAGAACTTCCAGTGATAATAATTCCGGGTGAATCGCCATGTTCCGCCATTGACCGATAAATATTTTCCAATGGGAAAAGACAAACCTTGAAACCTTGTGCAAGATCATATGTCGCCGTTCCATATCCCTTACTGACGCCAGCGTGGTGAATCCAAACAGAAGGCTTTTCGGTTGCAATTAGACGATCGGTGGCTTGCTTATCTGTAAGATCTAGCCGATGCCAACGGGTAATCGAACTGCGACTTTTTAGCCAAGCCAGACGAAGTTTTTCATCTCCTTCGTACGAAGCCATTTCCCGATTGTGGGTTGCAATTACTGAAAGTCCTCTTTTGTTAAGGCGTTCCGCGATATGACAGCCCGTGAAAGTGGTTGCCCCTGTGATGATTGCAATTTTGATGATTTGCTTGATTCTGTTGTTATATTGTGTTTCGAGAATTTGAGTTCTGGTGTTTTTACCGCCATGCAGCTTGATCAAGCTTATAAATTCGAAAAATATGTTTCTAGGCGATTGTGTCAAGACTTTCTTATAAGGTCCAAGCTAGGGCCGTGCATCCCGAAGTTGGCGTTGGTTTAGCTGAACTAGCTGGTTGGTAGGGCCACAGTCGGCGCATCGAAACTGAATTTGCATTACAGGGGCGGCAAATAGCGCCCGAGGATTTACCACGGCTGCAGGGCTGAATTGATGCGAATCCGGACTGGGGCCGCAACCGGATTGCGCGCAATCTGTGCCAAGAGTGGAAATGGGTGGACGGACGGGGGCGCCTGAAGGATTTTGCGGCGCGCAGCTTGTTGCTTAAACTGGAAAGTCGGGGTCTGGTGAAGCTGCCGGCACAACGAGTCAATTACCGGCGTGCTCGGCCGCAGGTAGCTTCGTTGGAGCAATGGGAGCAACCAGCCAATTGGACGGCTACGCTGGCGGAGATTGTCCCCGTGGTGGTGGAGAATGTCCAGGTGGGCCTATTTTCTGGATCGCTACCACTATCTAGGATTTCGGGTGGTTGGGGAGAACCTGGGCTATCTGGCCCGGGACCGACAGCAACGGGAGGTGGGATGCTTGCTGTTTGGGGCGGCGGCTTGGCGTCGTCGTCGTACAGGAGTGAGTCGAAGCGTCCATCATCGCTTGGAAATCTACCTTGGAAGAATTCTTTGAATCTTTCATCGACCTCTGCCCGAAGGGATCGCTCGGCAACTATGGATTAGTCCCCCTTGACGATCGTCGACCAGCCTCGTCTCTCCTAACGGATCGGTCACGCTTGTCCACCGGATTGGGCGAAGTTAGCTAAACAAAGTTTTGGGAGGCCGAAGTGGCGACTGCAAACATCATCCGACGGCTTGAAAACCAGATGGCTCGGCGCATGGTTACTCAGCACCGACAGACTTTTCAAATTTTCTCAACCACCGGGCGAGACTGTGGGTCTGAGGCTGAAGCACAGAAATGACCTCACAAGATCTTGGGGTTAGAGTTTCCCAAGGACTTCAGTGATGGCCCCGGCGACTGCGGCGACCATCTGATGAACCTGAGCTGAGGTGGTGCAATACGGAGGCATAAGAACGACAACATTACCAATCGGCCGAGTAAGAACGCCTCGGCGAGCCATGGCTTCACAGACGCGGATGCCAACGCGGTCGCTGAGATCAAAAGGGGTTCGAGTACGCCAGTCACGAACCAGTTCGATACCAGCGACCAACCCACAATGGCGAATATCGCCGATAGAGGGTTGAGTCCAAAGAGCGTTAAGTTGGTGAGCGAACGTGTTCTGGAGAGTTCGGCGATGATCGACGCCAGTGGGGTTGCGCAGTAAAGCTAGGTTTGCAAGAGCCGCAGCCGCGCCCAATTGATTTCCCGAATAGCTATGTCCGTGGAAGAACGTTTTAAAGTCAGAATACTCGCCAAGGAAAGAGTCGAAGATAGGCTGAGTGGTGAGAGTCGCTGCCATCGGAAGGTAGCCACCAGTTAGCCCTTTAGCGACGGCGACTAAGTCAGGAACGACGCCTTCGTGTTGAGCCGCAAACGTATGAAAGTGCGGGCCTGAAACCGAGCCCGTCCCGGTTCTACCAAAGCCAGTCATAACTTCATCGGCGATCAGCAGAGCTTTGTGACCACGAGTTATTTCGGCGACTTTGGACAACCAACCTTCGGGTTGAGGAATCATCCCAGCGGCACCTTGAAGGCCAGGTTCAACCACCAGGGCGGTGTAAGGACGTCCGGCACGAGTCGCCTTTGCAAACTTAGCCTCGACCTTAGAAACACATTCCCATTGGCATTTACGATAAGTCCGAGCGTCGGCACGCTCCGGTTTAGCTCGATTGAAAGGGCAACGATAACAGGCTGGGGCCATCACTGAATCGGTGGGAAAAAGGAGAGGCTTCCATACCCGATGAAAAAGGTCGATCTGACCAACGCTAACTGCTCCTACAGTATCGCCGTGGTAAGCGCCGGTGAGCGATAGGAATCGAGGCTTGCGAGAGATTCCAGCGCGTCGGGAGTATTCTGAGGCCAATTTTAGAGCGGCTTCGACTGCGGTGGAGCCGTCATCAGAAAAAAAAACTTTTGTGAGTCGAGGTTGGGTCTTTGGACCACGCGCGAGGTCGATCAAATCGGCGGCTAATTCCGAAGCTGGCCCGCTGGCGAATCCGAGAGCCGAGGTATGCGCAACCTGCTTTAACTGACGCCGAATCGCGGCGTCGATCACCGGATTGCGATGACCATGAAGATTGGTCCAAATGGATGAATTTGCGTCGAGAAAACGCCGACCATCTGCAGAGTAAAGAACCGACCCACGACCTCCGGTTAGCACAATAGGTTCGGTTTTTAACCAGTCCTGCATTTGGGTAAACGGGTGCCACAGAAACTGGTGATCGAGTTGAGCCATTCGATTCTTGGGAAAAGCTGCAGGTGCAGGGAAAGGGGGGGGTGTTTTCAATCGAGCGGCTCCTCTGAAGGCGGAGTAAAAAGGAGGGCGGGCGGACAGTGACTAGAAAGGTTCTTCAGTGCCTGATCTAAAGCTGTGAGGTCAGCATCTGAATGAGCGGCACTGACCGTCAGGCGAATTCGGGCGCGACCACGAGCGACGGTCGGGTGACGAATCGCTGGGGCAAGGATTCCGAGCGAACGGAGTTCATCAGAGACCCGTACAGCTTGAAGTTCATCACCAACGTGGAGCGGAACAATTTGGGAAAGGCTGGCGCTGACAAATCCGGCTTTGGCGGCTGTATGGCGAACAGTGCTCGTGTGAGACTGTAAACGTTGACGCAAGCGATCACCCTCGAGAGACGCGGCGATTTGAAGTCCGGCCCGCGCTGCAGCTACGGCAGCGGGAACTGGTGCGGTCGAGAAGAGAAATGATCGAGCACGATTAATGAGAGTGTCGGAGAGCGCACGAGATCCAGCGATAAAACCACCGGCGGATCCGATCGCTTTACCCAGAGTACCCATTTGAATTTCCACCCGTTCAGTCAGACCTAATTCGACAACTCGACCGCGCCCATTGGGGCCCAGCACTCCAGTAGCGTGAGCCTCATCGACCATCAACCAGGCTCCGTAGCGTTCTTTTAAAGAAACAATTTCACGCAACGGCGCCGTGTCGCCATCCATCGAAAAGAGGCTTTCAGTGACGACCAAGACTTTGGGGCTTTTCTGAGCAGTGCGTGGGAGAGAAGCTGTCCAGCGAAGAATTCGTTCGAGATCGTCAAGATCGTTGTGACGAAACACCCTTAATCGAGCCCCGGAGAGCCGAGCCGCATCGACGCAGCAAGCGTGAACCAGACGATCTAGGACGACCACATCATCAGAGCCGATTAGAGCAGGGAGAGTACCGATCGCAGCGGTGAGGCCTGAAGAAAAACTGACTGCGGACTGAGTTCCTTTGAAGTCGGCGATCGCTTCTTCGAGGGCGTGGTGTGGAGCAAGAGAACCCGAGATCAATCGGGACGCGGTGGAGCCGCATCCAAAGTCCAGAATAGCTTGAGTTGCCGCCTCGATCAGCGCGGGGTGAGAGGTCAGACCGAGGTAATCATTTCCAGCGAAATTACGCAGGCTCCGGCCCTCGGTTTCCACCTGTTGACCGGAGATCTTATCGATACGGCGCAAGTGCCGCCAGAGAGACGGTGCACGGACGGCATCGAGACGAAGGCTGAGTGTTGATTCGAACTCAGTAGAAGAAGGGGAGTTGGTCACACGTTATCCAAGTTCGAAAATTAGAAGAGGCGCTGAATGCGACTATCGAGAGCGAAAATTTGACCAGAAATCGAACGAGTCGATAATAAAAAGGCAATGAAACGAGCCACTTCCTCGGGATCATTAAAGCGGGCGAGCACATTGGCATTACGAAGAGTCTGAAGACGTTCAGAGGAAAGGCTATCGGTCATAGCAGAGCGGAGGATACCCGGGAGGACCGTATTGACCCGAATATTGTGAGGGCCCAGTTCGACTGCGAGAGATTGAGTTAATCCGTGAAGCGCAGCCTTAGCGGTGGCGTAAGCGGTTTGACCGGCAGATCCGGAGATCCCGGTGGAGCTACCGATATGAACGAGATGTCCGTCATGTTGCGGAACCATAAAGCGTGAAGCCGCCTGATCGAGGTACTTGGGGCCATTGAAATTGATATCAAAGCAATTTTGCCACGCCACGCCCCCTTGATGAACCAGGAGAGCGTCTTGAGAGATTCCGGCGCAATGCACCACGGCATCGAGGCGACCCGATTTAGCGATCACGGCATCGACAGCAGCACGGCAAGAAGCTTCTTGAGCGACATCGAGATTTAGAGCAACGGGATGATTCGCTGACGCGGGATAAAAAGGTTCAGAGGTCTTATTATAGCCAGCGAAAATCCGATGCCCTGCGCGCGCCAATTCGAGGACCACAGCCGAGCCAAGTGCCCCAGCAGCACCGGAGACAAGGACAACCAAAGGAAGAGGGGAAGGAGTCACAATGGAGGACGAAGACGATCCCGCCAAGCGGGCGAGATCCATTCCCATCGACCAGCGATGAGGGTTGCGGCGACAGGACCTGAGTGGTGGATAAGAGCTTCTGCGACGGCGTGAGAGGGACCGTTGAAGGGCATGACGGCCATATCAGCAGCAGCGTAAGGACAAAGTTCACCAAGAACAGAGCGGAGACCGAGGGCACGGGCTGGGTTGAGAGTTGATTCTTGAACGAGGCGAATTGGGGAAAGGTTAGGATCGGTGGCGAGCGCTTGCTGCATTTCGGCGATCATCGAAAGGGAAGGAGTTGAACTCCGGGCCATAGGAACCGAAGCGAGGCTATCGGTGCCCAGGCAAAGTGGGACACCCGCTTCAAAAAGTTGTTCGCGAGGGAAACGTCGATGACCAAAATAAGCGTGTGACCGAGGGCAGTGGACAACCGTGGTACCGCGAGCCGCAAGAATCCGAGAATCGTCATTCCACAAGTAATTCAAATGAACAGCCAGCATCGAAGGGGTGAGTAGACCACAGCGATCCATATGTTGGATAGGTGAACCGAGGCCACAATCATCAGAGGGTCGTTGAGAGTGAAGCCAGTCGAACATGGGGCCTCGACGATAGAGAAACATATCGAACTCGGCCTCGGATTCAGAAATATGAGAGGACAGTCGCCAGGCGTCTCGTTTGGCGACGGAGGCCACAAGCCGTAGCAATTCAGGAGTCGTTGAATACGGAGCATGAGGCGACAGACCGACACTACCACGAGTGGGAGGCAAAGCAGAGAGAGTCGCAATGCTTTCTTCGAGCAGACGATTGGGCTCTTGAGCAGAGCGGACCCCAGTGAGTTCTAGAAAGGAGAAGACACGCAAAGGAGTGGAAGCGCGGAGAACAGCAAGTTGGTGTGGCCGCGACTCAATATTGACGACCGAAGTCACACCGCCTTGGAGGAGTTGACGGGCGCCTTGGTTCCAAGAAGAGGAGAAGTCAGAGTCCTTCCATTGAGATTTGAGGGTGAGGATTCCCTTGATCCAGTCTGGAAAATGGCGAGGAGGGGTCAGGAGGCCAGCCATCTCAGTATAATCAAGATGGCAATGGGCATTGATCAAACCGGGAAAGAGTGCTGCATCGCCTAAGTCAGTGACCGGATCGGTGGTAATTTTGCGAATCTCGCGCCACGGCCCGACGGCTCGAATATGCTCACCAGAAATCCAAACCGCGCCGTCATGAAGAGGCGGCGCGGACATGGGAACGAGAGTGCGAGCGCGAAGTATCACAGACTATTCGGACTTCGCACGAGCACTCTCCTTGAGACGTGCAGCCTGCTTGTGCTTAGCCGCTTTGGTCTTGCTATGACGCGCACGGAGTTGTTGTTGGAGTTTTTTGACTGCGAGATCAATCGCGGCGTAGAGATCGGATTCGCGATCTTCAGCGAAGAGGTCATTACCACGAATACCGACACGGATACCGCACTTGAATTGTTTTTCCGGAGAATGCGCGACGTGATCTTTTTCAAGAGTAACTCGGGCATCGATAAGCCAGCGGTCGATATGCTCCAATTTGTCGATCTGATGGAGGATGTGTTGTTCGATCGCCTCAGTGAGAGTGATATTGTGTGTCGAAAGAATGAACTTCATGACCCGCTGAATGTGAATGGCGCACGGGGTGTTATCAACACGTCAATTGAGACTTTCTGCGAAGAAAAGACATCCGAACGCCGGGCGGACTGGAGAGCGGGAATGACCTAAGTCTTCGGTCGTTTTCGGGTAACGCAGAAAGTCAAATTTCGTGTACTTTGGACAGGTCCTTGCCATTTACAGGGTTCGAAGGCTTAGTTCTCCGCCGCCGAGTTTTACCGTATGATGGCTTTGACTGATATATCGATTGGGCATTGGGCTGGATTCACCGGCTTTGTGCTCTTGGCTATGGCTTTTGATCTGGGCTTATTCCACCGAGTTGGCCGCGTGGTTGGGTTCAAAGAAGCCTTGGCTTGGACGACCCTTTGGGCCGTGTCGGCCTTTGTTTTCGCCTTTGTTGTTGCTCCAGCAACTATCGGCGGTTGGGACAGGTCGGTCGCCGCCCTCTTTGTGACAGGGTATCTGGTTGAATTATCCCTTTCGATGGACAACGTGTTCGTGATTGCGGTTATTTTTACCTACTTCGGGGTGCCTCGGATATGGCAACACCGCTTACTTTTTTGGGGGATTATCGGTGCCCTAATGATGCGTGGTCTAATGATCTGGCTGGGAAGCGAATTGATCGAACGTGTGCATTGGATGCTTTTTGTTTTTGGGGGATTCCTGCTCTTGACTGGCCTTAAAATGCTCTTTGTGAACGAAGCCGATGAGTCGCCCGACTTATCAAAGAACCTCGTGATCAGATTGATAAAACGCTTCTTTCCAGTGACTGATTCCTTCGATGGCGACCGATTTATCACCCGCATTGCCGGTCGGTGGATGCTGACCCCGTTGATGTTGGTTTTGGTCGTTGTCGAAACAACCGACGTGATTTTTGCGCTCGATTCCATCCCTGCAATTTTTGGAATCACTCGCGATCCTTTTTTGGTTTTTACCTCCAATGTTTTTGCCATCTTGGGACTGCGCTCCCTTTATTTTGTTCTCGCGAGTGCGATGGGTTATTTTCGATATCTTAAAGTAGGACTCGCTCTCGTTCTTGTTTTTATTGGCGCAAAAATGCTAACCGAAGACTGGTTGCAAACCCTCTTTGGGGCTCGTCTCCATAACCTATCCTTGGCTGTCGTACTGGGATTGATCACACTCTCCATCCTGATGTCACTGCTGATGGCCGTCCTGCGCGGAGATGGAAAGTCGGGTCATAAATGACTCCGGTAAACCAATGGGTGGTCGCCAGTCCCGATCCAGCGACGGTGGGGAGTCTACAGCGTGAGCTCAAACTGAGCCCTTTAGCTGCATCTTGTTTAGTTAATCGCGGCATCATCAGTCTTGCAGCAGCCTCAGTGTTCCTGGAGCCAAGGTTAAAATCTTTGGGCGACCCTTTTGCCTTGCTCGACATGGATCGAGCCGTAGATCGCCTTTTTGAGGCAAGAACGCGGAATGAATCCTTGGTCATTTTTGGAGATTATGACGTGGATGGAGTTACCTCAACGGCTCTTTTAACTGAAGTCTTTGCTGCCCTGGGATGGACGAGTTTCCAATACCTACCGCATCGGCGGGATGAAGGCTACGGATTGAGCCAAGCCGCAGTGGAGAATTGTCTCGCACGCTATCCGGTCTCGTTGTTTCTCGCGGTGGACTGCGGGTCAACCGCCATCACCCAAGTTGATTGGCTTAATGCGAGCGGAGTGGATGTCTTGGTTTTAGATCATCATCAAATTAGCGACCCACCTCCGAAGGCAGTGGCTCTCGTCAACCCTCAAAGATCGCCCGGTACAGACGCCTACTGTTCCGCTGGATTGGCCTTTAAATTAGCCCACGCCCTCGTGAAAAGGGGGCGCCACTTGGGTCTTGGTGGGTTCGACACTTTTAATCTAAAGCCTCTACTGGATTTGGTCGCATTGGGTACGGTGGCAGATCTAGTCCCTCTAACGGGCGAGAATCGAGTTTTGGTCCATGCCGGCTTGGAACGTTTAGAGATCAGTCCGCGCCCTGGATTGGTGGCCCTCAAGGAAGTGTCTCGGACCCGTAGCCCCATCGGCGTACATGAGGTCGGGTTTCAGCTCGGACCTCGATTAAATGCCTCGGGCCGATTAGAGACCGCTGAAGATTCCTTGCGCCTACTACTGAGTACCCATTTAACCGATGCACGGCGATTAGCGGACACCTTAAATGCTCAGAACCGCGAGCGGCAGGAAGTCGAAAAGCGAATTTCAATAGAAGCAATAACCCGCATACGAGCCGGGTTTGATCCGGCGAGAGATTTTGTCATCATCGAAGGCGATGCCTCATGGCACATTGGGGTCGTCGGCATTGTTGCTTCAAGGGTCTTGCGAGAATTCAACCGTCCCACCTTAATTTTAGGCGGAGACGGCCCGATTTGGAGAGGGTCTGGACGGAGTGTTCCCAGCTTCGATCTTGCAGCAGCCTTGAAGGAATGTTCGGGGTTATTGAACAAGCACGGAGGGCACGCCATGGCGGCTGGATTATCGATTGAACCCGAGCGTGTGATCGAGTTGCGCTCTCGCCTTAATGCCTTGGCCCGCGAGCAATTAACCGTGTTTCAGTTAAGACCGGAGGTGCGTGTCGATGCTGCCTTGCTCCTCCGGGAGATTGATTTATCGACCGTCGCTGATCTTCGTCGTCTCGAACCTTTTGGGATGGGAAACCCCTTGGTCCAACTGGCGGTGATCGGTGTGACCCACGAGCGCCCCCCTCAACGATTGAAGGAAGTGCACTGGAAATTTTGGCTGACCGATGGTCCATCGGTCGTTGAAACAGTTTGGTGGGGTGCGGGCGATCGGGTGCCCCCCGAGGGACGTTTTGACGCCGTAGTTGTGCCCGAGGTGGGTGACTTCGGAGGTCGCCGCTTTTTACAATTACGACTCCTCGATTGGCGACCCAACCGAGAGATCAATCAAGCAAGTGAGTCGCTTAAACCGGACGACGTTACTGAGACAGTTAAGCGGGTTTAAACATTGTAGAAAAATGGGGCCTTGACACTCCGCCCCCGAGTGTGGTTTCTTCCACCTCCCGTTTCGGGAAAGTTTTTTATGTACGCTGTTTTGGAGACTGGCGGTAAGCAATACCGCGTGACCGCAGGTGAAACGCTCGATATCGAGCGTCTTGCCCTCGCTGCCGGACAACCTCACACCTTTGACCGTGTTCTCATGGTCAGTAAGGATGATGTTGTTACGGTCGGATCCCCCTTAGTCGCAGGTGCCTTAGTGAAGGTGGACATTCTCACCCACAAACGTGGCGTGAAAGTGATTGCCTTCAAGATGCGCCGCCGCAAAGGGTATCATCGCAAAGTCGGTCACCGTCAAGAGTTGACGGTCATCAAGGTCACAGAAATTACCGCTTAATCCCCTATAATAAAACGTTATGGCCCACAAAAAAGGTCAAGGTAGTTCTAGAAACGGTCGCGACAGTGTCAGCAAGCGACTTGGCGTCAAAGCCTTTGGTTCAGAACTCGTCAGTGCCGGCAGCATTATCGTTCGCCAGAACGGTTCCAAATTTAACGCAGGATTGAACGTCGGGGTCGGCCGCGATTGGACCTTGTTTGCGAAGGCAGACGGTAAGGTCTTGTTCGATAAGGGCGGCCGCCGCGTCAATATCGTTCCCACCCTCGCTCCTGCGGAGGTCGCTAATCCAGTTTCCGCAAATTAAGACCTCTGGGTTTTCCCTCTGGTCCACTTGGCGAGGCGTGGTGCCTCGCCTTTTTCTTTTTATCTGATAGGCTTCAATCATGTTCGTCGACGAAATTAAGGTTTTTGCCCGTGCCGGTCACGGTGGCAAGGGTGCCGTGGCCTTCCACCGCGAGGCTTATGTCCCCAAGGGCGGCCCAAGTGGAGGTAATGGCGGACGGGGCGGTGACGTCATCCTCGAGGCCGATCACGACCTTAATAACCTCATTCAACAGTTCTTTGTCTCTCGACTCTTAGCTCAAGTTGGACAAGGTGGCATGGGCAAAGGAATGGATGGCAAGGCGGGCAAGGATCTGATTATCAAGGTACCCTGTGGCACCCTCGTCTGGAAACCTGTCAAGCCCCCTGAATTACCTCAAGGGGTCACTAGCTCGGAGGAAGAGGAGGATGATTCAATTCCCTTGCCCAAATCCAAGCGACAAGTCATCCGAGCTTTAGGAAATATTCAGGCCGTCGAGATCGATTTGGGGGCCGGAACCGCGGGCGGAACCGCGCGGCAGCGCACCGAGAAAGGGGAATTAGTGTGTGACCTCACTGAAAATGGTCAGCGCTTTATCCTCTGCAAAGGTGGGCGGGGCGGATTGGGAAACCGAAATTTCGCGACATCAGTTCGGCAAGCTCCGAGGTTTGCGCAACCCGGCGAAGTAGGTGAAGAAGGCGATTTCCTCTTTGAATTGAGAATGGTCGCCGAGGTGGGTTTGGTCGGCTATCCCAATGCTGGAAAATCGACCCTCTTGACCGCGGTCTCTCATGCTCGCCCGAAAATTGCGGCTTATCCCTTCACGACACTCACGCCTCAAGTCGGTATTTTGGAGTATCTTGATTTTGCTCGTTTAACCCTGTGCGACGTACCGGGATTAATTGCGGGGGCTCACGAAAATATCGGATTAGGGCACGCATTCCTCCGCCACATTGCGCGCTGTAAAGTGTTAGTCATTCTGTTAGATATGGCTGGGACTGATAACCGCGCTCCTTGGGATGATTATAAAAGCCTTTTGGAGGAGTTGGAACTGTACGATCCGGAATTGTTAGATCGACCACGATTGGTGGTCTCGAATAAAATCGATGAACCACAGGCTTTGGTGAATCTCAAAACCTTTAAACGGAAAGTTCCAAAGACCCCTGTCCTCTCGATTTCGGCAGCCTTCGACCAAGGAATCCCGGAGTTTCGTCAACGTATTCGTGAGATGGTAGAAACAGCGGAACCGGGGAGTGTGCGCCCCTAATCACTTTGGATTTATTTTACTGATACTATCCAGATTGGGTCACTAGACGTGGATTGACGCTTGGTGTCCGATGGGGGTTTTCTTTAGCCTGTTACCGCTATGCCTCGTCTTGTTTTTGATATCGAAACTTCGGCTGTTGGATTGGAGAACTTTGATTCCGTCCAGCAGGAGTACTTATTCCGTGAGGCGGAACGTCAACCGACTGCGGAGGATCAGTCCCGCAAAAAGGCCGAAATTTTTCAGCAGTTTAGCCTTTGGCCCTTTACCGCTCAGGTGGTCTGTATCGCGATGGTCAATGCGGATTCTGGCAAAGGCCAAGTGCTCTATCAGGCTGATGATTTCGATGAGGACTCCCTCGAAACAGCAGGGGACAGTGTAGTATTTGCGCCCCAAGTGGATGAGGTCGAATTACTGACCGCCTTCTGGGATGTCGCAAAAAAGTACGATTCGATTGTGACCTTTAATGGTCGAGGATTTGATGTTCCTTTTCTTTACTTACGATCCGCGCTCCTCAATGTGCCGATCACCCGAAAAGATTGGCTCGGCTATCGCTACCAGACCGAGCCACATTGTGATCTAGCAGAACAATTTTCTTTCTACAATGTGAGTGGTCGCGAAGGCGCA
The DNA here is from genome assembly GCA_945898055.1 of Akkermansia muciniphila. GTDB lineage: Bacteria > Verrucomicrobiota > Verrucomicrobiia > Limisphaerales > UBA9464 > SXXZ01. Next base: position 13,732 of record CAMDGV010000055.1, on the reverse strand, counting down.
GCGCGGAAGTTTAATCTCGATTTTTACTGCAAGGCTTTCGGCATTCCTTCGCCAAAGGAAATGGGGATTACCGGTATGGATATCAGCGCCTTATTAGCCGATGGGCGTCATCGAGATATTGCCGATTATTGTCTGCGAGATGTGGTCGCCACCGTCGAATTATATCGGATTTGGCGCGAGCGTTTGATGGGTATCAAATAAGAATCCTCGCGACTCAGTCGCCCACCCTTAACCTGTCGTCTGCCAACGGCGGGCTTTGAGTTCGAAACGCGGAAGAGAACCGTGAGCGACGGGCACCACCGCAACCCGAAGCGCGAGCGAATACTGGAGGGACTGAGCTACGGCCAGGGCAACGGAAGGGGCTCCCTCAAGTTCAATCGAAAGTTCGATCAGGCTGGCTCTTCGATCAACCGTGACCCGATATTCACCAGTACCTTCGACCGTACGGATCAAGGCATCCAAGGCTGAGGGATAAACATTGACCCCACGGACCACCACCATGTCATCGACCCGTCCAAGAATACCGCCTTCCAAGACCTGACGCCCCTGCAGATGCCGCCTTAGGACAAGATCCCCCGTGCGATAGCGAATCAGAGGAGAACCGAAGCGGCGCAGGGTGGTGAGGACAAGTTCACCCCGCTGACCTTCCATGACAGGTTGAGTGGTTAGCGGGTCGATGACTTCGGCAAAAAAACTCCGCTCGAGAATCAGTAAATCGCCTGAATTCTTTGGATTTTCGTAGGTGACCGGCCCCGTTTCAGTCATGCCATGATGATCAAACACTCGGGCTCCATTCCAAGCCGCGCTGAGTTGTTTTCTAACGCTGGGAATACTACCACCGGGTTCACCCGCGACAACCAGAAGTCGAACGCGGCCTTGATTGGGATCCAATCCCAAAGTGCGACTTGTTTCAGCGAGATGGAGGGCGTAACTGGGGGTACAACAGAGGACAGTGCAACGGTGTTCGAGAAGAACACGAACGCGTTGAGTCGAACTCATTCCACCACCTGGGATGGCCAGACAACCCAGTCGCCCGGCGGCTTCGAAGGCGAGCCAAAATCCCAAGAACGGACCGAAGCTAAAAGCAAAGAAAATACGATCCTCGCGCGAAACCCCAGCCGCTTTGAGAATTTCCACCCAATCGTCGGTCATGGCCGACCAACTTTCCGCAGTATCAAGCCAACGGATCGGGTTCCCGGTGGTGCCACTGGTCTGGTGGCAACGGGTGTAGTCTGTTAGTAAGCACGAGAGATTGCTGCCATAAGGTGGGTAGGCAGCTTGATCGGCGACCAGTTCAACCTTGGTGGTTAGGGGGACTCGGGCACTGAAATCATCCAAGGACAGTGGAAACGGTTGGTTGACATAATCGGCTAATTTACCTTGGTAAAAGCGATTGGACTTTACGATCGCGACCAGCAAGTCCTGCAAGACTCGCAGAGTCTCCCCAGCCGTCTCCGAGCAACCCGCTGCACCTGAGTCTATGGATGACACGTTGAGAGATAAGGCGCGGTCAAACGGTGTCTCGAATCAGTGTTGACGAGCAACGTGCTTCACAGGTCCGCCGGTGTTGGAAGGAGCATATTTGGCAACCATAAAGGCACCTGAAGCGGCAAGGACACACCCGAGTACAAAGGGAACAGGCAGGGCACGAAGTCCTCCTTGGGGCGGGTGCAGAAGCATCGCCACAAGAGTATTAATAATCGGAGCACCCCCAAAGACAATCGGCATCACCGCGGCCGCTGCAGCACCTTTGTAAATAGGAGAGGCTGCACCCAGAGCTAGGACCAACGTGAATGCACCCAGAGCACCGGCCGTACCCGCGATTAAACTCCAGCGAATGCCCTCAGGTGACAAACTCCAATTGGAACCACGCACCTTCAGTAGGACGGCCGAAACGATTCCGATCAGGGCGTAAGCAATACAAACAAAAAGGAAAGCTTTGAGGCTGGCGTGAGGCGCTTCAGACCCCATCGGCATATAGCCTCGTGCCTTGTGGAGGATCACGCCATAGACACCCCAAGAAAGAACGGTGAGCAGTGCGAAATAGAGCCAAGTATTGCCGGGACCAGCGGTGACAGGTGCAGAATTCATTTGCTTCGTAAGTCTATCTCAAATGCTGAGATTGTCATTAACTGAGCGTTCCCGTTTTGTTTTCCACGTGGCCTTATCCACCCTCTGGCTTTTGAAAAAGCCCACCCTTTCGCTAGTCAACGATCTAGTCATCACCAAAAAGTTCAGGGAAAACTACTTCTCGGCTTCGTTTGCTCATCTATCCAGTAGACTCAACTTCGATAACCCCTCACTTTGATCAGGATTCAACCTTAATTATGCAGCACAGTGTCTTTCGCTTTGGTCTTATCGGCTGGCTCTATCTTTGTCTGGCAGGGCGGATGCTCAGCGCGTTTCCTTTGATCCCGACAAAGTTCCCCGACGACGCGACTCTTTGGCGCGAGTTTGCTGATGCTCTAGGCAAAAAGTATCAAGAGGGCAAGACCCCTAAATTAAGAGATTTATACACCCAACTTGAGCGCACCAATCGGGCTTCAATTCGCTTAAAAAAATTCACATCGGTGGAGAAGAAAGCCGAAGACATTTTTAAAACCTGCTCCAAGTCCGTTGTTGCCTTGGGATCAGCTTACAAATGTAACCATTGCCCCCATTGGCATACCGGCACAACAGCCACCGGTTGGGTCATCGGGTCCCGTGGAGAAATTGTGTCAAATTACCACGTTCTTGCTGACAAACGAAATACCAACGTCGTGGCTGTCGGCGTCATGACCCAGGACGGCCGATGCTTTCCAATTCAAGAAGTGCTGGTTGCCGATCGAACGCGTGATGTGGTCATTGTGCGAATTGATGACCACGATTTACCGGCGCTTGCGATCGCTCCACCAGAACCGGTCGGTCGCCCAATTTCTATTATTTCGCATCCCAATGGTGATCTCTTTACCTTTACCCAAGGCACGATTTCCCGTTACGCCAGCAGAGCGGTAGAACCGTCCAGTCCGACGATTGGATGGATGTTTGTCACCGCCGATTTCGCCATCGGATCCAGCGGTGGCCCGGTGATAAACCGTTGTGGAGAGGTGGTTGGGATGGTGGCTCGAACCGCGACTCTTTCGGCAGACCCTGCAAACCCAGGATTAACGACCCAAATGGTCGTCAAAATGACAATCCCAGCCGAAGGGATCCTTAACCTTGTGAGCTCTGAAAGTTTAAACCAACCAAAACGACTTTTGAGGGGTATTTCAGGGGGCAAATAGGGGCAAAGTGAAGACCGAAGGAAGAAGGGTTGGACTGCCCATTCTACCCTCGCCTCCCCGTTATTCCCTTAGGTGAGCTCTGTCGACGACTCTAATTTGCGCTCTTGGGCATCCACCACGGCCGTGGTCACCATATCTGAGCCCACATTGGTCATCGAACGAGCCATATCAAGAATTCGGTCTACCCCGAGCACAATCCCAATGCCTTCTGGGGGAATCCCAAAAGTAGTAAGTAGCCCAGCGATCAGGGGCAATGATCCCCCAGGAATACCCGCCACTGCGACAGCGCTCAGGACTGAAAGTAAGAGTAAAGTACACTGTTGCCCGACGGAGAGAGGCACGCCGTAAACTTGAGCAACAAACAACACCACACAACCCTCGTACAGAGCCGTTCCACTCATATTCATCGTGGTCCCCAGCGGAAGAACAAACCCAGCAACACTCGGCCTTAAGCCCAAGGTGTTTTTAGCGCAATCCAAAGCCGCCGGTAATGTGGCATTGCTCGAACTGGTCGAGAACGCTGTCACTAAAACACTCCGGATATCTCTGAAAAAATCGCGTGGCCGCCGATTCGTCCAGCACAGTAGCCAGATCGACATGATTCCAAACAGATGTAATAACATCACAGCAAGACACCCAACGGCGAACACGGCCAGTGCGATTAGAATTCCGACGCCGATTTTGATAATGACACTATAAATCATTGCTGGAACGGCATAGGGCGCAAGCTTCAAGGCCAATTGCACAATGCCGGTCATCAGTTCAGCAATCAGATCAAGTGCTGAAAGGAGTTGTTGCCGTTTCACCTCAGCAAGCTGGGTTCCAACCACCCCGACAAGTAGAGCGAAAAGAATGAGTGGAAGCACATCGCCAATCTTGCTGTTCGTATGTCCCACAACCGCGCCGAAAAGATTATTTGGCATAAACATTTCTACCAATCCACCTAAGCTCAGTGACGAAGTTGACCGGACGGATGCTTCGACATGCTTCTGGGCCGCACCTCCAAATTCCTTGAGCAACATTACTTTCGCGCTCGGAGCCAGATGGTCGCCGGGGCGGAGACTATTCATCATCAATAATCCTAGAACCACCGCGATAGACATATTTAAAAAGAACAGGGAGAAGGTGCGCCCGGCCAGAAGACCGAGTCGGTCCAGTCGACCGAGTTGGGCAACGCCCGCAGCCAGGGAGGCGAAAACCAATGGAATGACCACAAAGAAGAGAAGTCGCAGAAAAATTTGTCCAAGAGGGTCCAAGACATTAACCGCCACTTGACGCATAAAATCGAGCAATGGTGGAAAGATCTTACCTAGGGCGAGGGTGGCTAACCCAGCCACCACTCCGACGATGAGTCCCCTCAAAATGCGGTTAGCCAGCGGGCGATTTGTTTCGGCCATAAAAGGAAAAAGAGAAGCTAGATGCAGAAGCCTGCGGACGTTTCAAAATTTTAACTCTGACCCACTTGATATTCAACAACGTTGAAAGGAAACCAAAATGCCGACGTACTGAAGTGGCCAGTACTGAAAAACTGGATCTAGCTTAAGTTCACTATAACCGGTCACCTTTGCCACCGGAAGGACACATCCAGCTCCCATCAACTCTCCTTCAAAGGATCAAGGACGATCTTCCTGACCTTTCTTCGGTCAACAGGTTGAGCGAAAAATTCGTTAACACCCTTGACTTCGAAGCCAATCTCGCCGCCTTTTATGGAAAGCAGATGCGCCACCAGTCCTCTAGCATTTCTAGTTTTTCCCGCCCTTTTGCGGGGGTGATGCTGGTTATCTTGACTCTGGCCCAATTTCTTTGCGTCTGGCACTGCCACGGTAACAGAATCACTGAGATTGCTGGATTGAATCTTCCGAGTGAACGACCGATTTCACGGTCACACTCTTGCTGTACCCGCGCCAATTCTACCCCGACTTCCGATGCTGCTGGATCGAATCTTCCTGCCGATCCGACAGGCTCTTGTCTCATGTTGGCGGTTGCCCAGAGTTCTTCCTTTGGCCTCGATCAAACGGTGGCGGTCCTTCCCTCTCAACTTTCTTTGCCCCAGTGGTGGATGTCTCCGATCCAACCTCCTAAGACCTTAGCTCCGCTCCGCTACCCGGCTTCCAGACTTTCAGCACGCTTCGATTTTGTCTTCCTTCCCGAACGTTGCCTCGGCGCTTTAATGCGCACGAATGCTCCGCCGTCGGTTGCCTAGCCTACCGCCGATCGGCCCAAAGTCGGGGACGGTTTTCATCCGATTCTCCCCTCAGACTTACGAAGGGAACTTTTCCGTGCTCGGCACTCTCCCGTTCCCAGTCCTTTCACGCCCTCTCTCTGTTCATCTATTCGATCCTATGACTTTTCGTGTCTCTCGCTCCGAACGTTCGGTCCAAATTTATCTGCTTGGGGTCCTTGTCTTCTGCACTACTGCCCTCCCAATCACAGCAGAAATAGTGTCCACTGAACTGGTTAACCGACTCGCTGCCTCACTAAAAGACCAGCATCCTGCTTTACGCGCTCTTAAGTTTAATGAAGAAGCCACCCGTCTCAACGCTGAGTCGGTTCGAAGTTGGGCCGATCCTACCGCTCGGATCGGAGGCAATTTCTTCGGTACGCGTGGCTCCTTACCTTCACAAAACGGCGATATTTTCTTCGGTGTTTCTCAAGCCTTACCTTTGATGGGAAAAGAGGTCAGTGCTCGAAAATTCGCCGATGAACTGGCGCGCACCGCTAAAATTAAATCTGAGGCTCGCTGGGTAGAACTACGGCGCGATTTGGCTGCCGGGTTGATCACCCTCGCACTCGCAGAACGGACGCTGTTCCTAAACGAATCAGATGCCGCTTGGTTGCAACGCGCTGAATCCGTGGCTTTGGCTCAACAAAGTAGTCGTCCCGGGTCGCTTCCTGCACTCCTGCGTCTTCAAAATGATCTCGCCCAGGCTGAGAGCACCGTTGCCAACGACCGTTTGCGCCGCACCGATGCTCGGGTCGCTCTCGACCGCAGACTCGGACTCGATAATCCGCTGAAGACTGCGTCACTCGAACTCCCTGCCGTTGTCGAAGCTCTTCCTTTCTCTCAAACATGGATCAATCTCGCCCTTGGCGCCGAACCCCGCTTGCGTCTTGCCCGAAGAAACGTCGAAGAGGCAGGAAGCCGAGTCGATCTTACACGCCGTTCTGCTCGCCCCAATCTAACCATCGACCTCGAATCTCGACAGTTCTCGGGCGATGGTCGCCTTCGTGAAGGCCTCGTCTCTCTTGGCTTTTCTCTCCCTTGGTTTAATCAAGCCAACTACCGGCGGGACCTCGCCCGCGACAAGGCCCATTCTGAAACCGCAAAAATGGAACTGCGCGACGCTGAAGCGGGTGTCGGGGCAGAAATCCATCATCTCCTCTCGCTAATCAACACTGCCGGACGCGACGCGCGTTTACTTCGGGACATCGTCCTTCCTCGCTCTCGGACCGCGGTCAGTACCTCCGAAGCTCTTCTTACTTCCAGTAGTATCGAAGTACGCGATGTCTTGGATCTCCACCGTCAACTCATTGAAAACGAACTGAGGCTCGCAAACTCGATCGCAAGTCAATGGACTGCCCTGAGCGAACTTCTTCTCTGCTGCGGTCTCGATGACCTAGCCACTCTCTTAACTCCCGCACCTACCGCTTCCACCCCTTCTCTTAAACCATGAAATTACCCCTCTTTTTTCTAATCACCTTCGCACTGGGTCTCGGTGCCGGCTGGTGGTTGATTGAGACTCCTCGTCACCAACCCTCGCAAGCCCTGGCTCAACCGACTCGACGGGTCCGCTTCTATCAGTCACCCATGCACCCTTGGATTAAATCCGATCAACCTGGACGCTGCACCCTGTGTGGAATGGAATTAAGCCCTGTTTACGAAGGGGATTCCGTCACCGAATCCGCCGTCGGATGGGTGACACTAGGCTCAAATTCCATTCAGCTTCTGCACTTGGATTCGACTCCGGTCGAACGGGCACCGATAACCCGAACGTTACGCCTCTCTGGGGTGCTCGAAGATAATGATCAGGCACATCGCTTTCTCGCGGCAACCGTCGATGCACGAATCGACTTTCTTGGAATCAAAAGTATCGGACAAGACGTGCAGGAAGGGCAGGTTCTCACCCGAATTTTCTCTCCAATGCTTCTTGCTGCAGAACGCGAATTCACTGCACTCAACCGCCAAAAAACATCTTCTCCCACCAACTCAACCTTTGATTCGCTCATCACCGCAACGCGCCAACGTCTCCTGCAAATGGGATTGTCTCGTGCTCAGATCGACGCTCTACCCAGCAAAAGCCCAACCGAGATGCAGAGCGAAATTCTCGCTCCTTACAGCGGTACAGTGGTCGTCAAAAAGGTCTTTGTAGGTCAATATGTTAAAGAAGGGGAAATACTCTTTGAACTCGCCGACTTTTCCTCTCTCTGGGCCCAACTAGATGCTTATGAGTCCGATCTTCCTTGGCTCGAATTAGGTCAGTCAGTGACCTTACAAACCCCTTCGATTCCTGGGCGTTTTTTTGAGGGCAAAATTGAATTTATTGACCCAAACTTTGACGCCTTATCTCGCAGCACTCGTATCCGCGTAACCGTCCAGAACCCCTGGGTCACCGCCAATGGAATTACTCGTCGACTCCTCTCGCATCGCATCTCTCTCTCCGCCACCTTACGATCCTCCCTCGCCGCTCTGTCTGTTCCTCGCTCGGCCGTCCTGAGGGGTGGCCCGGTAGCGGTCGCTTATGTCGATCATGGAGGAGGGAGTTTTGAACGTCGGGTCCTGCAAATAGGCGGTCTCGGTGATGATCGCATTGAAATTCTTTCGGGACTTGCTGAGGGTGAAAGCGTGGTTCGTCACAGCGCCTTTCTGCTGGACGCTCAAACCGAACTCAATGGTCTCGCTCAATCAACTTCTCAGGGGACAGCCCCTCTCTTGGGCCCCAATAATGATCTCTCTTTCCCTCCCCTTAATCCGATTCTTCATCAACATATCACCTCCTTTTTAAAGGAAGGTGCTACCCTCTCTGAAAATCTCGCTGCCGATGATTTTACCGCCTTTAAATCCCATATTTCTGGACTAAAAACGGCCCTCGCGACTCTCCAATTAACTGAGTCAACTCCCGCTCTTCTGCCCATCGTGACCGTCCTTTCCAAGCTTTCTCCAGTTCAAGAATTTAAAAGTATCGAAGCAGCTCGTGCTTGGTTTGTTCCCTTTAGTAACGCTACCACTGACCTCGCGACTGAAATCCTTGGCCACGGATCGCTTGAAGGTATCCACCTCTTTGTCTGCCCGATGGTGGATAAAGCTGTCTCTGGGAGTCCTAAGAAATCGCGATGGATCCAGAACGGAATTATCGTTCGAAATCCCTTTTTTGGCGCCAAAATGCTCGACTGCGGACTGGAAGTGAAGGTGCGTCCATGATTTCCAAATTGATTGATTTATCGTTGCGAAATCGTTTTCTAGTTCTCTGCGCTACTCTGCTGCTTTGTGGTTGGGGTATTCGGTCGATTTACCGCACGCCGGTGGATGCCATCCCGGACCTCAGCGAAAACCAAGTCGTTGTCTTCGCCGACTGGCCCGGCCGCAGTCCCCAAGAAGTCGAAGATCAAATCACCTATCCTCTTTCTACTACCCTTCAAGGCCTAGCCGGGATTCGAAGTGTCAGAGCTTCCAGCATGTTCGGTTTCTCTCTCATTACCGCTATCTTTGAAGATTCAATCGATAATTACTTCGCTCGAACCCGAGTGCTGGAACGTCTAAATCAGGTCAGAAGCCAACTCCCTTCTAACGTTATTCCTCAACTCGGTCCCGATGCCACGGGCTTGGGTTGGATTTACCAATACTATCTCAAAGTCGATCCAGCTAAATCCCCCAATGGAGGCTATGATCTCGGGCGTCTACGCACCCTCCAAGATTGGTTTGTTCGTTTCCAACTCAACGCAGTTCCAGGAGTCGCTGAAGTCGGGTCCATTGGTGGCTTTGTTCGACAATACCAGATCGCCGTCTCTTCGACCGAATTACGAAATCGTCAACTCAGTCTCGGCGATGTCCTCTCGGCGGTCGGACGCGCTAACCTCAATGTCGGAGGTAAAGTCATCGAGGAAAATGGACTCGAATTGGTCATTCGCGGCATCGGATTAGTTCGCTCGATTACCGATCTCGAACAGGTGGTGATCCGGGAAACGAACGGTGTTCCTCTCTACTTAAGGGAAGTGGCAACCATCCAACTCGGCGGGGATTTTCGTCGAGGCACTCTCGATATTAACGGCGAAGAAGTGGTGGGTGGAGTGGTTATTATGCGCACCGGCGAAAATGCTCGGGATGTCATTCAAAGGGTCAAAGAACGCATTGCTCTCTTCGCAGGAGGCCTCCCTTCAGGTATCTCTATTGAACCTTTTTATGATCGAAGTGATCTGATTGATCGCACTCTCGACACGCTCCGACACGCCCTTTGGGAAGAGGTTTTATTGGTGACTCTCGCCCATATTCTTTTCCTCTGGCACTTCCGCAGTATCCTCATTGTGACACTACCTTTGCCTCTCTCGATTTTAGCGTCGTTCATCTTGATGAACATCTTCGGTATTTCCTCAAATATCATGTCGCTGACCGGTATCGCCATCGCTATCGGGGTCCTTGTCGATGCGGCGATTGTCATTACCGAAAATGTACTGCGCCATTGCGAACAGGCGGAGACGTCAAAACAAGCCGCTGGCGGTGGACGCCTAACCGCCGCTGAAACCCTCGAGGCCACTCGCATCGCCGCTTGCCAAGTCGGTCGCCCTATCTCTTTCGCTATGGCTATTATCGTCTTCGCCTTCGTTCCTGTCTTCGCACTCACTGGGCAAGAAGGGAAACTCTTCCATCCTCTGGCCTTCACTAAGACCTTTGCCATGGTCGCAGCAACTCTCTTATCTGTCACCTTGGTCCCAGTTCTCTGCTCGCTGCTCGTTCGCGGCCCTTTTCATAGCGAAGACCGTAATCTGCTCATGAGAATGCTCCTTCACATCTACGATCCTCTTCTCGATTTGGCCCTGCGTTGGAGGCGCTCGGTGATCCTGCTTGCGACCCTCACTCTTGCTGCCGCGCTCCTTCTCGCCTTGGGTCTTCCTCGTGAGATGATCCGCTCCCTTCAGTCGCAAGGATGGACCCGAACCGCGACGGTTTTTAAAGGAATTGGTGGTGAGTTTATGCCGCCATTAAACGAAGGGTCTCTCCTCTTTATGCCCGTCCTTCTCCCGGGAACTTCCCTCACTCAAGTGAAGGAAATCCTCTCGTGGCAAGATCGTGTGCTCTGTCAATTCCCCGAAGTCGATCGTGCCGGCGGTAAACTGGGTCGCTTCGAGACAGCGACCGATCCCGCGCCCATTGAAATGATTGAGACTACTCTCACGCTTAAACCGGAATGGATCAGCACCAACCGGCTGTGGTTTGGTTTCCTTTCTCTGCCCACCACTATTCGCAATCCGGCTTGGCGTCCGGGGATCACTCTTCACGATTTAATCCACGAACTTTCCTCCGCCCTGTCGGCCGTCCCTGGTTATGTCCCCGGATTCCTTCAACCCATCGAAAACCGTATCCTAATGCTGAGCACCGGTATTCGTGCCCAATTAGGAGTCAAGATCCTTGGTAACGATCTGGATTCACTTCAACGCAAAGCCTTTGAGGTCGAACGAATTGTCCGAACGATCCCCGGGGCCGTCGGGGTGGCCGCATCGCGAGTCCAAGGCAAACCCTACCTTGAAATTGATGTCGACCGACCCGCTGCCGCTCGATTTGGACTGAATGTCCAAGACATCCTCGAAGTAATCGAAGCAGGTATCGGTGGCCGCACCATCAGCACTGCAATCGAAGGTCGCGAACGTATTCCCATCGAGGTCCGCCTCGAACGTGGTGAACGCGATTCCATTGATCGTTTAGGGGAATTACTGATCCCCACCCCGCGCGGTACGCCAATCCCGTTGGCTTTGGTTGCGCGTCTCCGAAGAACCACCGGTCCCAGTGAAATTGCGAGTGAGAACGGGCGTCTGCGCGTGTTTGTCCAATCCAATGTTTTGGACCGTGATTTAGCTGGATTCGTCGGGGAAGTGCGGCAGCGAATTGAAAAAGAGATTCTACCCACTTTAGACGCCAGTATGACGATCGAATACTCCGGCGAATTTGAGAACCAACTCCGGGCTCAACAAACGTTGCGACTGATTGTACCGACGGTTTTGATGGTTATCTTCCTCTTACTCTATGTCGTTTACAATTCCGCCAGCGAAGCAGCCCACGTGCTCTTGGCGGTACCCTTTGCTCTTTCGGGCGGCGTCTTTGCTCAATGGGCATTGGGTTGGAACTTCAGCATTGCCGTTTGGGTGGGCTACATCGCCCTTTTCGGCACCGCCATCCAGACCGGCGTGGTCATGGTGGTTTATCTCGAGGAACAAGTCGCGGCAATGAAGGTCCAGCGCGGCGATGCCTTTAATCGGCACGACTTAATTCAAGCGGTGAAAAATGGCGCACGGCTCCGTTTGCGCCCCAAAGTGATGACCGTCGCCACCATTGTCGCTTCGCTCCTGCCTCTTTTCTGGAGCCACAAGACCGGCTCCGAGATTATGCAGCCCTTAGCAACCCCCGTCGTCGGGGGGATGGTGAGCAGTTTAGTGCACATTCTCATTGTCACCCCAGTGATTTTTGTCTGGATGCAAGAACGCCGTATGACCTCAGAAAACAACCAAGCCCTTTGCCTCAAACAAAAAGGAAAATAAAAAGCCGTTGCTCCCACGGGTCGTTATCCTTCAGGGTTCTCCGGCAGCGGCGGAGGGATGGCTGAGTGGTTTAAGGCACACGCCTGGAAAGCGTGAGTAGCTAAACACTACCGGGGTTTCGAATCCCCCTCCCTCCTCCAACTGACAAAGCCTTCAAAAACTGAGAGTTTTTGAGGGTTTTTAGTTTTTAATCTACTGTGCTAATCCACGGTGTCCCAAAGAGCTCCCCTCCTCGAAAAGTCGGCCCAGTTCATCCCAGCAAGGCCAGGATTTTCGATCTTGGCGCGTCGATCTTCTTTAGCTTTTTATCGATACATACTCGGCGCAGAAAGGAGGAAAGCATCCGGAATATGACAAACTTCGGGGGCGATACCCCTCCTCAAAATAACCTCCACGATGTCAAAGCGAAAAGGAACCCTCGGTCGTCCTAGCTCCGCGAGATAGCCCAAGGCAGTGCGGGAAAGTATTTGCTGCTTTTTCAAGGTCACCGCCGTCGCTGGTCGAACCCAATCGTCCGAGGATCTCGCTTTCACTTCTACAAAGACCAAGACCTCTCCATCTCGAAAAATGAGATCAATTTCCCCCCGACGATACCGATAATTAGCCACTAGAAAACAGAGGCCGAAATGCTCTAAATATTGACGCGCTACTCTCTCTCCTTCACGGCCTAATCGCAAATGAGGCGGATCGTCTCTTCGACGAAACCATCTAAAAAGCCAGTTTATCATCGAAACAGGTCTGGTGCCGGCTGTTTTAAGGGGGCGAAACTCAGCCGATGAATCGGACACGGCCCAAGTCGCCGAAGAGCCTCGAGATGACCTGCCGTTGGATAGCCTTTGTGCGCGTCAAAACCGTAGTTGGGCCATTGCTGATGGGCCTGCAACATCAAACGATCTCGCGTTACCTTGGCTAAGACGCTCGCTGCCGCAATCGAGTAACTGAGGGAATCCCCTTTAATCAATGCCGTCTGCGGCACTCGTAACACCGGTACTGGACGCCCATCTACTAATGCATGAGCGACCTCGCCACTGATGGCTAATTTTTCGAGGGCCTGATTCATAGCTTGATAGGTTGCCTGCAGAATATTGATGCGATCAATCGCTTCGGGACCACAACAGGCCACGGCAAATCGAAGACCGAGTTCAGAGGTGATACGGTCAAAAAAAAGGTCTCTCTCTGCGGCTGATAATTGTTTGGAATCAGTCAAATGCTGAAAATCAGAGGGCACACCGGCCACCGCCCAACTGCGTGGTAAAATAACTGCAGCAGCCACCACGGGTCCCGCTAGCGGTCCACGACCTGCCTCATCCACGCCTGCCAACGCACCGCCTTCGGCGCAAATCCACCGTCGCTCATAGAAAAACCGGTCGATTCGCTGGAGCTTTATTTTAGATTTTGACATCGGATTTTGAGTTCAACTAACACCAAGCCAAAGGTCAAAAACCGAACATCTTCTTGCCCACTGGGTCGGCTGATTCAAACTTGGCTAATTCGTTCCAGTTTAATAATTCAACCCCAGAAAATCCCCTCGAATTTAAACAAAACTTCTGCCCCAATGGTCAGATCAATTTGAGCTGGAATCAAACTTAGATCACCTCTGATCGCGGTAGGCCTAAACATAACAGTAAACATTTTCTCTCGCCGCAAGGTGTCTAGTCCAAATTTTCTCATCCCGTATTCGCTCGTCCAATTCCCCGATCTCGCCCATGAACCCCTACGCGCCA
>CAMDGV010000054.1 GCA_945898055.1 Akkermansia muciniphila | reverse complement strand
GTTGCCGGCGCTGGCATCCATCTTCCGGCAACCGAACCGATCCGAGCGAAGGTCGCGCGAATTTAAAAAACCGACCTCACCAACCCCCTGCCGCTTCTGTAATTCATACGCAAACGCTCGAAATCCATCTAAATGTTAAACACGGTTCTAGACCAGAAGTTGCTGGTGTTCCCCATCGTGGTAGACGGTGAGCAGGGGATTGCGCTGATCGGCGCCGAGGATCAATTGACCGGAGGGCGGCAGGGGTGCCGAGTGGGCGGGTCTCGACGCCGAATGGCGATCCGAAGCGGCGGCCTGAATCGAAATCACCGGCTCGGTCGGTGCGACCAGCGGGGGTGGCGCCTCTGCGACCAGCCCTGGAAACAAGTCGCTACTTCCATCGTCTGGCATTCCCCACGGTAAGTCTACCTTCGCAAAAAATCGCCCAAAATTCAGGGATTTGAACTCGCACCTAATTCCTAGGCTTTACCCCCACTTTTCTGAGGCCTGAACCTTGAGGTCATGGGTTCAAAAACGTGCGGGATAAAAGTTCCCTATTTCTCTTCCTTAAACCGAGGTGTCTCAGCAAAGTTTCATTCACCCATGCAACACACACTTTTTGGCACCTTGCTGGTTTGGCTCCTGATACTCCAAGCTAGGGCAGCAGATCTGGTGATCCCAGAAGATATTAGCTTTCTTCGAGCGGTGGAATTTTCCAGCCCGTCGGGCGAACCGCTTCAACTGAATCTCGCCGCTCCGAAGAAAGGTTCGGGACCGTTTCCCGCTGTCCTTTGTATTCATGGTGGTGGTTTTCGCGCCGGCACTCGGGAAGGGTACGACGGCCTCTGTGTTCAGTTGGCTCAGAAAGGTTACGTCGCCGCCACAGTCACCTATCGATTATCCCCAGCCGCCCGGTTTCCTTCTGCGGTCCAAGATTGCAAAACTGCTGTTCGTTGGTTGCGTGCCAATGCCGCAAAGTATCGGATCGATCCCACCCGGATCGGCGCCACCGGCGGTTCGGCGGGCGGGCATCTCGCGCTGTTCTTGGGGTTGACGGCCGGCGTCCCTGAGTTCGAGGGAGACGGTTATTTGGGGTACTCGAGTGCTGTCTCTTGTGTGGTGAGTTTTAGTGGTCCGACAGATTTTACTAAGTCCTATAACCGGAGTGTCGATGCCGGAGACGTGTTGCCGCTCTTTTTTGGTGGTAACCTTTCAACCAAGCTCCGCGAGCATATTCAAGGTAGCCCCCTTAATTGGGTCACGCCACGCGCTGCGCCAACCCTCTGTATTCACGGCACGGCTGACCCCTATGTTGCTTATGAACAAGCCCAGTGGCTTGTGGATCGTTTGAAAACGAGCGCTGTGCCGGTGGAACTTCTGACGCTGGAAGGTGCCGGTCACGGCTTTAAGGGTGCGGACGCGCAAAAAGCGCAAGAAGCGATGATGACTTTTTTCGGTCAGTGGCTCAAGCCCGCCGCCAGGTAAGGGGCCGAGTCCTCTGACTGAAGCTCAGTCCCTTTTTCCGGAGGACAGTCTTCAAAACAGGTTCCAAAAAGACGGAATGGATCAGATATTTCGGAATTTCCTTGAATGATTTTCCTACTGTTTCTTGGATGGGGATCTTGAAATCAACTTTGCTCGCACTTTCGCTCTGTTGCGGCGTGTCGCTAACTGCACAAACGCCGCCCACTGTGCCTCAGCCTCCTCTGGCCGGGGAACAGATGGACGCAGGATTTAGGAAGGTCATTCTCGATGCGGATTTACAAAAAGCAGATGGCACTAGGGAAGATTCGATCGAAGATCCAATGGAACTGGCGGTCGCCAAGGATGGTCGAGTTTTTTATGCCCAACGCAACGGCAGTATTAAAATGTGGAGGCCGGACACCAAAGCCACGGTGGAGATTGGAAAGGTCCCTGTTTTTAAAGGAAACGAAGATGGGATGTTAGGTATCGCCCTTGATCCAGATTTCTTAAAGAACGGCTGGATTTTTCTTAATCACTCCCTCCCGGAAACGACTCAAGACGCCAGCGGCCAAGACGTGGGCGTTATCCGAGTCTCCCGTTTTACGCTGGTTGGAAATACCTTGGATCTCACTTCGGAAAAGACCGTCATCGACATTCCAGAATTGCGAGGGAAAGCCTGCTGCCATGTTGGTGGTTCGTTGGCCTTCGATGCTAAGGGCAATCTCTATATTGCCATCGGCGACAACACCAATCCATTTGAATCAGATGGACGTTCCCCAAGTGATGAACGGGTGGGGCGCGCTCCGTGGGATGCCCAGAAGTCATCGTCTAACATGAATGACTTGCGGGGAGGGGTGAGCCGTATTCATCCAGAACCAAACGGGACCTACACGATACCCAAGGGTAATTTATTCCCACCAGGCACCCCAGGGACGCGTCCCGAAGTGTTTGGAAAGGGTGGACGTAATGTGTTCCGAATCTCGGTGGACCAACGTAGCGGGACTTTGTACTGGGGCGATGTGGGTCCGGATGCCGGCGATCAAGATCCGAAGCGCGGCCCCGCCGGATTTGATGCGATTATTCAGGTTAAAAAGGCAGGTTTTTTTGGGTGGCCGTATTCGCGGGGTGATAATAGGACCTATGCCCGTTATGATTTCACTGCGGCTGAAGTTTATGTCAAAGCCAAGGCAGAGTATGAAAAGGCCAAGGCGGCTTACGCCCTTGCGGTGAAGGAAGCCAAAAACGTCGGCACCGTGACCTTGGCGGCCCCGGTGGCCCCTAAACCTCCGGCCCCCTATGTGCCTATGGAGACGGTGTTCTTCTCTGCTGAGCATCCAGTTAATAACTCTCCGAATAACACAGGTATTAAAAATCTTCCGCCCACCCAACCGGCTTTCATTTGGTACCCCGGCGGGACCTCAACCAAGTTTCCAGCGGTCAACGGGGGCGGTGGCCGCACCGCTATGGCCGGGCCGATTTATTATTTTGACCCCAAAAATAAATCCGAGACGAAACTTCCCAAGGAATACGACCACACACTTTTCATTTATGAATGGTCGCGAAATTGGATTGTTGCGGTGCATCTTGATGAGAACGAGCAAATTGCAAAGAACGCGGACGGCTCTCTAAAAATGGAACGGTTCTGCCCTAAGATGACCTTTAAGCGTCCGATGGATTTAGAACTCGGTCCAGACGGTTGCCTTTACCTCATTGAATACGGAACCGCTTGGGGCAATAATAAGGATACTCAGATTGTTCGACTCGACTACGTCGGTAAATAAGCGGGTTGAGTGCTTTGAGTCTTTGACGGCGCGGGATATTGAACCTCCCCGCCGTCGATTTTTCTAGGGACCAACCAAGCTATTTTGTCTGGGTCAAATTTAGGCGTCCCGATCCTGTTTCAATTCGGTGGGAGGACGTCTCTAGGGTCGACGTCACTTAGCCTTTTTTGTAGCCTTATCTCTCTCTCAGAGTTCTCACGAAGTTTATCGGGGTTCCTTTCTTGTTATCCATGTTACCGCGATTTTTACAGCGCCTCCGTCATCGATTGATCGGAAGAACCACTTCGTACGACGAGGGGTTGGTGGACGAAGCTGCTTTTTGGCGACGTTCCCTGGCCGAGGGTGGGCGTCATTGGAATCCAGAAGCGTTTCGGCTGCGAATGGATCCTTGCTTCGAGTTTCAGCCTTCTTTGCAAGAATTAGTGGCAAAGTCACCGGTCGCTCTTACGGGCATAATTCAGGTTCTTGATGTCGGCGCAGGCCCTCTGAGTGGAGTGGGTCATCATTGGCCTGGGCGCACTGTCCAACTGACCGCGGTCGATCCCTTGGCGGATACCTTTGATCAAATTATCAGTGAACTTCAGCTCAAGCCACCAACCCGAACTCAGCGGGCCTCTGGCGAAGATCTTCTTTCTATTTTTCAACCAGACACCTTTGATCTCGTGGTTTGCTCCAATGCATTGGACCACAGCCGGGATCCGATGCGGTGTATTCAACAGATGTTTGCGGTGACCCGGCCGGGTGGATGGATGTTTCTCTGGCATTATCAGAATGAAGCTCAGGCAGAGGGGTATGTTGGATTACACCAGTGGAATCTAGATGAGGCAAATGGGGATCTCCTTTTGTGGAATAAAACGGCCCGCCAATCCTGCCGAGCAGTCTTGGGATCAGTCGCCGTGGTAGACACACGGCCCGATCCGGCGGTGCCGAGATCGATTGTCGCTCGTATTCAGAAACGAATCGTCTGATTGCCCTATGAATCGTATCGCTGTTCTGAATGTTGTCGGGCTCAGCTTGAGGCATATTGGACCTCATACACCCCACCTCAGTCGGTATTTATCGACCTGGAATCATTCAGTCATCGATCCGGCCTTCCCCGCAGTCACTTGCACGGCTCAATCGAATTACCTGACTGGGCGCCTGCCCTCTGAACATGGCATCGTGGCTAATGGTTGGTATGATCGCTTGCTGTCCGAGGTTCACTTTTGGAAACAGTCCAATCAGGTGGTCACCGCACCCAAAATCTGGGACGTCTTAAAGGAACGGAATCCAGCGTTTACCTGTGCCACACTGTTTTGGTGGTACAATATGTACTCGGGCGCGGATTGGTCGGTCACACCTCGCCCGATGTATCCGGCTGATGGTCGTAAGTTCTTCGATATTTACTCTTGGCCGTATGGCATAAGACCGGAGCTAAAGAAGGCGCTGGGTGATTTTCCATTTGCGACTTTCTGGGGGCCAGCGGCGGGAGTTCAAAGCCCACAAGGGGCGCCGGATGCGGCGACGCGTTGGATCGCTGACTCAGCAAAGTGGATTGAAGAGGCTCAGTCGCCCACCCTGAACCTGATTTATCTGCCGCATCTCGATTACAATCTGCAACGACTTGGGCCAGAGCATTCTGAAATCGCCGTCGACCTGCGGCGGATTGATTCTATTGTCGGGGATTTAGTCGATTTCTTCACCAAAAAGGGGGTTCAACCGGTGGTGCTCAGTGAATACGGTATTACCACGGTTTCTCGTCCCATTCATCTCAATCGCATTTTTCGCGAACAGGGTTGGTTGACTCTGAAGGAAGAGTTGGGTCGTGAAGTACTCGATATTGGAAATTCCAAGGCCTTTGCGGTTGCGGATCATCAGGTGGCCCACATCGTGGTTCGTGATCCTGCGATGCGGGATGCGGTTCGTGCGGTTGTGGCCGCCACCCCCGGAGTGGCTGAGGTGCTTGGGTCGGAGGAGAAGCGTCTTCGTGGCATCGATCATGCAAGAGCAGGCGACTTAATCGCTGTTTCGGACGAGAACGCTTGGTTCACTTATTACTACTGGCTGGACGAGGCGCGCGCCCCTGATTATGCCCGTTGCGTGGATATCCACCGGAAGCCCGGCTACGATCCGGTCGAACTGTTTCTTGATCCAAAAATTCCAGCAGTGAAGCTGAAGATCCTTTGGCGTTTGTTTCAAAAGAAGCTGGGGTTCCGGATGTTGATGGATGTGATTCCTCTCGACGCTTCGTTGGTTCGTGGATCGCATGGTGCCAGGCCTTCCTCGAGTCAGGATTGGCCTTTAATCATTACCCCAGGCCCGTTACCCCAAGTACCCATTATGTCCACAGACATATTTACTCTGCTGCAAAAAGCGGTGATGGGAGATGGAGGCGATTAGTTCAGTCGACTTGCTAAAGCCTCGGCAAATTAAATCACGTTTTGTTTTGTCGCGACGAAATGCCTCCAAGAGTTTGACGGGGATCTTGAGTTCGTTTTCAGATCTTGGCTATTGACGAAGCCCTCCTTTCGTTGTTTTTTCAGAATGAAAGGGCTAGATTTTGCATTCTCTATTTTTGTTTTTTCAGAACTATTTTCGGCAGGCGGGCCTTCTAGTACTGCCGCTAATAGTGGCTTCTAGCCCATTTCTCTATCCTCTGGGCGCTGCGGTTGAATCAGCACCGTCCATCCGGCCTAATATTCTTCTGATTCTCGCAGATGACTTAGGTTTTTCCGACATCGGCGCCTACGGCGGTGAAATTAAAACCCCCAACTTAGATGCGTTGGCCACGGGGGGACTTCGGTTCACCCAATTTTATAATACAGCTCGGTGCTGGCCTTCCCGTGCCGCTTTGCTCACGGGGTATTATGCCCAACAGGTGCGCCGCGATACAGTTTCTGGGGTGAAAAGTGGCACCGCTGGGATCCGGCCTCCTTGGGCTCGGTTATTACCAGAATACCTCCGCCCTCTCGGGTACCGTAATTATCATTCGGGTAAGTGGCATGTGGATGGCAAACCGCTCCAAAACGGATTTGATCACTCCTATAGTTTGGATGATCACGACCGATACTTTTATCCCAAGCTTCATCGCGAAGATGATATCGATCTGCCCCCAGTGAAGGCCAATAGCGGCTACTACGCGACCACGGCGATAGCCGAACACGCGATCCGGTGTCTGCGGGAACATTCCGCTCAATTTAGTGGCCGACCTTTCTTTAGTTTCGTGGCCTTTACCGCGCCGCATTTTCCGGTCCAAGCTCCTGCCGAGGATGTGGAGCGGTATCTGAATCTTTACACTGTTGGGTGGGATTTATTGCGAGTACAAAGAGGGAATCAACTCAAGCGCCTAGGAATTGCTACGGGCGCTTTGGCCCCAATTGAACGTGATTTAGGCCCTCCCTATGCGTTTTCCGCCGATCTTCTCAGTCTGGGTGCTCAAGAAGTAAACCGCCCGCTGCCTTGGATTGAATTAACCCCAGCGCAGCAGCGGTTTCAGGCGAATAAAATGGCCGTTCACGCCGCCATGGTCGATCGCATGGATCACGAAATTGGGCGTATTCTTAAGCAAATTCGTACTCAAGGTTCCTTCGAAAACACCGTGGTTTTATTTCTCTCGGATAATGGTGCTAGTGCCGAAATGATGGTCCGCGGTGACGGCCACCATCCTGAAGCGGTTTGTGGTACGGGTGCCACTTTTCTGAGTATCGGCCCCGGATGGTCTTCTTTGGCGAATACGCCCTTCCGACGTCATAAAACCTGGGTGCACGAGGGCGGCATCTCGACGCCTTTGATTGTCCATTGGCCTAAAGGAATTGCTGCGCGAGGTGAAAACCGGACCACGCCGGGGCATCTAGTCGACTTAGTGCCCACCCTGCTAGAACTTGCGGGTGGTTCCTCTCGCATTCGGCAGGAAGGCAACTCTGGGCCTGAATCTTCGGGGCTTAGCTTGATCCCAGTTTTTAAACAAGATCGAGAACTCCATCGAAAATCTCTCTGGTGGCATCACGAAGGAAATAGAGCCTTGCGGATGGGTTCTTGGAAGTTAGTTGCTGCTGGCAAGGATAACCCTTGGGAACTCTACGATCTTGCCGTTGACAGAGCAGAATCCAGAAATCTCGCTGCCGCTCATCCGGAGCGTGTGAGTGCTATGGCCGCCCTCTGGACCCAGCAGGAGGAGGAACACACGGCTCTGGCAAAGACGAGCCTGTCTAAACCCTAGCATTTTAGGGGCCGATTGCCGGTCACGAAACGATTCAAGAGAACGTTCGCTTCCTTCGATTTTTTAGAATTTATCAGTTGTAAATTTCACCTTCGAAATCTCAACCTTTCCTTGGAGTTCGGACCGTAATTTAACCTAGCCCTCTCTTACATGACGCCTCTGTCCAACAACTTTGATCTCCCTCTGCTCGAGGCAACCGGCCGACAATTGGCTGAAGAAATCGGTTCGGAAAGTGCCTCGGAACTATTTATGTGCTATCTGCAGGATTCTCCAGGTCGATTGGAGGAAATGAAGCGGTTGCTTGGCGTTGGCGATCGGAAATCACTGGGCATCTTGGCTCATTCGATCAAAGGGAGTTCCTCAATTTTTGGTTTATCTGCAATGGAATCGCTGGGACATCAGTTGGAGACTGAGTCCGAAACGGGAGAGTTAGAGCGGATTGGAGCTCTCATTCAGGAATTAGATCGCGAATTTAAGACCGCTGCACCGGAGATTTTAAGAATGTCATCTGAGCTGGCCGCGGGGGCCTGAACAGCGTTTCAATTTCTCAATCGACAGCACTGGGGCCCGTGAATTATCACTGGCGTCTCCCGTTGGCTGCGCTCCAACCCCAAGACTGACCGCTCACACCCCTTTACTGTTCTTTCTTTCGCACATGAAACCTTATTGGTCCGGAGTTTTTCCAGCTATCACCACTCAATTGCACAAGGACGGGTCTCTCAACTTGGATGCAACAGCTGTTCACGCCCATATCCTAATTGAGAGCGGGGTGAGTGGATTGGTTTTCTTGGGGTCCCTCGGGGAAAATCAATCGATGACGGGTAGTGAGAAACGTCTGCTGATGGAAGCCATGATCCAAGCGGTCAAGGGTCGTGTGCCGGTCTTGAGCGGCGTCGCAGAATCGAGCCTGCAAGAAGCGATTCGCTACGTTAGGGATCTCGAAAAATTAGGGGTCGACGGCTTTATGCTGATGCCGCCGATGAGTTATAAATCGCCGGACCCTGAGGAGTCGTTGCATCACTTCCGCAATGTCGCTCGATCAACCGGGTTGCCGATCATGGTCTATAATAATCCGATCAGTTATGGGCATGATATTACGCCCGAATTGTTCGCCACCTTAGCCACAGAAAAGAACTTCGTTGCCCTCAAGGAGAGCTCCGGAAATATCCGGCGCATCACCGATCTACATAATGTTGTCGGCGGTCGCTATGCGATCTTTACGGGGGTCGATGATCTCGCACTGGAGGCATCGATCCTCGGTATCGATGGTTGGGTAGCGGGCACTGGCATTGCTTTTCCGGCCGAAAATCAATATTTCTGGGAACTAACTCGCCGTGGAGATTGGGATGCGGCGCGGGATTTTTACCGTTGGTTCACTCCGCTTCTGCACTTGGATATCCATCCGAAATTCGTTCAGTATATAAAACTCGCCGTTCAAGAGTGCGGCCTTGGAAAAGAATGGGTCCGCGCACCTCGGTTGCTGCTCAAGGGCCCGGAGCGTAAGTCAGTCCTGAAAATCATCCGCGACGGTATCGCTACTCGCCCTAAATTTGCGAAAATCGGTCAGGTCGCGAAGGATCAGATAAAACCGAAGCGCTAGGCACTCAAGCCGGAGTGAGATCCGTTTGCTTGGTATCGGCGTTCGGGTTTTTCTGCCTTGTTTCTTCATGCGGCTTGGCTCCGAGGGCATAAACCCTTATTAATACGCGGTGTTGCCGCCA
The DNA here is from genome assembly GCA_945898055.1 of Akkermansia muciniphila. Taxonomy (GTDB): domain Bacteria; phylum Verrucomicrobiota; class Verrucomicrobiia; order Limisphaerales; family UBA9464; genus SXXZ01. Next base: position 21,081 of record CAMDGV010000054.1, on the reverse strand, counting down.
TTTCAACGTCCGTCCTTCCGTCCATTGAGACCGTTCCGCGCCCAAAATTCGGGTGATGGCCCGGTCGCGGCACCTTCGGTGGATACCTCAAAGTGGCAGACTCCTTGGGTTTGGTTGAAGTACCACACGGCAAATCCGGTGGTGTACCCAGCCATGATCCGCGATGCCTCGTCGGGGGCTAAACCTGGCGATTGGGTCCATGTTTACGACAAAACTGGAGCCCCAGCCGGTAATGGGCTTTGGAATCCAAGATCACGGGTTCCGTTGAGGATGCTTCACAGCGGTGAGCAGTTTGTCGAGGAGACCTTCCTGACAGAATTAGTAGACCGAGCCATTCGTCACCGTATCGATTTCTTACAACTCCCTAAGGTCACCGATGCCTTTCGAGTGGTACATTCCGATGCCGATGGCTTGAGTGGTTTAATTGTCGATAAGTTTGCTGATGTCCTGAGTATTCAGGTCCATAGCCTGGGTATGTTTCAACGGATCGGACCCTGGATTGTGCGGATGCACGAACTGCTGGGAACCAAGCGAGTGGTATTTGAGATCGATGACAGTGTCTCGAAAAACGAGGGTATTTCCTCTAATTTAGCCAAGACGGACCCAGTGCGAATGGTGAAGATTACTGAGCACGGAGTCCGTTATGAAGTCGACTTTGCTGAAGGGCATAAAACGGGGTTCTTTTGCGATCAACGCGATAATCGACTTAAACTCTCTCGCTACACTCAAGGCCAACGGGTCCTCGATTTGTGCTGTTATTCGGGTGGTTTTTCCATTGCATCCATGCTTCTCGGTGGTGCAGTTGAAGCCACTGGAGTTGATCTCGACGAAGCAGCGATCGCGATGTCTAAACGCAATGGTAACATCAATAAGGTCCGCGTTAATTGGACTCATTGCGATGCCTTTAGCTACGCGCGCCAGATGCGCGATAATGGGAGTCAGTGGGATACTGTTGTGCTCGATCCACCCAAGCTTATTCATAGTCGCGATGACGAAGACGCGGCGGAGGGGCGTCAACGCTATGAGGATCTCAATGGATTGGGCATGGTGCTAACTCGTCCAGGGGGATTGCTGGTGACCTGTTCCTGTTCGGGAATGCTTTCGGCCGAAGAATTTGATGATATCGTTATACGAATGGCCGCTCGAACTCGCCGGAAGCTTCAGATTTTGGATCGAACGGGTCCGGGTGAAGATCATCCAGTGATGTCGAATTGTCCGGAAAGCCGTTATTTGAAAGTCATTTGGGCGCGGGTTTGGTAGCGGGTATTCTATCAGTACGCCGATACCCGACCTCGGGTTTCGCTCAGGTGAGTTTGGATATGTCGGATGGCGCTCAGCCGATTTTTACTTTACCTTCGAGTGAGACTTGACACCGGAGGTCGGTGAGCGAGTAGAACTGTCCTTTCGATCCGATCCACACCCAACGGAACGGACTATCCAGAACGCAGAATTTAATCATGAGCCAACCGGAACAGCATTCATTTCAAGCCGAGATCCAGCAACTTCTCGGAATCGTCATCAACTCGCTCTACACGGACCGAGAGGTCTTCGTGCGGGAACTTATTTCAAACGCCGCCGACGCGTGCGAAAAGGTCCGCTTCCTTCGGACGAGCGGCGAGATTGCCGGCGGCGATGCGGAGGCGACTATTACTCTCACAACGGATACTGAGGCTGGAACATTAACTTTGACGGATACCGGTATCGGTATGACCCGAGAGGAGTTGGTGCAGAATTTGGGAACCATCGCGCATTCCGGTACTAAAACATTCCTGAAGGGACTGGCTGATCAGCAGAAGCCGGATACCCGCTTGATTGGTCAGTTCGGGGTGGGTTTTTACGCGGCGTTTATGGCTGCTAAACAGGTGGATGTGTATTCCCGTTCGCAGCGAGATACGACCGAGGGTTGGCGTTGGACAAGCGAAGGGGGAAATGGATTCGTACTCGAACCCGCACCCGATACCGCCCCGGGGACTCGGATTATTCTGACTCTCAAAGACGATGCGAAGGATTTCGCCGAACCTGAAAATCTTGAGCGGATCATTAAGCAATACTCAAACTTCGTCGCCTTCCCGCTACAGTTGAATGGAACTCAACTCAATACCGTGCAAGCCATTTGGGCACGGTCAAAGAATGAGGTGAAGGAGGAGGAATATAGCAAATTTTACGAGTTTCTGGCTCACGACAAAGAGGCACCTTTATACCGGTTACACTTCACCGCTGATGCTCCTATCGCCATTCAGTCGCTCCTTTATGTGCCATCGAGGAGTATGGAGATGCCCGGAATGGGACGTCAGGAACCTGAAGTCCAATTGTACTGCCGCAAAGTCTTGATTGATTCCAAGCCTCGCGGGCTCTTGCCAGAGTGGTTACGGTTTATTCGTGGCGTCGTGGATAGCGAGGATCTCCCGCTTAATGTGTCACGCGAACGTATGCAGGATTCTAGCCTGATGCAGAAGCTGAGTAAGGCCCTGACCAATCGCTTTCTCAAACACTTGGGTGAAGAGGCTGAAAAAGATCCGATCGCTTATGACAAATTTTACACCGAGTTCCATCGCTTCATTAAGGAAGGCGTCCTCAGTGATTGGGAACATCAAGCGACTTTGGGCAAACTTTTGCGCTACGACTCTTCCGCGATGGAAACTGGCAAAAAGACCTCCCTTCCCGACTATGTGAAGCGTATGCCTGAAGGACAAAAAGAGATCTATTATCTTTTGTCCAAGGATCGAGCCTCTGCTGAGGGGAGCCCGTACTTCGAGGTTTTCCGTGAGAAAAAGTTCGAGGTGCTCTTTGTCGAAGATCCGATTGATGAATTTGTCATGGATCGTTTGCGCGAATTTGACGGTAAAACCATCACGGCAGCGGAAAAAGCGGCGTTAGACTTGGATCATCAGAATAAAGAAGGAGCTCTATCGGATGACGATGCCGGTGCTCTCTCAGGATGGCTCAAGTTGACCTTAGGCGAAGCCGTAAAAGAGGTGCGGTCTTCAAAGCGCCTCGTGGAGAGTCCTGTGGTCGTAGTGGAAAGTGACAAATCCCTCACCGCTTCGATGCGTCGAACTTTGAAGATGATGGGGCGAGATATGGCTGAAATGACCGAACCAGCCCCCGATCTGGAAATTAATCCGCGCCATCCGGTGGTGGTGAAGTTAAACTTGTTGCGTCAAACAGACGGCTCCCTCGCTAGCTTGGTCGCTGAGCAACTCTTCGATCAGGCACGCTTGGCTTCCGGACGGCTCGAAGATCCGCGAGCGATGTTGCAACGGATGAACACCTTGCTCTCCAAGGTTGTTGGTGCCTGATTTGTCTCCCAATTCTAAAGGACGGTTCCGGTTTGTTCCGGAACCGTCTTAGGAACTCTTTACACGTTGAACTTAAAGAGGAGGACGTCGCCATCACTCACGACGTATTCCTTACCTTCCATTCGATAGAGGCCTTTTTCGCGGGCCACAGCGACCGATCCGCAGGTGACCAAGTCTTTGTAAGAGACCGTTTCGGCTTTGATAAAGCCACGCTCGAAGTCGCTGTGGATCACGCCGGCAGCTTTCGGGGCGGTGTCCCCAGCGTGAATAGTCCACGCGCGAACTTCCTTTTCGCCTGCAGTAAAGTAAGTCCGCAACCCGAGTAAATGATAGGTCGCACGAATCAGCGATCCCACTCCGGATTCTTTCACTCCCATTTCCGCGAGAAATCCCTTGGCCTCCTCATCGGTGAGATCGACGAGATCGCTTTCAATCTGCGCACTAATCACCGTGGCTTCACAGCCAAGATTGATCTTCACGTAGTCACGGACTTTAATCACAAAGGGATTCGTCTCTGCTGTGGCGAGGTCCCCTTCTTTGACGTTGCAGGCGAAAATTGTCGGCTTGTCGGTCATTAACCAGAAGGTTTTCGATAACACCTTATCCTCCGCCGTTAGCTCACAGGTCAGTGCGGGTCGCCCCGTGTCCAGATGGGGCTTTAGTTTTTGCAGAACAGCTTGTTCCGCTTGCGCTTCCTTGATCCCTCGCTTGGCATCTTTGCCAACTTTGTCGAGTCGCTTGTTTACCGCTTCTAGATCCGCTAACACTAACTCAGTATTGATAATTTCAATGTCGCGAACTGGGTCCACGCTGCCGGTGACGTGGTGAATATCGGGGTCTTCGAAGCAACGCACCACTTGAACAATGGCGTCCACTTCACGGATGTGAGTGAGAAACTTGTTACCCAAGCCTTCACCTGCACTTGCGCCCTTCACCAGTCCTGCGATATCAACGAACTCAATCGCAGCGGGAATGACAACGGTCGTCTTGGCAATCCCTTGGAGGACGCCGAGTCGCTCATCCGGCACGGTGACAATCCCTACATTGGGATCGATCGTGCAGAATGGGTAATTTGCTGCCTGCGCCTTGCGGGTGCGGGTGACAGCGTTAAATAGGGTCGATTTCCCTACGTTAGGCAAACCAACAATGCCGGTCTTAAGCATAATTCGGGCAGCAGGTAAGCGGGGCGAGGCTTCGGGGGAAAGGGGATTCGCACAACTTCGTGCGATTTTAGAGAATCTGCAGTCCGGACTTAGGCTGAGAATCGAGCATTTGATTCGCTGATTCAGGCAACATTAGCACGCTTTCATCGAGAAGACGCTGTGCCTCGGTGGGGTTGACTGCGATCTGCTCAGCATAGTTTTGAAGGAGTGCGGTGGCATAGTGGATCAAACCCTGACGCAAGGGGATTCCAAAGACTGCAAGAACCACTCCGTAGACAATGGGGTTCCATCCTCGCGCTTGCCCTGTCTCAATCGCATCAAGATAGCGTTGAATGATTTTTTGGTCCCGTAATGCCCGTAACCGTGCCAATTGATGCCTGCCGACACAGCAAGACGCTTTAGCCAGTGCAGGAGAAAGATCCCGCCCAAAGCGCTGATCTAGTTGGAGGAGCTCCCGATGATACCCACGACGGGTTAGTTCTGCCGCCTGAAGAATAGCCGGCCATTCCGTGTTCTGAATGAGCCCTTCCCGCAGCTCAGCTAGCACTTTTCCTGCTGAAAGTTCGCGCGTCATCGGAAGCCAATTCCTCGGATTCTCAGGAATTCCCAATTGCTCAACAAGGGTAGATAGACGGCCACCCGAGTCAGAATGGGGGGCGGCACTTTGAGCCGTTACTAGGTTAAACTCTGCGGACATCTGGACCGGAACGTAAACTGAATTGGCCAGCAACCCAACTTCTGAACAGCTTTTTGATTGGTAGATTGAAAACTAATTTAGTTTCGATTAACTTCGTCTCCGTCGGTCCGGTCGGGCGGTTGGCGCAGTGGTTAGCGCAGATGCTTTACACGCATTTGGTCGGGGGTTCGAATCCCTCACCGCCCACCAACAATCAAGGGTTTATTTCATGCGCATTCTTTGCATTCACGCGCACTTCGATGACTTCGAATTTGTCGCAGCAGGTACTTTTGAATTATTTCGACAACGTCTTCAGTCGGGTCTAGAGGCGAAAATTATTGTCTGCACCGATGGGCGCTCCGGCCACCAGTTTCGTACCCGCGAGGAAACGGCTCGGATTCGCCTGGCTGAACAATCGACTGCGGCGCGGGTGGGTGGGTACCAGTTCGAACGACTCGCCCGCCCAGACGGCCGCCCCTTCGGTGAGGCGCGCCTGTTGACCAACGACCTTCTGGCCGCTCTCTGGAAGGCAATTCGCGATTTCGAACCGGATTACATTTTTTGCCCCCCTCTTCCCGAAGACTCACGTGCCGGAGTGCACCCTGATCATATCACCGTGGCCGAAGCGGTTCGTCGAGTCGCCTACATGATCAACGTCCCCCATGCATTTCTTGACGAATATCCTGTCGCCGATGAATCCGTATCGCGATGGATCAAGACCCCCGTCATTCTCAACACCTACGACAGCTACATGGGCGCCAATGGCAGTCGGGGACCTGATTTTTGGGTGGATGTCGAACCTAGTTTCAACCAAATCATTCAGCAATCTTGGTGTCACCAAAGTCAGATCTCAGAGTGGTTACCTTGGATTGGGCGCCATAATATGTCGCCTCCTGCCGATTTGGCGGCATGGGAAAAAGCACTGCGAGAACGTGCCATGAGGCAAAGGCTCGATCTGGGGCTAGGAGAGGGGCCGCCGGTCGAGGTCTTTGCTCTAACCCAGTGGGGTGAGTTGGCCTCGCGTGAGCAGATTGAAAAAGATTTCCCAGCCGTTCATTGGCTCTGAGACTTGCCGGTGAATTTGGTGAATAACTTTCACAAAAACAGATTGACGCCTTGGTGCCTAATATCTGACGCTGTCTTCAACAAGTCTCTAATTCTGGATCCATCTTCAAAAGACTCCGTAATGAAAATCCTTACTCCCACCTCACGGCTACTCTCTTTGGGTGCTATCGGACTGACTGTGGCCTCAGCGATTCAGGCTCAAAACTTGATTGACTCGAAGCCTTGGAGTCTCAGATTTAGCCAGCAAGGATTCTACACCGATAACGTTTTCTCTCGCTCATTCGGTAATTCGCCAAGGTTTGATGCGAATGGAACACCGGTTATGACTTCGGTGTTTGAACCGACTCCAGGTAAGCCGGGCGAGTTTCGTGAAAAAATGGAGACGGTCATAGTCAATGGCCTCCCGGTTTCCCGCCCTGTCCTCACTCCAGTTCTAGGCTTTGGCAAGGTTGCGAAGGTTCAAAGCTACGGGTTTGAGATCAGTCCTGGCTTTAGTGTCAGGCTCCCAATCAATGATGGCCAAACCACTCTTAGTTTCTCTTATGACTATCTGTTGCGCTACTTTGATAACCGACCGAAGTCTGCCGACCACAATCATACGGTGAATGTTGGCTTGGTTCATAACTTTGATAGTAAGAACAAATTGGAAGTAACCGACAGTTTTGTTGTGGCACAGGAGCCAGAGCAACTCGGAACGGGTTCAGGTGCGGCACCCATCACCTTCCGGGCTGAGGGTTCAAATGTTCGTAATATCGCTGGCTTTGATTTCTCCTCTCAATTATCAGAACGTTGGAGTTCGACCTTTGGATTGCGGAACAACTACTTCAGTTTCGAGAACGATTCCCTCCAAGATTCGCTCGGTCGTTATGAGAATCTTCCTTCCGCTAATGCTCGGTTCCTCCTGACTCCGTCCACCTCGTTGGGGCTTCTCTATCAATTTGGGATGACCCGTTACGATGGTTCGGTGTCCAAGGTTCGTGACCTTAATTCCCACTTCGTTGCGGGTACAATTGACGTTGATTTTGGTCCAAACGTGAAGACTTCATTGCGGGGCGGTATTCAAGTTAACGATTTCGCTGATCCTATTGGGTACACTGATCGTGATGGAGTCACCCCGTACGCGGACGCTTTAGTTTCGTACAGTTTTGCTAGTGGCTCTTCTCTGGCTTTGGGAGTCAGACATCAGGTGAGTGTCACCGATGTCGGCGCAGTTCCTATCAACGGGGACAACATTTTGAATGTTGGCAAAGATGGGTTGGACCCAATTCGTGGAAGCAGTGCAACCTCAGCTCGAATCTCGTTGCTTTCTGAAATCTCGCCTAACCTTCTTGGTGCGATTTCCGGAATCTACCAAATCGGAACGTTTATCGGTGGTGGTCCGACAGTCGATGGCCAAAACGATGCCTATGCTTCGATTGATTTTAGCCTGACCTACAGACTCACCCAGAATGTTGGGATCCGAGGCAGTTTTGCCCATGATCGAGTTGAATCTGACCTCTCTTTCCTGAGCGACTCTCGCCCTTTCTCTCGTAACCGCGTTTATCTCGGGGTCAATTTCTCTTACTGAGTTCCGCCATCTCTGTCGAAGGAGGCTGGAAAAATGATTCTAGCCTCCTATTTTTTTGCCCATGGAAGTCTCGAAAGCACCTCAGTCAGCTGAATCTAAACTCCACTTCTTGGATTACTGGCGGATCATCCGGATCCGCAGGGCAGTCATCCTTGCGGTGTTCTTGTTGGTCGTCCTAACCTCGACCTTCATTACCTATTTCCAACCGGAGGTGTTCTCTTCGGTGGCTAGGATGAAGGTCGAGAAGGATTCACCTTTAACCCAGTTATTGACTGGAACATCGGCCGCAACCCCCGTCTTTGACCAATACTTCCTCCTGACTGAGTTTCAGGTGATTCGATCACCTCGAATTTTCGATAAGGTCATTACAGAATTGGACTTGGGTAAGCATTACGCTAAGCGTGATAAAATGGAGGGGGAATACTCTAAGCTCGATTCGTATGAGGCTTTATCTAAAGAGGTTGATATCAATCAGTTCAAAAATACTGCAATTATTGAAATTACAGTCTTTAACGAGAGCCCAAAGTTGGCAGCAGAGATCGCTAATACAATAGCTAAAGTTTATCGTAAATATAGGAGCGAAGGACGTTCAGTTCGCAGTGTCGATGCTTGGCAGGCATTGACCAACAAACTCAGCTTCTATGACATTGAAGTCGCCAAGGCTCGGACAAACTTGGATCTGCAACGGATCGCACTGCAAGTTCCGGAAGAGATTGCTGAGAGCGGACAAATTCAGAATCTGTCGGCGACGGAAATGATGCGCTTTCAAGCGGTGATTCAAGAAATGCAGACCCGCAGTACTCGAAACACTCGTTTGCTAGAACAATTAAGTATGCTCAAGGGCGATAGTTTGCGTAATGCACTTGTCGTTTCGACTCCGACTCAGGAATTGACGACGCTGATCAGTCAGTTGAATTTCGCCATACGTCAAAGGGCATCACTTAACCCGGATTTTGGGGCAAATCATCCGGAAGTATTGCGCTGGACAATTCAGGTCACGCTCCTCGAAAAGCAACTGGAATCAACCGTCAATGGGATTCTTGACGGCATGAAATCGAATCTTGAGGCAGATAAATCTGCTTTGGAAACCCAACGTTCTTTCATGACCAACGCCATCGTCAAGAACTCGAGCGATGCGACCCTTTATCGGCCTTATCTGTTGGCAAAGAATGAATTTGAGAGCGCTCGACGGATCCGTGAGGGAATTAAAATGCGTGTCGCTCAGGAAGACATCGATCGCGACTTATCCAATTCCTCATCTGTCGAGATCATTAATGATGCTTTACCGGGGACCAATCCAGTGCGCCCCAAGAAAGTGGTCAATATCGCGATCGGTGTGCTGTTTGGCCTCTTCCTCGGAGTCGGTCTTGCCTTCTTTATCGAGTACTTGGATACCTCTGTTAAGACGATTGATGATGTGGAACAAGCACTTCAGGCACCGGTGCTCGGGGTCATTCCTCAAAATGTTGGCACTTTAATGACAGAGGGACCAGACAGTCCGCACGCAGAAGCCTATCGTGTGCTACGAACTAATCTGCTTTTCTCAAGAAAAGATCCTAATTGGCGCACAATTACCGTGGTCTCTGGTGGAGCGGGTGAGGGTAAATCGACCACGATTTTTAACTTGGCGACTGTCTTCGCTCAAAATGGAAGCCGAGTCTTGATTGTCGACTCCGATCTTCGTCGACCGAGTCTGCACAAAATTCTTAATGTCTCCAACGCCATGGGGTTGACCAATTATCTTCTAAAGCAAAATACCTTGGAGGAAGTTGTTCAGACAACACCTATCGGTTCGTTGGATTTTCTGCCGTCCGGAAAGTTACCCAGTAGCTCTATAGGAATCTTGAACTCAGCGGCAATGAAGGAATTCGTCATCGAGGCAAAGAGTCGCTATGACTTTGTCTTCTTTGATTCCCCACCGATCATGGGTGTTAGCGATGCTTCCATTCTTGCAAGCGAAGTGGATATGGCTGTTCTGGTTGTGCAATATCGTAAGTATCCTCAGCAAATGACCCTTCGTGCGAAGCAAATGGTCGAAAAAGTGGGAGGACGTCTCCTAGGTGTTGTTCTGAATAATATTAATATCAGTCAAGATAGTTATTACTATTATTACAGTGGTTACTATTATGATTACTACTCTAAGAACGAGGACAGTAAGTCCGAATCTGAGCTGAAGCCTAAACGGAAAAAGGGCGATTCAAAGATTGCCTCTGTCGATTCTGAAAAGAAGTACTAAGTGTCTGTTGAAAGTGACTTATAGTTTTGTCCCAATGAACTGCCGAATTACTTGGATTAAGAGAGTCTTAGGGGCCGCTTGCGGGGCGCTTCTTTTTTCAGGCTGTGAAACACTCACTCCTGTAACTCCTGTCAACCCTAGAACGGATAACGCCGCGCCTGTTGCGATGGTTAGTGCCGATCTTGTTTCTGTGGGGGATCAGATTCGTATCGTACTGGACGCTCCGTCTCCGATTAATCCTCTGGAGATCGCTGTTCCAGAGAGTGGTGAGGTCACTATTCACATGGGTGAAAGGATCAAGGTTGCTGGTCGAAAGACAGACGACATTGCTCGAGAGATCACGACTTTGTTCACGGTGAAGAAGGAGGTCTATAAACCGGGACGTTTCACGGTTAACGTCCAAGTTTTTGGACGTTCAATCTCCGTCGGTGGCGAGGTAAGGGCGACCGGTAGTTTTACTTTCGAAGGCGGGATGACTGTTCTTAAAGCAATTAACCGCGCCGGTGGTTTTACCGAGTGGGCTGATAAGAACGCAGTTCAAATTATTCGTTTGAACGGACAATCCCTGACTGTGGATTGTAAAAGTGCGGTCAAGAATCCCTCTTTGGACGTACCTATGTTCCCTGGTGATCGGGTGAATGTTCTTCGTAAAATTTTCTAATGATCGAGTTGCGGATTTTATCCGGAGCCCGTCAGGGTGAAGTCGTTCATTTTAGTGAACAAACGGTTTCCATTGGCCGACAAGTCTCTAGGGGATTGAGAATTAGTTATCTTGGGGTCTGGGATCGGCACGCTGAAATCCAACTGAGACCCGACCACCGATTCCATTTGCGCGCTCTCAGTAAAGGCACCCTTTCGGTCAATTCAGTGAAGGTCCAAGAGTGCCCTCTCAAATCGGGGGCCCAGATTGAGTTGGGTGCCTTACGGTTGGAATTTCGTCTTGCCTCAAGTCGACAGACGAGCCTGCGCCACTACGAACTCCTACTTTTGGTTCTGGCCTTGGCCCTAGTATGTGGTCAAGGGTTCCTTGTCTTGTTTTTGGCGCACGCTTGATCGGTCAGTAAAGCGTTTGACCCTTTTCTCAGCTTTCCCTAATTTACGCGTCGTACTTACCCTCGAAATGCATGATCGGTTTGATTTTCCGCAAAGTTTTTGGTTCCCGAAATGACCGTGAGGTCAAACGCCTCCGCCCTTTGGTGGCTCGGATTAACCAGATTGAACAGGACTTGCAATCCCAACCAGAATCGGTGCTTCGTGAGAAGACCGCCGCTTGGCAGGCACGCCTTGCTCTCATCACTGACAACAGTGCTCTAAGCCGTGAGCTTGAACTCATTGCTCCAGAAGCGCTCGCGGTGGTCAAGAATGCCTGCCGACGTTTGTTTGGCTCCGATGTCGAGGTTCGTGGTCACTTTCTAAAGTGGGAGATGATCCCATTCGATGTCCAATTGATCGGCGGCATGGCCCTTCATATGGGTCGCATCGCCGAAATGGCCACAGGTGAGGGCAAAACGTTGGTGGGTACCCTTCCGGTCTACTTGAATGCTTTGACCGGTCGGGGGGTTCATGTGGTCACCGTTAATGATTACTTGGCTGCGCGCGACTCTGACTGGATGGGGCACCTCTACAAGTACCTCGGCCTGACGGTGGGTTGTATTCTTCATGATCAATCTCCGTCCGTCCGACGGGAGATGTATCGCTGCGATATTACTTATGGTACCAATGCTGAGTTTGGCTTTGATTACCTTCGCGACAATGGAATGGCAACTCGGGCCGAGGAACAGGTTCAGCGCGGTCATTACTTTGCGATTGTTGACGAGGTTGACTCCATTCTGATCGATGAGGCTCGCACGCCACTGATCATTTCTGGGCCTGCGGTGGTTTCGATGGATCAGAAGTTCGTCGAACTGAAACCGGATGTGGCACGTCTTGTTCAGGCTCAATCAGAACTCTGTCAACGCCTGCTCCGTGAGGTTGATCAACTTTTGCCTCAGCTCCGACCTGCGGGAGGTTCCTCTCCGAAGAACGCCTCTGAGCTTGAGCAACAGATCGGGATGCTCCTTTACCGAGTCAAACTGGGGCAACCTCGCTCCGAGGGATTAATGCGGATTTTTGAAGAGCCTCGGAATCAACAGCTTGTCCTCAAATACGAAGGCATGCTGCTCACCGACCAATCTAAAAAAGAACTCTATGCGCAAAAAGAGGAACTCTTCTTTGCTATCGAGGAGAAATCGCATGAAGCCGATCTAACCGAAAAAGGCCGCGCTTACATTAGCCCGAAGGATCCTGACGCCTTCGTCCTTCCTGATCTTCCTACCTTGTATCATCAGATCGATTCCTCAACGGATACCGATCCCAAGGCCCGGATGGAGTCTAAGGGTAAATTACAGGCGGAATTCGAAGAAAAAGCCGGCGTCATCCACGCCATTGGACAACTTCTTAAGGCCTACTGCCTCTACGAACGCGACGTTCAATATGTCATTCAGGATAATAAAGTCATCATCGTCGATGAACATACCGGCCGTCTGATGTCGGGTCGCCGTTGGAGCGAAGGACTCCACCAAGCGGTTGAAGCAAAGGAAGGGGTCAAGATCGAGCGAGAGACTCAGACCCTCGCCACAATCACCATCCAGAACTATTTCCGTCTCTATACCAAACTGGCCGGGATGACCGGAACGGCCGAGACCGAGGCTCAGGAGTTTCATGATATTTATAAGCTTGGGGTCCTGACCATCCCCACTAATCGTCCTAATATCCGTAAGGATGCAAATGACACGGTCTACAAAACACGACGAGAGAAGTTCGATGCGGTTATTCGTGAAATCCGTGAATTGAACACTCAGGGCCGACCTATTCTGGTGGGTACGATTTCGGTCGAGACCAGCGAAATGCTGGCCCGCCTCTTGAAGCAAGCTGGAATTATCCATTCAGTTCTCAATGCCAAGTATCACGAACAAGAGGCGGAAATTGTCACGCGCGCGGGCCAAAAAGGCGCTGTTACCATCGCAACTAACATGGCCGGTCGGGGGACCGACATCAAATTAGGCCCTGGAGTCACCGAACTAGGCGGACTTCACGTGCTTTGTACTGAGCGTCATGAATCTCGTCGAATCGATCGACAACTTCGCGGTCGATGCTCACGTCAAGGGGATCCAGGTTCTTCTCACTTTTTCATCTCGCTCGAGGATGATCTTATGCGGCTATTTGGTTCCGAACGGATCACTAAAGTCATGGAACGAATGGGCTTGGAAGAGGGCCAAGAACTCGAACACCCGCTTCTAAATCGTTCAATTGAAACCGCACAGAAGCGGGTCGAAGGCCATCATTTTCAACAGCGTAAACGGACTCTTGAATATGACGATGTGATGAATAAGCAGCGGGGTGTCGTTTACAACTTCCGTAACGAAATCATCAATTCGACCGATGTTCGTGATCGTATTATGGACATTATGGAGGAAGTCGTCCTTCAGAAACTCGAACAACATAGCCGCAAGGATACCGATATCGCTGAGTGGAACATTCGTGGCTTGGCTGACTGGGTGAATCTGAATTTCCCCCTTGGAATGCCTGAAGAGGAGATTATTAAGGCAGCAGCTTCCGGGAAAGTCCTCCCCGTCGTCGATTCAATGTTCGATGGTTTGAACGAAGCTCAGTTTGCGGTCCTTAACTTTCTCGCTGAATCCATTCGCGCGGCCTACGAATTGAAAATCAGTTTTGAACGAGCCGACGCGCTCGCTCAAATTGAAAGATACACCATCCTCGATGCGATTGATCGACTCTGGCAGGAACACTTGTATGGCATGGATTCCCTCCGAAATTCCATCGGCTTACGTGCTTACGGTCAACGGGATCCGCTCATTGAATACAAATCCGAAGCCTTTAAGTTGTTCGATGAGTTGATGGTCAACATTAAGACCGAGATCTGTCACAATATTTTTCGCAGTGCCTCTAGCTTGATGGCTTTTGAACAGTTCTTGCAGAATCTTCCTCAATCGACGGTTCATGAAACGGTAGCTCCGTTCCAAGATAGCAAATCGACGAGTGGTGATTCTAGCATGGTCACTGAGGCCAATGAAGTGTTGGCTAAACCTCAACCCGTTCGGGCTGTTCCGCGGGTAGGTCGTAATGACCTCTGCCCTTGTGGTAGTGGAAAGAAATATAAGAAATGTTGCGGTCAGTGAACGACTTACGTTGATCCGGCTCTCCCTCGGCAGTTTCCCCCGATTTGCCGATCCATCACTTTGGTGACACTTGGTATTGCGTGTGGCGCCACTCTGCGGCACACCTTTACACGCTAGGTGATACCAATGCTAAAACGTGTTCTCGCACTGCTTTTATTGAATGCGGTTTTTCAGCTGCCATTGCGGGCCGCTGTTTCTCCACATTCACTCCCCCAAGCCCTCCAACATTGGGCTTTTCGCCCCCTCCTCCGCCCACCCGTTTCGCTCGATCTTTCCGCTCTCTCTGCCACTTCTCCACTGGATGCGTTGGTTCGTGCACCTCTCCTAGTCCAAGGACTCGATCTCTCGCCCCGTGCCGAAGCTGCGGTTATCCTTCGACGCCTCTACTATGGTCTCGTCGGCTTGCCCCCGTCCGCTGCTGAGATTGAGCACTTTCAGAGGACTTGGGATCAATCTTCAGAAGGTGCAGTTGCTGCGGTCATAGAACGGCTTCTTGCTGATCCGCGTTACGGCGAACGCTGGGGGCGTCATTGGCTGGATGTCGCTCGCTATGCCGATACCAAGGATCTGGTGCTCCTCTATGGGCGCGATGCTCTCCGTCCGTTTGCTTATACTTACCGCGATTATGTGATCCGGGCCTTTAATGAAAATCTTCCCATCAACCAATTCATCGGTGATCAACTGGCGGCGGATCGGATTGAACCCGCTGTCCCCCCTTGGCGCTTGGCTGCCTTGGGCTTTCTGACGGTAGGCCGTCTGTTTGACAATAATCCACACGACCAGATCGATGATCAAATTGATACGGTGAGTCGAGGCCTTTTAGGTCTCACCGTGGCTTGTGCTCGTTGTCATGACCACAAATATGATGCCATTTCTACCGCAGAATATTATGGGTTATACGGGGTCTTTGCCTCGGCGGTGCGTCCGACGGTGTTGCCCCTCATTGAGGATCCTGCTTCGGTCTTGGACGGTCCCGCCTTTGAGCTGAAGTTCGAAGCAGCCCGAAGGGAACTTGAAGCGCATGTGGATACTGAGTTTGCTGCGTTGTCTGAGCGGTTCCGCGCCCGAATAGGCGACTACTTAGTGAGAGCCGCTACAACACCTCCGGATCTAACTGAAACGGCTCAGTTTGGCCTTTCTCTTACGCCCGACGACTTCCGCCCGTCTCTTATGCAGCGGACCCGTCGCTTCATGCAGCGACGCCTCCGGTTGGATGACTCCGTTTTTGGTCCTTGGGCACGATTGATGGCCCTGCCCGACTCCGTGTTTCCAATTCAACCGACTGCAGTCGCCGGTTTTCTTTCTGTGCCCAGTTCTGGTTCGTCCCCCTTTAATCCTGAAATCGTCCAGTTTCTCAGTTCGAGGGTTATGACCAACCGCGCCTCTCTTCCGCGCGCTTACGGTGATCTCTTTTGGCAGGCCTATGCGCAATCGAAGACTCATGCCTCGTCGCAAAATGCTTCGCTCAAGGAATTGGTTCGACTCGTTGATAGTTCAGATGGGCCCCTTTGGTTTCCACGGCGCGAAACACCGGATCATATGTCTCGGCCTGAGAAGGATCGGTATGGTGGACTGGCCCTTGGCTTGGATAAAATGGCTGCTTACGCGACCAACGCTCCTCCTGCTCGGGCGATGGTTCTGACTGACCTGCCTGAACCCTTTCAACCTTTCGTCTTTATCCGTGGAAGCCCGGCGCGCCCCGGTCCTCTTGTTCCTCGCGCCTTTCCTCGCATTCTCAACGGTGGACACCCGAAATCCTTGGGCCCCAGCGCTGGGCGCCTGGAACTCGCGCAAGCGATTGCTTCGCCTACCAACCCTTTGACCGCTCGGGTCTTTGTCAACCGTGTTTGGATGGAACATTTTGGTGAACCACTGGTTTCAACTCCCTCTGATTTCGGTGCCCGAAGCGATCCTCCCTCGAATGCCCCACTCCTCGAATGGCTGGCCGCCGAATTTATTGATTCAGGATGGAACCTGAAACACTTGCACCGGATTTTACTCCGGAGCGCCACCTTCCAACAGGCTTCTCTCACCGAAGATTCCCAACGCTCGTCTCGGGTCATCGCCGCTCGCAAGGTTGATCCTCTGAATGTTCTCCTTTGGCATTATCCGCGCCGGCGTCTCGATTTCGAAGCCATGCGTGACACCCTGCTGCATCTCTCGGGGCGACTCCAATTGACGCTTGGAGGGCGCCCCGTGGATATTGAATCCGATTCACTTAACGGTCGCCGAACTGTCTATGGATTAGTTGACCGCCAGAACTTGCCAGGACTTTTTCGTTCCTTTGACTTTGCGAGCCCAGATCAATGCGTCGAACGTCGGTCCCAGACCACCGTTCCCCAGCAAGCTTTGTTTGCTCTAAATTCCGACTTTACTGCCGAACAAGCTCGATCACTGCTTTCACTGCCAGAAATTAAGGCAACTCTCTCGACCGAGTCTCGGGTTAACGCTCTTTACCGGAGGGTCTTTGGACGCTTGCCCAGATCCTTCGAGCTCATCGCTGCCCGTCGATTCTTGGAGTCTGATCACTCAGGGGCGGTGACACTCGCCCGTTGGGAAACCTTTGCTCAAGCTCTGCTCGCGACCAATGAAGTGGTTTTCCTCGATTAAATCGGGTGTGCCCGTTTCGCCCCCCTCTTTATACACTCTATGAATCTCCCAGATCATTCGTTCTATCGAAGCCGTGCCGAACTCGATGCGGGATTGATGACTCTTCGCTTGTCACCGGTCGGTCGGGGGATCGTCACCATGATTGTCGCGCGCCCTTTGGTGAATGAACGGAAGTCGATGAACTCGGTTACCTTAACCCCAGCCAGGCCATTGACCGGTGACCGCTGGAAGAAAAGTTCGGGTGAGCTTACCTTGCAGTGTCGTCGCCAATTAACCGTCTTTAATATGCGAGTCGCTGGATTGGTGGCGGGCCCCAGAGAACGTTGGCCTTTGTCGGGCGACAACTTCATTGTCGATCTGGATCTGAGCCAAGAGGCGTTAGCCTCCGAGAGACATCTCCGAATCGGGACGGCTCTGATTGCGATCCGTCCGGAATGCCACGATGGTTGTTCGAAATTTGCTGCTCGTTTTGGACCTGATGCACTGGCTTTCGTTAATTCACTCGAAGGAAGAAGACTTCGACTACGCGGGTTGCTCGCCATGGTTATCGAACCGGGAGTAGTCACCGTTGGCGATGATATTGTGGCTTTATGAATCTGTTCAAGACCCTGCCAATCCGGTATCAGACTCGTCGCCAAGCCCTGCGTCAGATGGGCACAGGGCTCGGCATGCTGGGACTCTACGGGGTCCTAGGAGACGCTCGGCTACTGGGCACCCCCTCAGGCCCGAGCGGCGCTCCGAGTCTTAGGGCATCGGGCGGCCCCTTAGCGGTGCGGTCGCCCCAATTTCCAGCCCGAGCCAAACGCATCATTCACATTTATTTGAACGGAGGGCCCTCTCAGGTGGACACCTTTGACCCGAAACCAGCCTTGACGAAGTGGGCTGGTAAACTTCTGCCGGGAGGTAATTTAACCACTGAACGCCCCTTAGGAGCCGCCCTTCCGTCACCCTTCAATTTTCGGCCCTATGGCCAAAGTGGGATTGAAATCAGTGAGATTTTTGAGCGAACAGCCCAGCATGCAGACGATCTTTGCCTGATCCGGTCGATGTATGCCAATACCCCCAATCACGAGCAGTCCATGCGCTTAATGAACTGTGGGGACGAACGATTGTCGCGTCCGAGTTATGGAGCTTGGATTACCTATGGGCTGGGCACGGAGAACGAGAATTTACCTGGCTATGTGGCCCTATGTCCGGGTTTACCGGTCGCCGATGTCTCCAATTGGCGGTCGGCATTTCTTCCAGGTATTTATCAAGGGACTCATATTAATACCAAGAAAACGCGTCCCGAAGAGTTGATTGAGAACATACGAAATGGGCGCATTTCTAGACTCGAGCAACGGGGGCAATTAGATCTGTTGGCTGAATTAAATGCCGAACATTCCCGAGCGCGCGGCGACGATCCGCAATTAGAAGCTCGGATTCAGTCCTTTGAACTCGCCTACCGAATGCAAATGGAGGCGACCGACGCCTTTGATATTTCTCGCGAACCCGACTCCGTACGCACCCTGTACGGTGACACCGTTCAATCACGTCAGCTCTTGATTGCTCGGCGATTGATCGAGCGAGGCGTCCGCGTGGTGCAGTGTTATCATGGCGATGTTCAACCGTGGGATAGTCACGACATGATAGAATCGGCACATCGGAACCTAGCGGGTCAGATTGACAGAGGTATCGGAGCGTTGCTGACCGATTTGAAGCAACGGGGATTATTTGAGGAGACCTTGGTCATTTGCGGCGGCGAGTTTGGTCGGACGCCAGCGGTAGAAATGCCAGCCCCTGGGACGCCAGGGAAGGGAAAGGGACGAGACCACAATCATCATGGATTCACCGTGTGGTTGGCTGGAGGCGGAGTGAAGCGAGGGCATGTGTATGGAGCAACCGATGAATTTGGTTTTCGAGCTGTGGATAAACGAGTGCATGTGCATGATCTGCACGCCACCATTTTGCACCTAATGGGACTTCACCATGAGCAACTGACCTATCGGTATGCGGGCCGTGATTTCCGGTTAACCGACGTTGTTGGGGAGGTTATTTCTGGACTTCTAGGATGACTCAAGGGCGAGGTCATTGGAGAGAAGAAGTGAGTGAGACAAAAAATTCGGAGTGCAAGTAAACTCCCGCGTTGCCATCATAAAGGTCATGCGATATTAAAAGGGTGTTCGGAACCTCCTTCAAGCGGGTGTGGTTCAATGGTAGAATGTGGGCTTCCCAAGCCTGAGACGAGGGTTCGATTCCCTTCACCCGCTTTCCTCTTCAATTTCCTCGCAAATCCGTCATTTCTAGCCTCTGGGAAGACGTTTTGCTTTCCATGTTACTACGTTTTATTACCACAATTTCAAGGTGGTACGCTACGGTTCAAGATCGTCAGGATTGGAAGCTCCAAGGGAACCATCCTAGACCCTTTCGCAAGGATTAGCCGCAACCGGGAATCAAAATTATTTAAATAAAATTATGATAAATATTAGATTTACTAATTCAATACCCTCCCAACTTGGTCCTGAATGATCGGGAGATCGGCGGAATGGCGTCTTGAACAGAGGCGATGCAATCTTGGGGTAGAGGAGCACTGTCCACCCAAGAAAATCCTCCTCCCTGCAACCTGTAGTTGATGAGCTGCGGTCACTCTGGCCCCAGCCTCGCTTCTTCCCATCCGGTCTCGCCTACGCGGCGTAGGCCGTCTAAAATCAGCTGATTTGGTGTGTTACAAGAAAAATCATCCAAATTCTTGCAAACTCTCCTACCATGGCAATTGCGCGGAGGGCATATTTTGCCAGAGACCACGGAAATCATCTGGAATCCAGCCTAAGCCCACTACATGACCGAAGTTCTCCTTTACGACTGCCCGAGCTGCACCGCCAGTTGCTCAGTCTCCCAAGAGCTTGTCGGCCTGAACGTTGTCTGTCCCAACTGCACTCCAGAATTTATCGCGACCCCTCCAGACTCTGCCGCCAACTTCCAGCTCCCCGACGCCATTCCTTTCTTCAAATCCGGAAAACTCGAAATTCTCAAAAATCATCTCAACAAACTCACTTCCAATGGCGAACTCAGCAAATCTGATGAAATTGCCCTTACAAGAGCAACCCTGATGATAATCTAAAGCTTGAATCTAAAATGAAGAAATCAGGGTTTTTAAAATACTCTTTCGGAATTCACCGTCACGTATGGATCACCAGCTTGGGCTGGTTGTTCGTCAGGTGCTTCTTGTTCTTGTCCCTGCTGACTTTACCCGTCGCAGTGAAGGCACAGTTCACTTACACGACCTATAACGGCCAGATCACGATTAGAGGGTATGTCGGTGCGGCAGGTGCGGCCAGCATACCCGCCACGATCAATGGCCTGCCGGTGACCAGCATCGGGTACCCCGCGTTCCAAGACTGCACCGGCCTGACCAGCGTGACGATCCCCAACAGCGTCACCAGCATCGGGGACTGGGCGTTCTGGCGCTGCAGCGGCCTGAAATCGGTTAACGTCGATGCTAACAATCCGGCATATGCCAGCGTGGATGGGGTTTTGTTCAACAAGAAAGGAAGCGTTCTTGTGGTATACCCCGCAGGAAAGACTGGCTTCTATACGATCCCCAACAGCGTCACCAGCATCGGGCTCGGCGCATTCTCTGACTGCACCGGCCTGACCAGCGTGACGATCCCCAACAGCGTCACCAGCATCGGGAACTCCGCATTCGCTGACTGCACCGGCCTGACCAGCGTGACGATCCCCAACAGCGTCACCAGCATCGGGAACTCCGCGTTCCTTGGCTGCAAGGGCCTGACCAGCGTGACGATCCCCAACAGCGTCACCAGCATCGGGGAAAGAGCGTTCAAGCGCTGCAACGGCCTGACCAGCGTGACGATTGGCAACAGCGTCACCAGCATCGGGGACTGGGCGTTCTATTGCACCGGCCTGACCAGCGTGACGATCCCCAACAGCGTCACCAGCATCGGGATCGCCGCGTTCTCTTTCTGCACCGGCCTGAAATCGGTTAACGTCGATGCTAACAATCCGGTATATGCCAGCGTGGATGGGGTTTTGTTCAACAAGAACGGAAGCGTCCTTGGGGTATACCCCGCAGGAAAGACTGGCTTCTATACGATCCCCAACAGCGTCACCAGCATCGGGAACTACGCGTTCTCCTACTGCACCGGCCTGACCAGCGTGACGATCCCCAACAGCGTCACCAGCATCGGGTCCGAAGCGTTCAAAGGCTGCTCCTGGCTGCAAGGGGTCTATTTTCTGGGTAATCCGCCTAGCCTCGGTACTGATGCTTTCGTAGGAGCCACTGCCGCC
>CAMDGV010000053.1 GCA_945898055.1 Akkermansia muciniphila | reverse complement strand
GTTCCCCATCGTGGTAGACGGTGAGCAGGGGATTGCGCTGATCGGCTCCGAGATCAATTGACCGGAGGACGGCAGGGGTGCCGAGCGGGCGGGTTTCGACGCCGAATGGCGATCCGAAGCGGCGGCCTGAATCGAAATCACCGGCTCGGTCGGTGCCATCAGCGGGGGTGGCACCGCAGCAACCAACTCTGGAAACAAGTCGCTACTTTCATCGTCTGGCATTCCCCACGAGAAGTCTGCCTTCGCAAAAAATCGCTCAAAATTAAGGGATTTGAAGTCTCACCTGATTTTGGGGATTTACCCCGAATTTTCTGAGGTCCGATCTTTGTCGGAAGAGTCGGAGCCCATTCGGCTGTGCTTGGAAATCCATATTCGAGGAGGCCAAATTTCTTGGTGCCTCGGGCAGAGAGATGCCCGGACGGTTTCAGCCCCAAAGTTGACGGTCGAGAGATCGGTATTGAATCGCCTCGAAAACATGTTCATGCGACACCCGTTCGCAGCCCACCAGATCAGCAATGGTCCGTGCAACTTTCAGAATCCGGTCATAGGCCCTTGCTGAAAGCTCTAGGTCGCTCATCGCGTGTTTGAGCAAAGTCTGAGTGGATTCTTCCAGGGCAACGAATTCTCTCAGTTCACGGGTTCCCATTCGTGCGTTGCAACTAAT
The DNA here is from genome assembly GCA_945898055.1 of Akkermansia muciniphila. Classification (GTDB taxonomy): domain Bacteria; phylum Verrucomicrobiota; class Verrucomicrobiia; order Limisphaerales; family UBA9464; genus SXXZ01. The sequence goes on along the minus strand of CAMDGV010000053.1, from coordinate 31,575 downwards.
ACGACGGCGATCAAAGCGCCGATGTTGGCGTTGACGCGCCTCAATCACCCTCTGTCGGATCTCACGGCTCGACTCCCCCGGCTTCGCTCGACTGAGGTCCGAGAAAGTAACTGCGGGAACCTCTACATGGAGATCAATCCGGTCGAGTAAAGGGCCGGAAACACGTCCTAGATACGCTTGAATTTCACGGGGTGTGGATCGAGATTCTTGGGGCATTTTCCCATCCGGCGTCGGGTTCATAGCGGCTACGAGCATAAATTGGGAGGGGAAGGTCATTGAACCCGCCGCACGGCTGATTGTGACTTTTCCATCTTCCAATGGTTGACGCATGGTCTCCAACACACTGCGTTTAAACTCGGGGAGTTCATCGAGAAAAAGCACTCCGTGATGCGCTAAAGAAATCTCGCCCGGCGTCGGATGAGTTCCTCCTCCGAGAAGTCCCGCATCGCTGATGGTGTGATGAGGTGATCGAAAGGGACGCAGTGTAACCAAAGCCTGACCTTGAGTTAGAAGACCGATGATGCTGTGGATTTTAGTGGTCTCCAAAGCCTCGTCGAGGGTGAGCGGCGGCAAAATGCCTGCCAAACGCTTGGCCAGCATCGACTTTCCTGTTCCAGGTGGGCCAATAAGTAGGACGTTATGGCCGCCGGCAGCGGCGATTTCCAAAGCTCGTTTGACGGATTCCTGCCCCTTGACATCGGACATATCAAAGTCGTCGAGCGGAGCCTTTTCGAAGAGGGCAGTGGTATCGACACGCACAGGATTGATCGAGAAAATACCTTCGAGAAATTCTGCGGCTTCGCGGAGATTGGCGATAGGGATGACATCTAGCCCCTCGACCACGGCAGCTTCGGCGGCGTTCTCGTGGGGAACAATCACTCCGCGGCGACCTTCATCGCGGGCCCGCAGGGCGACGGGTAGGGTTCCTTTGATTGGTCGAACGGCTCCGGTTAATGCCAGTTCGCCAACGATGACATAGTCCTTCAGGAGACTCGATTTAATCTGCTCACTGGAGACCAACACTCCGATGGCAATGGGAAGGTCGAAACTGGGCCCCTGTTTGCGAATATCCGCTGGGGCCAAATTGACGGTGGTACGACCTAAGGGAAATCGGAAACTACTATTGAGAAGTGCTGTCCCAACTCGATCGCGGGATTCTTTCACTGCGGTATCAGGCAGACCGACGATGACCATTTGCTGTTGGCCACAGCCTGAATCGACTTCGATCTCGATTGGGGAAGCGTCGATTCCTTGAACACAGGCGGAGCGAATTTGAGCTAACATCTGGGGAGCGTAAACACACATTTTTGTTTGCTCCAATGGGCGAGTGGCGCCCACCCCCGGCAGCGGATTCCGTCTTTGATCTAAAGCCGCTTGTTGGTAGGTCCTAGAAGGCCTAGGGCGAAGACTGGAAATATTTGGCCATAAATCGAGCTCCTGATTCGATACGAAATAGCTAAGATGACTTCTCCAATGCAGATATTTCTGCAAGTTGACTGGGGTCAGCGGTCGCGGACAGGCCATCTGCGTTGCATCTCGGACGGGGTCAAAAACTCGTTCTCTTGAAAGAGCATCCATTCATATCCGAAAGGATCCCGAATTCGACCACAACGATGCCCATAAAATTCGTCACGCGGAGGACGTTGAACGAGCGCCCCCGCAGCGACAGCGGCTTGAGTTACGGCATCAACGTCGGTTACGAAAAAACACAGACGAATCCCGAGCGCAGGGGTTAACTCGGAAGGGGAGTCCGTCGCTGCTTCCGTTAATAGGAGGAGGCCGGCCCCGAGGGTGAGTTCAACATGGGCGATCCGACCCGACTCGGGATCGGTGAGTCGAAAACGTTCCATTGCACCGAAAGCCCGTCCATAAAAACCGATGGCCAACAGGGCGCTTGGGACGGTTAGTACTGCGGAAATTGGAGGGTAAGAGGGTGGGCGCTCTAAGTTCATAGAACTGGAAAAACGGTGGCGGTTTAGTCGAACAGAAAACGAAGATCGTCCACCGTCAAACTTTGGGAGAAGCGTTCTTCGCCGAGGATATCTTCGGCCACCGCTTTCTTTTTCTGCTGCAGCGCGCGTATTTTCTCTTCGATCGATCCTTTGGAGATGAGTCGGTAGGCGATCACCTTTTGGGTCTGACCGATCCGATGAGTTCGGTCAATGGCTTGAGCTTCGACGGCAGGATTCCACCAAGGATCGAAGAGAACCACATAGCTAGCCGCGGTCAAATTCAGACCGAATCCTCCGGCTTTAATAGAAATCAAAAAGACAGCGCTACCCTTGTGGCTCTGGAAATCGGCCACCACTTTTCCTCGATCTTCGGTGTCGCCCGCCAAGTAAAACGTCTTCCATTTACGGGTCTCGATCTCTTCTTGGATAATGTCGAGCATGGTCACAAATTGTGAAAAAATCAGAACTTTCTGATCTTCCTCCATCAGAGGTTCGAGGACATCGAAGAGCGCTTCAAGTTTGGCACTCGGGGTGTTTCTTTGTGCGGCATCAACAAGAGCGGGATGGCAGCAGATTTGGCGTAATCGCAAAAGTGACGTCAGGAAGTGGAAGCGGAACTGATCAAGGTCAGCCTTCGTCTTAACTTTGAGGAGCAAGGCGCGCGCCTTCTTAAACTCCGCATCATACAGGCATTGTTGAATTCCTTCCATTTCACAGGATAAGTCTTCCTCAATCCGGTCAGGAAGATCATTGGCGACTTGAGCTTTGGTGCGTCGAAGCAGAAAGGGGCGAACTCGAGCGGAGAGGCGTCGACGAGCGAGCGGGTCCTCAGCCGAGCCAAAAGAACGATTAAACTGAGTGCGAGTTCCCAACACCCCGGGCATGGCGAAGGAGAGAATGCTCCATAGATCGAGAAGCCGATTTTCGATGGGAGTCCCAGTGAGTGCGAGACGATGTTCTGCGGTCAATCCTCTGGCTGATTGAGCCGTCTGAGAGTTTGGGTTTTTAATTGCCTGAGCCTCGTCGAGAATTACCGCAAGCCAACGGATCGCTTCTAGTTCCGGTTGTAAGCGGCGCAATTGAGCATAATTTACCACGATTGCATCACCGACTTGGATGGCAGTCTTGAGTGTCACCTCGGTGTCACCGCGCCAGACATGGACACGCCATTTGGGAAGGAAGCGGGCCATCTCCGATTGCCAGTTAGGGGCAACACTTTTTGGACAAATGATGAGGATTTTGGTGGCATCAACCGTTGGCTTGCGTTGTCGAAGCCACGATATCCAAGTCAGCGTCTGGACCGTCTTACCTAGGCCCATATCATCGGCTAAGACGCCGCCGAAATGATTTTCGGACAGATAAGCGAGGAAGTGAAATCCCTCAATTTGGTAAGGACGGAGTTCGGCACAGATCTCCGAGGGAATCGGTGGACTTACCTTCGCCTTTATTTCATTTGCGCGGACTCGGATCGCGGCGACTTCGCGCTCTGGGAGAAAACGGGTGGCGTTCGAATCGGCTAATTGAATGGCGTGCAAACGCTGTTTTTCGCCGCTGAAATCCTTAGCATCTAAACCGAGGCGAGCTAACTGCTCTTCGTCCTCTGGGGACATTTTATATTCCAATCGGCGCCACCCCTTGCTACCCAATCGGACATAGCCACCACGGGCATTCAACAGTAATTTTAGCTCCTCCGGTGACAGTTCGAGTCCATCGACATCGATATGAACCGCGAGATCAAACCAGTCGGTGCCAGCGGGTTCGAGCTTTAGTCCGAAGGTCGCGCTGATCGGATCTTCGAGAAGAGATCGGAGGTCGTTATCTAAGTCGAGACGGACGGTTGGCGGCAGTGATTTAGCCCATTCGACAAAAGTTTCCGGGAAGGTACGCGTGATACGCAACGTCCAAGGATTGGCTATGGTGAAGGGTTTTACGCCCAGACGATGAAGGTGACTGGGAATAGGTTGGAGCGCATCTCGATGAACGAGGATTAGTTTTTTTTCCTTTTCTTTCCCCAAGTGTTTCTTGGGTTGGTCTTGTTGTAAATCAAGCCATAGGTTCCCCCAGTAACGGCAATAGAGATGACCCTCGGGAGATTGGCCGGTCAGATCAAGAACAAGAGATTCCTTCACACTTTCATTGGGATTGCTAATCCGCCCTGAAATGACCGGTTGAAGGGGCACTTCAATCAAACGTTCGCGAAGACGTTCTGGAACCTCCATCTTCATCCGAATGAGAAGACTTAATCCGATATCATTTTCAATGGCTGCCGATGGAATCAAAGTGGGCCCATTGAGCTTAAAAAGTTCGGGAAGTTTCGGGCTACGCCAGATTTGGTTTTCGGTGAAGAGCCACGTCTGTTGTGAACGAATACTCCCTAAGATTGGCCCCAACGAAGCCCCATTTGGCTGGGTGAGTTCAAAGCGATAAAATCCCGGAGAAGTGGTTGATAAAGTGGACTTCATCATCAACTGCCCTTCCGGTCGTTCGAAAGGAACACTGTCTTTTTTTACGACTTGAGTCGTCGAATTTGACTCACTTAAAAAGCTGGCCAAGCTCTCCGTAATTCGAGATGTAAAATCATTACTGGGTTCATAAAGACCCTCGTCGAACCTACTATTTCGAAGTAAGGCGTCCCAGACCGGGCGTGCCTCCGCAATGATAGGAAAGGGCGATCGATTATACTGCGTCACCAGTTGGAAAAACTGCGTCTTCTTCAGAATTTTCCACGAATTCGTTGAGGCTAAGCGGGTTTCTGCATCAAATCCCTTATCGCTAACCGTAAAGCGGAAATCCATTTCTGAAAGTTGGTCGGGCGCGAAATTCGGGGATTCTTCGAGTTCTTTTTTCGCCGACTCAATCTTGGCAAGCCATTCCGCTAAATCCAAGTCCGCCCAGTAATTGATGAGAAATTGCGAGGGAGACGAAACCTTAGCCACCGCTTGCATGAATGATGGAAGTGCTATCTTGAACTGAGTCGCTTCCCGATCGAGACAATGCCAAAAATCGAGAATTGAGGCCGGGGGATACGGCCAACTTTCGATTTGCTGGAAATAGGGAAAATAAGGACGTTTCCGATTTTGGTCCAAATCAACCAATGCAGAGATGGCTAAGCCTTTTTCCTTTTGGGCGCGCTGGAACAGCGCATCGACTCGGGTGATGAATCGCGAAGTCTCGTCTGATGGGGTCTTGATTCCTAATCCTTGGACGACCGCGGCGCTGAGAATCTTGAACGGGGTGATGGGCTCTACTTTAGGGACGGGTGCTTCCAGTTGTTTAGGAAGTTTTTCTTTAAATGTGACGAGGCCGAAAGCAACGGCCGCGCAGTGGATGCAGTGTACCTGAACAGGACAGGTGCAAAAATCGATCACCGTCTCGGCAGCAACCGTAAAAGTTACTTGGTACTGCTTGGCGTCACGAAACAACCCTCGGAAAGTCGAGGGTGTCTCGCCCCGCGACAGAGAGGTAACACGACCCATGATCGCCAACTTTCGACCTTTTTCCAAAGTCGATACCTTAAGGTCCTCGAGATAATTATTAAATGCAGATGTTTCTTCCGCGGTTAAAACTAGAGACATAATTAGAAGAGGGTCCGTGCAGCTTAAAAATATTCTTGGATGGTTTTTACTGAGTAACCGTGTTTTTGAAGAGCGGCGATTCCAAGGGCGGCGGCCTTTGCTCCACTGATCGTGGTCATGATCGGGGTACCTGTCATGACCGCCGTGGTTCGAATCTTAACTTCATCCTCTCGCGGAGCAGAGCCATTTGGGGTGTTAATCACCAATTGAATTTCCTTATTTTTGAGGAGATCAACGATGTTGGGCCGTCCCTGTAACACCTTCAAAGTGCGCTGCACTTTTATTCCTGCGGCTTCTAATGCGGTGGCAGTTCCGTTGGTCGCCACTAATTCAAAGCCGAGATCCAGATAGCTTTGCGCCAGTTGGACGAGGTCTTTTTTGTGCGCATCAGCAATAGAAATAAAGACACGGCCTTTGAGTGGTAAAGGCGAATTGGCAGCCATTTGCGCCTTGGCATAGGCGATACCTAAATCCGCATCGAGCCCCATAACCTCGCCCGTGGATCGCATTTCTGGGGATAAGACAATGTCTTGACCAAGAAATTTATTGAAGGGAAACACCGATTCTTTCACCGCCCAATAACTTGGCCAAATCTCAGCGGTGAAGCCTAGTTCCTTGAGGGTTTTCCCAGCCATCACCTTGGCGGCTAACTTCGCAAGAGGAACTCCGATGGCTTTGCTAACAAAGGGAATAGTTCTTGAAGCGCGCGGATTGACCTCAAGGACGTAGACGGTGTCGCCTTTGACGGCGTATTGGACATTCATCAGTCCACAAACCCTCAACTCCTTCGCCATAGCGTGAGTGTAACCCCGGATAGTCTCGATGACTCCTTGAGACAATGTATGCGGAGGAAGAACCATGGCAGCATCGCCCGAATGAACCCCGGCAAACTCGATGTGCTCCAACATGCCTCCCACCACAATCGTGCCGTCCTCAACATTGGTGAAATGTCCCACATCAGCAATACAGTCGACATCCACTTCGGTGGCGTCTTCGAGGAACTTATCGACCAGCACTGGACGTTCCGGCGATGCCTCGACGGCGAATCGCATATAGTGTGTCAGTTCAGAATCGGAATAGACGATCTGCATAGCGCGTCCGCCAAGCACGAAACTGGGTCGCACTAAGACTGGGTAGCCGAGTCGATGACTCGCCACCAAAGCTTCTTCCGCATTGACGGCGAGACCGTTGGGCGGTTGTGGGATGCCGAGCTTGTCTAACATCGCTGCAAATAGCTTTCTGTCCTCAGCAATCTCGATGTTTTCCGGAGTTGTTCCGATGATATTTACCCCGTTCCTCTTTAGACCAAGGGCCAGATTCAAAGGAGTTTGACCGCCAAACTGAGCGATCGCGCCCTTGCACCCTTCACGTTCATAGATATGAAGGACATCCTCTAGGGTCAGTGGTTCAAAGAAGAGTTTGTCACTGGTATCGTAATCGGTGGAAACCGTTTCAGGATTTGAGTTCACCATGATGGTCTCAAATCCGTCCTCCTTCAGGGCAAAGGCGGCGTGGACACAACAGTAGTCAAACTCAATTCCTTGACCAATCCGGTTGGGGCCGCCACCGAGAATCATAATCTTCTGGGTCTGGGTCAGTGTGACTTCGTCGTCCCCACGGTCGTAGGTGGAATAGTAGTAAGGAGTATACGCTTCAAACTCGGCAGCGCAGGTGTCGACGAGTCGATAACTTGGGACGAGTTGGTGGCGTTTGCGTTCAGCTCGGACTTCGTCCTCAGTTCGGCGAGTCAGATGAGCTATCTGGCGGTCAGAGAATCCGAGGGTCTTGGCGCGGACTAGCAGGTCGAGGTTCATGTTTCGGTATCGCGAAAGGCGTAACGAGGAAACCGGAGTGCGGGACAACTGTCGAGTCTGGGCCGCACCGGATCGCTCTGATTTAATTTTCAAATCTCAGTTTAAGACACCTTCCCGAAATTGATCACGCAGATACCCGAACGATCGCTTGACCAGTTGGCCTCTCAATTCCTAGTCTGCCCACCTTTGTCGGGTCGATCCCTCTGAGAGACCCTTCTCAATCATTGTAGAAAGTACATGAACGTTTCCGCCGAGAATCTGGGTCAGTGCAAGCAGCTCATCCGAGTGGAGGTGCCAGTCGAAGAGGTGAACGCCTCCTTTGACTCCATCACCGCAAATTTCCAAAAACAGGCTCAATTACCTGGCTTTAGGCCGGGTAAGGCTCCAAAGCATTTGGTGCTGAAGTCTTTTGAAGGCCGTATCGATGAGGAAGTTCGTAAAAAGCTCTTTAATGACTCTTATCAAAAGGCTGTTGAGCAACAGAAATTGAGGGTGGTGGCCACCTTGAATGTCGAAGAACTGGCTTTTGGTCGCGGGATGCCGTTCTCTTACACTGTCACCCTCGAGCATGAACCGGAGTTTGTCTTGCCGCAGTACAAAGGGCTGAAGGCGCAACGTCCTGCCGCTCTGCCGTCGGAAGAGGATGCTCAACGTGCGCTGAATATCCTCCGCGAACAACAAGTGCAGTATACCGATGTCCAGCGGGCCATTCTTGAAGGGGATATCGCTGTGGTGAATTACACCGGCACACTAGACGGTCAGCCGATTAGCGCTGTCGTCTCGACTGCTCAAGGCCTAACCACCAAACAAAATTTTTGGGTGCTGGTGAAAGAAGAGTCTTTCATCCCCGGCTTCACCACCCCTTTGATCGGCGCCAGTGCGGGTGATCGTCGTACAGTCTCCCTCACTTTGCCGGTTGATTTTGTGGTCAAAGATCTTTCAGGTAAAGCAGTGCTCTATGAGGTGGAAATCGTCAGTGTAAAATTGAAGGTCCTACCCGAAGTGAATGACGACTTCGTCAAAGCATTCGGAGCTGAATCCTTGGAAGTTCTAATGAATGGCATCCGTCAGGATCTAAAGAGCGAACTGGATTTCCGTGCTCGGCGAGCGGTTCGAGATCAGCTGATCAAGGGCCTTCTCGATCAAGTTTCTTTTGAGTTGCCGGAGAGCCTACTGACGAACGAAACTCGCAATGTTGTCTATAACATCGTCAATGAGAATCAACAGCGCGGTGTCTCTAAGGAACTGATTGAAGAACGTAAGGACGAGATTTTTGCTACGGCTGAGGTAAGTGCCAGAGATCGCGTTAAAGCGGCTTTGATTCTCCAGCGGATCGCTGTCGCTGAAGGCGTAAAAGCAGATCGGGAAGAGATGACTCGTCGTGTCGTGGCTCTCGCCGAGCAGAACAAGACGCCAGTAGAGAAGTTTGCGAAGTCACTTCAGGAGCGAAATGCTTTCCCTGACATCGCTCAAGAGATTGTGACCGGCAAGGTCTTGGACATGATCGAATTGAATGCGCAGATTGAGGATGCCCCTCTGGCAGAGTTAGCGCCAATTCCGACGGCTTAAACGCTGAGGAACTCGCTTCCAAATAAATTTAACGGCGATCTCTCAACGGGGATCGCCGTTTTTATTAAAATGAGCCTCAGATCTCAGAAAATTGGGAGTTAAGCCGGCTTTACCCCCATTTTTCTGAGGTCTGATTTTTTTGGGACTAGAGTAGACTTTCTCGACTCATTTACAAAGATTCAATACTGTTTAAGCCAGCCTATGAACAGATCTCTGCGAAGTGGTTTTACCCTGATTGAGTTACTGGTTGTGATCGCCATCATAGCTATCCTAGCTGGAATGTTGCTTCCGGCCCTTGGGAAAGCGAAAAGCAAAGCGATTGTCACCAAATGCTCAAGTAATCTGAGAAACTTGGGATTAGCGATACGCATGTATTCGGACGATAACCGCGACCAATTTCCCGACTGTACCGGAGCCGTCTGGCCTTGGGATCTCCCAGCAAAAGCGGCCAATGCGTTTGTGCGGTATGGAGGTCAAAGGAGCATCCTTTATTGCCCCGGCTTTGAGAAACAAAACAATAATCAACTCTGGAGTTTTACAACGGGGGTCACCAACGAGGTCGCCTCTGACACCACCACGGGTTATCGAGTCATCGGTTATGTTGTTGCTTTCAAAGGGGCGGGACGGGTCAAAATTACTAATATCACGGAAAATTTTAATCCTAAGCCTTGGATTGTTGGTGGACAGGAATTTGAACCCGGCCCCTCAGCGAGAGTGATTGTCGCCGATGCAACGCTGTCAAATTCGGCAACCCGAACCGGTACTATCCGCAATTTCACCAAAGTGGACGGCGGTTGGGCGGGTCATAGTTCCGCTCATTTGAATGGTCAACTTCCGGCGGGTGGAAATATTCTTGCCCTCGATGGTCATTCTGAATTTCGTTCTTTTGCGCGTCAGGAGGTTCGAACTGACGGATCGGTCCCTCATTTCTGGTGGTGATTTTAACGAATCCCTATCTGCGGCTTCCCATCTGACCTCAGCAATCGTATCGTCGACTGGTAACAATTATGCGAATCGAAGGGACTGATTTTGTGGATACGGATTTTCGCACCAGTTCGGGTTCTCTGCCGCGACCGGCCGAGGCTCATTTTCAGGCTGCAACTGCGGCCGGCCGAGCTCCAACCCGCGAAGAACTGGACGACCAATTAACCGCGACACAACAGGAATTAATCCGCTTAAGAGAAGCCCAAAATCAATTAGAGCGAGCCAAATCGGCGGTCGAAGAAATGCGCCGGCGTCGAGCTGAATTCCAGACTGGCCGCGAAGAGATGCTCCATAGCCTCATCCGAGGGGTCGGTTTGCTCGATCAATCTGAGCAAAGCCTTCGTCGGGATTCTCAGCAGATAGGTCGAACCTTGGAGGATCTAAAAACGGCTTTGACCCAAGTGCAAAGCTTGAATGAACAAGTCTGGACCGATAGCACATGGGAAACTGACTTATCTCGCTCGCTCGCTACGATTGAAAACGCACGAATGGAGTATACAAAAGCCCGGTTGTCATGGCCTATTTTAGAGGGTCAAGGGGCCATTGGTGCTTCAGATAATCCACCTCTAACCCCGGCCTCCAACCTAGCTGATCTCTCAAAGTCACAGTTAGCTCGTGTTGGTTTGGCTTTGAACTGGCCGGTGCTTTTATTGGCCTTGGGAGTGTTCGCTCTGACTGTGGTAATCGCTTTGAAACGTTGAGGATTTGAGGTGGGCTGGTTTAGCAAAACGAACGACCCAATGCAGGCCCGCCAGAGAACTCTGGAGCGGGAAATCTCTCGGCTCCAGAAACGGATTACTCATCTCTCCGCTCAACCGCCGCCTCAAGTCAAACTGAACCAACGTCAACCTTCTCCCTCAGTCCGAGGAGTCTTAGCCGATCGACCTATCCCCACTCCTGCACCCCGTCCATCATCGCTTCCCTCGGGCGGATTCCACTCTTCAAGTGCACCACTCGATCGCTACAACTTAGTGGAGGCATGGGCCCGATGGAAAACCAAGTTTGGGCCACGTCCACGAACCCCCTCAGGCCTGGTCACTTTGATGGCTGCCGGTTCGGTTCACGGACTTCGCCCCCTTCGCTACGAACGTAAGATCGCTCGTCGCCGATTCCTTTTATCGCTCAGTTTTTTGTTACTGATCCTTTATGGAATTGCCCGAATTATGTTCCGCAACAGCCTCTGAGACGGCCCCTCTTTCCCAGTGTTTTAGTAGCCGTATTGCGAAATATTGCCTGCTGCTAACACATAACCGGTCCGTTCCCGATACCATTGGAGGTCGAGACGTCCATTTGCATCGAAGGGCAAGACATTGGGATAAGCAAAGCTCACTTTGGGGTAAATGGAGCTTTTGCTCATCCATTTCTTGATTTCGGAATGCCCATCAGCAAAGGAAAAGCCGCAGGCACCATTGTGATAAGAGGCTGGGATATCCCCCCAATTACCCGCATCAGGATTATTAATGAAATAGCCGTCGTTAATCGAATCGGGATGTTCATCCAAGGTTAACCAAGTTTTTGAGGGATTTGGGACGGTTGCCTGCTTGAGAAATTGGATCCGATCATTAAACCCCCAATTTCTTCCGCTTAAAGTAGGATCGTTACCGATGCTGAATCGTCCAAAAAAGGAGTTCATAGCGAGACTACGATTGCGGGACCAACCCTTGGCTACTTGTGCCGGCGAAGCCCGTGTATCGGCCGGACATTTATAGACGCCGACCGTACCCCCAGTGTACTTCCCTAGGACTCCGTTGGCCACCCACTCCTTGTTGGTGACACTCCGTTCGAGAGTTCCAGTCCCCACACCCCAGGTCATCACGTTGTTAACCCAATTATCGAAGACCCGCTTGTCGATGGCTTCGATGGTCTCAGAAACCCCATAGTTGTTGGCAACTTTGTCTTGAAAATCACCGGAGTAAAGATGCCAAGCGAGGGTCAATTGCTTGGTGTTGTTAAGACAACCAATCCCTTGAGCCTTCGTCTTCGCCTTAGCTAAGGCGGGCAAGAGCATCCCCGCAAGAATGGCTATAATGGCAATCACCACTAAGAGTTCAATTAAGGTGAACCCACGGCGGAACCGATGATTTGGCAAAACAAAAGAGGTCATAAAATCGTTAAATCTAACAAGTCGAGCCATCTGAAATCTGAAAATCTCAAATGTAACCGGAGAACTTTCGGAGCTTAATTTAATCTAGTGGTTCAGATCAAGGCTGACCTAGCCAAGGGGACGATCCGCAACCTAGTATTAGAATCGCTAAAAACAGGGTCGTTCAGGTGAGTATTTCGCGAATAACTTTACCATGAACATCAGTGAGCCGATAATCACGGCCTGCATGATGGTAGGTGAGCCGTTCGTGATCGAAGCCGAGACAGTGCAGTAAGGTCGCCTGCAAATCATGGACGTGAACTGGGTTTTCAACGCCGTGAAATCCTAGTTCGTCGGTTGCACCGTAGCTGAACCCAGCTTTAATCCCGCCCCCCGCCATCCACACTGTATAGGCTTGCGGGTGATGATCTCGTCCTTGGCTGCGACCGAGTGCCGGATTGGATTCGATCATCGGGGTCCGACCGAATTCTCCGCCCCAAACCACCAAGGTGTCCTCAAGCATTCCCCGTTGTTTGAGATCGAGGATTAGAGCCATGCTGGCCTGATCTGTGGTCGCTGCGTTGGACCGTACATTACCTGCGACATCACTGTGGGCGTCCCAGCCTTCGTGGTATATATTCACGAAACGAACCCCGCGTTCAACCATTCGACGTGCGAGAAGACAGGCGCGAGCAAAGGAAGGTTTTGCTGGATCACAACCGTAAAGATCGAGGGTCGACTTAGATTCGCCCCGCAAATCCATCAGCACCGGAGCCGATGTCTGCAGTCGAAATGCCATCTCATAAGAGGCAATTCTGGTGGCGATCTCAGGATCACCCGCCCCCTCAAGGCGCTTTCGATTGAGATCACCTACCACGTCGAGTGTCTCTCGCTGTAATTGCTGATCAATGCCTGCGGGCGTATCGACATTCAGAATGGGCGGCCCCTGATTCCGGAGTCGAACCCCAGTATGAACCGTGGGCAGAAAGCCGCTGGACCAGAGGGAAGCTCCGCCACTGAGCCCACCGGCTGTGCTCATGACTACGAAGGCTGGGAGATTCTGTGATTCAGCTCCAAGCCCGTAAAGGACCCACGAACCCAGGCTCGGGCGACCGGGTTGAGCAAAGCCTGTGTTAAAAAAAATCTGCGCCGGGGCATGATTAAACTGATCGGTACGGACCGCGCGTACAAAGCAGATCTCGTCCACAATCTTAGCTAAATGGGGGAGAACTTCAGAAATCTGAGCTCCACACTGGCCGTGTCGGGCGAATTTAAAACGAGGCCCCAGCACCGCCGCATCGGGTCGAATGAAGGCATATCGTTGACCTCCGATCACCGAGGGGGGCAATGGTTTTCCCTCTAACTTCGCGAGTGCCGGTTTGAAATCGAAAAGTTCCAACTGACTGGGTGCCCCCGCCATAAAGAGATGGATCACCCGCTTGGCTTTCCCTGGAAAGTGCGGTGCTCGCGGCCCTTGCGACCCAGCTCCAGAGGCCTCCTCCGCTCGAAGTCGCTGAAGTCCGACCCCAGAAAGCAAACCAGCAAGGGCCATCTTTCCCAGACCGATACCGCAGTCCTGAAGGAAGTGGCGACGACTGACATCAACGGATTGAAAAGGAGGGCGGTTCATCGTAAAGTAAAGAAGTTGTAGAACGTCAGGGGTCAGCCTTTTACTATCATTTCATCCAAGTTTAGCAGAGCTCGAGCGAGAGCGGTCCACGCCGCACGTTCGCTCCGTTCCAGCACTGTCCCAGATTCATCGCCCATCAGGGAATTTGGGTCCAATTCACCCTTTGTAAATCGCCCTCGTTGCACCTCCAGAAAACGCTGCAGAGAGGCCGTCTCGTCTGGAGTCGGCAGCCGCGTCATACAGCGGCGAAAGGCATATTCAATTCGAGCACTGGTCGTCCCCGGATAGACGGCTAGAGAACGACCCAGCGCTCGAGCGACCTCAAGGAAAACGATGTCATTGAGAAGAGTCAGTGCCTGAAGAGGCGTATTGGAAACTTCACGGCGCGCCAGACAGGATTCTCCACTGGGGGCATCGAAGGTATTAAACAGAGCAAACGGGGCGGTACGCTTAACGAAAGTATAGACACTGCGACGGTAGCGATCTTCCCCTTCGCTGACAGGCCATCTTGCTCCACCCCAAGCCGCTTCCATGATTCCAACGGGTTGAGGCGGATAAACCCCAGGCCCCTCCATTTTCATCGAAAGCAATCCGCTCGCAAACAGGGCTGCATCACGGATCTGTTCGGCATCCAAGCGGACTGATGGCCCCCGGGCCAACCAACGATTATCGACATCCCTGAGCCGCAGATCAGGAGAGATCCGCGATGACTGGCGATAGGTGGCACTCATGACAATCCGTTTATGCAACCGCTTCATAGACCATCCATCTTGCATCCAAACTACTGCTAACCAATCCAGCAATTCAGGATGAGACGGCAAGTCGCCTTGATAACCAAAATCCTCGGTAGTTCGGACGAGTCCCCGACCAAAGAAAGCCTGCCACTGGCGATTGACCGTGACCCGAGCGGTGAGGGGATTATTAGTGGAAATCAACCACTGAGCGAGACCCAGACGGTTCGGGGGATAGCTGGGTAAAAAAGGAGAAAGAACTGATAAAACACCCGGTTCTACTGATTCAGTCGGTTGGAGGTACTCTCCTCGATGATGACGAAATGTGGGTCGCGGATTCGTCTTGGGTCGTTCACGAAGCACCAAGGTAGTCCGATGCGAAAGAGGGCGTCGAAGCTCTTCGATTTCGCGCTGAACGTGGGCTAATTCGGGGGTGTTTAAGAGGAATTCATCTCGCAACGACTGAAGTCCGGTAGCTCCCAGTTCCACCGCAGACTGCTGGAGAAGTGCGGTTAACTCTGGAGATCGATCCGCAGCCTGAACACCACTCGTCTGTGTGGTAACAGAGAGTCGAAATCGACCCAAGGAACAGGCATAGTGACGTCCAAAGTGGAGTTGAATCTTTAAACCCTCCTGCGCGGTTAAGGGTTCTTTCAGGACAAAAACAGCCTCATGTCGTCGACCTTCGCGACCTCCAGTTGACCAACCGGTCTGCATATCGCCATCGATGGCCGCGCTCGCAGGAGCATCGCTGCCAAAGCTATTTTTGGCGTAACTATGGGAGGCCCCAGCAAAAGCAATCGCCTTCCCATTCGCAATCAACTGAAGTTCACCTAAGAAGAAGTCTCCTTTAGGCCCCTCGTAGTAGGCCATACCAGGACCGTGCGCAGGTAAACTGTCGTCGGGTAAAGCTTCCAACCGCAAAGCGGTGATCTTTTCTACTGGAACATCAAAGGTGAGATCATACCTGTCGCTCTTGGTGATATCGCCACTGGCTAGGACCGAATCATCGGCAAGCACAGTCAATTTAGGCTGGTTGGATGTTGCCCGAGACGGTTTGAGACTGCGCCAAGGAATGACCTTGGTGCGGATAGCCGATAACCATTGATTGAAGCGCTCTTCGACAATTTCGCGTCTTCGTTCCGCGATCGGTCGAGTGGCTAGAGTTGGCGATCCGAGACTGAGTCGAGGGCGTCCGATAAGGTGTTTGCCAGACAACCGATGCTCGAGCGTAATAACAAACTGAGCTCCGCCCGGATAGGAAACCGGCTCGTCAAATTGGAAAGTCGCCGTATGAGGTAGTCCAAGCCCGCCTGCTCCAATATCGACACCCCATCCGGTATCACTCCGACCATCAATAGCCTGACTTACAGAGTAACCCGTTTGCTCCACATCTGCGGTGGCTGAACGCAGTTTAATCGGTCGAAGACGTGCCGGATCATTTCGAGGCGCAGCGGTGATACGCAGTTCACTCAAGACAAAGTTGCCATGAGCCACGCGCCCAGGCCCCTTTTTCGGTAAGGAAGCATCGGTAAGGGTTTCCAAACGTAATCGATCCACACCCTCGGAACCTGTTTCTAAGGTGATGGTGTAAGTATCCTGCTCGGGAGCCGCTCCATTGAAGAGGACCGAACCCTCCTCGAGAATCTGTGGATTTTCGCCACTTGCAGCCATGGCTTTGGACGGACGCGGGGTGTGCCAGAGGACGTCTGAGAGAGGAAAGCCATCGGCCAAACCACGCACAAGGCGATCGGCTCGCTCTAAACCGAGCCGATGACGCTCTTCTGCAAGAGGATTGGGGAGATCCAATTCCGGTTCGTCGGCGTTGTTTAGAAAAGCCATCATCTGATAATACTCTTGGTGAGGGATTGGATCATACTTATGGGTATGGCATTGGGCGCAACCCAGAGTAAGGCCCAGCCAAGTTGTCCCTGTGGTGGCCACCCGGTCGGTCATTGCGTGAAAACGAAATTCCAAAGGATCAATACCCCCTTCTTCGTTAAGCATGGTATTCCGATGAAAACCAGTGGCGATCCGCTGATCGTTGGAAGACTGCGGTAAAAGATCGCCCGCGAGTTGTTCGACAGTAAATTGGTCGAAGGGCATATCGGCATTGAGAGCACGAATTACCCAATCTCGCCAGGGCCAGATGGTTCGGTTCCGATCTTTCTCGTATCCGTTGGTATCAGCGTACCGAGCAAGATCCATCCAGCGCCGCCCCCAGCGTTCGCCATAGTGGGGAGATCCCAGCAGCCGATCTACTTGATGTTCATAAGCCCCTGCTGAACGATCGTTT
The DNA here is from genome assembly GCA_945898055.1 of Akkermansia muciniphila. Classification (GTDB taxonomy): domain Bacteria; phylum Verrucomicrobiota; class Verrucomicrobiia; order Limisphaerales; family UBA9464; genus SXXZ01. Next base: position 14,941 of record CAMDGV010000053.1, on the reverse strand, counting down.
AAAAAGAACTCCATTTCTTCTGGGGTGGGAGGCAAACCGGTGAGGTCCAGCGAAAGGCGACGCAAAAGCGAATAGGGATCAGCCTCGGGCGAATGGGTTAATCCTTGCTGCTGGAGTTTCTGGAGGACAAAAAGGTCGATACTGTTGCGACTCCAAGTGTCATTAGGAGCAGAAGGCACCGAAACAAGACGGGGCGGAACAAAGGCCCAGTGCTGTTGGTATTCAGCTCCGCCTGCCACCCAATTCCGTAATGTCTCTGTTTCGGCGGCACTCAGCCTTTGGCCAGTTTCGGGCGGCGGCATCTTTTCCTCTGGATCAGTCGAAGCCAGACGCCGGAATAATTCACTGGAATCCGGTCGGCCCGGCACAAGAGCGACCGCACCCGATTTCGCGGGTCGTAGAGCAACCTCCCTTACATCAAGACGCAGTTTCCCCTTTCGAGCGGCCTCGTCTGGTCCGTGGCACTTGAAACAATTCCGCGAGAGAATCGAACGGACACTCGTATTGTAGTCAGGCTGGAGTGACGCCGCCCTCAGCGTGGCAGTCACGACCAACATCAAACCCATCAGTGAAATTAATTTTATCACAACGCAAAAAGACCAAAACCACCCCCAGAAGATAGGCCGGTCCTAGACGATCACCAGTCGTTTTTTCGGTGCAAATAGAATGGCCTGTTGGGAGCCTACTTTGTCACCGCAACGAATTCTAGATTCGTCTTTTCATAAAGGATCGGGAACCGGCGTTGCCCATTTGTTCGGTAGGATAAGAAGGGGGGAGATTCGCGTCGTTGAAGTCGTTTTGGAGAGTGACAAAATTTCGGACGGGCGACCCCGGGGCGAATGGAACCCCTCTGGCTCTAACCTTGCGAAAGTGATTACGGAGCTTCTGTCCCTTGCTCGAGTCTAAATTCACGGCTACCACAACCTTCGCTTGAAAGAGTGGTAAAATTACTTTGTAATTAGGGAATGATCCATTCGCACTTTTCACAAACCGAGCCTAAACGGAGGCAAATCACCCGAGCATTCACGCTGATCGAACTACTGGTGGTGATTGCAATCATCGCCATCTTGGCTGGAATGCTTCTACCGGCACTCAGTCGGGCCAAACAACGGGCCGCATCGGTCGCTTGCCTTAGTAACTTGAAGCAAATGGGATTGGGCTTCTTTATGTACTTGAACGATACCGGAAAAACTTTCCCTGTCGCCTACACGCCGGCAAAATTTTGGATGGCGGTATTACGGACTAATAACGTTCCCTCTGACGCCATTCGTATCTGTCCGACCGCACCCATTCCGGCGAAGCGGGTGGCCACTGGTGAATCGATGGGCACGGCCACCGCGGCCTGGTACGGACCACTAAAGACGCCAGTGCAATGGAATACCGGGTTTGAGAGCAGTTATGGAATGAACGGTTGGCAGTATTCGCCGGAAGGCGAGGGTGCTATCGATGTCACTAAAGCTTTTGCGAAAGAGAGTAACTACGAGACCCCAGTCACCACGCCGATTTTTGCCGACTCCGTTTGGGCTGATTCTTGGCCACTCGCCACCGACAAAGCGGCGAAGAATTTGGGGATGGGTGGAAATGATTCGATGATGCAACGATTCTGTATTTCACGGCACGGTTCCACGTTTCGAGGGACCCTCACCTTGACTCCAGAGACAAAGCTACCGGGGGGAGTTAACTTTACGATGGTGGATGGTCATGTTGAATTGGTGCCACTCGACCGTTTGTGGTCTCTGGCTTGGCATCGCAATTACAGGGCCCCAGATAAACGACCGTGATCGGATGACCCCGTCTTCGCCGTCCTAAACTCGTTATAGTTCGAGACACATCCAAGAACCACTGTTCCGGACACCCTCCCGCAAATATAAACGTCCCTTGGCCAATGCGGGATTGCACCAATTGGAGCCGCAAACCTGTACACGCCCCAGTTCGAGGCATTCAGTCGCGTTCGCTGCAAAAAGAATGAGTTCGCCCGTATCGTTCAGCATCAAGACCGTCTTCTCGCCGATGGCGATAAATCCCGCATGAGCTTTGTCTGGAGCCGTCGAGATCCAACCCTTTTTTGACCATTGAAGATGGCCGTCTGTCGCACTCACACAGATAACATTTTGTTGCGGTCCCAATCCAAAAATCCAATCCCCAATCTTTACGGGACAGGCCACATTTGGTGCGGCTTCACGCGAATTCCACGTCTCTGAAACTGTCCACCCGCCGCCTTTACGAGCCACGTGCAAGCCGATTAACCCCGTCTGATGTGAACCTAGAATGACCTGATTACCAAAAATAATTGGGGTGATCACATGACGAGAAAAGTCCGTTTTTAGAGGGTATCGCCACAATACTACTCCCGACTTTGCATCAAATCCGACCGCCGCATCAGCCATAAAGTTGATCACCTGTCGCGTCCCATCTAAGGAAGCCATCATCGGTGCCGCATAACCTGCTACCTCATTACCGCCTTTCCAACGAACACTGCCAGTCATCGCATCGAGAGCGATGAGACCTGCCCCATTGGTGGAACCGGCTGAAGCCCAAACCCAACCTTCCTCAACCCAAGGAGAACCGGTGTTTCCGTGCCGCATTGATCCACGGGCATTGCCCTTTTCCCCAAAAAAATTAGCCCCGAAATCGCGAGTGTAGTTCACCGCCCATCGACGCTGACCCGACGACGCGTCAAGACACACTAATTCCCCTCGACACGACTGAGCATAGACCTGTCCACCGGACACCACTGGGGTTCCACGCGGAGCCGGTGGACCTTGTGAATCGGTAAAAGTGCTATCAATGACCGTCGCCCAAAGCTCACGGCCCTCCGCAGCATCCAAGGCCCGCAGGACTTCCTTGCCGCTCCGTGCTTCTAAACCAAAGACACGTCCGCCAGTCACCACCGGCGATCCAAATCCTTCCCCAGCCCTTACTTTCCAGACAACCCGTGGGGTTGCCGCCAGTGTGGCTAACGGAGGTTCATCTTTGGACGCATGCCCGGTCCGATCTGGCCCGCGCCATTGAGGCCAATCACCCGCCATTCCAGTTAGCTTTATTCCAAAAGCGATGAGACACGCAGTCGCCAAGGAGCGCAGGGTGGCCAAGGGAGGAGAGGGAACCATAGTCTTGGAGTTTCGCGAATCTCCTTAGGCCGCGTCAATTCATCCTTAGGCCGCCGGTGGAGGATCGCCTTGTTCGCCCTCTGGTAATGGCCCTGCGAGACGCAGATCAGCAACACACTCGACGTGTTGGGTCTGGGGAAACATGTCGAACGGACGAACCTCGACTAAACGGTACCGGCCATCGGCACACAGACTTTTCAAATCGCGCGCCAAAGTGGCAGGATGACAGGATACGTAAAGGATTTGGCTCGGCCCAGTGCGACGGAGCACTTCCAGACTGGGGGGGCGACAGCCGACCCGAGGTGGATCTAGGAGGACGGTTGTCTTGGTCGGATCCAAGCGCTGTAAAAGAGAAGGTAAGAGTTGGTCTGTATCCCCTGCGACATAGGCTCCATTAAGAATACCCCGAGTCACCATATTTTGACGCGCCGCACGAATGGCGGGTGCATCGAGTTCTACGCCGACAAACGACTCCACCACAGAAGCTAATTCGATGCTAAAAAATCCCACCCCGCAATAGGCGTCGATCAGATGAGTTGCCCCTGAGTTAGCCAATCGTTCTTTGACCCCGGCCAGCAGGGCGGGTAGCAGGAAAAAATTGTTTTGAAAAAAGGAATGTTCAGGAACTTCCCACCCTTCAGGTTGAATGCGAAGCACCGTCTTAATTCCCCCCTTGGGCGGGGGATTACGACGCCATTCGAGGATTGATTGATTGATGGCGGGTTCGGCGATCGCGCACGATTTAATATCACAGACCAGATTACAATCGGAGCGAATGAAACCGAGATTTAGTTTCTGAGCGGGCTTATTCCACTGACTACGAACAAGGATACGATTGCGATAGCCGTAGGGTTGCGGGCACGGAGTGACGGCATGGACAATAGAAGGATCAAAGCCACCGATTCGGCGCAGGAGTTCTCGGATCTGATGTTGTTTCCAACGGAGTTGAGCGAGATAGTCGAGATGTTGATATTGGCAACCACCGCATTCGGTGAAGTACTCGCAGAGCGGGGTGACCCGTTCAGTCGAAGGTTGGAGCACACGAACTAAATCAGCACGGGCGAAGCTTTTTTTAACTTCGGTCAATTTAACCTCGACCTGATCGCCGGGTGCGGTGAAGGGCACAAAGACGACAAAATCATCGATTCGACCCACCCCTTCTCCACCAAAGGCGAGATCGGTAATATCCAAAGTAACCCGCTGCCCAGCCATCGGCGTTCCATTTTTGTGCAATTCCACCGGTTATACTTGCCATGAACCGAGGGTCAAACGGAAGGATGGACTTTAACAGAATTTGAAAAAGACCCTACGGCTTCGGTTGAAAACCCGGTTGGAAGTGGTTATGAGGGGTGTTATTGTTCCGGTGATGAAACACTTTTTTGCCGCAGCACTTTCGTTGCTCTTGGTGTCGGTTTTAGGGGCAGCAATTCACACCGAACGACTTGAGTACCGAGATGGCGATACCGTACTCGAAGGATTTGTTGCCTACGATGATTCCATTGCTGGCCCGAGGCCTGGCATTTTAGTGACCCACCAGTGGATGGGATTAACCGCTTACGAAATCAAGCGCTGTGAAATGTTAGCCAGTCTCGGTTACGTAGCCTTTGCCGCCGATATTTACGGTAAAGGGATACGACCATCGACGTCTGGCGAGGCGGGCGGACTGGCTGGTAAATACAAAGGTGACCGAAGCCTCTTACGTCGCCGAATGGCCGCCGGACTGGGTGTCTTGAAAGGTTTAAAAGCCTGTGATCCCGCCAAGACAGTTGCGATTGGTTACTGTTTTGGGGGCACAGCGTCCTTGGAATTAGCGCGAAGCGGAGCCGACCTTAAGGGGGTGGTCAGCTTCCATGGCGGCCTAGCCACCCCAACCCCAACCGACGCTGCACAGATCCGTGGCAAAGTGCTCGCGCTCCATGGGGCAGACGATCCCTTTGTGTCAGTGGCCGAGGTCGCTGGATTCGAGAAAGAAATGCGAGACGGCAAGTGCGATTGGCAATTGGTGTCTTATGGCGGTGCGGTCCACAGTTTTACCCATTGGACCGCTGGCTCCGATAATTCTAAAGGTGCGGCCTACAACGAGAAGGCCGACGCCCGTTCTTGGAAAGCCATGAAAGGCTTCTTCGAAGAACTCTTCCGCTAAGAGATTCGCGCGCGGAAGCCTAGCGCAGTCGGAACAGAATTTGCGTCAGTCTAGTTTACGCAACCAGATGTTGCGGTAACGGACTGGGTTACCATGGTCTTGCAGCATAAGCGGTCCGGTGGGAGTGGCTCCGCTAAACTTAGCCGAAGTTGTAGCATCGCCCGAGATTGGAATATGGTCCTGCACGAGCACCCCATTATGAAACACGGTGAAAGAGCCTGGAACAATCTTGCCCTCGGCTGAGGGGGTGGGGGGATGAAAGATAATGTCGTAAGCCTGCCACTCGCCGGGCTTGCGACTGGCGTTTACCAGCGGAGCATTGTGACCGTAGAAAGCGGAAGCCTGTCCGTTGAAGTAGGTTTTATTGTGCCAAGAATCGAGGACTTGGATTTCATAGCGCCCTTGAAAATAGACCCCACTATTGCCTCGCCCTTGACCTTCCCCTTTCACTTCCGCAGGAGAGGCCCATTCAATGTGAAGCTGGATGGAACCGAACTCCTGCCGTGTCAGAATACTTTTGCCACGCATTTCGGCGTAACCATCGGTTACAGCCCATTTCGATGGAGTCCCATCCTCGCTCTTCCAAGCTGATAAATCCTTTCCATCAAAAAGGACGATCGCATCGGAGGGCGGCGACCCCGCGCCTCCTGTAGTAACCATGGCGGGTTCCTTGGGATCAGTTGCGGCGAGGAGGCTAAAAGAGATAACAGCCAAGAGGCTCAGGCGAAGGTTCATCAGGGATGAGGAATATACCAAGAACCTCGATACCTGAATCAAAAACTCTCTTGAACCCCCACTCTCTTCAGAAGCTCAGAAGACAACGTTGATCACTCCAAGCGTGCGATCTCTCTAATCAGGGCTGATTCATCTCAAACAACGCCGATCTTGATCGAAGACGTGAGCCGTAACTATCTCTAAACTTTGCGCTGCCGTCCGGCCAGCCTTGGCCTTGCTTCGTCCGCCATTTGAAGCGGTGCATCTCGAAGGGGTTGGTGGATGTCAGTTCCAGAGAAAGTGAGCGTCCTTTTTTTAACCGCGACACACCATCAAAGGAGCGGTGGCAGGCCTTGCTGCCCACAGAATTGTCCGCAGCCAGTCCTACCAAAAACGGGCGCAAAGTCATCGCGGCAGCCCTCCATTTGCTAGGTTCGATTCGCTGACAGCTGGGTCAGATCCTAGTGAATCTGGCGCCGCAAACTTCCCCGCCCCGCACTCGAGTCGTCGCCAAATTTTGTAAAAAATTAAACGCGCCGAACTTATCTTGGCTGGAAAGGTGAGGACTTGGAGAAGAATTCTGAATCCAAAGCTTCGGCCCAAAGTCGAGCCGCGCCCTCTGCCCCGCTCAGACTGAGGTGGATGCGATCGTAACGATCCTCAGGTGCGAGAAGATCATAATCAGGACCTGTGAAGCAATGGGGCACCTCGTGAAGGATGCGCTCCTGCGCCTGGCGAATGACGGTCCGTTGCAGGTAGGGCGTTTGACGATTCACGACCACGGCCAACCCGGCGTATCCCAAATCTTTGCGGGCCTGATCTATCCAAGTGCGGTAATTGTTAACGATGACAGTCGCATCGGGTTCGTTGGCGTCGTTCTGGCCCTGATCGGCGAGAATGGCGCGAACGCCGGTGACCGAGACGTAGCGCTGCCAGGTGTTGCGCACGTTAATGTAGGGCATGCGAAGGGGAGACTTTACGAAGGAGTGCTCAAAGGCTTCGCCGCGCGCGGACTTCGCCCAATGCTCCAAAGAGGTGCCGCCGAAGCCGGCATTGAAAATCATCACGGGCACCTTTTCCTTTTTTGCCACAAGCTCGCCGAAGCGCGCCCAGAAATAGGTGCCATGACCAAAGGGTGCGGGTTGGACTCCGCTGGCAAACTGGACGCCGACCGGTTCCGGCAGAAACTGGGTATCAGCGGTGCGCTCGTAACTGCGTTGCGTCTCGGGATAATCCAAGTCCAACGCCACGGTGTTCACTCGATCATCGGTGCTGCCGGGCAGGTTGATGTCGCCCCCTTGCGCCACGGAATGGCCCACGATCACAAACACCTCTCCCACCCCGACGCGATCCACTTTGGATTGGGTGATCGCGCCCGCTGCAGAGGTGGCACGAAGCTCCAATTGATACCAGCCTGATTCAACCCCGAGACGGCCGATGAAAGTTCCATCGGCTTTGGCCGCGCCCAGATTCTTCCAAAAGGAAGGTTGTTCCGGATGACCGACCGTGACAAGTCGGGCCTCCACGATGGAATGAGGCAGTGAGGTGGTGACAGTGATCGGGATCTCGGCACGTCCCGCATGATTGCGTTGGAAGACCAGACGGTTGGCGGGTGAAGTGATCTTAAGGGCGTATTGGGCGGTTGGTTTGGCAGGACGAAGTTGGATCAAGGCGACCGTAGGTTTGGCAAGACGCAATGATAGATAGGGTTTTTGAGATTCGATGGTCTCTGTCCGCACGGCATCAGGATTGTGGTATGCGTTGACGATTCGAAGCTCAGCCAAGGTATCGCCGCTCCAAGGTAGGTGGTTCAGCTCGACACGGAACTCCGACCGATCCTCGGCAAAGTTGCTGATTAGTACGGTTGCTTGCGAGTCCGAGGCGTTAAGTCCCGCCGCGATGGCACGACCTACAGCAGCCCCGTTGGATTTAACGCGCCGGGGAGTGCCCAGGAGATCGTGAAAAGCGCGGACCGCGAAGTAATTCTTCTGGGGCACGCCGAATTCGTTGAACAGACCGAAGGCACCGGCCTCGCCGTGGAAAAGGTTGCCCATATCCAGGGGCACATCCTGCAATCCAATGAGCGAGCAGGCAATGAAGGCCGCGCCTGCTGCGCCCGACATCTCCTCATAATACCGCTGACGGTCGGGACTCGGGCTATTGCGTGCCAGGGGAGTCCAAGAATTGCCGGGAAGGTAGTTCCATTCATTCAGGTGGCTCTCGGTTTTTATGAAGCCGTTTTCATCGAGCAGTTGCCGGATGGCTTTGGTGCGCAACACCAACTCACTGGGGTCGGCGGTGTAGCAGTGCCAGGAGAAGAAATCCAAGGGCAGCGACGCAGTGCGGCACAACTGGAGGAAGTGCGTCACGAAATCGGTAGGCTTGAATTTGCCACCTACGAACTGCCCACTCGCGCCGACAGCGGGGCCTCCCACTTTGACTAGGGGAAAAGCACGCTTGATCGCGACTGCGGCCACTCGGTAAAGCCGGAAGTAATCTTCGTCGTTGCCGCTCCACATGACGGGGCGGTTCTCCGGTTCATTCCAAATCTCCCAGTACTTGATATCGTGGTGAAAGCCTCTGGCCCAACCCTCGTTGTAGTGCCGGAGGATGCCCAGGCAGATTTCCGCCCACGTGTCATAGTTGGCCGGAGGATGCACGAAGCGTTTCACGCTGGTGTGCTCAATGCTCTCGCCGAGGCGATAAACAATGCCTGCGCCGGTGGCTCGCACCGCGGAAATGTACTCATCGGTCAGCCGAAAGTCGTAACTTTCAGGCAGGGAGGGATCGGCCTTGAAATCAGGAAAAACCGCGTGGATATCAACCACATAAGGATTGGGCCAATAACAATCGTGCAGGCGGGTGAGTGGGATACCCAGCGCGCGATGTTCGGCGGTTAGGTCGAGGAGACCGCCCGGCCCGAGCGGGCCCTTGTTTACACCATGCAGGGCGCGGAACATTCCGTTGGTCTTGGCGAAATCGACCGACAAAATCACTGGCTCGGAGGTCGACGATGACGGCGTCAGGCCAAGGAAAAGCACGATCCATGAAACCCACCGAAGCAAAAAAAAACTTAACCGCATGCGCGAATCCTGCTGGAAATGAAGAGGTGGCGATACCTTTATGAGCAAGAGTAAAACGGACATTCAAATTGATAGGAAATTGCTTTTTTTGAAGCGGAGGGTAATTGCGAAATCCCTCGCCATTGGCACGCCAGCGGACGGCTTCTACGCCTTGCGCGTGCGGAAGAAAACCGGCAGCGCAGCGGGCGGTGTGACCGTGGGCGCGGCCATGGAACTCATTGCCTCAGGCAAAATTCCGGCGAAGGGTCCTGAGGTCGTCTGCACAGTCGGCAACGGCTTGAAGACGCTCGATGCGGTCGTGGGCCACGTCGGCAAGACGCGCGAGTTTGATTTTGACGCGTGGGTATCGAATCGCTTGACCATACCCTGCGTTAGACCGCATTACGCACCATGCCCTCAAAACCACCAATCGACTTCAGCGTTTACAGAGAGAAACGTTCGACGACATTTTCATCCGATGGCAGTGTGAGTTACGAGAGTTATCAGCGTGTGGAGACCGCGCTTGTAGTCAGTGACGCCGTAAGACAGAGGCTGCTGGCCATTCCAAACTTGGATTCGCTGGGGATTTTGGATGCCCCGTACTCGATTCGATGCCTTGGCTACAATCGTGGTCCGATTCCTCCGAACCGCACTTACTGGTACGCCCATTATTCGAACAAAAATCGTAGGTTAGGCTACCTCGGTGCTGAACAGGTCATGATTATCGACCGGGAGAGCGCAGAAGTCGTTTATGATGGTTCAGATGGAGAAGAATGATGCGAGGATTTCGCTCACTCACGATTTGTGTTGCCGCAGCGTGTTTGACTTCATACAGGGATTCCATCCACTGATTTTGCAGCCCGACCACTACCGAGTGGCTCCAGCATTTGGATTACTCTTCGGAGCGTGGGGAGCAGCCAAGTTGTGGAACCGGAGATGTTGATTGCTGAGCTTGGGTCGTTAGGCGGCACTACGCGCGCTCGACACTCGGAAACGGCGGCGTAGCCTTTCTCCATGGGCCAGACACTTCAATACCTCACTGACGACCGCGGCGAGCGCACTGCCGTCGTTCTTCCAATCAAAGACTACGAGAAGCTCCTCGAAGATTTGGACGACTTGGCAGTAGTCGCCGAGCGACGCGACGAACCGGTGATTCCTCACGACCAATTCATTGCCGACCTGAAGCATGATGGACCGTTTTAAGATTCAATGGCGCAACTCGACCAAGAAAGACCTTCGGAACTTACCGCGTCAGGAGGTAGCTCATGTCGTTTCTGCGGTCGGCGAGCTTGCCGACGACGCTCTGCCACACGGCTCGCAGAAGCTTTCCGGCTCCGAGCGGACATGCAGGATTCGCGTCGGAGATTACCGCGTCATCTACGAGGTTTTCGCGGAGTCACGGATTATCGAGGTTCAGCGCGTCCGGCACCGGAAGGACGTTTATCGCGAATAGCCGCAACGCCTAACCAGGCGCTGCAGCGAGGCCGGCCATCGCGTCCAGGTTACAATCGAACGTCCTCCTGGGTTGGGTCGCTGGGCTTGGGGTCGTTCGGCGTTCTCGCACACTCTCCAGGAATCAATCTATGAGTACGACCTCTCGACGGAACTTTCTCTTTGCATCCTCGGGGGCGTTCGCTGGCTAGCTGCTCGTTCCGGGCGCGGACACCGCGCAGGAGTCGCCCGATTCGCTTTCCGCGGGGAGCGGACTCATCACCGGCACGCCCAAGCCGGTCCGTCATCGGGAGATCCCCGGTTTCCTCAGCGCCGCGCAGGTGGCACCGCATCACACCGCGCATTATGGCGGCGCGCTCAAGGCGTTTGTCGGCATCGAAAAACAGTTCGAGGAGCAGTTTGCTAAAACCAAGGTGCTGGACGCAGCGGCTTTCGAGACGCTCCAGCGGCAGAAATCAAGCCGTGGCAACAGCGTGATTCTCCACGAGCTTTATTTCGACGGCTTGGCGCTCAAGGCCAACGACCCTGCGCCCGCCATCCGCAGTGCGATTGAGAAACGGTTCGGTTCGATCGAGAAATGGGCGGACGATTTCCTCGCTAGCGCAAAGGCCGCCGCGGGTTGGGCGATGCTGGTGGTGCATCCGGTCAACGGCAGGCTGTACAATCTCATCAGCGACGAACACGCGCACGGGCCGCTCTGGATGTCGGTTCCGCTCGTGGTCATCGATACTTACGAACACGCTTTCTACATCGATTACCAGAATCGCAAAGCGGACTACGCGCAGAAATTCCTTCAGTTCATTGATTGGTCCGAGGCCAACCGCCGGTTCCAATCCGTCACCAAGCAGCCGAAGTAAATCCGAATCTTGTCTTCGGTCGTATACCGCTTGCCTTTCATGTCTGTTGCCTTTCTTTGTTGGCCCCAGACTAACACTTCACACGGCCCGAAAAAACGCAGTCACGTCACCCCCGGCAAGTTTGCCCTACACCGAAGGCGCCGGCCATTCCCACAACCGTGTTCAGCAAACACGGCAAGGACACCGCGCAGCGTGGCTTTAAAAAGCCTTTGCCATGCCCTCAAAAAGGCGCAGAAAGGAATCGAGATGAACCCGACGCAAAAGCAATTCTCCCTGAACCGCGTAGCGTCCAGAAAGCAAATTCCTATCAGTTCCTATCAGTCATCCAACCAACGATCTATGCTGTTCAAAATTCAAGGCATCGACATCCTCTTGAGGCGCTGGAGCGAGAATCCCGATGCACCCATTTCGGAAATCTCACCATTCAGTGCAGATCGCGATAAGAGCCGTCTGTATACACGCGAAGAAATTGCCCGCAAGATTGCATTTATCCATAGGCACGCACCCACAGCCATGGCTTCGCTGACCGCAGAGTGCAAAGGCCTCCGCATCTTTCGTTAGACACCACTCGGAAATATCAGTTAACACGGGTTTTGCGTTAGTGGGCGGACAGTGCGAATAGAAACATTTAAAAAGTAAACCGCGTAGCGTCCAATTGATAGAAAATTGCTTTTTTGATGCGGAGGGTAATTGCGAAATCCCTCGCCATTGGCACGCCAGCGGACGGTGTGACCGTGGGCGTGGCCAAGGAACTCATTGCCTCGGGCAAAATTCCGGCGAATGGCTCTGAGGTCCTCTGCATAGCCGGCAACGGCTTGAAGACGCTCGATGCGGTCGTGGGCCACGTCGGCAAGACGCGCGAAATCAAGCCTAGCCTGCGCGAGTTTGAAGCCATGCTGTGCGGGCGCACGTGGTTTCAATCTGCCACGACTGAATGATGGAAAGTTTGCCACAAGCGGCGACGATTCGGCCAACAGCACGTGGTTCGACACGAAAGGGAATGCGCGTGTGCTCGTGGATTTCGGTCGAAACACCCGCATCTCCAAGGTCAACGTCTATATCTGGTAGTCGGGCGCGCTGTCGTCTCAACGCTACACGCTGTGGGCGTCGGATGCCGAATCTGCTCCGATGACTGAGGCCGCCGATCTCTCCAAGAGTTGGCGGGAGGTTGCCAAAGTCGATCCGTTGGCTTTGGGAGAAGGCGGCAAGCACGGTTCGCGCATCCACTCCCGGAACGGTTTGATCGGTCAGTATCGCTGTTTGACCTGTCAGCGAACAAACCCGAGTGGAGTCGGAGCGGTTTCCTCTCGGAGATCGATGTCTATGCTGCCGGCCGGAAACTCGACGCCATCACGGTAATTCCACGGAAAGCGGCCACGTCCATCGCAACTCCCGTGCGAGCCACCCGGTGCTAGCCTAGGTGCGGCGCTTCAAGAACACCGCGGCCGCCACTTTCCAGTCGGCTGATTTTGGGGTCGGGGCGCCGCCGTGAGTTCGTGTCGTAACACGCGGCAACCGCGCCCCAGAAGTTCGGCCCATTGTGCCTCGCAGATTTCCCGCGCCCCGCTGGCCTCCGACCCTCGGCTCGTTGTCGACCGAGTGTGGTCCTTGACCAGGGTCATCTTAAATGCCTGAGCGCCGAGCGGCCAGCCTAGCTCGACCAGCAACGCCTTGTAGCGCCCCTGAAACAGGTGACCGCGTTCGCCCCGCAGCCGGTTAAAAAGGTTGGCAAACGTCGCCTGCAGCCATTGCCTACCCGCGACAAGGTTACCAACCGGCGTTTCCACCGCGAGGTGAAACTGTTTTGTGCCGTCCGCGCCGTTGGATTAACTTTACTCGCCAAGCTCACCCAATACGTTCTTAATTGCGCGATATCTTATTGTATGGGCCTCAACCATTCCGAACAGCTGCTTCCAACGACTCCGGTGCAAACCTTCCGCATTTTATGAACGCTCCACGTAGGTCATCCCGGATTCTGGTGGTGGATGATGTCATAGAAAACATCCAGTTGGCCGGTACGATCCTCAAGGAGAAGGGCTATCAGCTCAACATCGCCCGCAACGGAAAACAGGCGCTCCAAGTGGTCGAAAAGACCAAGCCAGACTTGATCTTAATGGATGTGGAGATGCCGGAGATGAACGGCCACGAATGTTGTAAAATACTCAAGGCCAACCCAGAGACGCAAGACATTCCCATCATCTTCCTGACGTCCAACATGGAGTCCAACGACATCGTGAAGGGCTTCGAACTGGGAGCGGTAGACTATGTCGGGAAGCCGTTCCACGCCTCTGAGTTGCTTGCGCGCATCCACACGCACCTCGCGCTGCGGCAGGCGCATCTGGACTTGGAGGACCTCACCCAGAAGGCGTCTCGCTACATCTCCCCGCACGTCTTCCAAGCCATCTTCAAGGGCGAGAAAGACACCTTGCTGACGACCACGCAGAAGCCGCTGACGGTGTTCTTCTCCGACATCGTTGGCTTTAGCAATTGCACCGAGAAGCTGGGCGATCAGGAGCTGACCCGGTGGTTCAATAGCTACTGTGAGCAAATGGCCGCTCAGGTGTTCAAGCACGGCGGCACGCTCGACAAGTTCATCGGCGACGCGGTGATGGTGTTCTTTGGCGACCCGCAATCCCATGGCGTGAAGGAAGACGCTGTGGCCTGCGTGCGCATGGCCATCGAGATGATGCAGAGCGCGGCGTCCATGGACATCCAGATCCGCGCGGGCATCAACTCCGGCCCCGCGCACGTCGGCAATTTTGGCACGCAGCAGCAGATGAACTACACCATCATGGGGAACGCAGTGAACATGGCTTCCCGACTGGAGCAAGGTTCCGAGCCGGGCCGCATCCTGATTTCGCAAGCAACCTACGAATTAGTGAAGGACAACTTCTGGTGCGACGTGCGGGGGCCGATCAAGATCAAGGGCATCGAGCACGAAATCACGACCTACTGGGTGAATGGCTAACTCGGTGAAAAGTGCTCATCGGTCGCGGGGCTGCGCCCGCGCGGAACGGCAACCCTTCTCCGCCGCCAGTTCTGCCCTTCGTGTCCTGGGTGGTAGGCTCTCGGCTCTAAAAAAGGCGAGAGCTGAAATCAATGGGGAGTTGAGGATCAGTCGCAGGGCTTGCTTTGGTGGCGATGGTAGAGTTCAAGTCAGTTCGATACCCGCCCCGGTTTTTCTCACCTCCTACGGCTCTGCGTTCTGATCAGAAACAAGGACGATCACCTCCTCTGGGACTAATTCTTACCGACTACTCGTGAATGCACGGAACTCCAACCCAAGCAGTCGATCGGTTGGCCGGCGGCCAGGATTAGGTACTTGAGATGTTCCCCCACCTTCCGGGAGTAACCCAAGTAATGGTGCCGACTCAAAAGATGAGCGAAGAGGTCCTCGCCTTCGCTACGGCGGACCAGGCGGATAGAGCGACGGGCCCCAGGGAGGCCAGCGAACCTTCGATCGGGATTTGGTCCACGACGGCAACTTCCCGGACCCGACGGTGCAGGATCGCGCTGTTGATCATCTGGGCGCGCGAGGCGGGCAGTTCAATGTGGCCGGCCCGGTCCAGAAACAGCATCAGTCTACGGCATACCATGTCCGGC
>CAMDGV010000052.1 GCA_945898055.1 Akkermansia muciniphila | reverse complement strand
TGAAAGGAAACAATAGATTGTTTCGGTTGTCGGGTCGAGCAGCGATGCTGTAAACGAGGAAAGGATTGGGAGGACCACTCGAATTCGGGGTCTCAGCTCAGAAGTCGCTTGGAGAGTTAACTGACTTACGGGAGGTCAAAAGAGGCGGGTCAAAGAGCCTTGGCTTCTGTCCAAGGCCTGTTAAGAGACAAAAATTCATCAAACGTGGAAGAGGACCTTTTTCGTAACTAATTAGTTTCCCTAAATCTGATACTTTAAGGTTTCTTTTTCATTGGAAACAAGGTCACAATTTTCCCGATGAGCAGGCACTATTTCTCCTCGAACTTTCGGGGGAAACTGAGACTAGGATTCTTGTTTTGCCTCAGTATTTTAGGGGTTGCAGGTGAGATCCAAGCTACTCCGACAAACGGACCTCCAATTCTGGCGGCCGTCTCAGATACGACCGCCCCAGAAAGTGTCGCCTTTTCAAAGACGTTGAGGACTCCAGATTTTTCCTCGGACTTTCTGGGAAAACTGAGACGCGGATTCTTGTCTCGCCTAAGCATTTTAAGAGTTGCAGGTGCGATCCAAGCTACTCCGCCAAACCGACCTCCAATTCTGGCGGCCATCTCGGATACGACCGCCCCAGAAAGTGTCGCCTTTTCAAAGAGGTTGCAGGCGACCGACCCAGATTTACCGGCTCAAACTTTGACTTTTGGACTGGCGAGTGGACCGACAGGTTTAACTGTGAGCACTGCCGGTATGCTTGTTTGGAATCCGACAGAAGTCCAAGGACCAAGCACTCACTTAGTCACGGTGTGGGTGAGAGACGGGACACTCTATGCCACAAACCAGTTCACCGTAAGGGTCACCGAAGTGAATAGGCCTCCGGTACTGGTTGCGGCAAACCTTTCCATCCCCGAAATGGTGCCCTACTCGAAGGTTTTGACCGCAACAGATCCGGATTTCCCAACCAATACCTTGAGCTTTAAATTGGTCAGTGGACCAACTGGGATGACGCTTTCTAATGGAGGGCGACTTGACTGGACACCAACAGAGTCGCAAGGCCCGAGCACAACCTCGGTTTCTGCGCGGGTCAGTGATGGTCTGAGTTGGGTAACCAATGTTTTTTCAGTGAGTGCGGCGGAAGTAAACCGGTCGCCCATTTTCGACGCAACCCCAGATGCACTCATCCCAGAACGTGTCGCCTTTTCAAAGAGTATGAAGGCGATCGACCCAGATTTACCGGCTCAAACTTTGACTTTTGGACTGGCGAGTGGACCGACAGGTTTAACCGTGAGCACTGCCGGTCTTCTTGTTTGGAATCCGACAGAAGCCCAGGGGCCGAGCACTAACTTAGTCACGGTGTGGGTGAGAGACGGGACACTTTATGCCACAAACCAGTTCACCATAAGGGTCACCGAAGTGAATATGCCTCCGGTACTTGGTGCGGTAAACCTTTCCATCCCCGAACTGGTGCCCTACTCGAAGGTTTTGACCGCAACAGATCCGGATTTCCCAACCAATACCTTGAGCTTTGAATTGGTCAGTGGACCAACTGGGATGACGCTTTCTAATGGAGGGCGACTTGACTGGACACCAACAGAGTCGCAAGGCCCGAGCACAACCTCGGTTTCTGCGCGGGTCAGTGATGGCCTGATCTGGGTAACAAATGTTTTTTCAGTGAGTGCGACGGAAGTAAACCGGTCGCCCATTTTCGCCGCAACCCCAGATGCACTCATCCCAGAAAGTGTCGCCTTTTCACAGACGTTGCAGGCGACCGACCCAGATTTACCGGCTCAAACTTTGACTTTTGGACTGGCGAGTGGACCGACAGGTCTAACCGTGAGCACTGCCGGTATTCTTGTTTGGAATCCGACAGAAGCCCAGGGGCCGAGCACTAACTTAGTCACGGTGTGGGTGAAAGACGGGACACTTTATGCCACAAACCAGTTCACCGTAATGGTCATCGAAGTGAATATGCCTCCGGTACTTGGTGCGGTAAACCTTTCCATCCCCGAAATGGTGCCCTACTCGAAGGTTTTGACCGCAACAGATCCGGATTTCCCAACCAATACCTTGAGCTTTGAATTGGTCAGTGGACCAACTGGGCTGACGCTTTCTAATGAAGGGCGACTTGACTGGACACCAACAGAGTCGCAAGGCCCGATGGTGACGAACGTTCTCGTCAAGGTCAGCGATGGGGTGGTTAGCGTGACAAAATCCTTCACGCTAACTGTGACTGAAGTCAACGCGGCGCCAAGCTTTGCCGCAGTGCTTCCCCAGACGGTGGCTGAGTTGTCACTGCTGTCAGTTGCCTTGAGTGCGACGGATAGCGACCTACCAGCCAAGACATTAATCTACGAGTTAGTCAGTGGCCCCAGTGGAATGACCGTTAGCGTCGGTGGAGCCTTAGCTTGGACACCGACGGAAGCGCAAGGCCCGATGGTGACGAGCGTTCTCGTCAAGGTCAGCGATGGAGTGGCCAGCGTGACAAATTCCTTCACGCTAACCGTGACTGAAGTCAACGCGGCACCAAGCTTTGCAGCAGTGCTTCCCCAGACGGTGGCTGAGTTGTCACTGCTAGCAGTTACCTTGAGTGCCTCGGACACTGATTTCCCGGCCCAGACATTAATCTACGAGTTAGTCAATGGCCCCAGTGGAATGACCGTTAGCGTCAGTGGAGCCTTAGCTTGGACACCGACAGAGTCACAAGGCCCGATGGAGACGAGCGTTCTCGTCAAGGTCAGCGATGGGATGGCCAGCGTGACAAATTCCTTCACGCTGACTGTGACTGAAGTGAATACGCCACCGACTATGACTGTAATTCCGGTTAGAATCGCTTCTTCAGTTCAGCCTCTGCAGTTACGATTAACTGCTACCGATTTCGATGAACCGGTTCAGCCTCTGACCTATGGTTTGGTGAGTGGTCCCACAAATCTTGTTTTAGATGCCGACGGATCTCTTTCCTGGGCTGCTTCCCCAGGACAAAGGTATTTTACAAACCAAGTTCAAGTCTATGTTTCAGACGGACTAGAAAGTTCCACCAACAGTTTTGATCTTATATTTACATCATCTTTCTCTAACCTTTTGTCACTGGTGAAATGGCAACCGCCAATTGCAGATCGTGACTTCGTGGTTACTGAACTTATGGGCCGCCCTGATGAACCTGGCGCTGAGTCAACTCACTTGATTAGCGTGCCGTCGACTGGCAAATTTCTTTGGTTAAAGGTTCATGGGGTTCACTATCCAGATATGATCAGTCTTCGGGTAAACGACGGAAACTGGATCTCTTTAAATAATAAAAATTGTGTTTTTGATTATCCAGGCGATCGACTAAATGGAATGGGGGGACCCTTAGATACGTTGTCTTTTCGTGTTGTAAATAGCAATTTACTAAACACCTCCAACTCAGGGAATGTTGATAACTCTATTAAGTTAAAGTTTAACAGGAGCAATGGCATTTCAAGTGGCTTTCGATTATTAGATATAAATATATTAGGAAGCAATTTGGAGCCGGTTCTAGGGTTAGGGAGACCGGTAATTGAGGCCGATGCTTCCGATGCTTGGCTCACAGATACAGGGAGAATTTACTCCGGATCTAATCTTTGGTATACTGCCGAGCTCCGAACTAATTGGACGGGTGGTTTAATTAAAGCCAAATGTACAGATTGCCATGCTGAGAGTGGAGCAGATCTGCAATTTTTTAATTATACAGCTAAGTCTATTTGGTCACGCGCCGAATTCCACGGGTTGAATACTGATCAAGGTAAATCAATTGCTGCTTATATTCGTTCCTTAAATACTCCGCGGGTTGGCACCCCTTGGGATCCGCCTTATCAACCAGGACCCGGCGTCGATTCTGTTCCAGACGCCCACTTTTCAGCGGGTGCTGGTCTTAAGTGGGTTCTTCCTAGTGATCATCTAAGCTTTAATTATATTTTCCCAGGTGGCCCCACTTCCAACAGTGTTTCCTACACTAGCACCCTTAATATCCGCGAGTTGCCGATTGCTATACCCTTGCCGGATTGGAATAGTTGGTTACCTCACGTGCATCCTAAAGATTCCATTGGTGACAGTTTTCAATCGGTCTATGATAGCTTGGAAATCATTCGAGAGGAACCCTCTACCAATCTTATTCAATTAAGATTTGATGAGTGGCATATGAGCTTGGTTAGCTGGTTTTATAGTCCGACTGGCTTTGAGGCATTACTCGCCCGCTATACGGCTTCTGGTAACAATACGAGAAGTTTAGATTGGTGGTCGATGGCAAGATGGCGGACTGTAAAAAGTTGGGAAATAATAAACGAACGGAACTTAGAGGGAGCTGGCGCCTCTATGTATAGTTGGCCAGTACATCCGCGTTCGTGGCCAACTCACACTATTTTCTTGTCTTCACCTCATTTTACTATTCAGGAAAGAACCGGGCACTTTTTGCGTGACGGTAGTCCAGTTGTTTGGGATTTTATGTCTCATCAATGGTACTGGTTGCAGATGGTTTTAAATGATTCGAATCATCGTCGCCAAGGGACGTCGCCCATTGATTGGAGTTATTTGGTCGCCTTCACTCAAGGCCAATTGGCTTATGGACTAGGTACTGCGGCTCAGTTGACCGTGGCACAGATTAAGGCAGGTGAAGCAACCACCTATGATCCAACCGATCAGTGGGATGGTTTCAATGGACTTGCAGGTCCTGCGCTGGAATTTCTGTTCACGCGTGAACGTCCAGAGATGTGGGATGGATATCCTGTCGAATTTCGTGACCAAGTGATTCGATCCCTTCTAGCTGAATTTTCGCGAATGGCTCACCTTGTCGGGCGGGAGTATTTTCGTGATGTTACTGGTGAACTGAAGGATGACGAGACGGACAATACGACTGGAGCGCCTCGTGCGCGCCCTTGGATTCGATCGCATTCTGGGATGCTTGTTTTTCTTAAGCAACAGGAAGTAGCCCCTGATATTATTGAAACGATGCGAGACTTAGGAAAGTTTCTTTGGCATCAAGCTGATTGGGAACGGTTTTGATGCATGTGACTAGGATACTCTAAAAGCCAATCTGTTAGACCCTTTGGCGACGGCGTATTGATTAATCAAATCGGAGAAACAGGGTGTCGCCGCCGGTTTAAATTGTAAGCGGACGAGAAACATCACTCAGTACCTACCAAGATCTGGGATCGGCAACAACCAGCCCCAGCCCCTGACCAACGCGATCGAATTGAAACGGCTCCAACGTGGGGCGATTTTGGTTTCCGATCTCAATTCCTTCAGCGCCGAACTTGTCGTACCTGCAACCTGAGTCCTGTCAGGTGGCGACTCACCAGAACTGTAAGCGTGCACCCCGGATTTACGAATCATGGGGGAGGCTCTCTTTCCTCGTTAATTAAACCTAAGGCCCACTGTATTAAAATGAGGATTTTCAACGGATGAAACCCGAGTCATCAGCGAAGAGCGGTCGTTAACTTTAAGATTCTTGGAGACGCGCAAGCGGAAGTGAACGGGAGTGTTCTCAAAATCGATTTGGGGTAAGCCTCATTAGTCCCGATATTGAGCATAAGTTTAAGGTTTTTCAGTAGGCTAAGATCGGCTTGCCGCAGGGAAATCCGGAGTTTTTTGGCACGAAAAAGCCGCAGAAACCAAAGGTCCTGCGGCGGTTATGTTTGATAGTTTATCGCAAAAAGGCTTCGTACAGGCCGCCATCGACAGTGATCACTTGACCGGTGGTTTTACTCAAGCGACTGCTCAGCAGAAGGAAGTAGGCTTCTGCTTGATCGGCGGGGGTAATTGGTGATTTTGTGAGCGTGCGATCTGCGTAGAATTGGGCCAATTTATTGACCAATGATTCCGTCAATTCATCCTCGGAGTATGGGATCGAATATTTGGCCAATGATCCGATGACCCGATCACGTGGAAACATAGCTGAACCTTGGACCACAGTAGCCGGTGCGACACCATTGACCCGAACAAGCGGACTAAGTTCCATCGCTAATTCGCGAACCAAATGATTGGCGGCTGCTTTAGAGCAATCGTAGGCAACACTACCTTTTTTGGCGACAACCGCATTGGCACTGGTGGTCAATACAAGATTACCTCTCAAACCTTGTTCCTTCCAAGTCTTTGCGGCTTCATCCCCCACTAGGTAACTGCCAGTGACATTGATACCGAAGGTGAGAGCCCATTTTTCGTCCGGAATATGGCCAGAGATATCGCTGGGAACAAAAATGCCCGCAGTGACAGCGATGGAATCGAAACCGCCGTAGGCTAAGGCGACTTGATCCAGCATGGCACGAATGCTGGCTCGATCGGTAACATTAGCAACGAGACCGATGGCGGGGCCGCATTCACTGATACCGCTACCGGCTACCCCGATGCCTTGGCCGAGTTTGACGATGAGTTCGGCGGCTGTGGCTTTGGCGGCAACTTCATTCAGGTCGACACAAACGATCTGAGCCCCCTCGCGACTCAGGCGATGGGCGGTTTCCTTGCCGATACCCGAACCGGCGCCGATGACCAGAATAACCTGTCGAGCCAGTTCCTTTTCAGGGGGCATCCGTTTGAGTTTTGCTTCCTCTAACTGCCAGTATTCGATATCGAACGCCTCTTGCTGAGGTAGAGCAATATAGCGGTCGATAGCTTCAGCTCCACGCATCACTTCGACAGCACAATTGTAGAATTCAGCCGTCACTCGGCTTTCTGATTTATCCTTACCCCAAGCGATCATCCCCAGACCAGGAATCAAAATGACTGTCGGATTGGGATCGCGCATCGCCGGGGAGTTAGCCCGTTTGCAACGTTCGTAGTAGCTCGCGTAATCCTTTCGATATTGCTCAAGACCAGACTTGAGCAAGGATTTAAGCGAGGTGAGATCGCCGGTTTGGGGATTCCAGTCCACATAAAGCGGCTTGATTTTGGTGCGTAGAAAATGATCAGGGCAACTAGTACCCAGTTCAGCTAAACGCTGAGCGTCGTTCGAATTAACAAAGCCTAGAATTCGTTCGTCGTCTTGGATCGTCCCAATAAACCGCCTCTGTTGAGAGATTTGGCCCCTTAACCAAGGCAGGACACCAGCAAAAGTGCTCCGTCGATTTTCTTCGGTGAGTGTTGTGTATTTAGCACCACCAAAGGCAGTGAAATTGCCTCCCTTTTCTTGATACTTTGACTCGATATAAGTAGCTGCTTTTTCGATAAAAGCTAAGGTAGCTAGGTAACACGCTTTGTCGTCGTCAGCCCAAGAAATGAAGCCGTGTTGCCCCATCATGATTGCCTTGGATGCTGGGCATTGACGCACGATCTCCTGCATGGCAAGGCCGAGTTCAAAGCCGGGCCGCATCCATGGCACGTACTTCATTTCTCCGCCAAAGATCTCTTGGGTCAGTTCGACACAACGAGACGAAGCCGCGATGGCAATGATCGCGTTGGGATGCATGTGATCGACAAAACGACCCGGAATAAAACTATGGAGCGGGGTGTCAATTGATGTCGCCCTCGGATTGAGATTGAAGGTGGTGTGGGAAAACATGGCCACCATGTCGTCTTCAGCTTGCGATTTAAGCCCCTTATCGCTCCGTGCCGAATACACCTTTTGTAATCCAAGAACTTTGTCTTGATACAATGAACTGAAAAATTCACGACCTGCAGTGCGGAGATCTCCGCCGGAACCTTTCACCCAGAGAACCGTGACATCCTCGCCGGTGAGCGGATCTTTCTCGGTCAGTTTTGATGACGTGTTACCGCCGCCGGTGTTGGTCACCCTCTGGTCGGAACCTAGCTTGTTGGAGCGATAAACCAAACGGTCTGCTCCTGTGAGTGTGGAGGCCTCGGTATCGTTCCAAAGATTCGAGACGTACTTAAATGAGCTCATTGATAAAGGAATGGGAAAATCAAAATGATTGATTTGTGAGCGAAATCTGAAGATGAGATGGGGGACGTCAACGGGAATCTGATCTCGTTAGCGATTCGTTAAAGCAGTTCCTGACTCCTTGACACGTTTCGGACTGTTTAGTTTCTCTCTATGAAACGCCGCCTTCGTCTCAAACAGATCCTCGAGTTGCTCGAGTTGGATCCGGAGCTGTCGCTGGCTGAGGCCTGCGGGCGACTCTCGATTTCATCCGCCACGGTTCGTCGGGCCTTTGCTGCATTAGAAGCAACCGGGCAAGTCGTGCGAACTTGGGGTGGCATCCAATTGGCGGGTACTGGGGCTTGGCGAATGGGCCCGCCCGCTTTCGCTCGGCGATTGGAGCTCGAGTTGGACGCCAAACGGGCGATTGCTCGTGCAGCTGCTGCCCTTTTAAAGGAAGGGGACGTGGTGATGATTGATGGCGGAACAACCACCTTTCAATTGGCGGATTTTATCGCTCTGAAACAAATTCGGGTTCTCACCAATTCATTGGTTATCGCGCAAGCCATTGATCGGTTAAAAGCGGGGCGACCCGGTGCGGAGGTTCATTTGGCCGGTGGTTTGCTCGAACCCGATTCAGGTTTGGTGGTGGGACCTCGGGCGGAAGCCTTCTTGGGCCGTTACCGGGCACGTTGGGCCCTACTGGGAGCGGCCGGGGTCGGTGTGACTTCAGTGAGTAATTATAATGAGGCAGTGTTAGCCAGCGAGAAAAGGATGATTGACCGCTCTGACCAACTGATGATTCTCGCCGATTCAACCAAGTTGGGACGGCAAGCCCTCTGCGAATTGTGCCCGCTCGAAGAGGTTGATCATCTCTTGACCACAGACTCTGCCAGTGCCTCGCGTTTAATTCGTTCGATTCGGCGACGTGGCGTGACGATCACTTGTGCTAGCGAATAAGTAAGGAAAGTTGACGATCGAAATTGATTTAGAAAGTCTTCGCCTCATTTTCGAAGGAGACTCATTTTTCAGCTCCTTTTCAAAGCGTTCTCCTAATGAAATTATCTTTCTTTCCTTCCGTTTTTTTGTGGATGAACGTGATTGGTTTGGCCGCAACGATTCCTGCCAAAAAAGCCGTCCAGCCCGATTTTCAGCCTAATCCTCGGAACCTGAATCCAGCACCCGGCCTAGTGATTCCAGTTGAGCTTAGAGAGGAACTCAGCGGCAAAGTTTGGGTGCTCGGCAAGACAATCGAAGACTTGCGTCGATCACTCCAATCAAAGCCTGCACTGAAGGCGCTCCTGCCGGATGTGGAGATTTATTACAATGCCGTTCGTTACGCCCTTGAGGACGATATTTTTACCGGCACAAACCAGTTTAATTCCGCGCGCATTTTGCTTCAAACTGGGTTGGATCGAGCCAAACAACTAGCCGCAGGAGAAGCTCGATGGAACACCAAATCTGGGCTACTAAATATAAAAAATGAAATTGAAGCCCAAGCTAAAATATCGACTCAACTAACACACGTTCCTTTGGTGCGCGGATACCGGTCCAAGATTGATGGATCGGTGCAGCCGTACGGAGTAAAAGTACCGGTCACCTACTTAACCGGCGACGATCAACCACGCCGGTTGGATCTTTGGCTCCACGGTCGCAGCGATACCTTGAATGAAATAGCCTTTCTTGAGGGACAACAAAGGGGCGGGAGTCCGTTCCTACCGGCCGACACCTTTGTGCTCGAGCCGTATGGCCGTTTTATGAACGCCTTTAAATTTGCTGGGGAGACCGACGTCTTCGAGAGCCTCGATTCAGTGGCCAGAGTGTATCCGATTGATGGCAATAAGTTGGCTCTGCGCGGTTTTTCGATGGGAGGCGCTGGGGCTTGGCATCTAGGAGCGCATTACTCAGATAAATGGGCGGTGATCAATCCGGGTGCCGGGTTTGTGGATGTGAAGAACTATCAGAAGTTGGGCAAGAGACTCGGTGACTTTCCCTGGTGGGAACAAAGACTGTGGGGATTTTATGATGCACTTGTTTGTCCCATCAATTTTGCCAATTCGACGTTGGTGGCCTACAGCGGTGAAATCGACACTCAGAAAGCGGCTGCTGACTTGATGGAAGCAGCACTCCTCAAAGAGGGAGTGAAGATGACCCATATTATCGGTGCTAAGACCGGTCATTCCTACGAAAAAGAGGCGAAAAAGCAGGTCGAAAAACGGGTAGATGAAGCCACTCATCAAGGGTTAAAAACGGAGCCTACCCAAGTATCATTGGTCACCCACTCTCTGAAGTTTAATTCGGCCCATGGGGTGACAATTGAGGCGATGGAACATCAGTGGCAGGAGGCGCGCGTCGATTCCGAAGTTATTCAAGAAAAAGACACCGTTCGTCTTGAAGTCAAAACGGGTAACGTGACCCATTTATCATTGAAATTAGTTCCCGCAAGTCGAGTCGGCAAAGGGGCTCGTCTCGTTGTGGATGGGCAGGACTTGGGATTCCACCCAACCGTCTTCGCTCCGTCTCTTGATGGACACCGAAACAGCACTTGGAGTTACGAGGTGAAAAAGACAAATGGGCGGTGGTCTAAGAAAAGTCCAGAACAGAACCGTAAGGCGCTACTTTTAAAACGGCACAATCTTCAAGGACCGATTGATGATGCCTTTATGGACTCGTTTGTCATGGTGCAACCAACAGGACAACCCTTAAACGCCGCCGTCGGTGCTTGGGTTGAGACTGAGCGAGCCGAAGCGATTTTTCATTGGCGCCGCTATTTCCGGGGCGAACCGCGTCTCAAGAGAGATTCCGACATTTCGGCAGCAGATCTTCAGGATCATCATTTGATTCTTTGGGGCGACCCAAGATCCAACCGAATTTTGGCCCGGATTGCTCATCAATTACCCATCCAATGGAACAGCAAGAGCATCCGAGTTGGTAACAAGACCTATGATCCTACCCAGCAAGTACCCGTCTTTATTTTTCCTAATCCATTAAACCCAAAGCGTTATGTGGTGATTAACAGCGGCTTCACTTTTCCGCAGTTTGCTGCCGAGTCGAATTCGTTGCAGACGCCCAAACTTCCTGACTGGGCGATTCTTGACCTCCGCGTTCCCTTGTCCGAACGGATCGGCGGAAAAGGGGTGATCGCCGCTCAATTTTTTGGCGAAAGTTGGGAACTAATAAAAACGACCGAGTGAGGAGACAAGCCAACAGTCAGGAAGGTCGGGACCGTTTCGTCGCTAAAGAGCTCCGCAGTTCCGCGAGATTCCGAGTATTAACAACATCCCCTTTTCTCAGCCAACCTTTGCGAGCGATTCCTGTGCCCAGACGAAGAAAATCAAAATGCTCAAGCCGATGTGCATCGCAGTTAATGACGCACTTGACCCCCTTATCTCGAGCTCGACGCCAGACCCTCCAATCGAGGTCAAATCGATAGGGATTCGCATTCAGTTCTACCCAAGTTCCCGTCGCAGCACATGCATCCAAAACACTGTCGATATCCATTTTATAGGCATCTCGTTCAAGTAACAGTCGCCCAGTGAGATGCCCTAACATATGGACATGGGGATTTTCCGCCGCCCGGATAAGTCTGCGAGTATTTTCTGCTCCGTCACCTGAGGGAACATGTAAGCTCGCGACAACCACGTCTAAGCCGGCGAGAATCTCATCCGAGAAGTCTAACCCTTCCTTTAATATATCGACTTCGGATCCAGTCAGAAGTCTGAAATCACTTCCTTCGGCTGCGTAGGATTCATTGATTTTTTGAATCGCTTGGATCTGATTGGCTAGGCGCACGGCGTCAAGTCCATTGGCTTGAAAGGAGGCGCGTGAATGATCAGTGATGGCCCAATAATCGAGGCCTAGTTCGTGGGCTTGGGCGGCGATGGTTTCCAAAGAATCACGACCGTCCGACCAATTGGAGTGATTATGCAAGGACCCACGAAGTTCGGTCCACTCAATCAAACGAGGCAAGGATCCCGCTTCCGCTGCGCTAAATTCACCCTGATCCTCTCGCAGTTCAGGTGGAACAAAGGCCATCCCTAGGGCTTCAAAAATATCCCGTTCCTCATAACAGGGGACTCGCAGGGCCGGGTCGCGCGTTTCCTCATTGCTCCGAAATAAACCGTATTCATTGAGACGCAATCCACGGGAGATGGCCCGCTGACGCATGACGATATTGTGCTCTTTGGATCCAGTAAAATAGGCTAACGCAAAAGGGTATTCAGAGTCTGTGACAACCCGTAGATCCGCTTGGATACCTTCACCAAGAATGACCGCGGCTTTGGTGTCACCCTTGACGAGGATCGATCTAACTCCTAGTTGCGAGACGAAGTCTTCGATGACCCTCAGGGGTTCTCTTGAAGAGACCAGAAAGTCGATATCACCGATGACCTCTTTCCATCGGCGCAAACTTCCTGCTGTCGAGCAGCGAACGACATGGGGATGGCCGCGCAGGAACTCCAGAATGGGATCCGCTTGGATAAGTGCATCGATTAACCTATGGCGCGAAGCGAACTGCCGTTTGAAAGCAATCGCCTCCAAGATTTTGCTCTGCGATTTCTCGCCAAAGCCTTCTAAGCCGGCGATCCGATTCTCTTTACAAGCGGCCTCCAACGTCTCGACGGAATCCACCCCAAGTTCGTCGAACAAGCGTTTTACCTTTTTAGGTCCTAGCCCTTGAATTTCGAGAAGTGCCGGCAATCCGGGGGGCAAAGAAGCTTTAAGTTCTTCGTAATAGGGCAGACGGCCCGTGGTGACCAAAATGGTTACTTTATCTTGTAAAGCCTCGCCGAACCCCTTGAGTTCCCCTAAACGTTTCGCTGCAACCAATTCTTCGAGTGATCCTTCTAGGCTTTCCAAAACACGAACCGCAGTGAGATAAGCCCGCGTTTTAAAGGGGTTCTCACCTTTTAATTCGAGTAATATCCCAATCTGCCCCAGCACAGCAGCGACCTCATTCTTGTCCATGGCCGACAGTCTATCAGGGAAAAACCGCAGAGAAAAGGTCACTCAGCGCCTGTGTCTTGATAAAGCGTGGGTAAATTAGCAAAGGAGAGTCGTCACGGCAGCGACATCACGAGCAATCTGGGCACGGAGCGCTGGCAACCCGTTAAACCGCTTCTCTGTCCGTACTAACTTTACCCATTCCACCAAAATAGTTTGTCCATAAAGATCTGCGTTGAAGTTGATCAGATGGACTTCAAGACGCATCTGCGGCTTGGAAAGAGCGACGGTAGGTCGAAAGCCGAGATTGAGTGCGCCAGGGTATTCCTGCCCCTGAACTCGGACCCAAACCGCATAGACACCCACCGGCGGTAATTCCAATCCATCCACCTCCAAATTGGCCGTAGGAAAACCCAAGGTGCGACCTAATTGATCCCCTTTGACCACCTTAGCCGAAATTGAATAGGGACGTCCGAGCAACTCAGCTACATGCCCCAGACGCCCTTCCCGCAAAGCCGCACGCACTCGGGTGCTGCTAACCACTTCGGCCCCAATGTGGATGGGAGCCATCGCATTTACAGTGAAACCCAATTCACGTCCGAGTCCCCGCAGTAAGGCCACATTACCACTACGTCCATGACCAAAATGAAACCCTTGTCCGACCGTAAAACTACGAAGGCGTCCGAACCCTCCAGCCAAACTGCGGACAAATTCTTCCCCTGTCCGCTGGCTAAACACGGCATCAAAGCGAAGCACTAACGCCGCATCCGCTCCGAGACGCCGAATTTGATCCAATCGCCCCGTCAACGATTGAATCAAACGTGGGGCTTTTTCCGGTCGAACCACGGTCAAAGGATGCGGATCAAACGAAGCGACGACCGAATTTGCTCCCATTGCGCGCGCATCGAGCAGGGCCTGTCGGACCACATGCTGATGTCCAAGGTGGATGCCATCGAACATTCCCAAGGCAAGACAAACGCCATTTGGCGACAGCGGAAGCGGTTCAGAAAGGATATCCACAGGAAAAGTGAGCGGGCTTTATCGAGTTAGTCTCCACGAGTGAAGACTGAGGCAGATTGCTGAGAAGTTCCAAGCCGATGTCTTTTCGATCTTCTAATCGTTAGTTGACCTCAGGACCGCACTGTTCCGCCAGTTCCTCGGCGGGATAAGTCCAGATTTCAGCTAAAGTCGGGTGATAATGAGGCACGGCAGCCAACTGCGCGGCGGTCATCCGGGCAGAGAGTGCGACGGCAATTTCGTGAATCAATTCCCCACCCTGAGGACCGACACAAGCTCCCCCAAGGAGTTCACCTGTTTTTGGATCTGCTAAAAGTTTTACAAAACCTTCTTGAGCGCCAAGAATCATTGACTTGCCGTGATCATTAAAGGGGTAGGACGCGACCCGCACTTTCACACCCTGCTGGGCGGCGGTTCGTTCGGTCAAGCCCACCCAAGCTACTTGAGGTTCGGTGAACACCACTCCGAGGAGCACCCGATAATCCATGGCCGCTCTTTTGTTCAGAATATTGCTCGCCGCAACTTCGCCCTGACGGATCGCCAAATGAACAATTTCATGGGGCCCACAACAATCACCGGCCGCATAGACACTTGGGGCCGAGGTTTTCTGGTTTAGATCCACACGGATCCTCTGCCCCTCCAATTGAACGCCCGCCGCATCGAGCCCTAATCCAGAAGTGTTCGGTCTCCGCCCTAGTCCCGAAAAAAGTTCTTCAGCGACCACTTCACGAAGAGTTTCTCCCTGCCGGAACAGAACTCGGACCCCGCCCGAATCCCTCACGACTCGATCCAGTTGAGTTCCGGTGATGACCTCGATTCCCTCGCGTTGGAAGGCCGATTCCAGCGCGGTTGCGACATCGGGATCCGCCTCTGAGAGCAGTTGATTCCCCCGTTGAATCAGCGTCACTCGAGTCCCCATTCGAGCGAAGAACTGAGCAAACTCCAAAGCCACGGCACCCCCGCCTAAAACGATAAGCGAGCGAGGAAAAGGGCGTTCTAAAAGGGCGGTGTCACTGGTCCAAAAGCCAGCCTCCTCCATTCCCGGAACGAGTGACGGTGTCAACACCGAGCCTGTGGCAATCACGAAATGGGGTGCGTGAAGACTCTGGCCATCGGCCAAAGCGAGCGTGTTCGGACCAGTAAACCACGCCGCAGAGCGAAAGAGTTCAAAACGTCCATCGGACAACTGCTGACGGCGGAATCCGGCAAAATCCTCGATCAAGGTATTTTTCCGAGCAAAGAGACGCTGGGGATCAACCGTCACAGTTCCGGCGTCAATACCCCAGTGAACGGCATCTCGAATTGATTGACGCAGTTCTGCGGCGTGCAGAAGAGCTTTGGTAGGCATACACCCACGAAGAATACAGAGTCCGCCAAGTTCCGTAGCGCCATCCACCACTGCGGTACGAGCTCCACCAGCGACCAAGGACCGTGCCGCCGCATAGCCAGCGCTTCCCCCCCCCACAACGATTGCGTCAAAGTGCACCATCTAGAAAAACTGAAGGAACCGGAGGGTTGCGCCATACAAAAGATGACCAATGGACGGATGATTTTTTATTTATATTTTGACGCGTTTTATTTTAGAGTCTCTCTAATCTAATTCCACTTATACAATTTTTACTTCACTCCAAAATTATGATGAACTCCCCTTTAAGAGCCCATGGCGGTAAAATCAATTTTGAGAGTTCGAAAGCCTCTCGATTATCTTGGGCGTACCTAAGACGAAGTTCACCCGCCTTTACCCTGATCGAGTTGCTGGTCGTTATCGCCATCATCGCTATTTTAGCGGGTATGCTTTTACCAGCCCTAGGCAAAGCCAAGTCCAAGGCACTGGGGACCCGTTGTATCAGTAATCTGCGGCAAATAGGATTAGCCAATGCCACTTACATTTTAGACAACGGGGTGTATCCAGTGGGCATAGATGGTGCCGACGGAAATGCTTGGATCTGGCCCTCACTCCTCCGTAAATCCATGTATGAAGGGAGGAACACTGAAATTTTTCACTGCCCGGTAGCACCGCTCAAGTCACAATGGATTCCCAAGTTTGGCAGCGGTCAACCGGCTCGTCTGGGGTATTTACAAGACGAGGTTCGATTACGTCCTGGAGGCAGCTTCTTTATGAGTTACGGTTACAATGTGTGGGGTGCTTTTGCGGGCAACAATCCCAATACCGGACTTGGGGTGTTTCTGGGGGACCCTATTGCGGGTGAGACTAAGGAATCGGCTGTGGTAAGCCCGTCCAATATGATTTCCTATGGTGACAGCAACTGGGACACCAAGAAAAAGGGAGATACCGATTGGAGTGGGTTTATTGGTATGTATGAAGAACGCCAATGGCCTTTGGAATTGCATTCAGGCCGAGCGTCTCTTGTCTTCTGTGACGGTCACGCTGAAACTAAACGTCGTTTTGATATTATCGGTCAACTCCGCAAAGACAAAGGGGAGCGAAAGCAAGTGGCCCGCATCTGGAACCGAGATAACGAACCGCACTTTGAGTAGGGCAGGCTTAAAACCAGCCAAAAATCCGTTACGGAGGCCCTCTTACAGAGGCAACTCGGGCCTTCGACTTGAGTCGGTCAACTTCTGAAGGAGACGACGGTGGATATCTCCAAACCCGCCGTTGCTAAAAACACAGACAACGTCACCGGGGATGGCATCAGCGACGATGTGTTCGATGATCGATTCGACGGTCGGCAGATAAGAAGCTGGTTTGCCGGTAAGCCGAAGGTCCTGCATAAGTTTGTCGGGATTCAACCGATCGCCTGCTGGCAACTGTTCGAGGCGAGCCACCTCGGCGACCACCACACGATCTGCCCGTTCTAAGGCATCGACTAACTCTTCCTGAAAGACATTACGCCGAGTCGTATTCGAGCGGGGCTCGAAGACCGCCCAAATACGTCGCCCCGGAAACTTGACCCGTAAAGCCCTCAATGTCTCGCGGATTGCCGTGGGATGATGGCCAAAGTCATCGATCACGGTGATACCACGGACTTCCCCCCTGACCTCCATCCGCCGTTTGACACTCAAGAAAGTGTCAAACGCTTTTTGGATCACCGAATCAGCGAGACCGCAATGCCGAGCGCACGCGACCACGGCCAAGGCATTACGGACATTAAACTCGCCAATGAGTGGCAAACGAAAACGTGTACCGCCCAATTCAAACTCGGAAACCGTTTCCCGCAGGATTAGTCCGCTCGCACGAATCTCGTTCACTTCCCCGAGACCGAATCGTTTTACCGGGCAATGTCGCACCTCGAGCAAGGGAGCCAGAGCCGGTTCGTCACCATTCGCCAAAAGAAGACCACTCCGCGGAATCAGATTAATCAGTCGCCGAAAACTCAATTGAATATCCACCAAAGCAGGGAAGATATCAGCGTGATCAAACTCGAGATTATTAACAACGAGCACCTCGGGCAGGTAATGGACAAATTTAGAGCGTTTATCAAAGAAGGCTGTGTCATATTCGTCGCCCTCAATAATGAACCAATCAGAGTCGGTGAAACGTGCCCCCTGCCCTAAATTGGCGGGAATACCACCAATCAAAAAGGATGGATTCAATCCAGCCGTTTCAAAAACCCAAGCCAGCAAGGAGGCAGTGGTCGTTTTCCCATGGGTGCCGCTCACCACCAAGGAACGTTTACCGCGAATAAAAACGTCTTTGAGTAATTCAGGCAAAGAACAGTAGCGAAGTTTGCGATCAAGAACGGCCTCCACCTCTGGGTTACCGCGAGAAATCGCATTCCCAACGACCACTAGATCGGGCTTATGACTGAGATTCGCTTCCGAATAACCCGCTATCACCCGAATCGACCGATCGGCTAGGAAGGTCGACATCGGCGGATAAATGACATCTTGATCAGAGCCAGTGACCTCGAAGCCTCTTTCCTGCATTGCCACGGCAGCACTCGCCATCGCACTGCCGCCAATTCCAATAAAATGAACGCTTTGAATTTGCTGAAACACGAGAGGCGACCTTATCGATGAAGCCACGTTGGTCCCAAGCCTGAATACGCCAAAACATCACTATTAACCGCGGGCTCAGCCGATCAAACCTGCCTCTCGATCAACACTGAAGGCACCGACTTCTCATCGTACAACTCGATTCTACCTTGAACCCAATCGCAATAATCGCTTTGCCACAAAGACCACTCATCGCATTCTCAAAGCCATGTCAGTGAGTAACGCGTCGTCCGACGCGCCGATTAACATTCCTGAGGCCCACTCAGCTTTCGTCGATGCCGGCCTTGCCGAGGCAATCACGCGCTCGCAATCCTTCCTTTTGTCGGAACAAAAAGCAGAGGGTTACTGGGTTGGTGAACTCTTGGTTGATGTCACTTTGGTCTCCGACATGGTGGTCTTTTATCACTGGTGGGGAAAGGTCGATCGGGAATGGGAGCGGAAAGCGATCAACCATATTTTCGGCAAGCAACTACAGGATGGCGGTTGGTCGATTTACCCCAATGGCCCAGCCGAGGTCAATGCAACGGTCAAAGCCTATCTCGCCCTAAAATTGGCGGGAGTTCCCACCACCGACTCGCGGATGCTCAAAGCGAGGGAAGTGGCCCGATCTTTGGGCGGTGTGCCGCGGATGAATACTTTCTCCAAGCTGTACTTAGCCCTCATCGGGCTAGCCACTTGGTCCCACGTCCCGACGATTCCCTGCGAGGTGCTGCTCATCGGTAAATGGTTTCACGTCAACTTCTGGGAGATGAGCAACTGGTCGCGTGCCATGATCATCCCCTTGGCTATTATTAATCACTTCAGACCGACCCGCGCGATCAAAGTCGATCTTAACGAACTGTTTCCCCATGGTAAATGGGAACTGGATGAAGCACTTCGTCCCCGTTACTTCGACTTCTCCTTGCGCAATCTTTTCCTCTGGCTGGATCGCTTGCACAAACTGGCCGAATGGGTCAATCGGAGTGGATTCCATCCCTTTCGCAAAACAGCCTTACGAC
This sequence comes from Akkermansia muciniphila, assembly GCA_945898055.1. GTDB lineage: Bacteria > Verrucomicrobiota > Verrucomicrobiia > Limisphaerales > UBA9464 > SXXZ01. The sequence goes on along the minus strand of CAMDGV010000052.1, from coordinate 13,981 downwards.
GAGCGGAAACTTGGATGCTAGAGCGGTTTGAAGGCAGTGATGGATTAGCAGCTATTTTTCCGGCCATGCTCAACGCCCTGATCGCCCTGATTGCCTTGGGCTATCCGGAGGATCACCCACACGTCTTACGAGCCCATCAGGAATTAAAAAAACTGATGCACTTTACTGCGGATTCCGTGCGAATGGAGCCGTGTTTTTCACCCGTTTGGGATACGGCTATTGTCTTAATTTGCCTCCGCGAATCGGGGGTTCCAGCGACGCATCCGAAAATGGTCCGAGCCGCCGAGTGGACCATGGCCAAAGAGATTCGTTTCCGTGGCGATTGGGTTCATAAAAACCCTTCTAAAGTCGAGGCTTCAGGGTGGGTATTTGAGTTTAATAACCAGTGGAATCCCGACGTCGATGACACGGCCATGGTAATTCTAGCACTGCGTCAGATACCGACGACGAATCCCGCTCTCCGCGACGCCTGCCGAGATCGAGCCATCCGTTGGATAATGACCTTTCAATGTCGTGACGGCGGTTGGGCTGCCTTCGACAAGGACTGCACCAAGTCGATTTTAGAAAAGGTTCCTTTTGCGGATCACAATGCCATGTTGGACCCTGAGTGTGCGGATATTACTGCCCGCATTCTGGAACTTTTGGGCTACGAAGGGTGGGATCCCGCCGACCCACAAATCCGACGAGCCATTGCCTATTTACGCGCCCAACAAGAGGCCGACGGCTCTTGGTACGGGCGCTGGGGTGTGAACTATATTTACGGGACTTGGCAGGTGCTACGCGGCATGAAGGCATTGAACTGGAATATGGAGGAAGAATGGCTGCGCAAAGGTGCGGCTTGGCTTTTTAGCGTTCAGCTACCTGATGGGGGTTGGGGCGAGCGTTGCAATACCTACGACGATCCCATCTTTAAGGGCACCGGTCCCGCCACTCCATCACAAACTGCTTGGGCGGTGATGGGACTTTGCTCGAGTGTCGAACCAGAAAATCCAGCCCTCCGTCGCGGTGTCGACTGGCTGATTCGGAACCAAAACCGAGACGGTTCTTGGTCCGAAGATGAAATCACTGGCACGGGCTTCCCCTGTGTCTTTTATTTGAAGTACGATATGTACCGAAACAGCTGGCCGCTTCTGGCTTTAGCCACCTACCGACGACTCTGTAACCAACAATTAGCCGGTTCCATTTCTTAAAGTCTCTCCCGAGTAGCCAACTAAAAAACCGCAAACGATCCCGCCGGTTCCTTGACGCCTCACGGCCCAAGCCCCAATGATCTACCACACACGCGAGATCTAACCAATGAGTACGCCGCACAACCTGTTTGATTCCCTTCATTCCTTCGACCTAGGCAACGGCAAAACAGGCCGTTATTACAGTCTTCCAGCCCTCGAAAAAGCCGGGGTTGGTCCCATATCTCGTCTCCCTATCTCGATCCGGATCGTTCTTGAATCGGTCCTACGGAACTGCGACGGACTGAAGGTGCAAGAGGCCAACATCCGCGAATTGGCAAATTGGAAACCGTCTGAAGCTCGGACTGCCGAAATTCCATTCGTTGTCGCTCGGATCGTTTTACAGGATTTCACTGGGGTTCCCTTGCTGGTTGACCTCGCTGCGATGCGTTCTGCTGTGGCGCGTTTAGGCAAGAATCCAAAAATGATCGAACCACTGGTCCCTGTCGACTTGGTGGTCGATCACTCCGTTCAAGTGGATTTTGCCGGTACAAGCGAGGCCCTCGCCAAAAACCTCGATCTCGAATTCAGTCGTAATCGCGAACGTTACCAATTCCTCAAATGGGGCATGCAAGCCTTTGACACCTTTAAGGTCGTCCCCCCAGGCATCGGCATCGTTCATCAGGTCAATCTTGAATACTTAGCCAAGGGCGTTTTGTCGGCCGGAGATATCTTCTACCCCGACACACTGGTGGGCACCGATTCACACACCACCATGATCAATGGGTTAGGTATTGTCGGTTGGGGCGTCGGTGGGATCGAAGCAGAGGCAGGCATGCTCGGGCAACCCGTCTATTTCCTCACCCCAGATGTCGTCGGAGTTCACTTGACGGGTTCCATCTTGGAAGGGGTCACCGCTACGGACGTCGCGCTCACTGTCACCCAGATACTCCGCAAGGCGAAAGTGGTCGGCAAATTTGTCGAATTCTATGGACCAGGCGCAGAGGCCCTGCCCTTAGTGGATCGGGCTACAATTGCTAATATGGCCCCTGAATACGGGGCCACCATGGGCTTTTTCCCTATGGATAACGAATGTGCCACTTATTTGCGTGCGACCGGTCGGAGCGAAGATCAGGTGCGTCTCTACGAGAATTACTACAAGGCACAAGGGCTCTGGGGTATCCCGAAGAAAGGCGAAATCGACTACTCCAACAGCGTTGAACTCGATCTGACCACGGTGGTTCCCAGTGTCGCCGGCCCCAAACGTCCTCAAGACCGCATCGAACTGCAAAACCTCAAGACCAGTTTCACCGGCACCTTTAGCAAGCCAGTGACCGAAGCTGGATTTGGCAAAAAAGCCGAAGACTTCACCACTGTTCGAGCCGAAGTAAATGGAACACAGATCGGCCATGGCTCGGTCTTGATCGCCGCCATTACCAGTTGCACCAACACTTCCAATCCAAGCGTGATGCTGGCCGCAGGTCTTCTGGCCAAAAAGGCCGTTGAAAACGGGCTGTCTGTCAATTCAACGGTGAAATCATCCCTCGCTCCAGGCAGTCGTGTGGTCACTGATTACCTCACCAAAACTGGATTGCAACCCTACCTCGATGCCTTGGGTTTCCAGACAGTCGGCTATGGTTGCACGACTTGTATCGGCAACTCCGGTCCGCTCGATGCAAAAATCGAAGACGCCGTGGTCAAACAAGATCTCGTCGCCGCTTCCGTCCTTTCTGGCAACCGAAACTTCGAAGCCCGCGTTCACCAGAATATTAAGGCGAACTTTCTTATGTCGCCACCCTTGGTGGTCGCCTTTGCCCTCGCAGGGCGAGTTGATATCGACCTCACCACAGAACCGGTCGGCCAAGGTAAGTCGGGCCCTGTGTATTTAAAGGATCTCTGGCCCACCCTGAAGGAAGTGCGTGACGCTATGCAGTCGGCCCTCAAACCCGAGGTTTTCCGCACGCTTTACACCGATTTTGCTGGGCAAAACCCTAAGTGGAACGAAATCCCTTCCAGTGTGGGCAACGTCTATGGGTGGGACAGGGAGTCGACCTACATTCAGGAACCCCCTTTCTTTACCGATTTCTCGCTCCAATCTGGGTCCATCAATCCCATCACCGGCGCTCGTGCCTTAGGGATATTCGGCGATAGTGTCACTACTGACCATATTTCACCTGCCGGAGCCATTAAGAAAAATTCACCCGCTGGAAAGCATCTTTTGGAAAAGGCTGTTGAATTTGTGGACTTCAATAGCTACGGCAGTCGCCGAGGTAACGACCGAATTATGACCCGCGGCACTTTCGCTAATGTGCGAATCAAGAACTTGATGCTAGGCGGCGAAGAAGGTGGCAATACACTGGGACCGGACGGTGCTAAAACTTCGATCTACGATGCAGCCATGGCCTATCAGTCCCAAGGAATCCCGCTGATTGTGATTGCGGGACAAGAATACGGTACCGGCTCTAGCCGAGACTGGGCAGCCAAGGGCACCAACCTATTGGGAGTTAAAGTGGTGGTCGCCCAAAGTTTCGAGCGAATTCATCGTTCTAATCTGGTGGGCATGGGCGTTTTACCGCTCCAATTCAAAGACGGCACCACCGCCCAAACCCTCCAACTCGATGGCACAGAAATCTACGATGTGGTCGGGCTCAGCCCAAGCGTCAAGCCACAACAAGATCTTACTCTGCGGATCACTCGCAAAGGTGGAGCAATTCAAGACGTGCCGGTTGCCTGCCGTATCGATACCCCGATTGAAATCGAGTACTATCAACACGGGGGCATCCTCCCCTATGTGCTGAGGCAACTCATTGCCCAATCCTAAAAAAAGCCTTTGCCATCGAAGCTGGATCGCTTAGATGGGGATGTTGTTCGATCCAACGTTCACTGCGCCGTCTGGGATCTCACCACCGAGACCGGCGGAAATTAAAAACCTCTGATCGACGTCTTGCGAACGTTCCCCTCGTCCCCATTCTCTTTTTCAGTCGATTTCATCATGAATTCAAAGGCGAAACCCATTTCCGTCAAATCTGTCCGTAAGGGATCCGATGGGGCGTCTGCAAAAAAAACTCCGACCGAACCACCAGCGGATACAGCCGCTAGTCCGTTCGCCAACCAAATTGCGACCTCACTCGGTCGATCCTTATCGCAAGCTGATATTGAGAATGTGCGACTCATCGAAGGCCTGTTCGCGCGAGTTCGCTCCGGGACTCTCCTTACGATGGGCGATATCGCCGAATTAGGATTTCTTGTTTCGGAAAGCCATTGGCAAAAAATCGACCTCTGGCCTGCCCCCCCAAAAAGCCCGTACGAACTCTGGCAGTTTATTGCTGTCTTCGCCCAAGACCGTAATCTGGCTATTCCCTCTTTTTTACGGCCCATCACTCATCCAGAAGAAGCCCGCGCTATCGTCAATAACCACCGACGTGAACGTGAAGTCCAACGGTGGCGAACTCTTCTCGGTAACCTCCAACTTGGCCCGTCTGAAGATGCCCGTGCAGCGGGTCAAATCGAACTTCGCTTACGCCTCGATGCCAAGGAGGCCTTGGTGGAATGGCGCAAAGTTGGCGCCGAAAACTGGATACAGATTAAGCCGGGTAAGTTTAAAGATTTCGACGAAAAACATGCAATCGAAGTGGCCCCCGAAGTGGCGCTCCTCTGGCAACCCTTGGCTCAACGAGCTCGGTACGGTTACCAAATTGAACTCTTCTACCATGACCAAAATACACGCCATTTCCTAAACCGGGTTCTTCGCCTCCCTGCACTCCATCCCTTTATCGTCGGTATCGGCGGTGAACCGCTTCAACATCCCGAGTCCCCTCTCCGATGGGTACTCAGCGATGCCGCATCTGAAGCAGATGATTACACGCTCCGACTCTTGCGGGCAGACGATCAACCTGTTCCACCACTTCTCCTCACTTTAAATGGGAGACCCACCCTGTACTTAACCCCAGATACAATTTTCACGGGTCCACCCGCCGAAGATCGTGCCCTAGATCCAACCGCTGAAACCCGTATCCCAGCACCGTCATTAGAAACTCCGCCTGGGATCCGTTTTCTTTCCCATTTACAGGCCCATTTACCCGATCGCCTGCGATCTAAGGTCCGCATTATTCCTCTAAGACCCCGAATCCAAGCCGAACTTGTCCAACCGATCGTTGGCTATGATAGTGAATTCTGTTTCATCGACCTTTTCGCTCTCACACCCGACGACAAAGTGGTGGAACGATGGAGTGGGTCCTCGTGGAATGATATCAATCTGATGATGTCCGAGAACGACGATGACCCGGAAGAGTCGACTCAAACGAAGATCGAGGGGATCGAAACTTCGGCGTCGAATCCCCTATGGATGTTTGACCGCAGTGGGCTAGCTGAGTCGGTTCGCTTATTAGACGCCGGCGGATTCCGGTGGGACTTCGCACGACAACGTTGGTCAGCCAAAGTGACCCGTCAGTTTCCTGAACGATTTGTCCCTTGGTTAAAGTCTCTCCCCTTACACCTCGATCTGGATCTCCGAGGCGAACTGGCTTCCTTCCTTCGATCTGAAGTTTCCGGAACGATCAAACTAGACGTTGAAGAAGCTGGGATAGATTGGTTCGATTTATCGGTCGTCATTGACGTCTCCGACACCTCATTAACCCAAGAGGAAATTAAAGTCCTCATCCATGCACGAGGCAAGTGGGTGCGAATCGCCAACAAAGGTTGGAGGAAACTCGAGTTCAAACTATCGGCTGAAGAAGACGAGCAACTAGCGCGTTTGGGGTTAAATCCAAATGAACTCATTACCGAGAAACAGCGCCTGCACGCGCTGCAACTCGCCGATCCAGCCGCCAAACGTTTTCTTTCCGATTCCATCTATGAACGGGTCCATCGCCGTGCCGCTGAACTGAAGGCTCGGGTCACTCCCGACATTCCCGAAGAAATCAACGCGGAGCTCCGTCCTTATCAAAAAGAAGGGTTCCATTTCTTAGCCTACCTCAGCACCAATCGATTTGGAGGGGTGCTAGCTGACGACATGGGACTCGGCAAAACACTCCAGACCCTCACTTGGCTTTGCTGGTTGCGGAAACAATACGCCAATCCACCGCCCTCCTTGGTGGTTTGCCCAAAATCGGTCGCCGATAATTGGCGTGCTGAGGTTGCTAAATTCTTACCCTGCGTTCGTGCACGGGTTTGGGGGAGTGACGATATGAAGGACTTCACCCGAGAGATGGACTCGGCTGATCTCCATGTTATTAACTACAACCAGTTACGCAGCTTAGGAGACAAACTAAATATCGAGTTTCTAGCGGTGATTTTGGATGAGGGGCAGTACATTAAAAACCCGGGATCGGTCACAACTTTGATTGCTTCAAGGCTCAAAGCGATCCACCGACTTCTGCTCAGTGGAACACCGATCGAAAACAAACTGCTCGATCTCTGGAGCCTGATGTCCTTTGCCATGCCGGGTGTTCTTGGTACCCGCAACGAATTTCAAAAGCTGTTTGATGCCAAGGACGATCCGTTGGCACGACGACGATTAGCCGCTCGGGTGCGCCCTTTCCTCCTGCGCCGCACGAAGCAACAGGTCGCCAAAGATCTGCCTGAACGGATCGAAGAAGACCTCCTCTGCGAACTCGAAGGGGAACAAAAAACGTTGTACCGAGCTGAACTGAAGCGGGCTCAACAAATGCTCCTCGGGATCACTGATCAATCTCAACTCAACAAGAGTCGCTTCAATCTCCTCACTTCGCTCCTGCGCCTAAGACAAATTTGTTGCCACCCAAAACTCGTCAAAGAAGATTCTAAGGCGGAAAGCACCAAGGTAGAAGCCCTCCTAGAAACTGTCGAACCGATTATGGAACAGGGCGGCAAAGTCATTGTCTTCTCTCAGTTCGTGGAGATGTTAGGTATTATCAAAAAAGCGATCACTGAAAAGGCTTGGCCTATATACTATCTCGCCGGTGATACAGAAAACCGAGGCGAATTAGTCCAACAATTTCAAGCCCATATCGGAGAAGCCGTTTTTCTTATTTCGCTCAAAGCGGGAGGATTTGGTCTCAACTTGACCGCGGCTAGTTACGTCGTCCTCTTTGATCCGTGGTGGAATCCCGCCGTGGAAAACCAAGCTATCGACCGAACCCATCGTATTGGCCAAAAACAAACAGTGATTGCTTATCGATTGCTTATTAAAGACAGCGTTGAAGAGAAAATTCGCGCCTTGCAAAAGATCAAAAGCCAACTGGCTGACGATGTTCTCGGTGAAGATAAATTTGCCCAAGCATTGACCCTCGACGATCTCCGTTACCTCTTCGCCGATTAACCCCTCTCTGTCTCTGTCTCGAGGAATAAACTCATCGCAAGGCGGGCGCACCCTAATAATCCCACTTCGCAGCAGAAGCTTTGCGATCTTCCCATTCAGGCGATACTCTAACCATCATGATTGGATCATCCAAGGGACTCTGGGTTCCTAAAATCCTGCAGTGCTCTACTTTGGCTGCCTTGATCCAACTCATCTTGCCGCTTCGAGTCCGTGCAGAAAACCGAGTCAATTACCGGTACGAAGATTACATCGAAGACAACGACCGTATCCGAGTTCGTACCCATTCGGTTTATGTCGAACAGGAACTAAATTCCAAAGTTGCCGTGAAGGGGAACTTCATTTACGACGGTATCTCTGGGGCAACGCCCAATGGAGGAGTTCCCTACACGGGTTCCGATCAGGTACCTCTCCAAATCATCTCCGATATCCGGCGTGCCGGTTACATTGAAGCGGCTATTGCTACCGGACGCTTTATTACCCGACCGCAAATCGCCTATAGCGAGGAAAGTGATTATCGTTCCATCGGCCTTTCTCTGAGTGAAAGTATCGAATTCAATAAAAAAAATACCCTACTAACCGTCGGATTGGCGCGTAATAGCGATAAGGTCACCGGCTATTGGCTCTCCAATAAATCAGATTGGAAAAATAAAGATACCTTAGATGTTTTGGTCGGCCTCACTCAACTCCTCGGTCCCAAAACCTACCTGACCGTAAACCTGACCTTAGGAATGGCTGATGGTTATCTCTCCGATCCCTATAAGGGCGTTTACTTCCGCTACGATTATCCAGGTGACGACATCAATACCGATCCTTCTTTTCCAATACCCGAACGTCGACCTGAACACCGCCTGAAGAAAGTCGGCTATCTTGGAATTACCCACTTTGTCACCGCACTGAATGGTAGTATCGACGCCAATTACCGTTTTCATCATGATGACTGGGGCACTCAAGCCCATACTCTGACCTCCACTTGGAACCAGAAACTAGGCGATCGAATCACTGTCTCGCCTCTCTTTCGCTACCACCGCCAGTCTGCTGCTGATTTCTATGCGCCTGTCTTTACTGGATCCAATAATTCAATCGATAAAAACGGGGTCAATATCGCGCAGCAAGCCGACGGCAGTTACCTTTTTGATGGCGATCTCGGGTATCCAGGCACCGGCACGCCCTTCGCTGTCCCTGCTTGGCCTCAGTACTTCTCTTCCGACTATCGACTGAGTGAACTTGAAACTTACACCGCTGGGGTTGCTGTCCGTTGGGATGTAACAGACCAAATCAGCCTCGATTTGGCCTACAAACGCTATGCAATGTTCGCCCTCGACTCTATCTCTTACCGGTCGTCCTACCCCCAAGCTCATGTGATCACGGTCGGAATGGGTTTCCAATGGTAAATCCTCTTGCTCATCTGAGTCCGCCGCAACGTCCTAAGGATCCCCCTGCCGATCCTTGGAACAGTCGGTTCGTCCTCAATCGTATCCGACCGACGATCCAAAACTCGGTGACCGACGGCGGTCGTCGGCGACTTTTCTTCGCCCTCGGTACTCCCTGCCGATTGATCGCGAATGGCCCCTTACCCGCTGTCACTGCATTTTTTGATGCCGCCTTAATCTGGGTTGCCCACTTTGAAGCCAAATACTCCCGTTACTTAACCACAAGTTGGATTTCCCAATTGAACGCAGGCGCTGGGGTTTCGACGCTGGAATCCGATCCGGAAACCGATCGACTCCTCGCACTCTGCCAGGAAATGCACTTCCTCACTCGCGGCATCTTCGATCCCACGGCACTGCCTCTTATCCAAGTGTGGGACTGGAAATCAGGCCGCATTCCTAGTGAATCAGAAATTAATGAAGCTCAAAAGCGGGTGGGGTGGCGGCGGGTCGAACGAAAAGTAGGCTCGGTCCGTTTAACTGAGACAGGCATGGCTCTTGATCTCGGTGGCATGGGTAAAGAATACGCTGTTGATCAGGTCTCTCAACTCTCGGCCCGTTTCGGTCTCGCAGGTGTGCTCGTCGATTTTGGGGCTGACATTCGGGTCACCGGCCTCCCAGCAGACGGTCGTCCCGGATGGCATATCGGTTTGGAAAATCCTCAGGAGCCCAACTCCGCCTGGTGCGGATTAGCGGTTCACAATGCCGCGGTTGCTACTTCAGGGGATTACCTCCGCCACTTTAAATCTGAGGGTCGCCGCTACGGTCACATTATTGATGTGCGCACCGGTCGCCCCGTCGATACTGGTTGCCATTGTGTCCATGTCCTCGCGTCGACTTGCACGATCGCTGGCATGCTGAGCACTGCGGCCTTCGTTCTTGGACCTATCCAAGGTCTCAAACTCATCGAAAGCCAACCGGGCGCTGCCTGTTCTTTTCACCTTGATAATCAACGGATTTCTTCCCGCCGATTCCATGAACACGTCGCAACTTAATCCCGCCTCTCGCCGCCATTTCCTCCAATCGCTCATCGGACTCGGTGCAACCGCCCTTACGACGAACTCTCTTTTCGCCGGAGTGAAAATAGGCGACCCATTACCTGATCTTTCGACTCTCGGATTGGAGGGTTCTATACCCGATATTCGGGACAAAGTGGTGCACTTGGATTTTTGGGCTTCGTGGTGTGTTCCCTGCAAACAATCCTTCCCTATTCTTGACGTTCTCCACAAATCCTATGCCTCAAAAGGTTATCTGCTGATCGGAATTTGTATGGACGAAAAAAAGGCGGATATGGACCGTTTCCTGAAGCGTAATCCGATCTCTTTCCCCATTCTTCGTGATGCCCAAGAAAAGCTCGCGAATCAACTCAAGCCTCTTGGCATGCCTACTTCCTATTTTGTTGCACCCGACGGTCGTCTCCATTCTGTTCACCCCAAATTTGAAGGAGACACAACGCGCCGAGCGTATATTGCCATTATTGAAGACCTGCTAAAGTCAGTAAAAGTCTGATCCACCAACAATCTCCTATGAAAAATGTCATTCCTTTTCATCAAACGGTTCTCTTTGTTGTCGTTGCGCTTCTTGGGGTAGGTTGTAAAACAGTGGAACCGTGGCAACGCCGCACTCTCTCGGATATGACCATGCGCAGTGATCGGGATCCTGCGGGCCAAGGATTGTCCGAACACCTGTGGTTCAGTCGGGAAGCTGCCAGCGGCGGACGTGGTATCGGTGGCGGAGGTTGCGGTTGTAACTAGTTGGTCCAAACTAATCCTCCGACTACTCTGTGATTGCAGAATGAAATTTCTCTATCCTCAACTGCTGGCCGCTTTGTTGCAACTAGCGCCATTAGCTCGTGTTTTTCAGACACCTCTACGACTCGCCGCCACCCCCTTGATCACCCTCCTTCACTGGACTTTCAGGGCCTCAGCGGTGGCTGGCACACTGCACGCCCTTTCTGGAGCTTCTGGGATCTCGCCCACGTCCATCACTGCCACCAACGGGGTCCGCAGTTCCACCACCTTCGTCGTTTCAGATACAAGCCATGGCATCGCACCCAGTTATTCCAGTCAAAGTCCCCTACCGCCAGGTATGACCTTGAGCCCCCGGGGCATCCTCTCTGGGACCCCCACCCAGAGCGGCGTCTTTCCCTTAACTATCACCGGTTGGGAAAATTCAAACCTGACTGGTAATTCAGCGACTAAATCAGCTAAAATCACGATCCTGGGTACCCGCCCTCCAATCATTCTTACTCCACCCACGAGCCTCACTGTTCAACTCGGGCAACCCGCTACTTTCACCGTCGGTTTCACCGGGGATCAACCCCTCACCCTTCGTTGGTTTAAAGAGGATATCGAAGTTTCGAGTGCGACCAATGCAACTCTAACTCTGCCCAATGTCCAAGCTGCCTCGGCCGGCCGTTACCGAGTTCGCCTTTTCAACTCACTGGCGACCGTCTTCAGCGACTTTGTTACTTTAACCGTCTCTTCGCCTGATCCCGCACCTAGCATCACCACGCAACCTGTTTCACAGACGGTACATGAAGGCGAACCGGTTCACTTCACTGTCGCTGCTAGCGGGGCCCATCTTAAATTTCTCTGGACCTTCAAGGGCCTCCCCATCCCTGGTACTAACGCCACGCTCTCTTTGACTCAGGTCACGCCCTTCAACGCCGGAAGTTACCTCGCCGAAATCTCCAACGCCTCCGGCTCAACCCAGAGTAGTATCGTCACTCTCAACGTCCTGCCACCCCTCCGATTCGACCCTCTCATTCGCACAGGCTCTAATCTTCAGCTTCCCTTTATCGGCGTCGAAAATCGGCCCTATATCGTCGAATCTGCCGTCGATATTCGTTCACCCTTTTCATTGATTGCCGAGGTCATCGGACACACCAATGGCTCTTCAACCTCCATTTCCACCTCGGCCGGGCAATTTCGGATCTATCGAGTGCGCTCAGCAAACTGACGGCGTCGGACCCTATTATTAGAATTTCCTATGAAGTACCTTTTCTTTGTTATGCTTTTGACGGGATGGCTAACCTCTGGTTGCAGATCCTTTGAAGGTGATTGGAAAAAATTTCCAGAGAATCCCCAGTCCTCGGTGACCGGTCGATGGACTGGTTCTTGGCAGAACACTAATAACACTCATAACGGTGCCCTCCGAGCGGTCATTATTCCTAAAGGATCCTCGGATTATACAGCACGATTTGAAGCACAATGGGGTTCGCACACCGGCCACTTCAGCACACTCATCCGAGGTTACCAGACCAATGACACCTTTGTTTTCAGTGGGTCCAAACGAATCTTTGGCATCAAAATTACCACCGCTGGCAAAATTGATCATCAGCAGTTTAAAGCGACATATGACAGTCGATTTGACACTGGGATTTTTACCTTGAACCGGCCCCTACCTTAAAACTCATACCAAACTCGTTCTCCACCTAATTACCCCTATTTTCATTGGCCATAGTCAAGGTGCCGCTCTTGGGACGCCTCAACTTTAACTAGCAAGAAGGTAGTTGATAGCTCTCTCCGCAGCAGCAAATCCAAAGGTGCCAGTAACAAAAGTGGCGGATCCAAATCCAGAAGCGCAGTTTAGCCTCAAACCGGCTCCATCGGTTTCGCCTCGCTCAGCGCAGACCTCCCCATTTGTACTCGGGAAAACTTGGGGTTCAATCGAATGAATGCTCTGAATACCGAACCGTCGAGTTTCCCTCGAAAACACCTCTTCTTTACGCAATCGCTTACGAACCTCAGACAGCAATCGGTCATGGGTCACCTCTCCCAGATCAGATGCCCGCACCCGAGTTGGGTCACGACGCCCCCCCGCTGCCCCACAAACGACGACCGGAATCGAAGCTCGCTGACAAAGGGCGATCAATCGTACCTTGTTGCTCATCGAATCAATCGCGTCAATGACCACCTCCGGACGCGACTCAGCGCCATCCGCCTCGATGCCTAATAATCGATCCGCTGTTGCTGCGGTGAAAAATTCCATCACTGGCAAAACTCGGATCTCAGAATGAATACTTCGCACACGTTCCGCCATCACCTCCACCTTGGCGCGTCCAACCGTCTCGTTTAAGGCGTGCAACTGACGATTTATGTTGCTCACGCAAACCTCGTCTAAATCAATTAAAGTGAGACGCCCTACACCCGACCGTGCCAGTGCTTCCACGGCCCAAGAACCCACGCCCCCAATTCCCACCACCATCACATGGGCACGCTGCAGACGCTCTAGAGCTGTCTGCCCATATAATCGAGCCATGCCGCCAAAGCGAAACTGAGTATCATCCATTCCGAGTGGGAGTATCTCTCGACGGTTCCAATCGAGCAACGTCCAAGCCAATCAACCTGACACTCGACTTGCCCAACTCCTCCTCTCTCAGGAAAATCCGGCCGTGATCGGACTCATGGCTGGCTGCAAATCCTTACGTTTCCTCTTCGCAGGCCAAGCACGCCAACTTGGATAGGAAAGTATCGCTGTCGCTTTCGATGCGGCGGCGTCTATCTCACCGAAACTATGGGGGCAGGCTAGCTATCAGCAAAAAATTGAGGGACAGCCTCATTATATTCCTCGTCGCACATTTAACCTGTCACCAAGTAATCATCATTAAGCCCCAAGCCAATCAGCCTGTCCCAAATTTTTGGAAGCGACAAAATGCCCGGTTTTTCGAAACAAAGAAATTTTCTCAGAGCCGCCTCGATCTAGAATGGCCAATTCCAAGGTGTGGGCGCTGACTTCATCCTCCAAAATAGGGCTTTTACTGACTGTGCCACGGTGCTGGGGCGTGCCAATCCGGGTTACCTCGTCGGGTAACTCTTCGGGGTGGGATTTCCACCTTGTCTCCGATGCCTTCCGTTCTCTCTCTACCCAATGGGTTTGATCCGCAGCCAGCGTAATACGAAAATCGGTGAACCGCCCAAATACTTAGCGGCCCTTCCGCCTTGTTTTCGATTCACTCCAAATTGACTTCGATAGCGCTGATACGCTTCCTCTACAAACGCTTTCCCTCCCAATACCGCTCCATCTTGAAAATATCGGATTCGGCACATCAGGAACGCGGCACGCTCCAATCGTCCGTTGGCAGCAAT
>CAMDGV010000051.1 GCA_945898055.1 Akkermansia muciniphila | reverse complement strand
GGTCAGTGTGCATTTCCTTTCATTTTTGTGTTGAGGGATTTTGTTTGGAGTGATTAAGCAAACGGCATGGCACGAAGCATTCGATTGGAATTTGAGGGGGCATTTTACCATGTGATGGCGCGAGGGAATCGTCGTGCGGCGATATTTGTGGATGATCAGGATCGGCGATTTTTTTTTGAAATGCCGTAACTACTCAGGTAGGCGCGAGCGGGTGATGGCTCGGGGATTTTTGAGCGGGCAGTGGCTGTTTTTTGTTTAGGTGCCCGAGAGGTTCAGGAGGAGTTGGGGGTTGGGAGGAACGGGTCGCCGAGGAAGATGCGGCGTAGGGCGTCGAGGGCGGTGAGGCTGTTTTTGCGGGCTGTGGAGACATAGCCCCGGATGCGGCAGAAGTTCTTGAGGGCGTCGAGGCTGCGGAAGGTGCCTGAGATTTTCTGGCGGACCTTCATCATGCGCAGGTCGCGTTCGGATTGGTTGTTGTCGAAGGGAACGGCGAAGTCGTAGAGGAACGCGAGGATGCTCTGGGAATGCTCGCGGAAGCGGTCGAGGAGATTGAGGGCTTTGCTTTGTTTGCGACGGCCCCGGCGTTTGAGTCCGCTTGGAGGCTCGGCGCGGGGGTTCTCCGTGTAGCCTTCGTTGACGATGCGATTGTATCTGGCATGGATGAGGACTTTCTCGGTGTCGGGAATGGCTTGAAAATTGGCGCTGCGGGCTGTGGCGACGGCGTTCTTGATGGCGAGCAGGTGGTCGATCATGGCTTTGGCCCATGTTTGGTTTTCCTGCTCGTGGAGGAAGACGAGTTCGCGCAGCAGGTGGGCGTTGCAGAGGGCGTGCTGGCAGTCGTAGCTGAAGTAAGGTTTCCAAAAGTCGTGGATGGCGCAGCCTTGGAAGGTTGGCAGGATGCCGGCGGCGTCCATGGCTTGGGTACCTCGTTTTTTATGGGCGTAATACCAAGTGAGCGCCTTGGTGCAGACGGTGTGGAGCCAGTGGAGGGAGCCTGAGGCTCGGACGCCGGTTTCGTCGAAGCCGACAACGGGCGAAGCGGCGACTTGCTTGAGGATGGCGGCTTCGGTGGGCTCGAGCCGGGCCGCGCAGTCGACATGGAAGTTGGCCAGCGTGCCTTGGCTGAAGGATTCGCAGCCGTGGAGGTCGCGCAGGATTTCGCTGGTTCGCTCGAATGGCAGGAGCTGGTATTGGCTCAAATACACGGCCGTGCCTTTGAGGCGGGGGCCGTATTGCACGGGGGCGGGGGCTTCGGGCGGGAAGGTGGCGCGGTTGACGCAACCGCATGAGCAGGTCTTGATTTCGGCTTGGTGCTCGGTGATTTCGAGCTTGGGCTCGGGGAGGTCGTGGACTTGGCGGCGCTCGACGCGGGCGGGTTGGACGGTGTCGAGGGATTGGCCGCAGGCCGAGCATCGCTGGACGCGGTGGGTGACGATGCGGTCGGGGGTTTCAACCATGCGGAGCGTGTGGCCGGCATGCCCGAGCTGACCTCCGCTGGGACGCTGGCTTGGCGCGCGCAGGCTTTTGGGACTGGGTTTGGCGAGTCCGTCGGAGGAGGGTGGCTTGTGGCTGTTGCTCGAGTCTTTGGCGACTTGTCCTTCGAGGGTGTGCACGCGCTCGCGCAATGTCCCGCACTCGACGCGCAGGGCGAGGTTTTCGGCTTTGAGGAGGACGAAATCGGCTGTGAGTTGATCGACTCGAACGGAAAGATCCACAAGAACGCGCACGACGGTCTCCTCACCGGCGCGGTAAATGGCTTGGGCTTCCTCGCGTGTCATGGCGCGCAGAGCTCCTTGCGGAAGTCGGGAGTGAGCGCATGCAGATACACATCCTTGATCCCCACGCGGATCGTGTTGTTTCGGTCGTTGCGGGTGCGCCCGCAGGTTTTGCCGAGCCGTTGCCAGTTGGCCGCACGGTAGCATGTTCCTTGGAAGCGCGAACGTTCGACGAAAGTTTCCAGCGCATGCACGGGGTGGCCGTATTTTTCCTGCCAGTCGGCACGGATGCGCCGTGCGATGAGCCCGAGCACATGGCTGGCGAGGTGAGGGACCCGCACCCAGCGGGGAATCAGGAAGCGGGTGTTGTTGGTAAGGTGTTGGAGGTTGCGTTCGCGTATGGTGCGATCCCACCCAATGAAGGCATCGCGGTCGGCGCACTTCCACGCCGCCGATCCGAAGAGCGCGCAGGCGACTGGACGGCCGAACCGGTCGCGCACAAGGTAGCGGAGGTTTTCCCCGACGCTGTTGCGCGCTCCGAGATAGTGCTCATGGGCCAGCAGACCTTGGACGAGCCGCGCATCGGGCGTGCCGGGTTTGGCGATGCTCACGGCGAGGGGTTGGAGTTCGCGCAGCGGACTGCTGATGGGTTCCTCCGGGGCAAGGACAGGCGCAATGTGGAGATTGCGACGCGCATTGGCCGAAGGCCTCTGCCGAGCGGGCAACGCGATGCAGCCGGCCCGCTCGAGCTTGAGCAGCAGCGTGCGCGCGGCCATGTCCTTGAGCCGACCCGCTGCGTTGCGCCAATCCCAGAGCTCACACAACTCGCGACTCAACCGTGTGCGGTTCCACTCGGGATGCGCTTGGAGGAATCCGCAAATCCCTTCGATATCCGAAGTGTTGAGTTCCCGCCCTTGCATGACCATGACGCTTGCCATAGATGCAAAATAGAGCCTTTATCAAAGTGAGTCCAGCTAAAAGAATATCCGGTTTTTTAGAAAAATGTTACCGAGGGCTACCTGAGTAGTTACCTTTTTCAATACTGCATCGGTAATAGCCCTATCTTATTGTCCTCTCGTTAGACCATTTTACGATTTAATTTAGAGCCCGCCTTCGTCCGTTTCATCCAGCTTAAATCTTTGCGCAAGCGCACGGAGGAGGAGGAGGTCCGCTGGGTCAGGAGGCTGGCCAGGTAGTGCGAGGTGGCGTGCGCTTCGCTTTTCTCCTCAGCGTCAAAAAAGCAATTTCCTCTTAATAATTCAATAACTCCGTTGACCCTCACTTTGACGTTGCGTTATTCTCCTAAGCTCTCCTGACCAAGCAAATATTCATTCCACTGCTGACCGCCGCACTGCTCGCTGGCTGCAATCCGCCTGAAGCATCCAAGGGCGGAAAGAAGGACGGCAAGGCCGCGCCCGACCTGCCCTCGCGCACCGTGCAGGCAGCTCCGGCGGAGTCGCGCCCGATGGAGCGTGCCGTGTCCGTCATCGGCGCACTCGCGGCGATCGATCAGGCGACCTTGAGCGTGAAAGTCAGCGGTCGGCTCCAGAGCCTCATCGTGGATCTCGGCACGCGCGTGAAGCGCGGCGAACTCGTCGCTCAAATCGAGTCGGTAGATTACGAGTTGAAGCTCCGATCTGCCGAGGCGCTGCTCGCGCAGGCCCGCGCGCGGCTTGGGCTTCTGCTGGTCGGTGCCGACGACACGATGAAGGGGGAGGAAACCAGCACAGTGCGGCAGGCGAAGGCGTCGTTGCTCGAATCGCAAAAGCAGCGCGACCGCACGCGTGAACTGGCCAAGCGCGGCATCAGCTCGCAGGCGGATTTGGAAATCGCCGAAGCGAACTACGAAATCGCTTTTAATCGCCATCTCGAAGCCCTCGAAGACGTTCGCCAACGGCAGGGTGTGCTTCAGCAGCGTCGCGTGGATGTGGAGATTGCTCGTCAACAGCTGGCAGACACGAAAATTGTTGCGCCCTTCGACGGCATCGTGCAGGAGCGCAAGGCCAGCCCGGGCGAATTCCTCAACACCGCTGCGCCCGTGGCCACGCTCGTGAAGGTGGACCCGCTGCGGCTGCGCGTCGAAGTCCCCGAGCGCAACGCAACCGGCGTGCGTCTTGGGCAGAAAATCCGCCTCGCCATCGAGGGAGACACGAATAAATACGCCGGCACCCTCTCGCGCCTCAGCCCCGCCATCACGGACGTGAGCCGCATGCTCATCGTGGAGGCGGACATCCCGAACCCGACCGGCCTGCTGCGGCCCGGCACCTTTGCTCGCGCGGACATCGTGCTCGCCGAGTTGGATCCGACTACGACCGTCCACAAGGACGCGCTCATCACTTTCGCCGGCATGGAAAAAATCTTCCTCGTGAAGGACGGCAGGGCGACGGAGAAGAACATCTCCATCGGCCGACGCGCGGGGGATTTCATCGAAGTGCTCGGTGGGCTCAAGCCCGGCGATGTAGTGGTCTTAAACCCCGGAAATTTGCAGAATGGGCAGCCAGTCACGGTGGACGCATCAGGCCAACCGCCGGCGAATAGTCCACCAGTTACCGTCGCTCCAAAGTCTGGGAAGAAGACGTGACGCGCCGTGCAAAAGCTCGCTGAAATCTCAATACTCCGTCCGGTCTTCGGCACAATGATTGTGCTGGCGCTGGTCGTCGTCGGCGCGGCGGGCTACCTCAAGCTCGGCGTGGACCGCTCGCCGCCGGTGGACATCCCGCAGATTTATGTCAGCACGCGGCTGCCCGGCGCCTCGCCAGTGGAGGTTGAGTCCCTCATCTCCCAGCCCATCGAGGAGCAGGTCAACACCGTCGAGGGTATCACCGAGTTGCGCTCCATTTCTGGCGTCGGCAGTTCCTTCGTCATCATCCAGTTCGACCTTAGCCGCAAAGTCAGTGACGCCCTCGAAGATGTGCGCAACCGCGTCGCCACCATAGGCAACGAACTGCCGCGCGACGCTGACCCACCGCAGGTCACGAAGTTTGACACAGAGCGCAACGGGGTCATCACTGTCTCGCTCTCTGGCGACCGTTCGCAGCGCGAGCTGACTGAACTGGCGGACAAAATCGTCAAGGTCCAGCTCGAACGCGCACTGGGTGTCGGCGAGGTGGAAATCAACGGCGGCCTCCAGCGCGCCATCAGCATCTGGGTGGACCCCGACCGCCTCGCGGCCTATCAGATTCCCATCACTCAGGTCCGCGACGCCATTGCGCGCCAGAACGCGAACATCCCTGGCGGCAACGTCATCTCCAACGTCCGCGAACACACGCTCCGCACCGTGGGCCGCCTCACCAGCGCGGCGGCGTTCAACGACCTCGTCATCACCACCGTCAGCAACTCGCCCGTCCGCATCCGCGACATTGGCTGGGCTGAGGACGGCACCAAAGAGCAGCGCACCATCTCGCGTCTCAACGGCCGCCCGTCCGTCACGCTCGTGGTCAAGCGGCAGGCCGACGCCAACACCGTCGAGGTCATTGAGTCGGTGAAGAAAAAACTGCCCGTCATCCAGGCGCAGCTCCCGGCCGACATCAAGTTCGAGGTCATCGAGGACCAGTCCCGCTACATCTATGAGGCACTCCACGAAATCAATGTCCACCTCCTTCTCGGCAGCGTGCTGGCCAGCCTAGTCGTCTTCGCCTTCATGCGGAGCTGGCGCGCGACGTTCATCGCCACCGTGGCAATTCCCTGCTCGGTCATCTCCACTTTCGGCGTGATGTGGGCACTGCATTTCACTCTCAACAGCGTCACCATGCTCGCGCTTGTACTCATGGTCGGCATCGTCATTGATGACGCCATTGTCGTCGTGGAAAACATCTTCCGTTTCATCGAAGAGAAGAAGATGCACCCCTTTGACGCCGCGCGGGAGGCCACGAAGGAAATCGGTACCGCCGTCCTCGCCACGACCTTGAGCCTCGTCGTCATCTTCGTCCCGGTGTCGTTCATGTCGAGCGTCGCCGGACGGTTCCTCTACCAGTTCGGAATCACGGCGGGCGTGGCGGTGATGGTGAGTTTGCTCGTGTCCTTCACGCTCACACCACTGATGAGCGCACGGTTGTTCAGCCTCGGCGAAGTCAGCCAGACCGCGCACGGCGGGCCGAAATCGCGCGGCGGGTTCTACGGCTGGATCGAGCGCCTCTACATGGCGGTCCTCGGCTTCTGTATGAGATGGCGGCTCGCAGTGCTCGTGCTGGCCATTCTCGTCATGACCACCTCAGTGCCGCTCTATCAGGCGCTGCGGCAGGAGTTCACGCCCGGCAACACCGACGAGGGCGAGTTCGAGATTGGCCTCACCGCGAAGGAGGGTACCAGCCTCACGCAGATGGACGAGGTCGCGCTCATGGCCGAGCGTGAGCTGCGCGCGATGCCCCAACTCCATCTCGTTCAATGCGGCATCGGCTCCAGTCGCATCGGTGGCGCGAACACCGCCCGATTCTTCGCCCGCCTCGCGCCGCACAACGAGCGCGTCTTCATGTGGTCGCGTCTCGTGTCTCGCACGCCGATGGATGCCTTCAAGGGCAACTACTCCCAGCGGGATGTGCTGCAGGAGGTACGCACACGACTCCGGAAAATTCCCGGCGTCCGCGTCTCAGCTCGACCCTCCGGCGGCTCCATTAACCTCGGAGGTCCAAACTACGAAATTGATTTCTCCATCCTCGGTCCCGATCTGGAATCACTTTCGAAGATCGCCGAGGACCTCAGCGCCCGCTCCACCGAGCTTGGCCTCGCCGACGCCGACCCCACTCTCAAGCTCGACAAGCCTGAGTATCGCGTCCACGTCAACCGCGAGCGCGCCGCGGCGCTGGGTGTTTCCGTCGAGGACATCGCTATCGCCCTGCGCATCATGGTCGGCGGCGACGACCGCGTCTCGCGCTTCCGCGACGCCAGCGTCGGAGACGACTACGACGTGCAACTCCGGCTCGCCGAGGGCAAGCGCAACGACCGCGAGGCTATCACGCGACTCTACGTCCCGCGCCGAGGGGGCGGTCTCGTGCGCCTCGACAACGTTGTGGACATCGTCGAAGGCCAGACCGCGTCGCGCATTGACCGCCTCGACCGCCAGCGGCAGGTCAGCATCCGCGGCTCGATCCTGACCGTCCGCGAGGAAGGCGGCGCGCTTGTTCCTACCGGCTACGCGATGAAGGAC
This sequence comes from Akkermansia muciniphila, assembly GCA_945898055.1. GTDB lineage: Bacteria > Verrucomicrobiota > Verrucomicrobiia > Limisphaerales > UBA9464 > SXXZ01. Next base: position 25,855 of record CAMDGV010000051.1, on the reverse strand, counting down.
CGCTTGCAGACATTGGAAGCCGCGTTCAAGGAGCTGAACTTGCCCCCCACCTACAGCACGAAGATTTCCGGTCGTGGCCGTGAATTGGAGCACACGTTCTCCGAGTTCCTCTGGGCGTTCCTACTCTCCGTCATCTTCATGTATATGATTCTGGCATCACAATACGAGAGCTTCGTCCACCCCTTCACCATCCTACTCTCGCTACCGCTCTCACTGCCCTTCGCGCTCTTCTCACTCTGGATAACGAACAACACGCTGAACCTCTACTCCGCGCTTGGACTGCTCGTGCTCTTCGGGGTCGTGAAGAAGAACGCCATTCTCCAAATTGACCACATGAACACCCTGCGTCGCAGTGGGCTGGAACGTCTGCAAGCCATCATGGACGGCAACCGCGATCGCCTCCGCCCCATCCTGATGACCACGCTCACGCTCGTCGCCGGGATGATTCCTCTCGCGCTGGGCACGGGCCCGGGTGCGGAGGAACGCCGCGCCGTCGCCGTCGTCGTCATCGGTGGTCAAACCCTCTGCCTCCTGCTCACCCTGCTCGTCACGCCGGTGGTCTATTCCTACCTCGATGACCTTGCCAAAATCTTCCATCGAAAACACACTACGAAGCAGACGCCATCGTCTGAAGTCATTCCGGTGAAGTGAGCAGGGGCAAGCTGCGTTGGATGTGGGACTAACGCCCCAGCAGCTTCCGAACCTCCGCCACGGATCCCTCTGCCGTACTGCCATACCGCGCGAGTAGAGTCGCTTGCGAGCCCTCCTTGTCCGGGAACCCATCTGGAATCCCAATGCGCTTGAACCGCTTTGGCGTGCTGAAATTCGCCTCCGCCAGCTTCTCAGCCAGCGCATTGCCGAGGTCGCCGATGAACCGGACGTCCGGGTGGTGCAGGCTGAGGTCGAGGCATTTTTCCCTCCACGTCAAAAAAGCAATTTTCTATCAGTCAGTTACCGTGCCAGCACCTGATCTCCCTCCAAGGGTAATTCCGAATGCGGTACTGCGAGGGGGGGATTAGCCGTTTCAGTTACGCGTTCAGGGGATCCCTCGTCTCGGTTAAACCGAACACTCACGATCTTACTGACACCCCGCTCCTGCATAGTCACACCATAGAGAATATCGGCCATGCCAATCGTCCGCTTATTATGGGTGATCACCACGAATTGGCTATGGTCCAAAAAGCGTTTCAAGACCGTAGTAAAACGCAGAATATTTGACTCATCCAAAGGCGCATCCAACTCGTCTAGCACGCAGAATGGAGATGGTTTCACTTGATAAATGGCGAAGAGCAACGCGACCGCAGTCATGGTTTGTTCACCGCCTGACAGCAGGGAAATGGTCTGTAATTGCTTCCCTGGCGGCTTAGCCACAATTTCGATACCGGCCTCCAAAACATCTTCTGACTCGGTTAACTTCAAGTCCGCTTTTCCACCTCCAAACATTTCAGTGAACATCGACTGAAAGTTCAAACGGATCTTTTCAAAAGTATCGATGAACAAGGTCTTGGTCTCGGTATTGATCCGGTTAATCACCTCAACGAGTTCGGCCTTGGCTTTGACTAAATCATCACACTGAGCCTGAAGAAAAGTGTAGCGCTGTTCCGCCTCCTCATAGTCGGCAATCGCCACCAGATTCACCGGTCCGATATCATCGATTTTTTTCTGCAGACTAATCACCTGCGCCGCCACAATTTCCCAATCTGTGACTAAATTCGAGGCGACCATTTCTTCATCTGTCACGGTCTCAATCTTGGGTTGCCCGTCATCCGCAGAGGTAATGCGGAGCCCCTCGCCTCGAATAGTCTCCAAGGCCACCTGATATTTGATCTGAATACGTTCACCTAGATTTTGTAAAGTAATGACTCTCTGCGCGAGTTCGACCTCCAACTGAGCTCTTAGATTGTGCAAAGAAGTTACCTTCAAACGACGCTCCCTGAGTTGGTCTTCACGACTTTGAATCTCGCCTTCGACAAACTTCCGGTCGTTACCCAACTGAGCTATCTGATTTGCTAGAGTGGACCGTTCCACCCTCAACAGTTCCACCTTGTGTCGGCATTGGCCGATCCCCGCTTCAAAGTTGGCACGTCGATCATTGAACTGTCCTCGATCGTTCTCAAGGCGCGCCACTGCCGAAAGCAACTCGTTGATCCGCAACTCCAATGGCGCTCGCTGCTTGAGATGTGAGCTCAGTAACTGTTCCTCAGTGGCAAAGGCAACCTTGGAGTCATTGTAAGCCTGATTGGCTGTATCTCGACGACAGCGCAGGTCCTCAACGGCCACACTTAACTCAGTCACCTTACCGGTAGCATGGTGCTCGCGTAGTTCGAATTCTGCGACTTGAGCAGCCAAAGACTCACGTTTCTGAAGGTGAGTTACTTCCTGCGCTCCCAAGAGACCCAGTTCACGGTCGGTTTGATCCAAACGCAATTCCAAGGCTTGGCGAGCTGATCGCACGGCATTAAATTCCCCCTGTCGAGTCGCCACCGCCACCTCTTGCTGCGACAACTCCATTCGAACCTGTTCCAAGCTCGACTGAAGAGTCGCTTGTTCGGCCTGGAGGGAAGTCTTCAAACCAGCGGCCTCGGTCGCAGCAGCTTGGAGGTTCAATAATTCCAACTGAATTTCGGCAATGAGATTTTTACGACCTAAAATACTGGCCGCAGCCTGCCCCGAGGAAGCTTGGGCTCCACCGGTGAAAATGCCTCGGCGATCAAGCAGGTCACCGGTCGAGGTCACATAATCAAATCCCGCCCCGCCATTTTGGAAAGCCTTGGCGGCAGCGGCCATATCCGAGACGATCAAAGTTCTGCCGAGTAGGGCCGTGACCAACGCACGAATCGATTCTTCGACCGTCACAACCGACAAAGCCGCAATCGTTCCCAAGGGGAGGGAAGTGCCTTCCTCGAAAAGTCCCGGTGCCAACGAAAGAGCAGCAATACTGGCCCGACCTTTTTTATTGGCCGCCAAGTCAGCCAAAATTTCGGAAGCTTCGCTCGCTTCGCTGGTGAGCACCAATTGCAGATTCGCACCGAGGGCAGCCTCCACAGCGGTCACATAGGGGTCGGAGACCCGAATGCGGTCGGCCAAGGATCCCAAAACATGACGACTCTGTTTCAGAGCGGCTAAAGCCCCAACCGCAAACCCCTCATGCTGGGTGTCCAGTTGCTCTAGCAAATTGAACCGAGATATCTTACCGGCTTGCTGCTGTAACAAGCTGTCCAAAGAGTGGCTTGCTCTTTGAATATCTTCGCGAACTTCACCCAACTGATATCGCCGCTCCTCTAGGGTCAAGCGCGAGGTCTGAACGCGCTCCTTTTCTTCCTCCACTTGGAGGGTAAATTCCACCGTTCGAGCCTCCAATCGCAGGTTCTCTTCTTCGAACTGAATTTTTTCCGAACTCAACCGCTCCAAACGCACTACGTTGCCCTCGAGTTGAACCGCGAGTTGGTTAATATCATTACGAATACGTCCCAATCCTTGGGTCGCAGCAAGGGCGCCGCTCTGGGCTTGACTGAGCTCCACTTGTTTTCCCGAAAGATCCTGTTCCACCCGCGAAAGGAAGTCGCGCTTGACCGTCAAATCAGCCCGTAATGCTTCCACTGCAACGCGAGAAATATCCGCTCGTTCAACAGCCATCTCCAATTCAACCTCAGCAATGGAGCGGCGTTCACTGTATTGGGTGATATCTTGAGCGGCTTTCGAGTTTTGTTCCGACAATTCGGCCATTCGCAACTCATTAAAACCGATGGTATTCTCCTGACGCTCACTCTCCGCTTTCAACTCCAAGGCTCCCTGTTGTTGAAGAGAAATACTCTGATCCAACTCCGACAACTGATGGCGTAACTTAAGAACTTCCGCTTCTAAACGGGTCACCGTCTCTTGTCCCACTTCCAACTCGAAGGTCGAACGTTCTGACGCCTCCTTTTTCTGCGCAATTTCCAGGGTGAGAACATCAAATTGATGACGAGCTAGTTGGGTTTCTAGATGCTGCAACTCCACCTGAATCGATTTGAAGCGCCGGGCCTTGCCTGCCTGTCTTTGGAGAGATCCAATCTGGCGTTTTACCTCACGGACCAAATCATCGACCCGCAAGAGGTTCTGCTCGGTTGCCTCCAATTTCCTTAGGGATTCCCTCTTCTGCTGCTTAAACCGAGTAATGCCCGCCGCCTCCTCAAAAACCAAGCGGCGATCGTCTGGTTTACTCGAAAGAATTTGAGTGATGTTGCCCTGGGCCATAATCGAGTAACTGGCCTTGCCCATACCGGTCCCAGCAAAAAACTGTTGGATGTCACGAAGGCGACAGGCTGTTTTGTTCAGAAAGTATTCGCTGCCTCCATCTCGAAAGACTCGGCGGGTCAAAGTGACTTCGTTAAACTCGACTGCAATACCTGCTGCACGTAACGGATCTCCATCCACCCCACCTAAGGTCAACGATACCTCAGCCATCCCCATCGGCTTTCGAGTATCTGTGCCATTAAAAATGACATCCGACATCTCACCACCTCGTAGTGCCTTGGCTGATTGCTCACCTAAAACCCAGCGAATCGCGTCAGAAACATTCGATTTTCCACACCCGTTTGGCCCCACAATCGCCGTCACTCCCTCCTGGAAGTTTAGGACCGTCTTGTCGGCAAAACTCTTGAACCCTAACGCTGTCAGGTTTTTGAGATACATCTGTTCCCCATTGGACGGACCTTCCCTCAGGCTGGCAAGAGTGAAGCCCTCTCCGGCGGGAGGAGTTATTCACAACCAAATAAAAAGATCCTGATTGCCTTTTAGCGAAAGGTTCTGACTCCCGCCGACCTCCTCAGCACACCTCATGAGGTCAAGTCACTCTCTCTACCCTAAAATCAGTCACTACCGAGCTCAAAAGGAACTCTGATGACTTCATAAGTGCAGGAGAATGGGAGGGGATTTAAGGGTCCTTGATTTCGTTATCCGAGATCTGAAATTACAGGAACTTTTCAGGCGTGAAACGACCGATGAAGAAGCCGCCAGATTCAAAATATCCCTCTGAACAAAATTCGTGAAGAAATCGAGAGATTTGAGGAAGTCCAAGTCCCCATTTTTGCCGAGATCACGGAGGCTTCTTTTTTCAAAAAACTTCCTTTTTCAAATCGCCTTCTTGGTCTCATCGAGGAAGATTTTTTCTAACTCAAAAACCCAAGGTCATGACACCAATCGGCGAACTACTTTTCCTGCGACATCTGTGAGACGGAAGTCGCGACCCTGAAAACGATAGGTCAGTCGCTCATGATCCAAACCAAACTGATTGAGTACCGTCGCATGAAGATCGTGAACATGCACAGGTTCATCGGTAATCCTCATACCTAGTTCATCGGTAGAACCTATCACCTGACCACCGCGGACCCCACCTCCAGCTAACCAGACGCTAAAAGCAGACGGATGATGGTCCCGTCCGGACACGCGTCCGCCAAATCCAACTCGATTTTCCCCAAGAGGGGTCCGACCAAATTCGCTGGCCCAGATGATCAAGGTGTCCTCGAGCAATCCTCGCTGTTTTAGATCCTTGAGAAGTGCCGCTACCGGTTGATCAACAACCCGGCAATTGTACTGAAGATCCGAGTCTAGATCATTGTGGTGATCCCACGACGCGTGATGAATTGCGACAAACCGAACTCCGCGCTCCACCAAACGACGCGCCATCAGGCAATTTTTTGAAAAAATACCCGGGGCATCCCCACTACCGCCGCGTTGTGTTTTCAACCCGCCCTCATCTCGGTCTACACCGTAGGCGCTGCGGGTTAGGGCCGTTTCAGAACTGAGATCAGTCAGGTCCGGCACCGCTAATTGCATACGAGCCGCTAACTCATAGTTCTCAATTCGCGCTGCAATTTCAGAATCGCCCACCGTCTTTCCCCGCATCGCGTTGAGTTCACTCAAGGCACTCAGTCCATGGTGGCGCATCTTGGCTGTGATTCCCTCAGGATTGTCCAAATCCTGAACCGGTTCTCCTCGCGAACGGAACAGCACACCCGAATGATTTGAGGGCAAAAAGCCGCTCTGAAAAAGCGTATTTCCCCCGCTCGGCGCCCGGCCAGCAGTCAAAACAACGTATCCAGGCAAATTGCGTGAGGGACTTCCTAAAGCATAATTTACCCATGCCCCGAGGCTCGGTCGGCCGAGCATCATCGACCCTGAATACATCAAAAGTTCGCCTGGATGATGATTAAACGCCTCAGTATGCATCGATCGAACCAAGGCAATATCGTCGGCACAGCTTCCTAAATGAGGGAGCAAACCACTCATCTCCATCCCACAGACCCCATAACGGCGAAAAGAATGGGGTGATCCCATCAACAAGGCGCTCTCCTTTTGAATGAAAGCAAACCGCACCTCCTTGGTGAGAGATTCCGGTATCTTTTGCCCGTTTAATTCGACTAAACGGGGCTTGGGATCAAATAGATCGATCTGACTTACTCCACCTTCCATGTAGAGAAAGATGCAATTTTTAGCGCGGGGAATGAAATGAGGCCCCTGAAGCGCCTTTGGTGCCGTCGATGCCGCCAGCAAACCGTCTTGAGCAAACAACGCTGACAACGCCAATCCTCCAATTCCCCGTGAAGCGTTCACCAAGAAATCTCGGCGAGTTAATAAAATGTGTTCAGCAGGACTCATGCTTCAATAGATCTGATTTCCAGGCACCCATCAGTCGCGATTTTGAAATTCATCCAAGTTCATCACTATCTGCACCACCATGAACAAGGCTTGGGAAGGATCAATTCGCTGCACCTGCTTGAAAAGCGCGTCCAAACGAATGACTTCACTACGACCCGGATTCCGCCCGAGACAACGTCGAAATGCCTCTCGAATCTGCCCCTTTGGATTTGCAGGGTTCTGGCTGGCCAATAGCTGAGCCAGCGACCGTGCGGAGTCAACAAAGGTGCTATTATTGAGAAGCGTCAGGGCCTGAAGTGGCGTATTCGAACGTTCCCGCCGCGTGCAGGCTTCGTTCGGATTTGCTTGATCAAAAACCGGCAGTAAGGGATGCGGCACGGTCCGCTGTGAATACATATAAAGACTCCGACGATTCAACATCGGCCCAGTATCATCCTTCCAACTCCAAGCGCCTGCTGTTCCCAACCACTTCACATCCTCGGGCATTTCTGCGCGAAACGCGGGTCCACCGAGTTCCAAATTCAGCACTCCGCCTGCCGCCAATGCACTATCTCTCAAAACCTCTCCTTCCAACCGAATCCGATTTTGCCGCGCCAATAAGCGATTCTCCGGATCTCTTTCCTTTAATTCCAATCGTACCTCTGACGATTGCTTATAAGTGGCAGAACAGACAATGAGTCGGATAAGATGCTTACGGCTCCAACCAGACCGAATAAACTCAGTTGCCAACCAATCGAGTAACTCTGGGTGCGACGGAGCCTCCCCGCGAATCCCGAAGTCCTCGGTTGTCGACACCAATCCTCGCCCAAACAAATGGAGCCAAATTTGATTCACTGCCACCCGAGCCGTGAGTGGATTTTCTGACGATACGATCCAACGGGCTAGATCCAAACGAGTCGGGGCAGACGCCACCACCTGCTTTATCGATGTCACTCCCAGCAAAAATCCAGGCCGAACTTCCTCCCCGTGTCGCCGAAAATCACCCCGAACATGCACAAAGGTCTTTAAGGGCTCTCGCCGTTGACGAAAACTGTACGCAGTCACCCCAGGTGCCACCGTCGGGTCCGCCTCTTCGGCGGTGTTAAAAAAGGCGAAAAATTGATAAAACTCCCGTTGGCTGATCGGGTCGTATTTATGCGAGTGACACTCAGCGCACCCCAAGGTTAATCCCATCCAAGCTGTTCCAGTGGTAGCGACTCGGTCTACTTGGGTCCGAACCGCAAATTCAGCGGCATCAATGCCGTCCTCATGGTTGCTTAAAGCCATCCGATGAAATCCCCCTGCAATCAATAAATCGGGATCGCCCCTCGGCGTCCGCTCCTCCTCATAGAGCAAATCTCCCGCAAGTTGCTCTAGGCTGAATCGATCAAAACCTTGATCTCGATTGAACGAACGAACCACCCAATCCCGATAAACCCAAGCCCAAGGTCGCTCGCGGTCCACCTGATAGCCGCTGCTATCCGCATACCGAGCCAAATCGAGCCAATGCCTCGCCCACCTCTCCCCAAATCGAGGCGAATTCAGCAATCGCTCCACTTGACGCTCATAAGCCCCCTCAGTTCGGTCTCCAACAAAGGCATCGACCTCTTCAGGTGGTGGCGGCAGACCCGTCAAATCCAGAGCTAATCGGCGGTACAAAGTCACTCGATCCGCTGGCCCGGACGGTTTAATGCCTTCTTTAACCAATCGATCGCCGATAAACGCATCGACTGGGGTCCGAATCCCATGGGGTTTGCTGACCACAGGCACCCGTTGCGAAACCGGCGGTTGAAAGGCCCAATGCGGGATCGACTCCGCACGCACGACCCCAACGAACCATAAAACGAGTGCGATTGATCGTATTAAATTGGGAAGAGGATGCATGAAACAAGGCCAAGACAGAAATTCTCCTGACGCGAAATGAAGCCACCCTCTTCGAACTTTTTTTGAAGCTTCTTCACATTGATTGAGTCGGGGAAAAAATGTCCGTGAAGAAATCAACGACCTCGACGGTTCAAGCGTTCACTTTGATCGAGCTTTTAGTGGTTATTGCCATTATCGCCATTCTCGCTGGAATGCTTCTTCCCTCTTTGGGCAGTGCTAAAGGTGGGGCCCAACGAATTTCTTGTGTCAACAACCTCCGTCAAATGGGACTGGCGCATGCGACCTACCGAGTTGATTTCGCTGGGCTAATGGTTCCACGCACCTATCGACCCGCTTGGCCGACGCTGATGCAACCCGGCTATGTCGATGTTAAAATTCTTCGCTGCCCCAGTGATGGACCAAAACCGCCGCACACCTTTGGATCACCCGATCCCACCCACCTCGCCGACAACGCTCCGCGCAGTTATATTATGAACGGTTGGAACGATTGGTTTGAGAGTATTTCGACCCCTGAAGACTTCAAAAACTACCTCAGTCACACGGTCACCAATTGTGTTCCCGATGCTGGCATCATCGAACCTTCCGAAACCATTATCTTTGGCGAGAAACGTTCCGATGCACCAGCGCACGGCCACTTCCACATGGACCTCCTCGCTAGCGCTTTGGGTGACGATATTGAAGAATTGGAGCATGGACGACATGGGCGGTCAGGTAGCACCAAAGGAAAGGGGTCGAATTACGCATTTGTCGACAGCAGTGTTCGGTACCTTCGCTATGGAAAAAGTCTGGCCCCAATTAATCTTTGGGCCACCTCCAACCGTTGGCGGACCAATACCGCTTCCTTCAATCCGCAATGATTCCCACAGAGTTTGTTACCCTATTTCTTATCATATTCTTTCTCACCCCTCCTTCATAAGCCTGCGGTAAGGCCCAGAGAGGCTCCAGAGAGAAGACGACTCGGGCGGTGGACTCCCTCGCTCAGGTCCGCAAAGCACATTGGATCCGTTCCAGCGGTTTTCGATTTTTAAATTTGGCTCCCTTGAAAAGAAACTAAGAAGTCTCCTTACGATCCCAAGACGACTTCGGTGCCAATTCCAGCATCAGTAAAGATTTCCAATAAGACCGCGTGAGCAATCCGACCATCGACCAAAGAAACTTTGTCCACGCCCGCCCGCAACGCAGTCACGGCACTGTCCACCTTAGGAATCATTCCCTTATCAACAATTCCCAGCGACTTAAGTTGGGGCACCTCTGAAATCTGCAAGTGGGGAATAACCGTCGTCGGATCCTTGGGATCTCGCATCAAACCTGGTACATCCGACATAAAAACCAATCGGCAAGCCTTCAAAGCAATCGCTGCCATGGCGGCGGCCACGTCGGCATTACAATTATAAATCTGACCTGTCTCGTCCCGTGCTGTGGGACTAATCACTGGAATAATACCGCTCTGGATGCACTCGAGCAAAGGAGCGATATTCACACCTGTGACTTCCCCTACAAACCCAATATCCACCGGTTCACCTGAGGCGTTGCTCAACCACAACTTGCGACAAATAAAAATGTCGGTTCCAGCAAACCCCTTCGCCACCCCCCCCAATTGCTGGATCATCCGAACCACTTCCGGATTAATCTCTCGGGACAAGACCTGATCAACTACCTCAACGGTGGGGCCATCCGTCACTCGTTGCCCTTGGATAAAACAAGCCTTTAATCCCGCGATATCCATCGCTCGGGTGATCGCTTTACCACCGCCGTGCACCACCACCGGATTGATTTCGACCGCCTCCAAAAAAACGAGGTCGCGGGCCACTCCCTCACGAACGGCTAAATCCGGCGAATCCATAAAACTGCCGCCGTATTTCACCACAAATGTTTGGCCGGCGAACTTCTGAATGTAGGGCAGCGCTTCAAGCAGGGCTGATGCCTTAGCAATAAGATCTTGCATGGCCAAAAGTATGCGGTGTCACCCCTAGGGATCGCCAGTCCGAGTTTTTATCTCTCTCTGACAGTTTACTGAACTTCGGTATTTCAAATCAGGCACTTTCCTCGTCTTAATACTCTAATTATGACCGACTGGTTCTATGCAGCGCTCCTCGGTTTGATCGAGGGGATCACCGAATTTCTACCTGTTTCCTCGACCGGCCATCTCCTCATCGCCGAAAGACTTCTCGGCCGTCACTATACCGATCTATTCAACACGGTCATTCAGTCAGGAGCGGTGTTGGCAGTTCTGGTAGTCTTCGCTTCCAGAGTTCGCACGCTCCTTACGCAATGGAATGAACCGGCTCAGCGGGATTACCTGCTCAAGCTAGCCACCGCATTCGTTATAACTGCCATCGGTGGATTAGCTTTAAAAAATGCCGGAATGAAACTGCCTAAGAACCTCGCCCCAGTCGCTTGGGCCACTCTCGCTGGCGGCATCCTCTTTGTCGCCCTTGAGGTCCGTCTCAAAAACCGGCCGGGCAGTGATTCTATTACTTGGCTCATTGCGATCGCGGTGGCCGGTGGCCAACTCATCGCCGCCGCCTTCCCTGGAGCTTCCCGATCCGGCACCACTATCTTGCTCGCTTTGGCCTTTGGTTTATCGCGCGCTGCTGCCACTGAATTCTCTTTCCTCCTCGGTATCCCCACCTTGATGGCGGCCGGCGCCAAAGAAACCTTGGACGCTCTCCGTCATCCTTCCCCACACGAACCCATCGCCCTGATCGCTTTCGCAGGTGCCATCGCAGCCATTACCGCCTTCGTCGCCGTGCGATGGCTTCTGAACTATGTCCGGTCTCATAGTTTTACCGCCTTCGGCTGGTACAGAATTGTCGCCGGAATCTTACTCCTGGCTTTGGCTTATCGCTCCTAATTTCGTCCAAGCCCAATCAAGTGCGAAACCCGTTTAAGGCTTAATCAACGTCTTCAGTTCAACGAATTTCGTCAACTCGGACTCGGTAAAAGAGTGAACTAGCCGGTTGAACGTCCGCCTTCCAAAGACCGACACCTCGACTTGGATAGCTCAACTGTCCCGCTGCCCGAATCCATCGGAAAAGATCCTCACTCTGTTCGACCACATATCGGCGACCCGGCGCAAACTGGAAGGATAACTCCGTTTGTAAAGGCGGGCCTCCTAAGGTCAATCGAAAGGCCGACTTCACCGATCGAGGATCTGTTCCGGCAATAAACTCTTCTTGATTCAATAATCCGTCCCCATCCGCGTCCCCTGTTCCCGCTGCGGAAAGATCCCCAAAAAACAATCTCTCCCAGTCATCTGGCAATCCATCAGCATCGCTATCGGTATCACGAATGACCGTTCCTTCCACTTCCAGCAAGGGCCCATTGAAAAGAAGATTTTCGCGAGTCGACCACTGGGGATAAGAACCGAGGCCGCCAAATCCAGTTCCACCGGGAGTCACCTGCTGGGCGGGTGACAGAGAACTTAACACCAGATCTAAAGTGCCCGCCGACAAAGCCCGCCCTAGATATCCCGCAATTAAGGGATCAGATAAATCCAGATCGAAGGTGAAAATGCTGTTGACCGGAACTAATGCCCCCGGAGTCGCCTGTCCGGTCAAGCCTACCGCCCACGGCACGGCTTCAAAGGGGGCGTTGGTCCAATTCGCATTCCTCTGCCCCACATGATTGGAGGTATCAATGAGGCTTCCTTGCGTGTCGTAAACCGCCGCAAAAGCATTGCGTGTTCCGACCGAGATCGTGTCACTGGTAAATCCGCCAACCGGACCATAAGGACTCTCACTTGCGTAGATCTCTGCGGTGAGTCCATTCCGAAATCCAGTTCCAAAAATTTCCACAGGACGCCCCCCATCCTCATCGCGGGTCCACGCGATCTCGTTGGTCTCTAAATAGGTCCTGTAAGAATCAAAAGTCGGATCATAAATAAAGGTCTGATCCGCCGAAACGGAGACAGAAAGGCGAACTTTGCTAAGGATATAGCGAGAGGCAGGCAACCCCACTTGAACCCAGCTTTCCGTTTTCCATCCCATCAAAAATTGGGCGTCTCGCGTATCAAATCGCGGATCGAAGGAAGCAAAGGTCGGAGCAACAGGTCGAGTTCCGCCGGTCCCGAATTCAAAGGGGTACATCCACTTGTCAAAGGTAGGACTCGACGCTGTCTGAAACTCTTGCGCTGTCGCAGAAGATCCAACCGACCACAGTCCCAAAGCCCAGAGCGAAAAAGGCAGCCGACATTCCCGCCAAATCCATCCCACAAAACGTCTCAGTCCTAACATCGCCCCAACCATCGACGGAAAGTAACGGCGGGCAAGCTTGAGTTACAAATTCCGCACTCCTGCAAATCCAATTCAGTCCAACATCCGCAGGTAGACTGCCTTTAAATAACGAGCTTCCGCAAAAGTGGTCGGGTGATCTAGAGCATGCCCAACTTGCTCAAGTTCTTCATAACGACGCCCCGTCCGCCGCAGGCCTTCGGTCACTGCCGCATGAAATTCCTCGCCTAAAACATGGGCCGAACAAGAGGCGGTTAGCAACAACCCTCCTGAGCGCACTTTCCCAGCTGAAGAAGTCGCCAATCGACGGTATGCATCAATGGCACCGGCACGTTCATGTTCACGTCTGGCCAAGGAGGGGGGATCACAAATCACTACGTCAAACTGACCAGGGCCGTTCTCTAACCAGTCAAAGGCATCCGCTTGCACCGATTGATGCCGAGCGGACGCGAGAGTGGAATTGTCATGGTTGAGTTGGAAATTCCGACGTGCGGCTTCCAGTGCGTGGGGTGAGCAATCCAGATCAGTCACCGCGACCGCACCGCCTCGAGCTGCATGGAGCGAGAATCCACCGCTGAAACTAAAAGCGTTCAAGACTTCTGCGCCGACACTGAGCGCTCCGATCCGCCGCCGATTCTCTCGTTGATCGAGAAAAAACCCGGTCTTCTGACCTTTCACAACATCCGACCAAAACAGTAATCCATCCTCCTGAAAAATCACACCCTCCGAGGTTGCAATACCAACTAAATTTTGCCCGTCGCGATAGCCAGCGCGCTCAAAGACATCCTGAACATTCCGGCTTAAGCGGAGCACAATTCTCTCTACCGTCACCGCCGAAACAATCCATCGTTGCAAATCCGCCATTCGTGGCAACCACACCGCAGAATACAACTTAAGGACCAAGGTCGACCCGTATCGGTCCAAAATCAATGCGGGCCAGCCATCCGATTCACCATTAACGAGACGATATCCATCGGTGCCTTGTTGAAACCACGGGGTTCTTTTTTCTACCGCAGAGGTCATCCGCGATTGCCACCAAGCCTCGTCCGCCACCATCGGCGGACCCGAATGCAAAATTCTAAGGCGGATGGGTGAGTCAGGGTCAAACAACCCGAAGGCCATAAAACGGTCCTTGCGATCGTAGACAATAGCAATTTCCCCAGAAATTCCTGCACGACTGATTTCACGTATCCGTTCCGCATAGACCCAAGGATGCCCCGATCGAACGGCCATTTCGGCTGAAGGCGCCAAGCGTAAACGCAACCGTGCCCCCCCCGATTTCGTTGTTTGAGAAAACTGACTCATGTTTGAAGGGAAGCCAGTACAGCGGGATCACGCACATCGACCCACCGCCCCTCGATTTTCAAACCTGCCAAAAGATCACCACCCTCAATCATCGCGGACAATGCATCGGTTAATTCATACTCGCCTCGAGGTGATTTTTGGAGTCGTGCAGTGAAATCAAACAGGCTGGGTCGAAAAAGATAAATACCCGCGTTATACCAAACATTTTCCCCAGCTTTGATCCAACCTGTTGATCGAAGAATCTCAATTTCGTCATGGGACGGTTTTTCGACGAGTCGAGTGAGGCAAAATTGGTCGTCAAAAAAGAAAAGCCCTCCCTTGGTCACATCTTCTCCCTCGGTCACGGTAATCACGCCAGAGAATTTTCCTGAAGCCCATCGATCCAACATTCGACGGTATGTCTCAGGTCGGACCAAGATATCTCCATAAGTCAGAATAAAGTCGTCGTCGCCCACAAATACTTTTGCCAACTCAGGGGCTTTACCTGTGCCATCCTGCACCTCTTGTCGTGAATAACTCATCCGAACTCCAAACGTCGAGCCATCCCCAAAATGGGCTTCAATCACATCGGCTCGCCATCCTGTAATAATATGAAATTCAGTAATTCCGCAGGATTTTAGTCCTTCCACGATATGATCTAGAATCGGACGCCCCTCGACTTCAAGCATCGGCTTGGGTAGTTCTTGAGTCAGGTTTCCCATGCGAGTCCCTTTACCCGCAGCTAAAATAACAGCCTTCATCGGCCAGCAGGATGCCTCCATGAGGTCTCGGTGGGAAGCCATGAAGCATCTCAAAATGCCGTAAGACACTTGTCGAGTTAACGCTAATTTGATTAGTTATCTGCTCATTGCGAATACTTAAATCAGTCCTGAATTGGCCGTGGGCACTTTGGCTGGGAATCGCGATTCTCCAGTTTGTGCTGGCACGCTTGTCTCACGCTATGATTCAGGGCGGTCACCTAGTCCCAGATATTTGGCTACCCTCAGGCATCACTCTTGGCCTTGGACTACTTCGAGGCCCCATCGTCGTACCGGGCATTATCCTCGGGCATATGCTGGTCTACATGATGTACGGCAGTTCTTGGGAACTTATTATTGGAGCCACCGTTGGTAATGCCGTTGAAGTGACTGTCAGCAGCATTTGGATCCGAAAATGGCTCAAGCTACCCGGCCGGCTCCTCGAACCGCGCGACGTTTTCCCCCTCATTCTTGTCCTTGCTGTCTCCGTAAATATAAGCGCGCTCATCGGTTGCGCTGCCACAGCCTCTTCGACCACCCACTTTCTTCGGGAGTGGTGGATGTGGTGGGCCGGTGATATGGTGGCGGTTCTTGCTCTGACTCCCATTCTCATTCATCCCCCTCGGGAACACTTCGAAACAAACCTCTCTCTCTCCCTCGAACGTAGCCTCTTTTTTCTTTTGCTCATCGTCTGCATGGGCCTGCTCTTTCTGAGCACTAATTCAGTCTTGACGAGTTATCGCTTGGAATATTTGCCCTTCCTTTTCATCGCTTGGGCTACTCTGCGTCTCGGATCTCAATCGGTCACCCTCGCCAATGGAGCGATCCTTCTCATATCCGCCCTCGGTACTGTCCAAAAAAGAGGCCCCTTCGGTAACGCCGAATTACTCGACTCCTATAACCGCTATTGGGCCTTCGCAGGAATCGCAGGAATTGCCTCCATCTGGTTATCAGCGCTCTCTGCCAGTCGTGATCAAACCACCCGCGAACTTTCTGAGACAAATATCCGCCTCCACAACGAGGTAAAGGAACGCAGACGAACTGAGGCGGCTCTCGAAACTCAGTCGGAAAACCTACGAGCGACACTGGCGAGCATCTTCGACGGGGTTATCACCACCGATCGTGAGGGTAAAATTGAAGTAATAAATGTTGAAGGCTGCCGCCTAGTGGGCCTCCAATCCGAAAAAGTGCTAGGACATAATATCCGCTCCATCCTTCGCTTTAAAGATAGCTTAAGTGACCCTACCGAACTTCTTTTGGAGATTCTCAAATCGGGCATTTTTATCGGTAATCCGCATAGCACCGATACTCCGCGTCAGCTTGACAACCCATTGATCGGTCTAATTCCTGTGACTCTGGTCGCCTCACCACTCCTCTCGGGTTTGAAGGTTATGGGGATGGTGATCGCCATGCGCGACGTCTCGCAAGTTCGGGAATTAGAACGAATGAAAAGTGACTTTGTCGCCTCAGTCTCGCACGAACTCCGCACCCCTCTCACCTCCATTAAGGGCTTCCTCGACATCCTCCATTTGGATAGTTCTATGCCCGCAGAAACCCGCTCCAAATTCCTCGGAATTGCCTGTAACCAAACCGCGCGTCTGATGACCCTGATTACTGATATTCTCCAGTTCTCCCGTCTTAGGTCCAACCCCGCTTTATTTCCCAAAATTTCTGTGGATCTCAAAGAAATATGCTCGGCTGCTCATCGAGACTTTTCTCCTCAATCCCTCCTCCACAAACAATCTCTGACCTGTTTTTTTCCCGATGAACAAGTCCTGGTCCGAGGCGATTTAAACCAACTCAGGTCAGCGGTAGAAAACCTTGTCGGCAATGCCTGCAAATTCACACAGGACGGGGGTGCGATTGAGATCCGCATCGTTCGCGAGGGTAGCCGATGGATTCTCTCGGTCTGTGATAATGGCCCCGGTATTCCCGCTGAGCATCTTGAACGAATTTTTGATCGTTTCTACCGCTTCGAACGCGTCGGCCAAGTCATTGCCGGTACCGGCCTAGGCCTCGCAATTGTCCAAGAAATCGCCAATAATCACGGATCTAAGGTGTCAGTTCGCTCCGAACCCAACCTCGCCACTGAGTTCACTTTGCCACTCGAAGCATTCAAGGCTCTTGCTGATGCCTCAGCCTAAAAAAATTCAAGTTGCGTCCTAAATCTCGCCACGGCTGAGCCAGAAAATTTAATGCCCGGTTCGCAACGTACACTCCCCCTTCAACAAACGCACACAACAGGTCAATCGGTGCGTCCCTGAATCCTTGTTCCACTGATCCAAAACATCCAGTTCTTCGTCCGTCGCAGGAGAAAGATTCTCCATCCCCGAAACAACCTCGGCCACACAGGTGCCACAGGAACAACTAAAACAACCCGCCTCCATCTCTACCCCAGCAAGTTCACCCGCTTCGACGAGCAGTTCACCGTCGGGTACTTCCGCAGAAGCGTGGGTGGGTAAGAGGGTAATTTTAGCCATGTAATATCGAATTCGACGCGCTTGAAATAACCTGTGCACGGATGAAGTCAATCGGTCAACGCTCCCAATGGAATCCCTGTTGACCTCGATCCTCATTGATTGGGATGAAAAACAAGACTCCCTCTCTGCTTCTTCCGCAACCTTCTGGGCTTAATCTATCTGCTCCCTAAATAATGCTCCGAACGTCGAGTCGCCACCCGACCGCCCAGACCTCCGCTTTTATCGAGCAAGGCGCCGCGGTCACCCTCCAATTCCAAGGGTCGAGCGGCTACCAAACCGGTAATTCTAGCCTCCACAATGATGACCTCGCTTGGATTCATCTCTGCGTCATCGACCCTGGCGTGACCTTAAATTACCACCTTGAAAGTCTCTCCCTTACCAATCGACAGCGCAAAGCCGGCCAACAATTCTGGGATGTATTCTAAGTCCTTTAAGTTGACCACCTCAACCGGTGAATGCATATAGCGATTCGGAAGGCTAACCAATCCACTCGGGATTCCCCCGCGTGTCCAAAAAATAACATCGGTATCAGTCCCGCTGGAGGCACTCATCGCTTCGTGTTGCAGAGGGATGTTTTTTTGCGCAGCGATCTCCTCTAAGCGAGCCAGCACCTGAGGATGATTACACCCTCCATGAGTCAAAGCGGGCCCTGCTCCTAATTTCACTTCGCCATGCCGACGCTGATCAATGGTGGGATAATCCGTGGCATGAGTCACGTCCACCACTAGCGCCACTTGGGGATTCAAAGAATAGGCAATCTGCCTCGCCCCCAGTAAACCGACTTCTTCCTGCACATTAGCGACCGCACACACTTCGACGTTCAATTCTCGGGCGACCGATTTTAGTAATCGTAAGGTTTCCGCTACGGCAAAGGTACCAATTCGGTTATCGAATGCCCGCGCCACCGCCAAATCACCTCTCAAAATTTCAAAGCGATCATTTAAGGTGATCGGATCTCCAATCCGCACATACTTGAAAGCCTCCACCTTCGATGCGACACCAATATCGATGAAGAGTTCGTGAATCTTTGGCACCTCAACCTTTGCCTCTCCTGAGGTTAGATGGGGGGCCACATTCCCAACCACCCCTAAAACTGGGCCGCTTCGGGTATGAATAGTGACTCGTTGGGCCTTGGTAATCGCCGCATCAATCCCGCCGGTACGACGCACGTGAATGTAGCCTTCTGCGGTGATAAAATTCACTGACATCGCGATTTCATCTGCATGCGCGGCCAACATCAAACGCGGCCCTCCCCCTTTGTTTAATACCGCCACACAATTGCCGTACGCATCGGAAAAGGTTTCGTCTGCATACTGCGCCACATAATCCAACCACACCCGCAATCCTCGGGTTTCATAGCCTACCGGACTGGGTGTATTAACCAAAGTTTCGAGAAACAGAAGAGATTCGGCGCGCATCGGCTTGAGTATGCAACCGTATCCACTCGAGTGCCAAGCTCCAGAATCCTCATCCTGTTTGCCAATCGGTCACCGATGCGCATCGTCTTCTGTTGCTAACCTCTCTACTCTCTCCACTGTTGGTGATGGTTACTGCCGTTGTTTTTATCCTGATCACTCGATGCCTGAAGCCGATTCTATCCTTGTTACCGAGAGCCAACGTGGTGTCCGTCTTGACCGCTTTCTCGCCACCCGTTTTCCAGAATCCTCGCGCGGGCGGTTCCATCAACTCATCACCGAATCCGCCGTTCAGGTAAATGGGCAGCCAGCTAAACCAACCTACAATCCTCGGGCCGGCGATCTCATTCTTATTCAGTGGCCCGAACCTATCGCTTCTGAAGTTCTCCCTGAAGAAATCCCGGTCGAAGTCCTCTTTGAAGACGAGGATCTGCTCGTCGTAAATAAATCAGCAGATCTCGTCGTTCACCCCTCCGCTGGCCACGCCAATGGGACTTTAGTCAATGCCTTGCTCCATCATTGCGCCGGTCGTTTAAGTGGCATCGGCGGCGTGGAACGTCCTGGGATTGTTCACCGACTCGATCTTGGTACTAGTGGATGTTTGGTCGTAGCTAAATCAGATGCCGCTCATATCCATCTCTCCGCTCAATTTGCTAATCGATTGGTCCACAAAGTATACCAATGCATCGTCATTGGATCGGTCCAACCTCTCGCCGGGGATATCCGAGCTCCAATTGAACGGCATAATTTGCATCGCAAAAAAATGACCGTTGCTAGCCTAGGTGAGGGTCGAGATGCGTGGACCAGTTATCGCCTTGAGGAATCTTTAGCCGGATCTGGATTGGTTAAATGCCTCCTTCATACCGGTCGCACTCACCAGATTCGCGTCCATATGGCCCATCTCGGATTTCCAGTTTTAGGAGACGAAATTTACGGCGAACGAGCCAATGCTCGATTCCGGCAGCAGCTTGAAACGGGCGTCAAACGTCAAATGCTCCATGCCCGCACCCTTTCCTTTACTCACCCAAAAACAGGCCTGCTCAGTTCTTTCGAAGCCCCCTTACCTCAGGACTTTATCGATGTCCTAGAACAACTCCGCTGATTCACTCAAAGTGCCGAAAAGACTACTCCCGATTCGAGGGAATCAACCCTCTTCGTTCGTTAATTCATCCTTCAGCACTTTGCCTCAAACTCCGCCTCAATGAAGCCTCGCTAGGCGTCGACCGATTTTTGGGCAACATGCAAGGGATGAAACCCCCACCACTTCGCCAACCACCGTGGCGACGCTAGAACTTTAGATTCGCAAGGAGCGCGTCCGGGCCAAATCGAATAGTGTCCCCGGGAACCAAAGTGCCGACGCTTCAAACCGGCCTCTCGGAGCCATCCTTGAACCTGCAAAGATCGCAAGGGTTGATTGATAGGTTGCCCCTCTTCTTCGAATTTTCGCCCTCGCAAAAATAAAGACACCCGATAAATCCCAAAAGTGCTGAAATAGTTCGGGTGGGTCAGCATTAACAGTCCACCCGGCTTCAGGATGCGCGCCAATTCAAAAATCGCCTTCCGTGGTTGAGGAACGTGCTCTATCGTCTCGCAGGAAATCACCCAGTCAAAACTGCGATCCGGATGTCGGATCTGTTGAATATCTTGTTGTTCCCACTGAATGCCCTGAAGTCCCAATTGCTGCCCTACTTCTTTACCAAGTTCAACCGCAGCCAAGGAAAAGTCGGCCGCAACTACTTGAGCCGCGCTCGGTGTTTGGGAGGCTAACCAGCATGAAAAACCGCCACGACCGCACCCGATTTCAAAAACTTTTTTACCGGAAATCGACAGATTGGCATCCCGTAAATAGGACTTGATCTGACGATGCCACGGATTATCTGAAGTCGTCTCAATCCCTTGAGCACGATGCCATCGATCATAAGCGACCTGTGACTCAACTGTGTTCATAAAAATAGAGGAACGACGGCGAGAAAAAGAATGTCAAAGCCGTAAAATTTTACCAAGTGCGATGATCTAAAATCGATAGGAAATTGCTTTTTGACGTGGAGGAGAAAAAGGCCTGTTTGAGAAGTCGGGCTGGTTTGACGCGGTGAGGTGGCGGCTGCTGCCCAATGAGTTCCCAGCGTGGCAGACGTTCTATCATGTCTTCCGATGGAGTTTGATGCTCACCGACGGCAGGCCGCTTTGATCAGCAGGTAACGATACGAGTTCTGAGACGGGCTGGGCACAGGCGTGGCCTCCCAGAGAGCGATACCAAGCTCGTCCCATGCGAAACGTTCTGACGCTGGGAAGACGCTGCTGTGGATCTGCGCCGCCTGAGAGGCTCCGCCCGCAGGTTCGCTCAGAGTGGTCTGGACGCGGCCGGTTACGCCATCGATGTCAAAGGCTAGTCGATAGGTCCGACCCGTCTTCAGACCGCCCGGGATGGAAAGCGGGACGGTCTTAGGCTCTCCCTTCTCCGCCAGAACGACCCGCACCTGTTCCGGTCCCGCGATCTGAAGGCTGAGTGAAACGCTTTGGATGGGCTGTCCGCTGGAGAAGAGTCCCAAGACAAAGGGATCGTCCAGAGGGTCGCCGAAGGCATCCACCTGGAAATCTAACTCAGCACGGATGCTTTGGTTCCGGCCCACCGGCTGAACGGGATGAACGAAACGGCGGCGTTGGCCAGTCGCCCCTTGTTGCGATTGTCCGCGAACCCGCACTCCGTGCACAGCCGGGTCCCACACGTATGGCACTGCGTCGGCGCTCATCAGCGGGACGGCGTGGGAGGGCTCCTTCTTCCGCCCGATGGCGAGCATGTCGAAGTCGAAGTGCCAGCCGCGCGCCATCGGATCAGCCGAAAAATCATCCTCAAGCGTGGCGACTTCTTCGCGCCCCGTGTTGAACGTCCTGTTGCGGAGCGAGGCGAGAAAGGGATTGAGTCGATCACTCGAGACTTGCCCATAGCGCGTGTGTTCGGACCATACCCAGACATATTCGTCGCTGTAGGCCAGCGCCAACGGCAGATTCGACCAGAAGGAATCCTTGGTTCCGCTGGGCCAGCCACTCCAGAGGTTCCATGGATCATCTTCGATCCAGGCGGCCATGCCGACCTTTACGAATGCCTCATACTTGGCAGGGTTGGAACTGAGCGAACGCCAACTCCGCATCGAGGCGCGGGCCGCTTCGAATCTCCCGCGGTCTCCAGGGAACCCGTCCTTCGTATGCGTCGTCCCGGGTCCTTGGCCATAATAAAACGTGTTCTCGTAACCATGGATCAATTGAGCCGGAGCCTGGATGGCGTCGAGGACTCCGTCCAAGAAGCCGGTGGTTCCCTTCAGCGGTCCGTATCCATCGGCATCGGGAGACCAGGCGAAGGTGATCATGATCTTCACCGCGGGCAGCTCCGCCTGCACGGCTTTGATCCACTGCGCTCCACGCCGCCTCAAGACTTCCGGAGTATCCTTGCCGAGAGGGAACTTAAGATCAGCCGGCCGGTTGGGGTCGAACTCGGGTACCCCCGACGCCGTGCGCCAGCGATAATTACCGTATTGCTCGGTGTCGAGCCAGAATCCTTGGAGTCTCGCCTCGCGACAGAGGCGGGCAGCCATCGCAGCATTGTGTTCCACGATGGTCCAGTCCCGGTCGTCAGACAGATCTGGCGTGAACCGGCCGCGAGCCCCATCGATCAAGGTATAGTTAAGAAAATTGTCAGTGACCCCACCCCACCGCACGGAGTTCAGATCGGCAACCGCTGGGGCGAGGGCTTCGTAGGGTAGTTTAACGGTGTTCCAAAGCAGCTCGTGCAGGAAGTAGTCGCGGCGCGGGAGAGTCAATCGCTCGGCCCAATCGGCGTCGAGGACCACAGGCACTACCATGCCGTCGAAAGGAAACGTATCAAGAAAGGCGGGGTGCTTAGCCAGATAACGGGACGTCACCGCCGCGTCACCGCCCGTGGTCGCGTATTGGCCACCGCCGACAATTTTCTTGCCCCTGAATTCCCGAGCGCTGGCCCAAGGATCTCTAAACTTCTCCGGGCTGGCTTCAACGCGAATCCACGCGAGAGTAATTGTGCCCGCTTCATGACTCGGATCGAGCCGAAGCCTGGATCCCTGTTGCAAAGAGGGGAGCGGAATGCGGTAGTCGTGCCACTGTCCATCATTCTGGACGACGAACGCGCGGCTCATCAACTCCGAGAAGTTCGTTCCGTGGTAAAGCTGTCCCAGGCCATCACCGGTTGACCGCATCCGAAGTGTCACAACCCCGAATTGTCCGCTCGGCCAATCCATTGGCGGGCTAACTAGGGTCGGGTCTGGCGCCTCGACTTCCATCATCCAGCCCTCGGTCGTGGACCGCGGGTTGGTGACCATTCGATTGGCGGTCCAACCTTGCGGGGCTTGGGTGAAATCCCAGAAGGCAACCTGGGAAGCGCCGAAGGCTTTGAAAGCCGAAAGCGTGACAAGTCCGATGGCAAAGACGAGCTTCATGAGAGCAAAATATTGATAGGAAATTGTTTTTTGAGGTGGAGGGGAAAAGTCTCTTCCAGTTGGGCGCGCCCCGCCAGCGGGCGGGAAGTTCTTCGTGGCAATCCTCGGCGACCTGGCCAATCCACGGTTAGCAAGTCAGCGGATTCTGCGCGCGAAGAATTGGCGGCGGCGGATGGTTTCGCGAAGGGATTATTCGGCTTCGGTGGGGATGCGAATGGGGCGAGTTCGTCCCGGTTGACATCGAGCCAGCGGGAGAGGCGCAGGCACAACGCCCGTGCCTCAAGTTTGTCGGTCTTGCGTTGACCGTTGAGCGCGACGGGGGTGATGAGGAAGCTTTGCGCGACGGCTAAGATAGATTCGAGATGAACATCGAGGCCGAGCTTGAGCAGCGGTTTGGCGGAAACAATCTCAGCGCGCGACGGCACTGGCGTCTTGCAGGGCGTGGCGGGCGTGGTTAAGTTGGTCGAAGGCATGGCGGGTTTGAGGGTATATGTTTTCATCAGTGTGAATGACGTGGGTATCCTTCATAACGTGGCACCTCGTGGCGCCCCGTTTAACCCACTATGGCTTCTAACCCGGCCACCGCTTCTAGGTTGCAATCGGACGCCGTCATAGGAGGGATCACGGAGGTTGGATCGTTAGGCAACATCAGTCAGCCATGAAATTACGAATCTCTGCCTTGTTATTTCTGTTTGCTGGGCTCAGCTCAATGCTCGCAGTCGATATATCCGAACAACGCAAGCCCACTTTCTCGAATACCTCTTATGGGCCGGATGCTCGAAACATCCTAGACTTCTGGATGGCCGTTGGGGACGGCCCACGTCCGCTGCTGGTTTACATCCATGGCGGCGGCTGGATCACGGGAGACAAAACTCAGAAGATGCCCGCCTTCCAGCCGTTTCTCGACCGGGGAATTTCCTGTGCGGCCTTCAACTACCGCCTAGCTCCCAATCATCCGCTGCCCGCCCCAGTTTACGATGCCGCACGAGCCATTCAATTCCTGAGGACGAAAGCGGTCGAGTGGAACATCGATGCAAAGCGCATTGCATTGACCGGACCCAGCGCGGGGGCTTGCACATCAATGTGGCTGTTACTGCATGACGACCTAGCCGACCCAAAGGCGGCGGATGCCGTGCTGCGTCAATCGTCGCGCGTCTGCGCCGCCGCAGTTGGGGTGGGCCAAACATCCATCGATCCGAAGGTTATCGAGGGCTGGCTGGGCCCGCACGTGCTCAAGCATCCCATGATTTGCATGGCAGTCGGTGAAAAGACAATCGAGGATGCTCTTAAAAATTACGATCGACATCGCAACGTCTACGCGGAGTTTTCACCCATCAATCATGTCGATTCCCGCGATCCCCCGTTGTTCATGACCTGTAGCGCCGAGATGGATCTGCCATCAAGAGACGCCGGCCACGGCATTCATCACCCGATCTTCGGCGTAAAACTCAAGGAGAGATCTGACAAGATTGGACACGAGTGCTATCTCTTGGTTCCAGGCTTCTCCAAGCCGGAGAAGTATTCCAACGCGAACGACTTTCTCATGGCCAAGTTGCTGGCGAATTGATCGGAAATGGCTTTTTAACGTGGAGGGAAAAAAGCCCTGAAATAACAAATCCCTACTATGAATCGTCACCCTAACGACGCACCACACACCCCAAGAAAAACTCAGGCACTAAAAAGCTAGATCGCCAAAAAAACGTCACAGGGGACAATGACCGCTTATCCTTGAGGAATATGAAGTCCGAAATAAGCCCACCAAAAAGCAATTCTTCTTTTTCCCCTCCCTGTCAAAAAAGCAATTTCCTATCAATAATGCCCAACCGCACTACTGAAAGACAAATGAGAGTTATCAGAACAGGACATACAAACTACGGCAGACAGAGAAGCACTGGTGGTAACACGGGTTTGGCAAAAGTGGCGGTTCAGTGCTCCGCAGCCACATTTGTGGTTAATC
Source organism: Akkermansia muciniphila (assembly GCA_945898055.1). Lineage (GTDB taxonomy): Bacteria > Verrucomicrobiota > Verrucomicrobiia > Limisphaerales > UBA9464 > SXXZ01. The sequence continues at coordinate 761 of CAMDGV010000051.1, read as the reverse complement.
AAAGTTTGGTTCTCCGCATCAACATTTGTAGTGAAAATCGCCACCTTCGCCAAGCCCTAAACCGTTAGCAGTAATGCATAAAGACAAAACACATTATGACAATAAAAAACAAACTTGGTTTCATGTAATAATTTATTTCATCATCGCTACGACATTATCAGGAGTATTTAGACTTGGACTATTTGATTGGCACAATAAAATGACTTTGCCATATGGGTTGACAATCGTAATTAAATCCATACTCGAGGGAATTGGGCCAATTGCTGGCGCGACCATTGTTTTGTTAACAATAAAGAAAAAATGTGACATTACTTTTTTAGGTTTTAAAAAAACTAAAAGCTTCATAATGGTAATTATCCCAGTATTGCTGTTTACAATTTTTGGCGCAAATAATGACCAAAATTTAAATAGACATTACTGCGGTTTTATAGTTGGAACTTCATTAACATTATATGCAGTATTTGAAGAATATGGTTGGCGCGGTTTTTTACATAATGAATTTACGAATCTCAAACCATTTTTAAGGGCTATATTAATTGGTTCATTTTGGTATTTATGGCACTTAAGTTTTATATCAAACGAGACAACAGTATTTGACGAATTAAAATTTTTCGGAATACTTGTTTTTGCAAGTTGGGGAATTGGTGCTATTGCCGAAAAAACCAAATCAGTATTTGCATGTGCTTGCTTTCATTTAATAGGTAACATTTTGACTTTTTCTCCATTAATATCAAACTCGTTTGACAATCAAACGCGTTATA
>CAMDGV010000050.1 GCA_945898055.1 Akkermansia muciniphila | reverse complement strand
AGAATTGGTCTGATACCGCAGAGTCGACCGTCCCTTGGGTACAGTACACTATCGATTGGATTCCCGCCGCGACTGTTACCGGTGCTACCTTTTACTGGTCTGCCCTCTCTTCCGTCCAAGGGTCGCAAGCTAACGTCGTGCTGGATAATGTTTCATTAACCGACCTCGGTATTATTCCAGAACCTGAGACCCTCGCCGCTGGAGTTTTTATGTCGACCCTCCTCGGATTTACTTGGCTCAAGCGGCGTACTGCAAAGACCTGAGTTGACTCAACTTCTTTCCCAGACTGTTAATGAAGAAATCCTCCAAAGCCTCGGCGAAGGCCTATCTCTCTTTCGTAATGGGTGCAATTTGGGCCCAAGGGCAAAGCCTCCACGCTCAAAGGGGTTTCACCTCACTAGGACCCACAACCCCCATAATCCTCACCCCCCCTCAAAATTTGTTCTCAAACGGCAGTTTTGAATCGGGCACTTTTGGGACGTCGTCGTCAGCCTTCGCTGGGCAGACTGCAAATGGGGCAAATAATACGGGGGCCTCCACCACTGGAGTCACAACGGGTTGGTCAATCGATAATTGGAGCTTCGCTTCTGGGGCCAACGGAGACGTTGACCGCTGGGTATCTGATGGTGACAGCCCAGTGATGGCTCAATATGGAGCCAAATACCTCTATTTAAGCACGACTTCCGCGGCTGTCGGTGGCAATTCCTGTCTTCGATACGGGACCGGCCTTAATTTCACCGCCGGCAACACCTATCGCTTCTCTTTCTATGCTGCCGATGCTAATTCCGCAGCAAGTGGAGCCAAGATAGGATTCGAAATTAACCCACTATCCAGTCCGCCCGGAACGAGTCAGTACGTAACTCTGACTAGAAATCAGAATTGGTCTGATACCGCAGAGTCGACCGTCCCTTGGGTACAGTACACTATCGATTGGATTCCCGCCGCGACTGTTACCGGTGCTGACTTTTACTGGTCTGCCCTCTCTTCAGTCCAGGGGTCGCAAGCTAACGTCGTGCTGGATAATGTTTCATTAACCGACCTCGGTATTATTCCCGAACCTGAGACCCTCGCCGCTGGAGTTTTTATGTCGACCCTCCTCGGATTTACTTGGCTCAAGCGGCGTACTGCAAAGGCCTGAGTTGGCTGAACTTCTTTACCCCGACGCCTATTTTTCAATCGGGTATTGTTCTCTTTAAAATATGCCTAACTCTGCCGCTCCAAATGAAGACGATGATTCAGATGAGTTAGACGACAGACCCGACCAAAAGGTTTGGGTCTGGGTCTCGGTAATCATAGTTCTACTCATCTCTCTCGGAATCGGAGCGCCCTTCGCCTACCGGGCAAGCAAGGCTTGGAGGGCGCGTAGCCTCATCAATCAGGCTAAAGAGAGATTTCAAACTCTTGATGTTACCAACGCGGTTGGGAAACTTCGTCTAGCTATCATCCTCGCTCCTGACGATAACTATGTTCTCCGTATGGTGGCCGAGACCTTCTCTCTGCTTAATAACCCAGAGGCTATCACCTACTGGAATCGTTTAGAACAAAAGGGTGCGTTTACCGATAAGGATCGACTCAATAGAGCCAGAATCGCACTCGCCACTGGGCAACTCGCGATCGCTGGAACCGATCTTCGAACCCTCTACGCCCAGACTCCCAAGGATACAAACGTCCTCGGCCTGTCTGTGGATTTCTTCCGTCGGATCGGCAATCAACAAAAAACCCTCGAAGCGGCCGGTGAATTACTCGCTGTCAACCCGGAGTCGACACTCTCCCAGTTGATCACCGGTTCACTTCTCAGTGGCGACCCAAGTTCGTCTTCAAACCGACTTCGCGGACAACAACTCCTCTTCCATTTAGCCACAACGTCAGGGGAGAATCAGACCAACTCTTGGCGGGCACTTGAGACCGTCTCTGAGCTGACCAAAGATGAATTGAATCAGATTGTTTTTAGCATTACCAATCGACCTACCCTGAGCGCTGATCACCTTCTGATTGCTGCCAAATTTTCATTTCAAGCGAACACCAATTCCCTCTCGCTCTGGATCCCAAAGATTCAAGCTTCAATGGACTTAAATCCGACGTCGACCGCTTACTTAAAAACCGCAACTTGGCTGCTTGCATTCGGCGAAGGCCGCTGGTTGGCCAACCAACTTTCCGAAAAAGACACCGGGAGCAATGCCCCACTTTTTAAACTTCGTCTACAAGCTCTCTCGGATACAGGAGATTTAGAAACGGTCCGATCTCTAATTAGCAAACCCGAGGCCCCTCTCACTCGCTTCGACCGCACGCTCTTCCAAGGAGATCTGGCCTTTAGGGCGGGGAAGATCACCGAGGCAAAAAAGCATTGGACCCAATCGCTGCTCTTCGCGACTAATTCTGCCGATCTCCAACGACTGGCGACCGCTGCCTCGAGTGTCCAACTGTGGGACACGGCGTTTCCTGCTTGGGAGAAACTACTGAACCGCCCCTTTGACCGTTTTGAAACAGCCGTCAGTTTTATTCGCGCAGCTGAGGGAACTCGAGACCAACGCATCATCAGCACTGCCTATCGACGCTTTCTAACGATTGTTCCAGATGATATCGGGATCAAATTAGAACTTATTTACCTCCACCTCATTCTTGGTGAGCAGATAGTGTCCACGGTTACCGAAATAGAAAAATTTCCCGAACCGATGAAGTCGACGCCCCGAGTTCAATTACTTCGAGCACTTGGGCAATTGAGGAGCGGCACTGTTGCCGAATCCCTCGCTTCGCTCGAACGGATGGCCCTACCTTGGGAAACAATGCCACCCCGCTGGCGCGCCCTTTACTCTGCTTCACTCGGGGCAAATAACCAACGGGAGGCATCCCGACGCATCGCGTCCCTCATTCCTACCGGTGCGCTTTTGACCTCGGAGCGGGAATACTTCGGGACTTGGGTCCCTCTGTTGCGCTAAGCCTTGCGTCTCCGAATGGAGTCCCCTCTCCCACCTCCCACTCACTCAGAATCGAGTCTGGCTAAAGCTTCTATCTTTTGCGCCATTTCAGGCCCTTTCAGCTGCGGAATAGGCTGCCTAGCCGGTGCCTTCTTAGGATCAATTGCTATTGTACTGAACCGACGGCGCTCAAACAATCCTCGCACTGAGAAGCTCGCAGTGGTCGGAATCCTCACTTCCGTCATTTGCCTCCCGTTGAGCTTCCTCGTCGCTTTAGAAATTGCCGCCAAATTCACCTCTCGATGACCGTGCCTCAGACGAACAAAAACCAAGCAGAAACCTAAAACGGCATGGATTGAAATCCCATAACTCGGTCAACCATCCAAGCGACCGCCAAAAGTGCTAAGCTAGCCAAGCCCACTGGCAAAAAGATCTCTCGATAAAAACGGGTCTGACGAAGGAGGTAGGCTCCTGGCAGAAGCACTACGACACCGGCGATCTGGCCCATTTCTACCCCGAGGTTGAACCCTAGCAATGGCACAGCAAGTGTTCCTTGTTTCAATCCAAATTCTCCTAGAACGGACGCAAATCCAAATCCGTGAATTAAGCCAAACCCAAAAGTCAGCACGGCCGGGTATCTCACAAAGGTAGCTCGAACTTTTCGGAATATAGTGTCTTCGGCGCACTCTCTTCCTTTGGGCCATCCGCTCAAAAATACAGCGGCCAAAATACTCGCGGCAATCGCGGTTTCCACCCACCGCGATGGCAACGAAACAAGCCCCATTCCAGCCGCTACCAAGGTCAAGGAATGTGCCACCGTGAAAGCGGTTACAATCCGAAGAACTCGATTAAAAACTTCCTTAAATCCAACGGCAGGAATCCAACCGTCGGAAGTACGCCGGACCACGGCGGGCAGAAGGAGAGCAATAAGGAATGCGAGATGATCGTACCCTGTCCAAATATGGTAAACGCCTTCCCGAACAAAGTCTCCAAACCGCCCCGATGATCGACCGCCTCCAACCACAAAGTGAGCTCTCGAAACCGTTGTCCCCAGAATAGCCGTCTGAACGCTGATCTCATCGGTAAACTTCACTAGAACTCGATGCTGCGGATCTCGTTCAGCAAAGACCGTGTAATCAACGGAGAGCAGGCCTTGGGAGGGCCTCGGTCCCTTTACGGTCATCACTGCATACCCACCCTCCGATCGACGTTCAGACTTTAAATCTCCATCGCCTGAAATCCACGGTCCGTCCTTGGTTTCAATCTGGATTCGCTTAAATAAATACTCAAAAATGTCCTTTTTACGGGCCTCAACCTCCGACCACACCACAAATCCATCTCCATTGCCGTCCAGAGCCATCAGATCGTCTACATCGCGAATGGCTACTTGGATCTCGGCCCACATCAGTTCATTCGTTACCGCAAACGACAGAAAGCCCGCACTCGATACATGAGCCCGGATCGGTAAACAGAGCAGAAAAACTGCGGACCAAAAAAAAGGTCGTCCACTCCTCCTTTCATTCATCCATCCCGTCAGATCCTTTACCAATCTTAGAAATTCCCTCAGTGGGCATTTTCGAAAGGGTTTCTTCATTTCAGCAGATTTCAGTGCCAGCGATCGAATCGAACCAGAACAAGCTTCTTCTCCGTCGTCCACTTTGAACAGGCTAAACCCCGAGGCTGCACACCAGCCTTGCGCTCCAATCCGAGATTTCGGCAGGCTCAGAAAATGATTCCGGACACGTTACTTCCAGTTCCCAAAAAAGTACCCCCACTCGATCCTGGATTCCGTCCGGCTATTCTTGCTCGACGCGCTTTCGCTCGACTTGCCACTGTCCCAATCCACTTGGCTCTCGAACAGTCGGATGGTTCGGTCTTCCACCATTCCACCGCGGTGTTGGCGGAATCCCACCCCTATGCAGAAGCCGCTAACCCCTTCTTTTTGGAGCGTCTGGCCAAATTTCTTCTCTGGGCTTGGGGTGGACGACGCATCTGGTTTGTCGGGCCCAAACATCTCGCCCATTCCCTCGCTCAACACTACCGCGCTACCGCGACGGGCCGGTTTGACTCAGAGATCATCGCTGAACGAATCTACGGAAGTCCCCTAGAAATCATTCATACCGATTGCCTGCCTCCTCCTCAGGCCACCTCCACCCCCTTGGGCCGTCATCTTGATGGATGCCGCATCGGGTTTGATCTAGGAGGCTCCGATCGCAAGGTTGCTGCAGTGCAAAATGGCATCGTCCTCTTTAGCGAAGAAATTGTTTGGGACCCCTACTTTCAGACCAATCCCAATTATCATCTTTCTGGAATTCAAGATTCCCTGACCCGAGCCTCTGCTCATCTCCCTCGTGTTGATGCCATTGGTGGCAGCGCTGCTGGCATTTTCCTGCAAAATCAAGTGAAGGTGTCATCGCTCTTCCGAGGCGTCTCCAAATCTGATTTCGATGCTCATATCCGCGACCTCTTTCTTAATTTAAAACATCAATGGAAAGGAATCCCTTTCGAAGTGCTCAACGACGGCGAGGTTACCGCCCTCGCCGCTTCGATGTCGCTGGGAGTGAACTCTGTTCTCGGAGTCTCGATGGGAACCAGCACGGCCGCGGGATTTGTGAACAGCGAAGGGCATACGACCGACTGGCTCAATGAACTTGCCTTTGCGCCGATCGATTACCGGCCCAATGGCCCACGCGATGAATGGGGCGGCGATCTTGGTTGTGGCGTTCAGTTCTTTAGCCAACAAGGCGTCGGGCGTCTCATCCCTGCGGCTGGCCTTGACCTAGACCCAGCCTTGCCGCTTCCTGAAAAACTCAAGCGGGTCCAAAGCCTCCTAGCCGAGGGAGATTCTCGAGCCCAACGCCTCTACGAAACCATTGGCGTTTGCTTCGGTTATGCCGTCGCTCATTGGGCTGATTTTTATGATTTCCGCCACCTACTGATCCTCGGTCGGGTCACCAGCGGTCTCGGGGGTGATATTATTCTTCGAAACGCGGAATCGGTCCTCGAAACAGAGTTTCCAGAACTCGCAGCGCAGATCCGTTTTCACATTCCAAATGAAAAGGACAAACGCCACGGCCAAGCCATCGCCGCTGCGAGTTTAGCCCGCTGTCACTGATGATATTTCAACCCCAATTATTCTCGGCCCGGCGACTCCTCTAAAAAAACCGCCTTCCTATTTATCATCGGATCAATAGCCTCTCCACCCGATCCAGCGGATCTCAGAAACCGAATCAAACCGTTCCACCTTTATGGCCGTAGATACGTCAGTCGTTGCTCAAGTCGCACTCCCGCCACTGACACCTCAAAAAATAAAATCACGTCTGGCTTCCACTCCGGGAGCGCCCAGACACAGTGTCACTGTCCGTGATAATCTCGGCCAACCGATAACCCTCGCCGACCCTCGGGCAACTCGGGCGCTCGTCGCACTAATGGACGTCCATGCCGTTCTCGGAGGGGCGGCCTGCCATTGGGGTGGTCCCGCCGCCTTCGCTGAGGTCAATGCCGCGATTCACGGTCTAATGTTCGCCACCCAAGGTCGCCCTTGGTTTGAAGCCTTTCATTTCGTCAATGACGCTGGCCACGCAGAAAACGGAATCTACGCGCTGCGCGGCAACTATGGTTTCGACGGACTCTCCTTTGCCGACCTGATGAAATTTCGATCGATCGAATCGAAACTGACCGGGCATGGAGAATCCCATCTCAATCCCGAAGGTGTCCTTCTCTCGAATGGCCCTCTGGGTTCCTCGGTTGGCCAAGCCCAAGGCCTAGCTATGGGTGATCGACTCTCCGGTTCGGATCGGGTCACCCTTTTAGTGGTGTCGGATGGCGCCTCGATGGAAGGAGAGGCTAAGGAAGGGTTTGCCGCCATTCCTGGTCTCGCCGCCAAGGGTCGGGTGAATCCGTTTGTCATGATTGTTTCCGACAATGATACCAAACTATCGGGTCGCATCACTCAGGATTCATTTTCGATGCAACCGTCCTTTGAAGCCTTGAGTCACCTCGGATGGGACGTCCGAAAAATCGCCAACGGCCACGATCTTCAAGCGGTCTATCTGGCGGTAGAAAAAGCGGTAGCAGACGCCAAGAGTACTCCTTTAAAGCCAGTTTGCCTCTGGCTTAAGACCATCAAAGGCTACGGAATCAAGGCGACTGAAGAGAACGCGGCCGGTGGTCATGGTTTCCCACTTCTCAATGGTGAAAAAATTATCGAGTGGCTGACCGAGATTTACAAAAACGACACGGTTCCTGCGGATTTACTCCACTGGGGCCAAGGACTTCGAAACGATTGGGAGAGTGCCGAAGCCAGCAAAAAAGCGAAAGCGGCCGCAGCCGCCGCTCATCCCCTGCCCAATACCCCTTCAGTCAAAAAAGATAAGGTCCAAGCAGGCCTAGCCGCTGGGGCCATCCGTGCCGCCAAGGAAGGGTATCCTGTCTACTCAGTCAGTTCCGACGTTCAAGGCTCTACCGGCATTAGTACCTTCCAAAAGGCGACCGGTCACTTTGTCGAAGTCGGTATCGCTGAATCCAATATGATCAGTGTCGCTTCCGGACTCTCCAAAATTGGTTTCATTCCTATTGTCGATACCTTCGGTCAATTCGGGGTCACCAAGGGCAATCTGCCTCTGACGATGGCCGCCCTCTCTCAGGCTCCGGTTATCGCTATGTTCTCTCATGTCGGATTCCAAGATGCTGCCGACGGAGCCTCGCATCAGGCCACAACCTACTTCGCCGCAGTTAGCTCGATTCCTCATACAATTGTGATCGCACCCAGTTGCGCCAACGAAGCGGACTACTTCATGCATCACGCGATCAAACACCTCTCCGAGGAACGTTCCGAGGGGCGGGCGGGTGACTCCGTTCTTTTCTTCGTGGGTCGCGAGAATTACCCCGTCGAATGGGTGCCCGGAGCCCAGTACTCTTGGGGTAAGGCACAAATAATCGAGGAAGGAGCCGATGTCGTCCTTGTCGGGTGCGGCGTTCTTTTTAGCAAATGCCTCGAGGCAGGTAAATTGCTCAGGGCTCAGGGGAAATCGGCGACTCTCATCAACAACCCGTTTATCAATCGCGTTGATGTCGAAACCATCGGTGCTGCGGTGGCGCGCTGCGGTGGGCGCCTAGTCACCATTGAGGATCATCAATCCATCGGCGGAATGGGGGCTCAAGTCAGCCATGCCCTCAGCCAAGCGGGAATTCCTCACTGCATTACGACCCTAGGTATTCAGGGAGAGTTTGGTCAAAGCGCCTACCTTGCCGAACAATTATACCAGAAACACGGCCTAACCGGTACCCACATGGCCGAGGCCGCGCTGAAACTAATCGGCTGACCGCCGCCTCGTCGAAGTGGCATCACCGCTCCGCCGTCCTCTTCTCTTTTCTCATTTTTTCGTTAAACCAGTCTCTTAGGCCTTTCGCCCAAGACCAAACCGCAGCAAACTCGGTTTCGTGCATTCCCCAATTCGTCGTCGCACCGCCTTTACCTTGATCGAACTTCTGGTGGTGATTGCTATTATTGCGATTCTTGCCGGAATGCTCCTCCCCGCGCTCACCCGAGCCAAATCTCGAGCCAATGGCACTGCCTGCCTTAATAACGCACGCCAACTTCAGACCGCGCTCCAGTTCTATTCCGACGATCACCTGGATCGCTACGTGAACAACCACGGCCTTGGTGAAACTCGAACCAAAACCAATACGTGGGCACCCAATGTTATGGATTGGGACGCTAACCCAGGAAATACCAACGTCGCCTTGCTCGCCAATAGCCTTCTCGGTCGCTACCTCGGCGGCGTGGGCGTTTATAAGTGCCCATCTGATCTGGCAAGAGCCAACAACGGACTGCGCATTCGTAGTTTCGCCCTGAATTGCCTCGTTGGAGATCCCGGTGAACTCACCAATAAATTCAATCCCTCGTATCGTCAGTTCTTTAAGGAATCAGAGGTAACAACTCCCTCATCTATCTTTACTTTCTTGGATGAACACCCCGATACAATCAACGACGGCTTCTTTATGAACCGCCTCGAAGAAACTCCGAAGTGGGGGAATCTGCCGGCGTCTCATCATACCGGTTCAGCTAATTTTACCTTTATTGATGGCCACTCTGAAACGCACCGTTGGCAAGTAACAGGCCCCGAGGGAACTGTGCGACCGACGACCCGCGGTGCTGCGGGCGGGCTTTTCTCCGCAAACCCAACTCTCGATTGGGATTGGGTTCGTGACCACACCAGTGTTCGAAATTAGTCTCTGCAACCGACCCTTCTTCGAGCTTTTCGTTAAGAACGATAACTTAAACCGAGTCTCGCGTCAGCGGCACCCTGTCCGTTGGACTATCAACATCGATCATCCCCAAAAAACGACGGTCAATCATCCAATCCGCTTCCAATACCACGCTAAATCCGGTCGCTTGCCTCCACTGAATGCCAATGCTCGTGCGAATCTCGTGATCGTTAATAATCTAATGGTCGAGCACCGCCCGCAATTTCTGCACCTGCGTGAATCATCGAATCCGAGACGTCGTAGAATAATTCGACACGGCTTCAAGAGGTCCAGAATTGGCGGCAACTTCAGGTTTTTCAGCCACCAAATCCCCTTCAACAAGGCAGAGAGCGGAAAGAGAAGGAAGGATTTAAGTAGAACGATCAAACAAAAGACAAGTAGGCCAGTGATCGGCAAAAACTCAAGAACAGCACTCTCCTCGGTGACCAATCGCTAGAATAAGATTAACCTCTACAAGTCCCCACCAATCTCATTGGTGACTCGGCCGGTAAACAAACCGATGACTCACCCGAATGCTCTCGTTTAGCTCGGTTTAAAAAGGCATATCCTCGTCGAAATCGGAGGGGGCGTCACTGGGCTGATGAGAACGTTCCCGAACGGAATTAAAGGACGACGAAGGCTGAGGTTTCACATTCCACTCCTCGGTCAGTGCCGAGGGGATCTCAGCAAGAAAGCGAGAGGGCTGTTGAAGGGCATCGCCGCCACCCGGGATGAACCGCAGGAGCGGGCGACACAGGTACAACTCATCTTTGGCACGCGTCACTGCGACGTAAAATAACCGACGCTCTTCCTCTTCACCATCGGTGGTCTCGGAGGAACGTCCACTCGGAAAAAGGCCGTCACACAGCATAATCGCAAACACCACCTTGAACTCGAGTCCTTTGGCTTGGTGCACCGTGGAAAGTTTTAACCGCTCGTCGTCGTCGTCCCGTGCTTGGGTATTTTCCGCTTCCAAATTCGTCTGCAAGGCCAATTGAGCGAGGAAAGTACCGACCTCAGTAAATTGATCAGCGAAGGCGGCCAACTGAACAATGTCTTCCAGACGGTTCTTGGCGTTTTCGTAGTTGTTTTTAAGGTAATTCTCGTAGTCAGCCTCAACCACCAAACGAATCATCCGCCCTGGAGCCGACCGGAAGGCGGGGGCCTCACATTGCGAGACAGTTGCAGTGAATTGGGCCCAAGCAACCGCTGCTTTCTTAGGAACAGAAGGCTGCGCCGCCACCAACAGGGGAGCGACGAGAATAATTGGCCCTACTTCCGGCAGAATCCCATCGTTATCGGAAAGTGCGTCTTGATCTGAGGCGGTATTGAAACTCACAACCGCTTCCAGGGCCTGGGCCGCGACGGGGAGGCGGGCACTAAAAGTGGCCCAGATTTTGTCGGCACCCCGGCCACCCACACCCGGCAGCATCCGAGCGAGTCGTTTAAGGGCCAGCTCATCAGCAGGGTTACTCACCAGTTTGAGGTAAGCGGCAATGTCCTTAATATGGGCCTGTTCAAAGAACCGGATCCCGCTGGTGATCGAGTACGGGATGTTCCTGCGGGTAAGTTCCATCTGCAGTTCCATGGCATGAAAATGGGAACGGTAAAGAACACATTGTTCATTGAGGGGAACCCCTTCATCCCGGAGTTCGAGAGTCCGCTGAGCGACAAAAGAAGCCTGCTCACGGGCGTCTGTCGTGACAATGACGGCGGGCTTCATACCAGAGGAGCGGGCCGGTTGAAGAAGCTTGGGAAACTGGCGGGTATTAGCCGCGATAGCCGCGTTGGCCAGAGCCAGAATTTCTGGGGTGCTCCGGTAATTAGTCTCAATCTTAAAAACCTGCGCGTCAGGATGCCGGTCCGGGAAGTTAATGATGTTAGTGAAATCCGCACCACGCCAAGAATAAATGCTTTGAGCGTCGTCACCCACGGCCATCAGATTTCGATGACGAACAGTCAGTAAATCAAGGAGTTCACCTTGAAGCCGATTCGTATCTTGATATTCGTCCACTAGAACGTGCTGGAACCGTCGCTGATAAAGATCGGCTACATCTGGACAGTCCCGCAACAAACGGACCCAAAGCGAAAGAAGATCGTCGAAATCCATGATGCCTGAGGTTTTTTTTCGTTCCATAAAACGGCGGCGGACAGCCCCAATTCCCTCAAGAACGTTGGCGAAGGGGCCGATCTCGCCACCAGACGCTTCTTCTAAATTTTTCCCCGTGTTAATCATCATCGAATACAAATCAGCCAGTGCTTCCGGTTTCGGGAAACGGCCCGCTTTAATATCGATGTCGCTGTCAGTAATGCAGGCAGCGATCAAATCTTTGACGTCTTCGCGATCAGCAATACTGAAGTCGCGACGATACCCCAGCCGATCGGCATGACGACGCAAAATGCGGACGCCCACAGAGTGAAAAGTACCACCCCAGAGAAGAGAACCGTCACCCTTTAAGAGTTCAGCGACCCGCTGCATCATCTCACGGGCTGATTTGTTGGTAAAAGTTAGAAGAAGAATACGATCGGCTGGAATCCCCTGCTCGATGAGCCAAGCAACGCGATAGGTCAAAGTTCGGGTTTTACCGGCACCCGCACCAGCGAGGACCAGAGCCGGTCCTGGCCGCGCTGTGACGGCAAGATACTGCTGATTGTTTAATTCCCCTGCATAATCGATACGCAAGGTCGGCGGAACTGACGTCGGATTAAGTGAGTACTCGCGTGCCACAAACTCAAGAAAGGGGGAAGAAAGCAAAAAGCCCAATCAGAATTAATCGCCAGGCCCCTTTTCTAAAACATGAGGGGCGACTCTTCCGCGGCTTGTGATCGACCGACGGTTATGCTTGCCTCACACCGTGACATCGATCCTTCGAACTGCTCCAGCGCTTGGCACCCTCGTTTTTCTCATCCTAAGCCTGAGCGGTTGCTTGACCGAACCAGTGACCGGCCGTCGTCAATTCATCATGACTCCATCAGGTCAGGAGACCGCCTTGGGACTTTCCGAGTTCGATAAACTGAAGCGCGAAGTCCCGATCAGTGGTGATGCGGCGAAGACCGCGTTTTTGCAAAAAGTGGGTCGTCGAATAGCCGAGGTCTCAGGAATGGAAGGGGCACAGTGGGAATTTATTTTATTTGAAAGCCCGCAAGCCAACGCATTCTGTTTACCCGGAGGAAAGGTCGGAATTTACACAGGGATTTTACCAATAACCCGAGATGAAGCAGGCTTGGCCACAGTGATTGGCCATGAGGTAGCCCATGCCTTGGCTCGGCATGGAGGTGAGCGGATGTCCGTGGCTCTGGGCTTACAGATGCTCGGTTCGGTTGGCACGGTTGCCACGGATCAATCGAAGTACGGGCCAGTCTTCCAACAACTGTACGCGCCGGCGTCTCAAGTGGCTGTCGCTTTGCCGCATAGCCGAGTTCAAGAGAGTAGCGCGGATGAAATCGGGCTTATATTAATGGCAAAAGCTGGGTATGCACCACAGGCGGCGGTTGGTTTCTGGCAGCGGTTTGCCGAATACAATCGGGCATCTGGGAGCCAGACGCCTTGGTTTCTCCGAACTCACCCGCTCGACGAACAACGGATTGCCAAAATACAAAGTCTGTTACCTAAAGCGCAGGCTGAATTTCGACCCGCGACGCGTTAAGTTACATGAAAAAACACCTTTTTTATTTAAATCAAATCCTCTCGGTGACCCTCATCTTGGCCACCTCTGCCTGCCGATCCCGAAACGGGGCAGTTCCAGCCCGAGGAACGCCTCCGTCGACCTCTACGTCCTCTATAATTCCCTCTATATCGAGGGAGGCAGGCCAAAAAATCGTCACCTCAACTGGATTACCCTACTGGCCGCCCGGCCCAGTTTACATGGTTGATGTTCCGACTGGATTCGAAAAAATCGCCCTACTCCCGCCGCTCGCCTCGGTGCCGCCGATGCAAGTTACTCCACCCTTACTGAATCCTCCTCCCCGACCGTTCCGCTTTCCCGAATTCAGCAACGCCTGGGTTGAAGCCTCAAAAAGTTGGATGGGAACCCCCTATCAAATCGGAGGTCAAAGCCGCAATGGAATCGATTGTTCCGGTTACGCTGCCCAGTTGCATCTCGACGTCAACAAGATTGCCTTACCCCACGCTACCTCTGCGCAAAGAGACATTTCTGTCGCGATTGGTATCGGAGCGTTTCAACCAGGAGACCTGCTGTTCTTCAATACGCAAGGTGCAGGTAATCCGACGCATGTCGGTGTCTATTTAGGCGAACGAATGTTCACTCACGCGGGGACTTCTACTGGCGTTACCACGGCATCCTTAGACGATTCTTATTGGGCCAGCCGATTCTTGGGTGGTCGCCGAGTTAGCCGCTGATTTATCGCCCTCCAGTATCGACATTCTGACCCGTTGTTCCATCGCCATTTTTGTTAGGCCCCCTCCATTTCCTCAATCCACCGGGCAAACCCTGCCGCGGCGGAGTGAAAATCAGACGCCGACGGTTAGCTAGAAGCGCTCAATCGATTTCTTCCGCCTCCCCCGGAGCCTACACCAAAGACCGCGCGATGTCTGAATCTTCGAGAGACGAAGACAACTTCAGAATCTTGGCGCGTGCATCGCCGGTGAACACTAAACTCGGCGAATTTCCCGCCATGAAGCGCAGACCGCAGAGGGTGCCCACCCGCGCCAACTCAAATCTTCCCAAGAGAATTAAAAAACATATTGACCGACAGCACCCCTCTCGCTCACCTTTTTAAAAGCGAATTTAATCTAACCCGTCGGATAACAATTTTATGAAAAACTACCTGAAGCCACTGGCATTGTTCTCCTTAGTCGGAGCCTTCACCTCTTTAGCGCAAACTTTCCCGATCAAAGACGGAACTTTGTTTACCACCGTCAAGGGAACAAGCGTTTATGGATACGGAACCGGAACGTCTTCTGCGCAATCCATCAACGGACACAAGGGCAGAGAGTTCGGTGACGATATTATTCTTGACTCTGATAAATACATTTTCACCTCTGCTTCCTTTGATTATTTCGCAGGAAGCACGGCTGGAACCTATGTGTTTTCGATGTACGATATGAACGGTGCGCTCAGCAGTGCAAACAAGAAGACCCCAGGAACTCTACTTTTCAGTTCTGACGCAGGCCCAATCCTTCAGGGCGCGAACAATATTACCATCAGTTACACCAGCACTCCGGGCGACGTTTTCACTCTTCCAAAACACTTCGCTTACACGGTTAAATTTACTGGAAACACCGATGTGGGTATGTATATCGGCGATTCAGTCGATACTGGTATTCGTGCTGGTGGACAGAACTGGGCCTATCCAGGTTCTTCTTTCAACGACTTCCTTGTCAAAACTGGAACTGGTTCCGGTGAATGGGATACCCGTGCTGCCGGTGATGGCGGTTTCTCAGTCACCTTCAAGGCGGGTTATGTTCCTGAACCGACCACGGTAGCTCTTGGCGTCTTGGGTGCTGCC
The DNA here is from genome assembly GCA_945898055.1 of Akkermansia muciniphila. Classification (GTDB taxonomy): domain Bacteria; phylum Verrucomicrobiota; class Verrucomicrobiia; order Limisphaerales; family UBA9464; genus SXXZ01. The sequence continues at coordinate 18,253 of CAMDGV010000050.1, read as the reverse complement.
GTTCTGGTGGCTTCTACCCTCCGTCGGAATCGCCGCTAATCTTAGTTTTCCAAGGAAGGGCGCGACTTAAGGTCGCGCCCTTTTTTATTTTTATCACCCTTGGCAAAAGGCGAACTGCAGAGCTCACTTGAGCAGGAAAATTAGTTTCATGCGTTTTCTCACCCTTTTACTCACACTTTTGGCTCTTCGGTTCGACGTAGGTTTAGCAGAGTCATTGACTCGGGCGCGACTCGTGTCAGACCTCGTTTCTGTCCAACCGGGCGGCAAACTGTCTGTCGCCATCGAACTAATTATGCCCGCCGGTTGGCATACCTACTGGAGAAATCCTGGAGATGCCGGGCAGGCCACCAAAGTCGTCTGGTCACTGCCTGCAGGATTTAGTGCTGCTGAACTACAGTGGCCTGTGCCAACCATCCTTGTTGAAGATGGCCTGACGGTCTACGCCTACACTGGCACAGTCCGACTTTTCACTTCAATTTCGGTTTCTAAAGACCTCGCTCCAGGAAATCATCAGTTGAGTGCTACGGTTTCGTGGTTGGAATGTGAAAAAAGCTGCGTTAAGGGCTCTGAGGTCGTTTTGCTTCCATTGATCGTTTCAACCCAACAAGCAGAATCACCGGACGCACTTCTCCTTCGGCAACATTTTTCGGCCCTGCCTAAACCCCTGCCTTTTCCTCAAAATGCGACATGGATGGACGTTGCACAGGGAGATATTCGCAGGGCGCAACTTTCCATTTCCGCCCCTTCTGATCTTTGGGTGATCATGCCCGACAAAGCTGCAGAGGGACAATGGACCGCTGAAAAGGGCCCACTTCGCACTGGAGATCCAGCGACTTGGACCCTGACCTTTAACCAATTTGAACAAGAATGGCCATCGCGTCTCAAGGGCTTGCTGGTCCGATCCTCCGATAGGGTAGGCTATGAATTCGATGTTGATCTGAAGTCAGCGCTTCTTTCTTCCAAGACATCTGGATCAACGGAGTCTCTAAATACCGCAAGTCTCTCGACCTCCTTTTGGGGAATGTTGGTCGCCGCATTATTGGGCGGATTAGTCCTCAATATTATGCCCTGCGTTCTTCCAGTTCTTGCTCTCAAAATTCTCGGCTTTGTCGGTCAAGCCAACCAAAAACCTGGGCGAGTCCGCTTGCTAGGCTCTGTCTATGGAGCCGGTGTGCTCACCTCTTTTCTAGCTCTAGCCTTCCTGGTGATTGCGGTGAAGTCCACAGGCGGAACTGCCTCTTGGGGAATGCAGTTTCAAAACCCAAAGTTTCTTCTTTTGATGACCTTACTGGTCCTCTTGGTCGCCTTAAATTTGTTCGGCGTCTTCGAAGTAATTCTACCGGGTAAAGCCATGCAGTCAGCCTCAGATCTTTCGGGCAAAGACGGCCTCAGCGGAGCCTTTTTTAACGGAGTTTTAGCGACGCTTCTCGCCACCCCCTGCACCGCTCCCTTTTTAGGGGTCTCACTCGGATACGCCTTGGCCCAATCAACGCCGGTGATCATTCTTTTCTTCTTAACCTCCGGTATCGGGTTGGCTCTGCCCTATGTTCTACTCTGCTGGCAACCAGCTTGGTTGCGGTATTTACCCCGACCCGGAAATTGGATGGTCACTTTCAAAGTGGCCATGGGCTTTCCGGTGCTCGCTACTGCGGTCTGGTTGTCGACTCTCACCACTTCGCACTACGGTGCTGACCGCTCCTTCTGGGTTGGCCTTTTCCTCGTGGTGATGGCCATGGCAGCTTGGATCTATGGTGCGGTAATCCAAAGATCAGCCAAGGCTTCCATTGCTGGATGGTTGACCCTCACCTTCCTCGTCATTATGGCGGTCGGTTGGTTTCTAGAAAGGGAACTCGACTGGCGCCACCCACCGATACGAAATCGTGCGTCCGCGAAATCAGAAGGTTTAATCGGTTGGAAACCTTGGTCGTCAGAGGCGGTCACTCAGTTTCGAAAAGAAGGGCGCCCCGTCCTAGTCGATTTCACCGCCGACTGGTGTACCACCTGCCAAATCAACAAACGCCGCGCTATCGAGGTAGAACGAGTGGCTCAACGCATCACTGAACTGAAGGTGGCCCCCTTGATGGGAGATTTCACCTTTGATGATCCGGCGATCGCAGCCGAACTGAGACGCTTTAAACGGGCTGGGGTCCCTTTAGTTCTCATTTTTCCCGCAGACTTAAACCAAGAACCCATCGTCATGTCGGATGGACTCTTTTCCGCAGATGACCTGCTCAAAGCCCTTGAACAAGTGGCCGTCAAATGAGGTTAGCCGCACGCCTTTAAATCCTCTTTTTATCCGTTCGCAAGCAAGCGAACCAAGGCTTCGTCGGCCTCTGGGAAAGTGTAAAGCGGCAAATCGACAGGTCGAACCCAGAGGACAGCCTCACAGTCGATCGGTTGAGGTTCGCCCCGGACCAAGGTGCAGAGATAGAAGCGCAAATGGACCGATTTCGACGAATAAGAATGAGTGATCTCAAATCGGAGGTCTCCAACCGTGACCAAAATTCCTAGTTCCTCCTCCAGTTCCCTAATCAAACAACCCTCCCAAGACTCATCCGGATTTCGTTTTCCACCCGGGAACTCCCAAAATCCTCCCAAGTGAGTTCCCATCTTTCGTTGGGTGATAAGAATGAGCCCATCGCGAAAAAGAAGTCCCGCCGACACCTCGATGGGAAGGGAAATCATCGCCAGAAAATTTGATAAAAGGGTCGATGAACGTTTGTTTTCACTGGGTCCAAAAAATTGAATTCATCGACTAGAACCGACCGTCTCGCAATCGCCCCAGCGGAGACAGATCGCGGATCTTCCCTTAGCGTTTGACGATTGGGAGAGAGCTTCTACTCCCTCCCTAGGAAATCGCCGCCAGACGTTGGAAGCTGAGGCAAACACGGGCCATGACTTTACGGCACTGAATTACCGGCCGAGGGACTCTTGATTGAGTTGGTCAGAGCGGCCGGCATTGGGGCTAAGTCAGGGTGCGCCTGAATTAATAAAGCACGCCGACGAGACGCTTCCTGCGTGCCCCCATTAAATCCTCCCCGACCGAGTTCATCGTACAAAGCCAGAGCTTCCTTAAATTGACTGATCGACTCATGGATACGGGCCTTGGAAAGTCGGGCGTCAACAATCAGAGAATCTTTGGGAAAGCCAATAATGAAGCTCTGATAGGCCGAAATAGCCTCTGTTGTTTTATTCTGAGCATCGAGAGACGTCGCAATCCCAAGAACCGCTGTCGCACTCAGCGAACTTTCGGAATGAGCAGCGACAAACTTCTCAAAGGCTTTCTGTGCATCGAGAAATTTCCCTTCCTCGTACAGGCGAGTCGCAAACAGCAGTGAAGCCCGTTCGGCTGCCTTCGTCCCCGAGTGTTCAGCAACCACCTTCTCTAACGATTGAGCGGGGATAACCGTGTCTTTAACACCCAATTTAAGAACATCAAAAAGAGCACTCTCTGCTGCTGCTTCCGAGGTTGCTCGGAGATTCTTTTGAATGATCGCCCCCACCACCCCCACCGACACAATCACAAAGGCAATTGTTAAAAGTCGCTTATTTTCCTCGAGCCAAGTCATGGCGGAAAAAGACAGGTCGAATTCGGGTTGTTGTTTTTCAGGGTTAGGTTGGATCTGCAAACTCATAACGATGGAGAGATGATTGCCGTCCAAAGAGGAAAGACAAGACCGAACCGGTGGCTTCCTCCTGCGTGTGCTTCCTCCTGCGTTGACCGAACGGCCTTCACTTCCTATTGTTGCGCCCGACTTTATGCACGTTCTTGTCTGTGACCCCATTTCACCCCGTGGGATTGCGTATTTCCACGCTCGCCCCGAGTTCAAGGTAACCGTCCTTCCTAAGCACCTTCCCGAGGCGGAACTGTTGCCGCTCCTCGCCGATGTCGAAGCCATGGTGGTCCGGTCCGAAACAAAGGTAACGCGCACCGTCCTTGAGTCTGCACCTAAACTCCGGGTCGTCGGCCGGGCCGGGGTCGGGATCGATAATGTCGATGTGGAAGCCGCAACACAACGCGGCGTCGTGGTGATGAACACTCCCGCCGGAAATACTATCACCACCGCCGAACTAACCTTCTTCATGCTCGGGGCTCTCGCGCGCCGAATTCCGCAGGCTCACGCGACTATGGTTGCCGGAAAATGGGACCGGAAAGCCTTTCAAGGTCTCGAGGTTTTCGGAAAAACGCTGGGCGTTCTCGGGATGGGGCGCATCGGTTCGGAAGTCGCCAAGCGGGCTCTTGCCTTTGGACTAAAGGTTCTTGCCTATGACCCCTTCCTCACTGAATCGCGAGCCAAACAGTTGGGCGTAGACCTCGCCACAGAAGTTGACTCCCTTTATCAATCCTCTGACTTCATCACCGTTCATATGCCGGTCACCGCAGAGACGCGCGGGATGATCAATGCCGAATCAATCTCTAAGATGAAGCCGGGGGTGCGGATTATAAATTGTGCTCGTGGCGAAATTATTAATCAAACGGACCTAGTTGCCGCCCTCGTTTCGGGCAAAGTCAGCGGTGCCGCTCTCGATGTCTTTGCGGCCGAACCCCTCGCCGCAGATCATCCTTTGCGATCGCTCCCTAATGTGATCCTGACTCCTCACCTCGGTGCTAGTACCGAGGAAGCTCAGGAAAAATGCGGACTCGAGGTCGCCGAAATTATTACTAGTTTTCTACTTACCGGCGAAGTTCGTAACGCAGTGAATCTGCCCGGAGTCGATGCCAAATCTTTCGAGATCATCCAACCCTACGTCGCCCTCGGCGAAAAAATTGGCAAGTTGCTGAGTCAAATGGGGGCCTCAGGTGTCGATCGAATCTACGTCACCTTTGGAGGTAAAGCCAAGGACTTACCGGCCACAGATCCAGTGACCCGCGCCGTTTTAAAGGGATTCCTCAGCACCAACGGACCTCAAGATGTTAACACGATTAATGTCCGCTCCATTGCCTCAAATCTGGGTATCACCGTCGAAGAAAAACGATCCGATGAACCAGTCACTTTTAACGAATGGCTCCATGTTCAGTTGTTTGCCGGCGACACCAAAGTAGGGAGCGCAGGCGGGACCTTCTTTGGATCGCCGAACAATCCTCGGATCGTCCGACTGTTCAGCACCGCCGTCGAGATCCCAACCAAGGGCACCCTTTTGCTGCTCAATCATCAAGACCGCCCCGGAATGATCGGCAAGTTAGGCAGCATTCTTGCCGATCACAATGTCAACATCGCCAGCATGAGCCTCGGTAGAGAAACCGCTGGGGGACAAGCCCTCACCGTCCTACTTTTAGATACCAAACCGCTCAAGGATTGCCTCGACCAACTTGCCGCTGACCGAGCCATTTATAACGTGCGAGTGGTCACCCTCTAATCATCAATCAAAACTGCCGCTTTACCCCGCTCTAGACGTTTTTTAGGTGGAGCGTAAGTCTGCTTACTTAAGTGAGCGGCAGTCTTTCCTCTTTCTAAATTCAGCTCAGTTCGTAAGTCGAACTACTCGGGAAACACCGACCGTCACGGCGCTCTGCACTCCCATTTACCACCGAGCGGTAAGCACTCGGTTCGGTCTGCCAATTGACTGAAGATGGAGTAACCCGTTGGGCAGGGTCAGACGAAGTGGCAAGAGGACGATACTGGCGAATGCACGCTGGTTCGATTGAAATAGGGGGTGGGCGCCACTCGCCCAGTGCTGAATCTTTCCTCTTCTGATTTCATGGGGTCGGTTACCAGACCGAATGAAATCTATCGCTTCCAAAAAATTACCGAGATTTAAGATTAAAATCCACGGACAGTTCGCCTTTACTCTAATCGAACTCCTCGTTGTCACGACGGTTATCGGCCTGTTGGCCGCATTACTCATCCCGGCTTTCGCCCGAACATTCCATCGAGTTGGGGCAGTCTCCTGCCTCGGTACTCTCCGTCAATGGGCCCTCGCAACCTCTCTTTATTCTGCCGATTCTGCGGGATTTCTTCCTTGGGACGGAGCGCCCAATGGTATTTCTCGCTCTCGAGCTTGGTACGTCGATCTGCCTCCTTTTCTCTCCATCAAACCTTACCATGCAGAGGGCGCTTGGCGGACCAATGCCCAGGCCTCGCTCGGGCATCCGCTCTGGTTCTGCCCGTCAAATCGACGACGAAGCAATGGGAATTTGCTCTTTCACTATTGCCTCAATCGCGAACTCAACGGCAACGGCCGTAACACTCAACAAACCCGAACTGATTCTGTCCCCACTCCATCTCAGACCGTCTGGCTCTTCGACAATGGTCGCCTGGCAGCCTGCGCGGGTCGGGGCAATCTTCACCCACAAATCCACGGCAACGGCGCCAACATTCTTTTTGTGGACGGCTCAGTGCGACACTTCAGCACCCCTCGTTCCGCTGCCTCCAACTCCACTAGCCCACTGATCTGGAATCCATGACTCCCACCCTCCTTCCACACCTCTCCACGAATATTCCTCGCCGAATCCTATCGCACCCAAGGCCAAGAGTTCGGAAAGTATCCCCAATGGACATTACCCAAACCGCCTTCGGTACTTGGAACGGTGGGCGCTTCATGAACTATGGGCACCCCCTCGACCCCGCTCGATGGACTCAACTTGTTCGCCACGCTTGGAACCAAGGCGTTCGAACTTTTCTCACCGCCGACGTCTACGGATCCGGCGAAGCAGATACCCTCCTAGGACAGGCGTTGTCCGGGATCCCGAGGCATTCTTACTGCCTCGTGGGTTGCATTGGACATGATTTTTACGCCACACGGCGGGATGGAGCAAAAGGGTTCCCCCGGTTTACCGACCCGCGTCTTCGTACCAAGCAGGACTATGGATCCTACCTACGAATGGCCACTGAGAAATCTCTCGAGCGCTGCCAAGTTTCCAAATTCGATGTTCTGCTCCTTCATAACCCGGACCTGATTGGCTACACTCAAGACACGGTTTGGACTGAACTGCAGCGGTTAGTTGACGCTGGATTAACGGATCGTCTTGGAATCGCCCCTGGCCCTGCCAACGGATTCACTCTCGATCTCATCCGTTGTTTCGAACGGTTCAGTCCTCTCATCGATTGGGCCATGCTCATTCTTGGCCCCTTTGAACCTTGGCCAGGATCATTGGTTCTCCCAGCGGCCAAAGCACACGATATCCGCATCCTGACTCGTGTCGTGGATTACGGCGGGATCTTTCACGATGATGTCCGTCCCGGCCACAGCTTTGGCCCTCAAGATCATCGCGCTTTCCGACCGGCGGGATGGGTCGAAGCCGGTGTTGAAAAACTCATTCATCTCCGCCCCATTGCCGCCAAACATAACCTCACTCCACTGCAACTGGCCGCAGCATGGAATCTCGCTCAACCTGCCGTCGAATCCGTCATTCCCACGCTCATTCAAGAAATAGGAGACGGATCTCGCACGATCGAATCCAAGGTCGATGATCTAGCTGGAGTTAAACGGGGCAACTTAAGCACCGACGAACTCGAACGGATCGCGCACCTTGGTAACAATTTCGGCTCAATGGCACTGAAAGGCGCCAAACGAGGTCACACCACCGATCCTCTTCCCGATCAATGGAATCTGGATGCCGATCTCGAATCAGTCGCCGAACGATGGGGTATTCACCCCGACACAGATCTCATTTACACCCACTGATCCCTTTCTTTTAAAATCCTCTTTCTCAAATCCCAACAGATCATCTACCTCCTCCTATTATGGCCGAAAAAACACCTGTCCTATCTAAGTCCGAAACTAAATCTCCCTCCATCGTCAATGCCGTTCCGTTAACCGGTTTGGCTGAAGTCCCCAGACCGAGCGCGGCCAAACTTAAGGAACTCGAATCTGCAATTTCCACGATCACAAAAACCTACGGCGAGGGCTCGATTATGCGCTTGGGTTCACAAGTACTGCGACCTATCGAAGTCATCCCAACGGGCGCCCTTGCAATCGACCTCGCTCTCGGAGTGGGCGGCGTCCCACGCGGTCGGGTTGTCGAAATCTATGGACCGGAATCTTCTGGCAAAACAACTCTAATGCTCCACCTGATTGCCAACGCCCAAAAGGCCGGCGGGGTGGCCGCCTTTATTGATGCCGAACATGCCCTCGACCCCGCTTACGCCAAGAAACTCGGGGTCAATATTGACGATCTCCTGGTGTCACAACCCGATTCGGGAGAGGAAGCTTTGAGCATTTGCGAAACCCTCGCCCGATCGGGTGCCTTGGATATTATCGTCGTCGATTCGGTCGCCGCGCTGGTCCCTAAAGCCGAACTGGAAGGCGAGATGGGTATGGCCACGATGGGTATGCAAGCGCGGTTGATGAGTCAGGCTCTTCGTAAACTCACCGCCATTCTGAGTAAGGCCAAAACCACCTGCCTTTTTACTAATCAGATGAGAGAAAAAGTAGGGGTTATGTTTGGCAGTCCGGAGACAACTCCCGGCGGTAAGGCTCTCAAATTCTATGCCTCGGTCCGGATTGATATCCGCCGTAAAGACACCCTTAAGGATGCTTCCGGTGCGGCGATTGGGAACCACGTCAAAGTTAAAATCGTGAAGAACAAAGTAGCACCGCCATTCACCGAAGCGGAATTCGATATTTTCTTCAATCACGGCATCGACAAAGAGGGCTCTCTCATTGATGTCGGTTTGGATGCCGGTACGGTGGAAAAGAAAGGATCGTGGATTCAGTTTAACGGAGAACTGATCGGTCAAGGCAAAGATGCCGCGCGCAAAACACTGGTCGAAAAACCAGAATTGGCCCGCAAGATCCACGATGCAATTATGGCCAAACGCTTGGCTGCAGCGATAGCCGCGGCGTCACCCGCCCCGACTAAGTAAAGTTTCCCGTGGATCGGTGGATCGACCCTCCTCCGACTCCACCCTTTTAAATCAGCCTACTTGGCCATTAAAATAATCGAGGTTTGCTCAGTCACCGATCCACGTTTGCCTTTCCTTTGGCCCTGCGTCTTTGTAATTCATCCCTGATCGAACTCGGCTCGCCTCTCGCCAAAGGTCGACACGCCTGAAATCTTCAGCCTTTTCAAACTGCTGAATGAAATAATTAAAGATCCCAACGCTGCCGAAAACAAATCTCCATTAAACAACACCTGACAACGGGCTCCTGACAGTTCAGGTTCTTGCAAATTCCACACCTATCGTCTTTGAAAGACTCCTCCCTTCACTGACCTTGACCCAGTACTCCACGCTATTTCCAACCTTATGACCGCCCTGCAGTTACTCTTCTCCGTTACAACGGCTGTCGGCTTCTCTTTTTGTCTTCAAGCAGAGGTTCCCTTAGTACCGGTGCCAGATCTACAGCCGTTTGCCGCTCAGATCCGCCGAGTCGTTGAGGCACTTGAGGCTACTGGAACTCCGCTTTCCACTCGCGAAACAACCGCATTAACCAAAGCCCTAGGCCGAGCTAAGCCAGACGATGCCGCCCGCGCCGCGCAGGAACTACTCGATATCTATGTGCTCCATTTCGTTCAAATCACCCCCGAAATGCGAGTCAAGGCGAAAGCCGGTAATGCCCTACCACTGCTCATCGAGGGCGGATGGAAAACCTTTCTAATTAAAGTCCACAATGAAGCTGGAACGACCGCGCCGCTTCGCATCCGAAGCCCTCAGGCCGAGCGCCTGCACGGATCCCCAGCTGCCACCGTTCCCGACCGCTGGCTCGATCTTCAATACGTCCAAAGTCAACCCTTGTCCGCATCGCTGGGCGGTCTTCCGGTCGAATATCGATTGCTCCAAGTCTACTCCCGTGACGCGGGTCCTCGCGAAGCTCGACTTATTTTTGATGTCGGCCAAGGCACGCAAGACCTCGGCTTTCGGAGCGAAGTGGATACCTTATTTACCAGCAGTCCAGCTCGGGAAGTCACGCTCGGTGTCCAAGATGAATCTGGAAATCCCACCACCGCTGCCCTCTTAATTACCGACCCTCAAGGCCATATTTACCCGGCTCAAACCAAGCGGCTCGCGCCAGATTTTTTCTTTCAACAGCAGATTTACAGATCCGACGGCGACCTCCTGCGTCTTCCGGAAGGGCGTTATACGGTGCAGTTTTCTCGTGGACCTGAATCAATCCCAGAGCGACGCGAGGTCACTGTTTCGGCGGGGGTAAATCGTTGGAATTTCAAGGTGGTCCGCTGGATCGATCCTGCCGTGACCGGTTGGATTTCTGGGGATCACCACATTCACGCCGCCGGTTGTGCCCACTACGAGAAACCGACCGAAGGCGTTCACGCCCCAGATATGATGAAACACGTTCTCGGAGAAGATCTTAAGATTGGAGCTAATCTCACTTGGGGCCCCTGCTTTGATTACCAAAAGCAATTCTTCACTGGGAAGGATTCAGCCGTCAGTCGTTGGCCGTATTTACTGCGATACGATGTTGAAGTGAGTGGATTCGGCTCACATGAATCGGGACATCTCTGCCTGCTCCGGCTCCGAGATCAAATGTATCCAGGCGGCACTTCAAAAAATCATTGGCCCAAATTGGGGCTGAACACGCTTAAATGGGCAAAAGCACAGGGCGCATTGACCGGACCCGCTCATAGTGGTTGGGGCCTAGAACTCGATTCAACCGAGTTACCGACCTACCGAATTCCACCTTTCAACGGCATCGGCGCAAATGAATACATTGTCGATGTCACCCACTCCGTTCCTGGCCCCGATTCCAAACCCGTGCCGGCTGTCGACTTCATCAGCACAGTTGATACCCCCTACCCTTGGGAATTGAATATTTGGTACCACACCCTGAATGCCGGTTACCGAACTCGCATCAGTGGCGAAACTGACTTTCCCTGCATCTACGGCGAACGCGTTGGCCTCGGTCGAAGCTATGTCAAATTACCCGCCAAATGGAGTTACGAAGATTGGTGTGAAGGCATTCGAGCGGGTCGTAATTACGTCGGTGACGGACGGAGCCATCTGATGGAATTCAATGCCGGTGGCATATCCATGGGAACGGGTGCTTCCGAATTGCGACTTATAGGACCGCAAGAGGTCACCTTCGAAATCAACGCCGCTGCCCGCCTTGAAACAACTCCTCGCGAAGATATCCGAGGTCGCCGCTTCAGTGAACAGCCCTTCTGGCATCTGGAAAGAGCCCGCATTGGGCAGTCACGCACTGTAACGGTCGAACTAATCGGAAACGGCATTCCAGTCGCGCAGACAACTCTTCTAGCAGACGGTTCGGTTTCCAAGCTCACCTTTCGCCATCCAGTCACTCGCAGCGGATGGTATGCGGTTCGGATTCTACCCAGTTCGCACACCAATCCGATTTTTATCGAAGTTGGAGGGCTCCCAGTCCGAGAACGTCGATCCATTCAATGGTGCCTCGATTCAGTGGAACAGTGCTGGAAACAGAAAGAGCGCTTCTTCAAAGGGCCAGAGCATTTTCAAGCCATTGCAGCCTATGATCACGCTCGCTCGGAATACAAACTTCGACTCGCCCAGAGCGTGCCTCCAAAATAAGCCAGAGGCCCTTCCTCTTTTTCTAAACTCAGATTACTAGAATCAAAATGGTACTAATCTCAGATGGAACTCAAAGCTAAGCTGTTACTGACCCGCTGCTGGTCTGTTAGTCGCCTGAAGTGAAGAACCCGAAATTGCTGCCCCACCAAAAACTCTTGGCTTAATTTGAGTAATCGAGAGATCCAATTCATCACTCGGAGTGACCCCAAAATGACGCGCCATCCAATAAGCCAGTAGAAAGTCGAGACCAGGATGTACTACCGGTTCATCGAGGCCTCCAACCGTCTGAGTCGAGGGGTATGACCAAAGAAATGGGACACTGGGTCGCTTGGAAATTAGTTGGGCGTACCGAGTCCACCTTTCACCGTTGGCCTGAAGCTGATCAATTTCTCGATTTTCGGAAAGATTCAGTCTAGCGGACCACCTGGGTGCAGAGGGATACTCATACAATAAACCTTGAAGAATCGCCCAAGCAGTCGAATCAGTAGGTGTCGGCTCAAAGGCCCCAAGATAAACCAAAGCCGGCCAAGGATTCAGCACCGCTTGAGACTGTCTCCACACTTTGGAAATCATCTCCTGAAAAATAATGTGTCGAGCATAGTTCGTCTCGCTTTGGTTCAATGCCATCAGGTTGGCAAGCCGAAAGAAGGCCGGTGCTGGATCACCGTATCGGCAAAAACCCGAGTCACTGAGATCGGACTTTCGAGATCCATGCAATTCAGTCACCTGCTTATTATATTTTTCGGAATATTTTTTGGGGTCAATGACCACTGCGGTTCGCAACCAAGCCGTTACCAAAACTGGGTCGATAAAAGAAAACTCACCTTTTCCATCATTAAGACGCCAAGAATCTTGGTCTAATCGGGAAACAACTCGTACGACAATATTACTAACTTGGTTGCGTATTTCCAGATCTCGGGTGGAAACTAATAAGGTCGAAAGACCCCAATTAACTCCCGCGTAATCCTCCCGAGTAGCTCCACCGAGCCAGACTAGATTCGTCTGTTCCCCTTCTCCTCGAAAGGCCAACCGTCCGAAGCCGAGGCGCTGCGGATCCTCACCTCCGAACTTTGAATAGGCCTCCCGATATCGGGAATCTTCGGCCTTGCCAACAAACCGCGGAATGACTCCAGAACGTCCGGTTGACTGCACCGCACGATTCAATCCAGTCAATGCCATACGAATATCCTTAAGATTCTCGGACTCACGCAAAACCATCCATCGATACGCGCAGGTGCCTAAATAAAGCCCCGTATGGGCAGCACTCTTTTCAAGATTTTCGTAAGAAATCACCTCGTTAGACTGAAGCGACCGATACCGGAGACTCACTACCATTCCGTCGGACAGATGCCGATCACGGAACCTCTGCCCATAGTCTTCCGCCTTAAGCCGCAACTCTTTCAATTGGTTAGTGGTCAAATTAAGCCATCGACCCGCATAACGATCACGCGCTAGCCCCGCCAAAAAATTCTGTTGCGATGGAGACAGTTCGCCTCCAACAGCTGAAAACACCACCAGAAGAAAGAGCGAAATTAAAGAATAGAAGAGGGACATCGAAACAAGGACTAAGACACACAAAGCCGATCAAGTTAGGCCATAACCTGCTCCCCACCGGTAGAGTTTACCTCCTCGTTCGCTTCTTTCAATCGAATCCAAGTTCCGTGAAGTGTGGAAATTCCTTGAGCATTAAAACTAACCTCAAAATCTGTTTTCACCTCCAACAACCCAAGTGGTTCTACTCCCCGCACAAATCCCGCGGCTGAATCAAAAACCCTGGTCATCTGATTAAAATAATCTAAGTCATCCGTACGACAATGAATTCGGCCACCCGGAACGAGGGCGCGACCGGCAAGAACCGCGAAAAAATCATTAACAAGACGACGACGCAAATGGCGTTTTTTAGGCCAAGGATCAGGGAAATAAATGTGGAGCCCGGTGAGGCACTCTGGGGGAAGCATCCACTCCATCAAATAAGCGGCCTCCATTCGCAATCCTCGAACATTTCTCAAACCGAGTCGGTTTCCTTTCCGATCCACTTTACGTAAACGCCCCAAGAGCCGCTCGACAGCGAGAAAATTTGTCTCGGGATGAAGGGCCGCATACTGAAGCATAAAAGAACCATCCCCAGATCCCAATTCTAACTCTACTGGATTCGATGATCCAAACAGGGACTTAAATTCGAACCTATTGAGGATGTCAGGTCGGATCAGGAGTGAGTTAAAATGGGTGTCGAAAGCCATGTGACAGCGCTAGACTATTTGAAATCCAAGACAAAAGAAACCTAGAGCCTCAAGCAAAGCAAAAATTTGTGCTCGGCAGATTGCTAAATCACTCAAGAAAACTAAAACTGTACCACGATGCTTCGATTCGTCTTAAGCGCACTCGCTGCCCTGATTTTACCCGCATTGACCGCGGCTACTCGCTCGGACTGGCCGATGTTTCGAGGAAACCCAGCCCTCACTGGGGTCTCACCTGCCTCGGTACCCGACAAACCTATTCTAGCTTGGAAGTTTCAGACGGGCGGCCCCGTCTTCTCTTCCGCAGCCATTGTTGGCGATCGAGTTTTTATCGGATCTGCCGATTCAAACATCGTCTGCCTCGCTCTCGCCAGCGGCTCTAAACTCTGGTCTTTTCAAGCAGGTGGCCCGGTGGAGGCTTCTCCCCTAATTTTAGACGAACGTGTCTATATCGGGGACGTAAACACCAACTTTTACTGTCTCGACGCAAAGACGGGAGCGAAACTCTGGCATAGGGGATTTGAGGACAAAATCAAAAGTAGCGCGAACTGGGTTCAAACCATTGACGGCACGAGGCGTGACGTTTTGGTTGGATCCTATGACTTCAGACTCTACAGCCTCGAAGCTAAAACCGGTCGCTCCAATTGGGTCTACGAGACGGGCAACTACATCAATGGATCCGCTGCAATTTCCGGCGGCCTGACAGCCTTTGGTGGTTGCGATGCGATTGTCCACGTCGTTGATATTCTAGCCGGCAAAAAAATCAGGGAAATTGAAGCCGGTGCCTATATTGCCGCCTCAGGTGCGATGGATGCAGGGCACTTATATGTCGGCCACTATGAAAACGAGTTACTCAGCGTCGATGTCGTCAAAGGCGTCATTGACTGGCGCTACCGCGATCGAGCCTTTGCCTTTATGTCATCACCGGCAGTGACGCCTGACCGCATCTTGATTGGTAGTCGAGATAAACGGCTGCACTGTGTGAATCGGGAAAATGGAAAAGTTATGTGGACCTTTCCCACACGGGGCAAAGTAGAGAGTTCCCCGGTGGTTGCAGGAGGGCGAGTCGTGGTAGGATCTGATGACGGCAGAGTTTATGTCGTTTCTTTGGCGGACGGTTCGGAGGTTTGGAACTATGATATTGGGCAACCAGTCCAAAGTTCACCCGCCGTTGTCGACGGCTACATCGTCATCGGTTCTGACGACGGCTATGTTTACTGCTTTACCTCAAAAAAATAGAACCCTATTGGCCTTACTCAAACCTCCTTACGCGGAAAGATGCCGACGCTTGTCCTTTGCTCCCTAGGTTTTATTGCTCAGTCTAAACATCCCGCGGCAAATTTACCGAGTACCCTTAGCTCCATCGGTGCCGAAGGATGAACCAATAGTTCATCCACGCTAGCCCCACTTTGAGTGTAAGGGTACGCCGAACCTCAGGGTTTCCTCGTTGCCAAAAGTAGGATATTCGACGATCGAAGGCGGGGGCGAAAAATCGACCAAAGTCACGTTGACTTTTCTCACGCCTCCTTCGATTCAATACTGCAAAGATCCGTCTGACCGGCCACGAGATAGACCCGAGTGTTGGAGAGAAAGCTCAGCATCTGGAAAGAATATCAAGAATGGACTGCAAGGTTGAGGGATCCAAACCTGGGGGTAGTCGAAGTGCCAAATCGAATGGGGCAACACTTTCCGGCCCGTCGGCAGAACTCGCCGAAGCTGACGGCGGGCAGAGCGCGGGAACGAAGGCCGGACTGTTTTGGGAGGCGATGGACTGGGTGGGCTGAGTAATCCGTAGCCAGCGATCCATCGAAAGAGGATGAACTCCCAATCTCGCAGCAAACTCAGTCTTCGAGAGTTCCGAGCTTTTAAATTCAGCGATCCGCAGTTGGATTTCAGCAAGACCACGACGCTTCCGAGACGCTGCAATTGAGTTCATCCGCGCAGGCTACCCCCAAGCAGGACAAATTGGGAACCATCGGCTTGGGCGCACGCTGACGCTAAAACGACAAGACGCTGATGCCGATGTTGTCCTCCAGCCCTAGAGTCCTGCCGGCCCCAAACCAGAACTGCTCAGCCTAGTTTGTCTCGAAAGGATGGCCACAGTTAAACCGATGATTATCACCCGCATCAGCAGCTAGCCTAGACTCGACGTCGAGGGCATCACTGGATACACCGTTCCTCCCTACGATCCTGAGATATTAGGACGACGTATCGACGAACTGGTCTTCAACCCTAAACTTGCAGCAACTCTCGGGGCCCAAGCGCCGGAACATAGACGGACTTAGTTTACATGGCCACCTACAGCCCAGCGCGGCCTTGAACTCTACCACAAACTCAGGATTCCGGTCATTACTCGCCGCACTTAAACAAAGGTTGATTGATTCTACCATTGATTTGAAGGCCGACCCTATTGGGAGAAAAAAGGACGAAAACTGTTCTTTGCCGGGAATTAACCCCTGAGACGATTAGATCAAAAAAACAGAAAGATTAGATTTAAGCCGGAAGGGCGATCCCGAGCTTACCCTCAAGGGGCAGACTTAGAAAAATCGACCATTGCATGGAGCGTGTTGAAGAGATTTTCCCTCCAACACGCTTCCGCTCTCCTCGCTCTAGGCAACGTCTTGGGACCCTTGCTCGTCCCTCGCCGAGTCCCATTACGTCGCCCTCGCTCCGCTCTCGCTCCTCCGATTCCGGCCTCCGGCCGGTCCGCTTTTAGCGGGATGAACTGAGGACGGAACGGAAGCCTAGGTTGTTGAAGCGGGAGCCCGGCTCATTCCTGTTCCGGTGGGCCGAACGGCAGTTCCTAGCCCCGCTGAACCAGCTGCCGCCACGAAACACGCGAAAATCCCCATCGGTCGCCCCCGTAGGCCCCGTAGGATCCGTCACACTTCCACTCGGATAGGCTCCGTACCTGTCCGAACACCACTCAAACACATTCCCGTGCATATCGTACAAACCCCATCCATTTGCCTGTTTACCCTTCACAGCGTGGGTCTTTCCTCCTGAGTTGTCTCCATACCATCCCATTGAGTCTAACTCTCCCGCAAACCTCCCTGTCGTCCCTGCTCGTGCCGCATACTCCCACTCCGCTTCTGTCGGTAATCGATACGCTTGACCCGCTACTATCCGTCCAGCGGCTAACTCCCTCACCGTCAACTTCGCACAATACGAAACGGCTTCATCCCAACTCACCTGTTCCACCGGCAACGTCGAACCCTTAAATGAACTCGGATTACTCCCCATCACACTCTCGTACTCCGCCTGCGTCGTCTCGTGATCACTCATCCAATATCCTCGACTCAAGGTCACGCTATGTTGCACTTCGTCAGAGCTACGATCAGCTTCAGAAGTCGGGCTCCCCATCATAAACGTTCCGGACTGAATCAACACAAATCCCTGAGGCGGAGCCAAGGTTACTTCATTCACGGTCACCGTGAATCGATTAGTCACACTGGCTGACCCATCGCTTACCTTCACTCCCACGGTATTTACACTCGGGCCTTGGGCTTCGGTTGGGGTCCAAGTTAACGTGTTGCCTGTCAGCACCATTCCAGTCGGAAACTCACCGGTCACCAGCGAATAGGTTAAGGATTGGAGCGGCAGATCAGTATCGCTGGCACTCAAGGTCACAGAGAGAGTCTCCAACTCTGCCACCGTCTTCGAAGTCACCACGGCAAAGTTCGGTGCCACGTTCACCTCAGTGGCTGACACAGTGAAGGTATTGGTTACACTTGCGGTTCCATCACTCACCTTCACTAACACATTGGTGACCATGGGCCCTTGGGCTTCTGTTGGGGTCCATCTCACCGCTCCGCCACCGCTCACCGTCATCCCCACAGGGCCACGTACCAATCCGTAGGTCAACGTCTGAACAAGGGGTCGATCACTATCCGTAGCACTAAGGTTAAAAGTGAGAAGTGACAACTCGTTCACCGTCTTGTTGGCAACCGCCGCCAGCTGCGGAGCGGTGTTCACTTCAGACACCGACACATTGAAGGTACTGTTCACACTCGACACTCCATCACTCACCCTCACTACCACGGAATTAAGAATGCTCGGGCCCTGGGCTTCGGTTGGGGTCCAATTCACCGCTCCAAAACCGCTCACCGTCATCCCCGCAGGGCCACTCACTAACGAGTAGGTCAAGGTCTGAGCCGGTCGATCACTATCCGTTGCGCTTAGGTTAAAAGTGAGAAGGACCAACTCGTTCACCGTCTTGCTGGCAACCGCTGCCAAAATCGGAGCGGTGTTAACTTCACTCACGGTCACGAAGAAACTCGTGTCCACACTCGCCACTCCATCACTCACCCTCACTACCACGGGACTAAGAGTGTAAGGGCCCTGGACTTCGGTTGGGGTCCAATTCACCGCTCCGCCAACGCTCACCGTCATCCCCGCAGGACCACTCACTAACGAGTAGGTCAAGGTCTGAGCCGGTAAATCACTATCCGTTGCGCTTAGATTAAAAGTGAGAAGGGACAACTCGTTCACCGTCTTGTTGGCAACTGCAAAGCTCGGAGCTGTGTTTACGATTGGAACGACTGGTTTTTCAGTTGAAACAAGAGCGTA
>CAMDGV010000049.1 GCA_945898055.1 Akkermansia muciniphila | reverse complement strand
TTTTGAGCGACGGTGCAGAGGAGTTTGAGCAGTCCGCGGTTTCGTAGGAAGAAGGATCGAATGAGTTTAGGGAGAGCAAGAACGACGTGGCGATGGGGGACGGGAAGGAGGACATGATCGACCAGATGTGAGGAGGTAGAAAGGACTTTTCGCTGATGGCAGGAGGGGCAAAACCATCGACTTTTGCAGGAAAAAGCGAGGAGGTACTCGTGATTGCAGTGATCGCAACGAATGCGGGCAAAGCCGCGATCGAGGATACCGCAGTTGAGGTATTTTTCGAAGACATCTGAAACGACGGGCCGGAGGGGACCGAATTGAGAGAGATGGTTTTTGGAATAGTCTTGGACAAAGGTGTTGCGATGACGCTGGACGCAGTTCCAAACGGGGGATTTGCGTGGGTTACGGCAACGATAGGTTTTCATGAAAAAGCAAAAGGTGGGAAAGGGTGAGGGAGGGCTTTGCGAAGGGGATAGAGAGGGGAAACTGATTGAGGTGGGTTGAGGTAAACGGGAGTTAGAGTGAGGTGGAGTCTTTTCGAAATGGGTTAGGCAAATCAGATGAATAGCAGGGCGAGAGTCTGCTGGGGAATGGGCGAGTGGCGCCCAGAGGTGTCGGTCGGGGTGAACCGGTGAGCGAGCGGAGAGGGCTAGTGCTGCCAGAATCGCGGTCTTGGCTGGAGGCGAAGATGAGGCGAGTTTTGGCTAATACTTTCGGCGAGGGCTGGGCTACGGCTCTTGGTTCGGTGGTCGATGGAGAAGGATTTCAAGTCGGATCTTATAGGGAGTTCGCCACTAAAGATTTACAGACCGAAGATAAACTCAGACTTGCGGCAAAATGGGGAAGGTTGGTAAATAGGGATAAATAATGAGTAGACCGTCTTTGTTTCTAATTTTAGCCGTGATGCTGCTGTCGACGTCGATGGGTCGAGCCGAACTAACTCAGGAGGATTTCCGTCAAATGCAGACCCGTTTTCAGCAATCTGAGGAAGACGGCGAACGGTTGCGGGCTCGGGTTCAACGATTGGAAGCTTCCTTAGCGGAATTGCGGGCACAGATTGGGGACGTGCGTAATTCGGCTGTTTCTTCGGTCAAAGAGGCAGTAAGTCAGGATCAGTTGAAGAAGGTGGTTGAACAACTCCGGGATCTCGATAAGCGGCGCCAAGAGGATAACGATAAGGTGATCAATCAATTAAAAAGGTTGGCGGATTTGCCCCCGCCCTCGTTGCCTCCTGCCCCTTTGAAGCCAGAAAAAAACATCGGTAAAGGAGGCAAACCAAAGGGAGAAGCGACGAGTGACGAGGGCGAAGGAGCGAAGCTGGTACCTGAATCCAAGTCTCTGTTACCGGCGAATTACGAGTCCTACGAGCACGTGATTGAGGCGGGGCAGACTTTGGGCGAGATTATGGCCCAGTATAATAAGATCTACTCAATGAAGGTGCGATTGAAGCATGTATTGGAGGCCAATCCTAAGTTGAATCCAGACCGGATGGTTCCGGGCAGGAAAGTCAAGATTCCGGTGATCAAATGATCCCAATCCACCTGAGCGAAAAGAGGATTGAATGAAACGACTTCGCCAAGCCCATCTTTTTCTAGGGGTTTTTTTTACGCCGATGCTCGTTTTTTTCATTGGGACTGGTTGGTATCAGACAGTGAACATCGAGCGATTGAAGTCCACCAGTGAGGCAGAGACTTTGGTGCAGAAGTTAAGGGTTGTGCATACGGATCAGATTTACCCTGGGGACACCGAGATCCGGAAGCCCTCATCGCCGAAGTTGTTTCAAGCCTTGGTGGTTGTTATGTCGGCGGCGTTATTAGTGACTACCGGTTTGGGGGTGGTTTTGGCCTTCCGTTTTTCGAAGGGCCCGTGGACGGTCGCATTGTGTTTGCTGGGTGGTATTCTGGTTCCCATACTCCTCCTTTGGGCAGGGAGGGCCGCCTAATATGGATCGGCGAATTGTACTAGAGTTTTTAGCTTCGGTGACGGGTCTAGGAATGATTTGGTTGATTTGGCGGACGGTGGTTGCGTCGAGGTTTAATTACGTGATTGGGCGTGACTCGTTCCGAGTGATGATCGGTCGATTGACCCTGAGGCGTATTCGGTTTGCCGATATTTCTTCGGTACGAATGCCTCGAAGAGATCTGCGTTGGATGGAATCAGAGAATTGGAGGACGACCTATTGGGATGCTCATCGGATGTTAGTTTTGGAGCGGAAGAGTGGAGTTTTTCGGAAATTTACGATCACACCGAAGCATCGGTATGCAGTGAGATCCCAATTAAGGGAGGCGATTGCCAAGTCAACCGGGCAAGCCTCTCTGCCTGATACGCCAGAGGAGATAGCAGGAGGCAAAGCAGAAGGTGAATTGTCGCCAAGAGATTAGCTTTTGGAGAGTTCGCTTTTTTTGGTGAGTCAAAAGGGTAAACGTTCGCTGAGTACCCTAGTTCCCTTGTTGGAAACAGGGCGATCTTCCGAGTTCGAAGGCGGTGGACAAGTCAGGATTGACCGACCGGATTAGGCTTCCGCCGGTTTCCAGTTCTGGGGCAGGAGTTCAGCAAGGGCGGGGTTTGTTGCACGTGGAAGGCTCCACCAGAAGTTCTTCAACCTTGCCCCCAAATTTAAATCCGTAACCCCTTGCGATCAGTGAGCCCCTTTTACCTCACAGGTATTTGATTTTGATTTTGAGGTCAAGAATCGGACAGGAGAAGCAGCGACGCGCCCCGATTCTCCACCTCTTTCGCTTTTTAGGAACGGTGTTTTAATTCACGCGATGATCTCTTGGATGGGTTTGCCGTGATCGATTTCGAGTCGTTTGCGACCGGGAATTTCTAACTTGCGGGAATCGAGGCCGAGCTGGTGGAGGATCGTGGCGTGGATGTCGGTGACGTAGTGGCGGTTTTCCGTGGCGTGGAACCCGATTTCATCGGTAGCCCCATGAACAATACCACGTTTGAGTCCGCCGCCGGCCATCCAGACACTGAATCCAAAGATATGATGATCGCGACCGTCCGATCCTTGAGTGCCAGGAGTTCGTCCGAACTCGGTGGCAAAGACGACGAGGGTCTCGTCGAGGAGCCCGCGTTGGTGGAGGTCGGCCAGGAGGCCACCGACGGGTTGATCGACGGCCAGTGCGTTACCGGTGTGATTGGCTTTGAGTGCACCGTGGGCATCCCAAGCGCCTGCGCCACCACCGCCATGTTGGATCTGGATGAACCGAACTCCTTGTTCGACAAAGCGGCGAGCGGCGAGGAGTTGCATGCCGAACTCGCGGCAATGTGGTTTATTGAGGCCGTAAAGAGCCTTGGTAGCTTCGGATTCCTTCCCCAGATCGACGACGCCCGGCACAGATTGCTGCATTCGGAAGGCGAGCTCATAGGAAGCAATGCGTGCGGCGGTCGCGAGATCATTGGGGTATTCGATTCCGCGCAGTTGGTTTAGTTCTTGGATTAAGTTTAATCCGATTCCTTGAGCCGCGACTGAGAAGGGCTTCTCGGCTCGGCCAAAATCAAGTGGATTGGCGGGATCGATCCGGAGCGGCACGGCGTCATGTGCGGGGCCGAGGTAATGGCCATCGCGCTTGTTCCAATACTCACGCGTGCCCATGGAAATGAACTGAGGCAGGTTCTCGTTGAGCGAACCGAGTCCGTAATGAATCCAGGCGCCGAGGTTTGGGAAATCTCCGTCGTTCTGGTGGCGTCCGGAGTGAAACTGCGTCTGAGCTCCATGATTGCTGTCTGTGGTCCAGAGGGATCGAACGAGGGCCAGTTTGTCAGCGTGCTGGGCGATATGCGGGAACCAATCGCTAATTTCCATACCGCATTGGCCATGCTTCTTGAAGCCGATTTGGAGCGGATAAAGTGTGTTGCGCTGATTGCCATTGGCGTCGGGAACGACAAGCCGTTCGAGGGCGAGTTTTTTGGGATCTTGGACGCTGGCAAACGGTGTTTCGGCGATGGTCTTCCCCGCGTACTTCGTCAGCATCGGTTTTGGGTCGAAACTTTCCATGTGACTGACGCCGCCATTCATGAACAGCCAAATGACATTTTTGGCTTTGGGCGCGAAATGAGGGCGACCGGTGGGCGGGGTCCATAAGTCCGGATTGGCTCGGGCCTCTCGCTGGAGAAGTGCGCCGAGCGCAAGCCCTGTAAAGCCCATGCCGAGATCAGCCAAAAACCGGCGGCGCGGCTGGATCTGAGGGTCGAATGGAAAAAAGTGGGGCGGCTTCATGGGTTAGGAAATTTAGGTGCGTCAACGGAGCGTGACGAAATCCGTGTGATTGAGCAGTGCCCAGACGAGGTGAGCTCGGGCGAGTTCCGGTTGGGCTGCGGAGGAGGGTTTATTTTCAGGCAAGGTGCGCCATGCTTGAAGTGACTTTATACACGCGGTGATCTCTGCCTTGCTGGCGTTGAGGCCGAGCACGGTTTTGAAGGCGAGTCGGATGAATCCAGAGTCATCGGATGGGGAGGAATCGGGTCGCGGTAACGATTGCTCTATCCTTGACGAGATACGTTCGGAAGCACTCAAGGTTAATTCGCTATTTGCTAGGGCGAGCGCTTGATGCGGGACAATGGTTTGATCGCGCCGGTAACATTCCTTGACGTTGGCAGCGTCGAAGGTGGTCAGGAAGAGATTGCGGTCGTTGTTGGAATGATAAAAATAAAGACTCCGTCGCTTGGATGCGGCTTGATCGGAGGCAGGAATAGATGGGCCGCCGTGTTGAAGATCGAGAGCCTCTGAGAGGTACAAGATGGAGTCTCGGACTGTTTCCGCCTCGAGTCGAATGGCCGGGCGATACCACCATAATTGGTTGTCGGGATCGCGGGTCTGGTTGGCGCCTGTAGTGGCTTGCGACGAATCCATGCGGTAAGTCGCTGACAGGAGAATCCGTTTGTGGAGTTGCTTTAGGTTCCATCCGCTATCAACCAGATCGCACGCGAGCCAGTCGATGAGTTCCGTGTGGATGGGGGTCCCCGCCTTGCGACCAAAATCAAAAACAGCGGGGGCAAGAGGTGTGCCGAAATGGCGGTTCCAGAGGTGGTTGACCGCGACACGCGCCGTGAGAGGATGCTGCGAATCGGTGATCCACTCCGCCAAGGCCTTCCGTCGCCCGGTGCTAGTGGGGTGTAAAACGGGGGTGGGATCATCCTTGGTCGAATCGAAGAACCGAGTCGGGGTCCATGCCGTACCGATTAAAGGTGTAAAGTTATCAGGTTCTCTGATGGGTTCGGCCAGTTTTTGATCCGCTTTTGTGAGGGCTTCACGCGTCGATTGAACATCCTTGGCAACGGCTTCGCGCTTGTCGACTGCACTACGTTGGAGTCTGAGTTCGACGTCAGTTAGTGATTGTTGCGCTTTGGCACGAGCGACGGATCGTTCAGAACGGATGGCGGCTTCGCGTGCGGAAAGCTCTTGCTGAGCGAGGAGCGAGTGATCGACGTTGGTGCTGGTACCGGCATCCTCACGCGCCCATCTGGCGAGCATAGCCGATGCCCGTGCCTCCACCGATTCCAGTTGATGTCTGGCAACATCCACGGCAGCGAGGTTAGCCACAAGATTCAACCGGGTTTCCTCCAGCAGAGGGCTAGAGGACTCGCTGGACCTGAGTTGTACGAGACGATTGGATGTGGCGGTGGCGGCAAGAGTTTGACCAACCAAGGTTTCCTTTGCTTGAGCCCGATAGGCATCGAAAACCCAAGAGCGGCGACTCGGTTGGGCCGCGCTGCGCGGGAGCGCGACGGGCTGAATGTTGAGGGATTTGAACGCGAGCAGCTTCGGTATACCTGGCTCGATCAGTTTGGTTTTGTCAGGAGAATTTTCCTCACCTCGGATGAATCGGTATGTTGGGGTTTCGGGGTGCGCATCGTAAGCGCGGGGAAGGCCGTCACGGGCGAGATCCGGTTGGGAGGGCAGGACGTCGATGCGTGCGTGGTAGGGCTCGA
This sequence comes from Akkermansia muciniphila, assembly GCA_945898055.1. GTDB lineage: Bacteria > Verrucomicrobiota > Verrucomicrobiia > Limisphaerales > UBA9464 > SXXZ01. The sequence continues at coordinate 27,066 of CAMDGV010000049.1, read as the reverse complement.
AAAAGGCGCGGAGTTTGTAGAAATCCTCCTGAGTCAACGGGTCGAACTTATGATCATGGCACTTCGCGCAATTGAGGGTCAGGCCCATGAACCCTTTGCTCACATGCTCGACGGTCTCCTCGAGCCATTGATTGCGATTGAAGAGAAAGTAGTTGCGGGCGAGATAACCGGTAGCGCGCAATTTTTGTAGATCCTCAGGGTATAACTCATCTGCGGCGAGCATCTGCCGGATGAGTTCGTCGTAGAGAATGTTAGTGTTGAGCGATTCAATGATCCAGTCGCGCCAGTGCCAGATATGTTTTTGGCTATTGCGCAATTGGTCGCCGAATCCCCACCAATCGCTGTAACGCCAGATATCCATCCAATGTCGAGCCCAGCGTTCACCGTGGCGAGGATCCTCCAGCAATCGATCGACAATCTGCTCGTACCAATCGGGCGAGTGATCGGATTCGCTGGCAGCGAGGTTCGCCGGAGACGGGGGGAGTCCGATGAGATCGAGGTAAAGGCGGCGGACCAAGGTAGCACGAGGGGCTTCTGGTTGGGGCGACAACCCGGCCTTCTCCCGCGGGGCGGCGATGAACGCATCGATTGGATTGCGGAGCCACTCGGGGTGTTGGACGGTGGGCGGCGTGGGCTGCACGCGCGGCCGGAAAGCCCAGTGATCTTTGGGATCTTGTTCGGGTGCTTCATTGGCGGGGGCGTGCGCTCCCTCGTCGATCCAAATGCGAAGGAGTTGAATCTGGGCGGATGAAAAGGGTTCGCCTTCGTGCTCAGGTGGCATTCGCTCCGCAAGATCGGAAGTCGATATGCGGGCGATGATCGCACTGTTTGAGGAAGTGCCGGGAGTCAGGACTGGTCCGTTTTTGCCCCCTTTGAGCATCCATTGCGCGGTATCGAGACGAAGATCGGCTTTCTGCTTCAAGGCCCCGTGGCAGGCGGAGCAATGGCTGCGGACCAAGGGTTGGATGTCCTTGAGGTAATCGACTGCTCCGAAGGCGGGGGAGGTAATTGATGCTGAATTTAACGCCAAGACGAGTGCAGTGACCGCGACTCCGACGAGCCGCCGCAAACCGAATGCCGATGCCGACTGTTGCCGTGAGTTTGGCGGAACATCTTCCTCGAGTGGTTCAAACATTGGAGGAAGGTGCTCTGTCATCTGGAGTGTGGTTTGCGGGGGGGCGGGCGACTAACTCTTGAGGCGGTAAAAGCGCCGTGCGGTGCCAGAGAAAATCTGTTCACGATCCTCGGTTGTTAGAAATCCGAGGGCCTCGTTAGTGGCGGTGAAGACCTGTTCATAACTTCCTGCCAATTCGCAGACCGGCCAATCCGAGCCGAACATACAGCGTCTCGGTCCAAAGAGTTCCAGCGCAGCGTGGATATAGGGTTGAAGGTCGGGCGCCTTCCAATGCGACCAGTCGGCCTCGGTAATGAGTCCGGAGAGTTTGCAGTAAATATTTGGGAATTTCGCGGCTTCGCGCAGGTGAGGGAGCCAATCGTCTATAGCGCGGTCCTTGATGAGAGGTTTGGCCAAGTGATCGATGACCATGGGTAATTCGGGTAATAAACGACCGAGTGTCGCGGCGTGCTTGAGGTGCTTGACATAGAACAAGAGGTCGAAAGGGACTCGGTGTTTTTCGAGAACCATCAGTCCCCTCACGATGTCGGGACGCACGATGAAATTGTCGTCTGGTTCGTCGTGAGTGATGTGTCGGATGCCAACGAACTTGGGGTGATCCTTGAATTCCAGTAGTTGTGCTTCGCAGGCTGGACTGGCGAGGTCAACCCAGCCTACCACGCCTGCGATGAACTCATGCTGTTCCGCCATCTCCAACACCCAGCGGTTTTCCGCCACGTTATGTTGAGTCTGGACGAAAATACTCTGGCGAATGCCAATGGCATCGAGATGGGGCTTGAGGTCGGCGGGCAGGTAATTTTGGCGGATTCGTTTCAGTCTGGGATTGTCGAGCCAGGCGTAGTTGAACGGTTGGCTGAGTTGCCAAAAGTGCTGATGAGCATCAATCACGATTAATCTAAGATGGAACGTTGTAGAATCTCAAGCGTAAGGCTGCTTTCGAGGAGATTGAAAGAATTAGATCTGGAACTGTTTTGTGTCAATCACAGGTCCATTCGGTGAACTCGTTAGCGTGCATCGCGAAGTTGTTGGTGATTGATCTGAACTACCCTCGTCGAGGATGGCAGGAACCTGGCTGGAGACTGCGGAAGTTATTCAAGGTGAGATGGTATTCGGGCGGGATGTGGAGGAGTTGCGAGGGTGGACCCGATCCAACCCTGGATGGAGCCGTAAGCGCATCGACTTGGAGCTGTGCCATCGGTAGGACTGACGGGATGCCAAGGGCAGACTGGGTGGTCCGAAGAAACGACGCGGACTGGGAGACCCGCTCCGACCCTAGTCTGGAGTGGCTGGAGAGTTTTGTGGAGCAGGAACGCTTCTTGGGAACCTGCTACCGGGTGGCCAACTGGATGTTCGTCGGCTCCACCCAAGGCCGCCGCCGCCATGACCGCGAACACCGCTTGAAGGTTCCGGTGAAGGACGTCTACCTCCATTCTCAGCCGTGTGCAGTGTCGTGTGCGCGGAGATTTTATTTCTAATCAAACCAAGTAACTATTCGAAGCGCCAAACACTGCTACCGTAAGGCAATTCTAATCGAACTTAAGATAATAGCCTTCGATTGAATCCGTCCGGATCGCCTTGTTAATCGTTGAAAAACCTTCTTATGAGACTGAAGTTCGACTCGGCCGAGAGGTGGCACGGTTGATGATCTAGGACAATAGCCTCAACCCGACAACCGTCCCGAGGCCGCGCAGATAAGGTAAGAGGTTGATTCTTCGGAATGATCAGCGCTTCAGCGTTTGCGCACGGACGATCAACAGTTCAATTACCCGAGGAATACTCTGCCAAAGTGAGTGTTCGAAAGGTCGTGATCGGTTGAGAAGCGCTCTAAGAGTTACGCGGTTACATAGGCATGAGGGTTTCGGAGTCTGGACAGGCGAAACGTTCGATGTCGGCCAAACGGGAAGGGTAGCTCGCTGCCAGTACGGAACGAGTTCCTCCCTCGAAGATGTCCGGCATATAACCTGGGGCCAGAGTGCAGCCATAGAGTGCGTAAAGCCCACCACCGATGAGGTGAGCGGCCTGCCAGACTCCGGCAGGCACGAGATATTGGCAGTGATGTCCGAGGAGGGGATCCGGCCCGAGAATCACGTCTTCAGTGGATCCGCCGGGTCGCAGAAGGATCAATCGGAAGGGGGCGCCGCCATAGAAGTGCCAGAGTTCGTCCAAGGTGAGTCGATGGAAGCGTGAGTGGCTCAAGGGCTCTTCGCAGTAGAGTCCGATCATTGCCGTCCCAGCTGGTCGGCCGGGCTGAATCTCTAAGGCGGTCCGATAGGATTGAACGAAGAGAGTGCCTTCGACGGGCAACGGTTCGAGACGGTAGCGCGTGATCAGTGCCTGAATGGTGGGATGCATGAAGGGGAAGGGAAGAATTCAACTGGTAAGACCAGATCCATCGCGCAGAGAGGCCACCACTGTATCGACCAGTTCCTGGGTACGAAGACTGCGGCGAATGCTCAGGGCCATTTCTGGGCCCAGTGGATTCCGTGCTAACCGAGCGAAGGCTTCGAGCATTCGATGGGCTTGGGGTTGCGGGGAAGGGGTCTCGGTGCGGACCCAAGTAGACGGGTTAGCCATGCCAAAGCGGTGGGTAAATCCGACCAGTCGAGTGGGATCAGGTTTGCCAAAGCCGCCGTCCCAATCGAGCACGAAGTCGTCCATCGAAATCACTCCTTGGCTGCCCATGAGGTCTAAGTCCATCAGGCAAGCCCCGACCGTGTAGCCCGCATCCCAAGTGGCCGTGAATCCATCGTTCAACCTCAGGAAACCCGCGCCACGGATCCATCCGCCCGTCAGCGCGTCCCGCTGGGCCCAACTGCGGCATTCGGCGACTGAAGCATCGCTGCCCGAGTATTCGACGACGGCCCTCATGGAATACCAGGCCATGTCACCGATTGCTCCTGTCGGTTCTTTGTCTGGCTGAAGTCGAATGTTGTTACGGTCGAGAGCTGGAAAAAAGAACGATGTGCGCAACCCTTGAAGGGGGCCAGTTTTTTGCGACAGGGCATCGCGAACAGCTTGGGTGCGTGGGTGGTGGGTGAAGTGCGTTCCGTCCAGAAATCCTACACCGGCTTGCGAGCATGCTTGGGTGATTTTCTGCAGTGATTCCCAGTTCAGAAAGGGTTTTTCCGCCAGCACAGCCAAACCTTGGGCCGCAGCCGCGAGGCAGATAGACTCTCGGACCGAGGTCGGTGTCGCGACATAGACTGCGTCCACGGTTTCCGATTTAAGGAGGGACTCCCACGACTCGAAGACCGACACCGATCCGTGCCTCAAGGCAAAGGCGGCGGCCGTTTCGACCCTCCGACTAGCGACGGCGTTCAGGGTCACCGTGGCGGTGCTCCGCAGGGCGTGGGCGATGACGTCAGCAATGAAGCCGGTACCGATGATTCCGAGGCGAAGGGGCGTGCTCATAGAGGAGGGTTGGGTCAAACAAAAACAAGGTTCAGGCCGTCTTGTCCACAGATCAAGGCCCATTGATTTGGAGTGCGCCGCACCCTAGACTCCTTTCAGTCACGCGGTGGGTGTCATTGGGTCGGGAAGAGGTTCTTGCGATGCTGATGCGTCGGTTGGGTCTATTCCGCTCAAAATCCTGAACGAGAGGGCGGCCTTGAGCACGGTTCAGGGATTTTGCTCTGGGCCGTCGTGGCCCTGAATTCGCACCGAGGTGAGAGGCATGCCGAGCGGCAGAACTACGAATCCGGCAACTCGCCAGAGTTGGCAGAGAGACCGATCCGCTCAGACTGAGAGTCGATTGATCGGTACAGGAGCCGAAGGGTAGCCAAGGTGCAGAGTGTTCTCGGTCGGACCCCTTGAAAGGGAGGCATCGATTTACCAACCGAGGCTAGTCCTCTTTCTTGAAAGTAACTTCCGAACAGTTGGACGACACCCGAGCAGAGTTCGTGGAGTTGCTACGTTTGATGGGGTTCAGCGCAGACGCAGGGCGATCTGTTTGTCGAGTTCGCTGGCGAGGATAACATCGCCGCGACCACCGCTCTTACGAGCTTGCACAAAAATACGGCTAATGTTGGGTTCGAGTTCCTCGACCTTGATCCAAATGGAGCGATTATCGATTTTCGAGGTCAAGGTGCGGCGGATGACATCTTCGGAAGTGAGGGTACCATTGTAGCTTAGGGTAGCCTTAGCAGCTTCGAAGAGTTGCGAGGCTGGGCGTTCATAGCGGCTCTCGATTTGATCGGTCACAAAAGGAATGCCGGCATTGGTGCGGCCTTCTTGGGTGCGGTAGCAACCGGTGGATCCGACGAGAGCGATCCCTGCGATAAGTATCGCTGCGAATTTAGTCATGGGTTAACTGCAACGAAACCCTTCCTCCGGGTCAAGCCCCTGATGAGGCGATTTGCAAAATTAGCAGTTAAGAGAAAGAGGTTGAACGGGGATCTCGCTGGCGAAAGGGCGTCATTTTCAGTCTAATTTTCTGCCTTGAGTTACAAAGTTTCTACCCTTTTTAGATGCAGCAAGTTCGTGAATGTTGTGCGCTCAAGTTCGAGGAGTCTAGGAGGGCTTAAAATTTCAAACCTGCTATTCTTCGGGTTCAATACCATTGGGGTGGTAGTAAATTTGTCGATGACGTCTTGACGGGCGGGTTGGAGTAAGAAATAGAGCAGTTCAAGTGTGCAAAGAAGTTGCATCCGACTGAGAGTCTGTCTTGGTTATCAGCCTATGCCCTTTCTCAGTTTATTTTTGAGGCTCATTCAGATTCGAAGAAATCGATTAGTTTGCCTGAAAGGCAGGCAGGCAGCTCATCGTCCTTGGATCGGGGCTAGGCCATTCCAGCGCTGGCTTGCACCTATTTTGGGCGGGGTGGGTTTGTTTGGCCTAGGTGGGACGATGGTTCTAGGCGACGTCCAGTTTCAAAGGTTGCCCGCGGGCGGACTACAACCGCAGGCCCTGACCGATGACGATCATACTCTTCATCTTCTTTGGCTGAGTGGAGAGCCCAAAGCTTCCGATATTTTTTACCAGCGTCAGCTTGAAAAGCGGACTCCAAGCGCCCAGCTGAAGGTGAATAGTCAACCCGGTAGCGCTATTGCCGTTGGCACCATTCGAGGTGCACAGATTGCACTAGGCCGCCAAGGCACTGTACATGTGATCTGGAATGGGTCTAATGGCGCGGTCCCGCGGTCCGCCGAGAGTTCCCCATTGCTCTATTCTCGGTGGGACACGACCGCCCAGACCTTCGCACCTCAGCGTAATCTCATCAGCCAGACCTCTGATCTCGATGGAGGTGGAACACTCGCCGCGGATCATTTAGGGCATGTTTATGTCCTTTGGCATGGAGGAACTCCCGGCCATAAAACGACGGAAGAAAAGCGGCAAGTTTTTTTAGCGAAGTCGTCGGATGACGGGAAAACCTTTACTGCCGAGAAGCCAATCGCCGACGTATCGGGCGCCTGCGGTTGTTGTGGGATGCGCGCGTTAGTTGATGCCGAAGGGCACTTGTTCGCACTCTTTCGGGGTGCTCGAGATAAAGTGCATCGCGAGACCACCCTCTTGTCGTCGATCGATCGTGGGACAAAGTTCAATTTAACGGTTTTGCAAGATTGGGAGACTGGGATGTGTCCGATGAGCAGTGCTGCCTTGGCGGTTACAGGGCGAGGGATGGTGGCCGCGTGGGAGACCCAAGGGAAAATTTATATGCGACCGGTAAAGTCGAAGACGAGTGCCGCCACTTTGGACGAGACAATGACGACGGGGTCTAAAGCGAAACACCCCTCGCTTGCGACAAACATCCGTGGCGAAACACTCCTTGTCTGGACGGAAGGGACTGGTTGGATGCGTGGAGGTGATCTTGTTTGGCAGGTCTTTGACGCCACAGGTAAACCAACCCTAGATCGCGGTCGAAGGCCCGGTATACCGGTCTGGAGCTATGCGGCTTCTTATGCCCGAGCAGACGGGACCTTTGTCATTGTTTATTGAGGTCGCAGATGATCGGAGGCCTATCCCTTTCTTTGGCGGCTAAGCTGAAACGGTTTCTATTCTAGTCGCCGCTGAGCTTGGTCGTTCGGCGACACCGGATACCCCCACCAGTTAAACGCATCTGAAAACATGGATCAGCGTCCTGCTCCTTGCGTTTGCCACGACCGTTGCGGTTCACGCAGCAAAGGCACTAGAAACGCTTACCCCACTGAAGCCAGTGCTGAAGAACGAGTTTTCAGAGACATCGCTGAAGCTCGATTCTAGTCGAGTGCTTTTTCATTTCTCGTGAGTTTTTCTGCAAAGGCGGTCGGTGATTGATTGATTGGCGGTCTTCCAGCATCCGTTCGGCATTGGAATTTCATTCCGGTTATCTGGGTGAATTTCCTTGTGATCGACAAGGTCAAGATACTTCAAAATTAGGCTGCAATTTCGCGGGTGATGGCTACCCTTGGGGTCTACCCAAACGTTCTAATTCTCTAGGCCGCTTATCGGTTTCCATTTGCTGGGCATTCGTTTGCTGAGAGGAACCTTCATTTGGGCACGACTTAAATTATGCACACTGTGGTTAAACCGCCTTTGTTAAAGGAAAAGTGGGTTGACGTTCGAGCCTTCACCCTCATTGAATTGTTGGTGGTTATTGCCATCATCGCGATCCTTGCCGGCATGCTCCTGCCCGCGTTGGCTAAAGCTAAAAATCAGGCCTCAAAAATTAAGTGCACCAGTAATCTGAAGCAAATCGGCGTCGCGATGGCTCTATATACCGACGATAATCAGGACCATCTGCCTTACGCTTGGTGGTATAATGCCAATGGAGACTCTGCTGACGTAAATAATTTTCATTACCTCCTGCAGCCGTACCTAAAGTCGACAGTCTTCAAGTCGGGCACGCGAACCACCAATAGCGATTTTGCTTCTGTCGTTTATCCCTGTCCTGATCGACTTAAGGAAAACCACTGGCGCACCTATAAGATGTACACCAGCAGTACCCCAGGGAATCCTTGGAAAATTAGCTATGCCTTAAGTCAATTCACGCTGATTAGCTTCCCCTCCGCCGTCACTAATCCGAAAACAGAAAAATTGTCTAGTATCCCCCGTCCTTCGGATACTTTGGGTGGCGCAGATGTCTCTATGGAATTGAATCATCCAGCGATTAGTAATCTAGGCCGGGCGGGCGACAACACCTATGACATAGGCTGGCGCCACGGGACTCTTCATCCTGATGGGTTGGCCAACATCTTGTTCTTTGATTACCACGTTGCTGCTCGCACTCGTCGTCAGACCAACGGTTTAATTTTAGATTTCAAGACGAAATGATTCGGTCGGTCTCAAGTTTAAATGAGGTTTGGCTAAAGAAAAGCAGGTTGCACCCAGTCGGATTGAGGGGGGAATTTGGAGCTTGAATAGGGAGGGTCAAGGACACTTTTGGGAGTTTGAGTTCTGCACGTTAATACGGGGAAGAAAGGCGGGATTAATTTCAGAAGCTTGTTTGATGACCGATGAAAGGCTTCACTTGAGGTTGAAGATGCGAGTCTGATTTCACATGCCCTCCACTCTCAAATCACTCCGTGCCCTTGCCGACCCAACTCGGCTGAGAATTGTTGCTTTGCTGGAGAGTGGCGAATTATCGGTGAATGAATTACAAGAGGTGACGGCTCTGGGGCAATCCCGAGTATCGACTCACTTGAGTCTTTTAGCCGAAACCGGTTTAGTGGCCTCGCGGAGGGATGGGAAGCGAACTTTTTATCGATTGAATCGAACGGCAGAAGGGGATGTGCGCGAATTCACTCGATTGGCTATGAGAGGCGCGCGCGAGTTGCCGGAGCACGGGGCTGATCAGGTTAATTTGCGTCGAGTATTAAGTCGTCGAGAAGAACAGGCGCAGGTTTATTTTAATCAGGTTGCTGGGCGATTTGACCGGAGCTATGGACCTGGTCGGAGTTGGCAGGCCTTCGGGCATTTGCTTCTCCGAATTCTTCCTCCGATCGAGGTGGCGGATCTTGGTTCAGGCGAAGGGTTGCTCGCTGAATTATTGGCCCGTCGCTGTAAGAGGGTTATCGCCGTGGATAATTCTGAAAAAATGGTGGCCTTCGGAGCGTTGCAAGCGAAGAAAAATGGCCTCCACAATTTGGAATTTCGGCAGGGCGATTTACAGAATCCGCCTATCGAATCGCAGTCCGTTGACTTGGTGATCTTAAGCCAAGCCCTTCATCATGCTGACGATCCCTTGAAGGCGATACAGGCCGCTTTTCAACTCTTGCGACGGGGGGGGCGGGTGATGATTCTCGATTTGGTAAAGCATCGATTTGAGCAAGTCCGAGAACTGTATGGAGACCGTTGGATGGGCTTTGCTGAAAGCGATCTCCAGAGTTGGTTGGAGAAGGCAGGCTTTGTGGGCATAGAAATCACCAAGGTGGCACGAGAAGATCAAGATCCCTGTTTTGAAACTCTGCTAGCGACAGGCAATAGGGGCTAACCCAAGGACGAGGTCTTTAAACCCAAACTCTTTGGTTCGGGAATGGAGCCTGAGTTAGAGGGGGGCACTGAGAGTGCGACGGACCGATTAGATCACTGTAGCATCAGGGATGACTCCACCCTTTGGGATCACCAGAATTCCATCACGAATGTAGTAGAGAGGATGATCCACCTCGGAGGGTTTGCCATGGGGCGACAGAATGCAGCCTCGACCAATTCGAGCATTTTTATCGATGATTGCATTTTCGATGCGAGAACCGCATCCGACACCCAAGGGAATACCGAGGTTCTGAGGTTGGTTTCGTTTGTCAGCTGTATCAAAATAATCAGCGCCCATCATAACAACACGCTTTAAAGAGCACCCGGATTCTAGAATAGAACGTATACCCACCAAGGTATGTTTGAGTTGGGCCTCATTGATAATGCAGCCGTCGCTGATCACGGCGTGGTCAATTGCCGCGCTATTAATCTTCGACGCTGGCAAATAACGAGGTCTTGAAAAGACGGTTGGGCTAAAGAAATTAAATTTGGGCGACTCTGTGGTGAGGTCGAGATTGGCTTCGAAGAAGGCGCGGACGGTACCGATATCCTCCCAGTAACCTTGGAAGATATGAGAAAAAACCCTGCGATTCCCGATGGCATTCGGGATGATATGTTTACCGAAGTCGGTGTGATTATTGTTGAGGAGTTCGAAGAGAACATCGCGCGAAAAGACGTAGATTCCCATCGAGGCTAAATATAAATCCTCCTCGCTTTGAATTCCTAAGCCGGCGTAGCTGGAACGGTCTAGTTTCAGGGAATCCAGAACTTGGATGTCTTTAGGTTTCTCGACAAATCGGGTGATTCGCTGCTCGGAATTGGTCTGGAGGATTCCGAGAGCAGAGGCTTCACGAGTGGGAACCGGAATGGTGGCAATGGTAAGATCAGCCGCTGACTCGACGTGACTTTGAAGAATTTTTTGGAAATCCATCTGGTAGAGTTGATCACCCGAGAGAATCAGGGCGTAGTCGAAATTGTGATTGCGGAAGTGCATTAAGTTCTTCCGAACCGCATCAGCGGTTCCTTGATACCAACTTGTGTCAGAGAAGGATTGTTCTGCGGCCAGCAGTTCGACAAAACCGCCATTAAAATGATCAAACTTGTAGCTTTGGGAAATATGCCGATGCAGTGAGGCTGAGTTGAACTGGGTTAGAAGATAAATCTGGTTCAAGCTGCTGTTGATGCAGTTTGAAATGGGAATGTCCACAAGCCGATATTTGCCTCCTAAAGGCACGGCAGGTTTAGCTCGGTCGCGGGTCAGTGGAAAGAGTCGTGTACCTTGGCCCCCGCCCAAGATAATACTGAGGGTGTTTTTCGAGAAAGACAGATTTCGAGGAAGAGACATTGCAAGGACGGTTGCGAAGACTTTACTTGGGATGTTTTAAATTCTCAAGTCCCGACAAGTGCCGAAAATAAGTTTATAGGGAGTCGCGGGTGAAGCCTTTGGACTATCGAAATCCGAGGAGCGAGGTCTTCTTCATTAATGTTGCTCCGCCTATTGACCAAGGGGAGAGTATTGAAACAAAATTAATAACAATTGAAACGAGTTCTTATTGTCGCCGACTGGCCGCGTATTTCTCACGGGGGTGTGAGTCGGGTTGTGGTCGAGACATGTCGCCGTTTGCGCTTACGTGGTTACGAATTGGGCATTGCCTACCATCAACCGAGTGAGGTGGTGGAGGTGGAGGGGCCTTCGTGGCAAATGCCGGAAACACTGAGCGGATCAGCCGCTTCCCATGCCGAGATGACCACACGGTTGACGAGTATTCTCGAGTCGTTCCAGCCAGAGATTGTTTATGCCCATACTCGTCGAGCGAGTCGACACCTTGATTTGATCCTAGACCGGGCTGCGATGTGCCAATTCATTCATGACCAATCGTACGTTTGCGGAGGAGGTCATCGGGTTACTCGTGGGAACGTGGCTTGCCACCGCCCCCACGGAGTTTCGTGTCTCGTGTACAACCATTTGCTCGGTTGTGGAGGATTAAACCCCCTGAATAATTGGGCTTGGTGGAAGAATACTCAGTTTTTTGTCCCAGTAAAAAAGCAATCGAGTCTCCGGCTTCAAGTGGCTTCTAAAATGATGCAAGAAAGTCTTTTGGAGAATGGCTATGAGGCGGATCGGATTGACCTCATCCCCTTATTTTCTGAGCCATCGACCCGACCCGATCGCCCCGAGCAAGGCCGCATTTTGGTTCCGGGCCGGTTAGTACGAGAGAAGGGTGTCCACGTGTTGATGGCGGCGATGCGATTACTCCGTGGCGGTTACTGGAAAGTGTGTATGCCGGGCGGCGGGCCAGAAGCGGCTGAATTAAAGAAAGTGGCAACTGCTTGGCAAATGGCGGATCGCTTTGAGTTTCCCGGAGAAATCAGTCCGGAAAAGATGGCCGATGAGTATGCTCGGTGCGATTTTGTGGTTTTCCCTGTTCTGCGACTAGAACCCTTCGGACTGATTGGGACCGAGGCATTGGCTTACGGAAAGCCGATAGTGGCTTTTGGAGGGGGAGGGGTTGAGGAATGGTTAAAACCTGAGCAGACGGGTATTCGGATTGAATTAAGGACTCCGGAGGCCTTAGCTGAAGGGATTAGTCGTCTGCTAGAGGATCGCGTTCTTCGGGATCGGTTAGCGGCAGGAGCCGTTCGAGAGTTCCCTCGGTTTCACCCGGAGAGGTTTATCGAAAGTTTGGAGGTTAGTTTTGAAAGAACGCTTTGGGGATGGCAGACTTCGCGCCGTGGTCGAGGTAGAAAGATGGACGAATAACCGGCCGGTCGTCGGTCTTCTCTGAAATTGGACTGTAAAAAGCCCTTTACCTCTGCAACTCTCTGAATAGGCTCTGGCCTCTGTTCTGCATGGATAAAACGCGTCGACTCATTATTGCCGGTAATTGGAAGAGTAACAAAACGAACTCTGAGGCGATAGCTTTGGTCTCGGAACTCATCCGAGATCTAGCCAACGTCAAGGAGTTGGATATTGTGGTCTGCCCAGCTTTCACTGCGCTGTCGGATGTTTCACGGATGGTTCTCGAGTCCAACCTTCGGTTAGGTGCTCAAAATTTAAGTGAAGCTGGCTATGGCGCGTTCACCGGTGAGATTGCCCCGGGAATGTTGCGCGAATTGTCCGTTCGTTATGTGATTTTGGGCCATAGTGAACGCCGTCAGTTTCAGAAGGAGACCGATGCTCAAGTCGCTCGGAAAGCGGCAAATGCCCACGCGAATAACCTGATTCCGATTGTTTGTTTTGGAGAGACCTTAGCTGAACGTGAGGCGGGTATCACCGAACAGATCGTCGAGACTCAGGTACGGGGTAGCCTCGCGGGTCTTTCGGTTGAGCAGATGGAAATGACGGTTCTGGCCTACGAGCCGGTGTGGGCGATTGGTACCGGGAGAACAGCCTCAAGTGCTCAGGCTCAAGAAGTTCATGCTTTTGTACGCCAAGTGTTGACTTCGCTTTATGGTGAGTCGGTCAGTCGCCGAGTTCGGATTCAATACGGTGGCAGCGTCAAGGGATCAAATGCTCGGGAACTTCTTGGTCAACCTGATATCGACGGAGCCTTGGTAGGTGGTGCGTCGCTTGATTCAAAAAACTTTGTCGAGATTATCAAAAACTCGATTTAATCACGTTATCTTTATTTTTATGGGAATTGTTATTGGAATCCTCGGATTTATCCTCGTTCTAATCTGCCTCTTGCTTGGACTTTTGGTCCTCATTCAACTTCCTCGAAAGGATGCGGGTCAAGGAATGGCCTTCGGTTCTGGTGCCGTTGATACTTTGTTGGGAGCGGGAGCGGGTAATGCTTTAACCACGATTACTAAGTGGGTGGCAGGATCCTTTTTGGTACTCTGTTTAATGCTGTCTTTGTTAGGCAGTCGTGCGAGCAGTTCAGCTAAAGCTGCCAAAGGTATCCGTGAAGCTGCGAATCAGAGCAGTGTTCTCTCCCGCCCTGCAGGTTTGTCGAATGCACTTCCCGCAACGCCTTTGGTTCGGCCCCTAGGTGTCGCGACCAATGGACCTGCTGCGAAGTGATCGAGGGTGAACGGGTGACGGTCCCGTACTGCTTGACTACGAAAAAAGGGGTTGACGGTCGCCGAGTAGAGCTTTTTATGAGGGAAGTCCATACCAACCCCTCTTGAAGGGTTCATTCGTCAAACTGCATTTCCATGGCCTTGCCAAAAAAAGTTCAATGCCTTGTTTGTGGCTCAGCTGAAGCCCGCTGTCTGGATAGGATATCACCGGCAGAAATCGTGTGCCTTTTTGCGGTCGAGGGAGTTCTCTTAACCACCGAAGCGATGGCTTCTTTTGCCGGGGTTGGAAATATTGAACACCGACAATGCCTCGTCTGTGGCTTTCAGTTCTTCGATCCAATTCTGCCGGGTAATAATGCCTTTTATCGAGATCTCGAGAATCAGATTCCAGGCTATTATCCTGAAAATAGCCCATCCTTCTTGCGCGCTCTGGATCTTGCCCGACAGACGGGGGCTAAGACGTTGATGGACCTAGGCTGTGGTGCGGGTCGTTTTCTGGATAAAGCGAGGGCGGCAGGGATTAAGACCTACGGATTGGATCTTAATGAACAGGCGGTGGAGAAGGCTCGGAGTCGGGGGCATGAAGTTCTTTGTTGCACGGCGGAGTCTTATGCTGCATCGCGTCCGGAGAATCGCTTTGATTTGGTCACCGCCTTCGAAGTAATGGAGCATTTATCGGATCCTGTGGGATTCTTTAAGGGCGCGGCTCGCTTGGTGAAACCGGGGGGGCATTTAGCCATCGCCGTGCCTAATGGCACCGGTATTTATCGTTGGTTTACTTTGGATCCGAGACAGTGGCCCCCTCATCATTTAAGTCGTTGGCGTGCTCAAGATTTACGGCACTTGGGTACCACTTTGGGGCTAGAGATGGTTGATTTAACCGCAGATCTTCTTCGCGGTGTACAAATACGCGAGACGTTGCGTTTGCAGAGTCACTTTAATCTAATCCTCAAGCGACCTGACCGTTATTCGTCCTGGTTGGTCAGAGAAGTACTGACCTTTCTCTACCGACTTTCGCTGGCTCGACATTATCTGCGATTTGGAAACAGTCTGCATGCCCACTATCGAAAGCCAGCGACCTGAGCCTAGTTCTGACTCAGTTGAAGCACTTTCGTCGGTGCTGAATGACGATCTGTATTTACGGCGGCGAATGAATCCGCCGTTGACTGACCTCGATTATCTAATTTTCAAAGATCTTCTCCCGGTCATTCGTCGGTTTGCCGAGTCGGTGGAGGGGCATTTGCTGGATTACGGCAGTGGAGGGGCACCGTATCGCAGTTTGTTTCGTGCTCTCACTCGGTATGAGGCTGCCGATGTGACCCCGGGCCCCCACGTTACGCTAACTCTACGTTCGGATGGTTCTGTGCCTGTGTTTGAGGGTACCTTTGATGCGGTACTGTCCACCCAAGTTTTGGAACATGTTCCTGATCCTGGGGCTTATTTGCGTGAAGGACTCCGCGTTTTAAAGCCGGGTGGACGTATGTTGGTGACGACTCACGGTCTCTTCATTGAGCACGGATGCCCGGATGATTTCCGTCGTTGGACAGCTAAAGGATTGGAGTGGGAAGCTAAAGCAGCAGGATTTGAAATTCTGAGAGCCTCCAAGATCGTCGCTGGTCCGCGAGGATCGTTTCACTTGATGCATTATTGTGTGGCTGAACTCATTCAGACGGAGCGTCCGCAAGTGCATGCCCTATTGACAGTGGTGCGAAAGCTCTACTGCTGGTTTGCCCTTCCAGCGCTTAACTGGTTGGGTGACTTTTTTACTAATATGTCGGAGGTTCCCGCAGACCATCGAACCCCTGTTTTTTCAGGGGTGATGGTCGAACTACGCAAACCCAATGCCGCGATTTGATCGTTGAGTCGTCGTTAATTATCTTAACTCAGTTTGCTACTATTTATACTCGATTTCAAGGATGCAACATCACCCACTGAACGGGTTGCCGTTAATCGATTTGTTCATCAAACCGGGCTTTGCCGCTTCGCTGCGATTGCGAGATGCTCGTCTGCTCGCCACTCACCCGCCTCGAGTCTTTGGTCCAGATCCGGTTCCGCAACCGACTCAGAGTTCGCCGCGTCGACGTGGTCGCTATCGGAGTGAGGGCCTTCGGAAGTTCACGCAAGCCAAGAGGAATTTGGCCCTCGCCAAGGGATCAGGAAAAAACTTGAAGGAATGGTTTCCACGAGGGCCCTTGTTGCAAGGAGTGGGTTTAGCGAAGAAAAAAGTGGCGGAAAATTTGAGAAGGGTTTCGGGAGAGTTGCGGCTGAAAGTCAAAGTTCCCCAAAGCCGAATCAGAGAGAAGATTGGGGCGAGAGTCGAATTGCCCATGGAGTCAAGGTTTCCTGAGATTCCGGGGTGTCGAGTGAGTGGTTTGCGGCGGATCCCCATTCTGTTCGAAGGAGATTTTGAGGAGGAACAAATCGGTTTGAATTCCCTCCCTGAGGCCCTCGCTTTAACTGCAGATGTCTCTGAGAAATTTCTCGAGGAGCGGCCGAGATGGGCTGGCCCCGTTTGGCTAGTAGCGCGTGATCCTCGGTGTCTGATGCTCTACTGGAGTAAATTAAGTCCTAGTGTGGTTGGGCGTTGGAGCCTTTTGTGGCGGGTGCACAGTGTTTCATTGAGCGGCACGGTTATTGCCAGTGGACCTTTGCCGTCGGATGTAGAATTTATGTTTGTCGCGGTCAATTTAGGCGGTGTGGGTTATTTCGCTGAAATTGGAGTGGAAGATGCAGGAAACTGGATTTCACTCGCCTGCTCGTCACCCGTTTTAACGGGTCCGGATTCTTTTGAGTCTACTGAGACCGAACGAGTCCCTCTCAGGGTCAGGGTCAATCCGGATCGGGTCGCAGTTTTATCCTGCCGTCTAGGGCAAAATGAAACAGGAATCCCGGCTTCACTCTTGGAAGAGGTTTTGTATGGGCAAACGATGTCTTCGGCAGGAAATGGAGCTCTGCCGGAAGCCACTTCGGGGCGCGTTTCCGTGGTATCGTCGTTCACCTTGCAATCGAGATCGATTTCTTGGGAGACGGACAGTGCCTCTCAGAGCAGTAAAATTCAGTCCGAATGAAGGGGGAACTAGCGCTGGTTTTGCATGCGCACCTTCCGTTTGTACGGCACGCTGAACACGATCGATTCTTTGAGGAAAGTTGGCTGTATGAGGCCGTCGCTGAATGTTATTTACCTTTGCTCCAAGTCTTGTTCGATTGGGAAAAGGATCGGGTGGATTGGGCCTTGACGTTAGGAATAACGCCGACTCTCGGATCGATGTTGGAAGATTCTTTGTTGAGCTATCGGGTCCGCCGCTATTTAAGTGAGCGAATTGATTTAGCTGATCGGGAAGAAGTCCGAACGCGGGGGGAGGCTGGCCTTCAATCCTTGGCCAGGTTTCACGGTGCCTTCTACCGACGAGTCACGGCGTTGTGGGATTCTCTTGATGGCGATTTACTGGGTGCTTTTCGAACATTGGCTGATACCGGTCGATTAGAATTATTGGGAGGCCCAGCGACCCATCCGGTTCTGCCTTTACTCGTCCTTGATGCAGGGAGTCTTCAGGCTCAGATAGAACTGGGATGCCGTGAACACCAACGACGTTTTGGTAAAAGACCGCGCGGATTTTGGCTTCCGGAGTGTGCTTGGTGCCCAGCGATTGAGCCGGCGCTGCACGCTGCGGGAATTCAGCATGTGGTGGTCGAGACTCGGGCTGTGACAGAGGCTCAACCACCTCCATTAACCTCGGTTTTTGGACCGGTGCGGACCCTGAGTGGGTTGATTGTTTTTGGACGCGATCCTGCCACGGCGCACCAAGTGTGGAGTCGGGCAGGCGGCTACCCAGGGGATCCACGGTATCGAGAGTTTTACCGAGATTTAGGATTCGAAGCGAATTGGGAGTCCATTCGACCCTATTTACCAGGAGCCGGCGCTCGCGGTTTCACTGGCATTAAGTATTATCGAGTAACCGGCGGTTCGGGCCCTAAAGCGTTGTATGAACGAGGGAGAGCACTTGAGGCGGTCGCCGAGCATGCTAACCATTTTCTCCAACAGTGTGCACAGCGCTGTGAGAAAATTACGCCTTGGATGAAGCAACCGCCTCTCATTGTCGCACCGTATGATGCAGAATTATTTGGTCATTGGTGGTTTGAGGGGCCGGAGTTTCTAGCCGCAGTCCAGCGAGGCGCGGCGAGCAGTGGAATCCGGATGGTCACTTTATCAGCCCGCGCGGGAGACTCGGGAATGCGTCCCAAGGTAAATATTGTAGAATCGAGTTGGGGTGAGGGCGGGCATTTAGGGGTTTGGTTGGATCCATCCAATGCTTTTTTACAACCTCGCCTTGGAGAAGCGGGTTTGGCGATGAGTCAGCTAGCGCATCAGGTGATTAGGTCAGATGTCTTCCAAAGAAAGAAAGACTTCGAAGAGAGAACTCGTTGTGCGAAAGAATGTGCCCGGAACCTCTTACTGGCGCAGGCGAGTGATTGGCCGTTTTTAATGCGGATGGGGACAGCATCTGGCTACGCCCGGAGGCGATTTGAACGGCATTTAGAGGCTTTTTGGCAAGAGATTCAGTGGCTTCAAGGGAGTGGTAAGAATATCAATCCGAGAGGAAGGCCGGAGATTGAGACTTCAGCGGGTTGTAGTTTACCTTTTCCTGAGATTGACTTGAGGTGGTGGTTGAATCCAGAGCCTGGATCGCCTCAGCAGTGACCGGCAGGAACGGTGCCTAGCCGATGGCGCCGGACTCGTAGGCGGTTGGTGATCTCTTTGGTGATATAGAGGCGAAGCATTTAGCGTAGTGCCGATCCTTCCAACCGCCGACTTTGCTGTTCTCTTGATGCCTACCCAATGACATCGGGCTTGATCGTTGAAGAACGTCATCCATCTAACCATCTTTTTCCGAAGAGGTGCTTTGCGTCGTCGCTTAATTTGACTCTTCGCTGGCCGGAGTAGTGCGTTCAACTGCCTCCCGCAGGCACACTCGCTGAAGGGGCAATTGATCCTCGCTTCCGTCAGCGGGTAATATCAGAATCTTGGATGAGTAACGAGCAGCTTTCCGTGACCTTTTTCTCGCAGATGCTCCTTATCCTGCTCTTCTGCCGATTAGCGGGTTGGCTTGGACGATACCTCGGTCAACCCCAAGTAGTTTGCGAAATGATCGCCGGAGTAGCACTGGGTCCTTCCTTGCTCGGTTTACTTTCTCCCGATTTTCAAAAAAGTATTTTCCCCCAAGAGTCGCTTAAAATTCTCTACGTTGGGTCCCAACTGGGCGTCGGTCTCTATATGTTTTTGGTAGGTGCCGAGTTCCGGTTGGATCTTTTTCATAGCCGCCTTCGGAGTGCCGCTTCGGTCTCTATCGCAGGAATGGCTGTGCCCTTCGCCTTAGCCGCCCTCTTGACCCCATGGTTGATGCGCCAATCTGGCTTATTTGCTGCTCAAACAACCCAGTTCGAAGCCACTCTGTTTATGGGTGCGGCCATCTCTATCACCGCCTTTCCCATGCTGGCTCGTATCATCAAGGAAAGGGGGCTTAGCGGCACCCCCCTCGGAACATTGGCTCTCGCCGCTGGTGCCATCGACGATGCCGCTGCTTGGTGCGTCTTGGCTATCGTGCTGGCTAGCTTTGGGGCCGGACCTTTGGTCGCGGTCAAAGCCATCGTCGGTGGAGTCACGTATGCCCTTCTGATCCTCACCGCCGGGCGGCGTCTGCTCCGTCCTTTAGGCCGTTCCGTCGAGCAATCAGGTGGTTTGACCCAAACTCATTTAGCTCTTCTGCTCAGTCTCTTTGCCGCCGCCGCTTGGGCTACGGATTCGATTGGAATCCATGCTGTTTTCGGCGGATTTCTGCTGGGAGCGGCCCTGCCGCGTGGACGTCTAACTCAAGAATTGCAACGGCAAGTCGAGCCGTTCGCCGTGGTTTTTCTTCTGCCGATGTTTTTCACATTTTCCGGACTTCGAACGCGTCTAGATTTGGTTAATTCGTGGAGTCTTTTCGGGGTCGCCTTGGTGGTGCTAGCTGCATCCATAGTCGGTAAAGGGGTTGCCTGCTGGGCTGCAGCACGTCTCAACGGCGAAGACAACCGGACCGCGTTCGCCGTAGGAACACTGATGAATTCGAGGGGGCTGATGGAATTGATCATTCTCAATATCGGTTTGCAGAAAGGCCTCATCGGACCTTCTCTTTTTTCCATCATGGTGGTGATGGCAATTGTCACGACACTCATGGCCACCCCCCTCTTCGAATGGGGCTACGGAAGGCACTCACGCCGTTTAGGTTCTCTCGAGGGCGAATCCGCCTAGGAAATTGCTTTTTTGACGTGGAGCGGAGAGTGGAAAGGCTGCACGTGCGACATCGTACTGAGGTTCTTCAGTCAGCACCTGAGGCGGTCGATCATGGCCAAGGCGATGGCTGCGCCGACAGTACCGGTTGCTGCGTTTTGGCAGGCGTCCAGAAGGGTCAAGATCATTTTTGCGCTCGATTGTAGCGGCCACTTGGCAATCTCTTGTCCGATGCCCCCGACGATGCAACAAGACGCATGATCTGCCTTGGCTCCATGGCCGGTGCCTTCCAGATGCACCAGCAATACATACCCCTCAGTCTCGGGGGCCTAGGCGCGGTCATCAGAGACGCGCAGAGGGCGTCTAAACCAACGAATCGCCTCGACCCGAGTGCCGCCACCCGGAGGGCAGGTGATGTTCAGGGTATCGGTGAGGCGGCGGACCGCCGGCAGCCCCAACCCCAGGGTTCCACCTGTGCTGAAACCATTTTTGAGTGCGGCTTCCAAGTCCGCAATACCGGGCCCGTGGTCCTCCGCCACGACGCGCATGCCGTTCCGGCCATCAGTTGCTAGGTACCGCACCCGAACCACGCCGTGCCCAGCGTACTTCAGGATGTTGGTGCCAAGCTCTGAGACGATGATGCCGACCCTGCTGTGCTCGTCTGCGGGAAATACGTCCGGAAGACCGGACTGCAAAATGGCCGTCACCGCGAGGGTGATGTCGCTTTGGCGCCGGATGGAAAACTCCAGATCCGTCGGCTGCTTTGGGGAGGTCATTCCTGTTCGAGGCACGGGCCGGTCGCCAGGCCACGGCACATCACGCGATTCACGATCCTGCCGCTTGAGCGTTTTGGCCACCGCCTCGTGCGTCACCGCTCTTGTCTTGCGCGACCCCGGCGAGCGAGCCCACCTGACTCAACGCGATCTTGAAGGCATCGCGCAAGTTGGCGGTGGTACGCACACAACCCACATTAATACCCAAGTCCACCATCGTGTGCGCGATCGCAGGCGACAGCCCCGAAATGAGGGTTTCGCAGCCCATCAGGCGCGTAGCCTTGGTGATCTGGATCAATTGGTCGGCGACAGCGGTGTCCACCGATGCCACACCGCTGATGTCGAGAATGAACACCTTCGAGCGGGTCTCGCTGATCCGGTTGAGGCTTTTGCGCATGATATCGGCGGTGCGGGTGGAGTCCACCACACCAACCAAGGGTAGCAGCAGAATTTCGTCCCAAATCGGGGTGATCGGTGTGGCCATCGCCAGCAAGGTGCGGTCGAGTTCCTCGCGCACGCGCTCGGCTTCGCGCAATTGGGCCATAGCCTCTTCAAGCTCACGGAGCTTCTCGGCCATCCGCTGGGCGGCCATGAACTTCTCGGTGATGTCGATCGCGAACTTCACCACTTTCACGGTTCGGCCCTTAGAATCGAAGATCGGGTTGTAGGTGGCCTCGAGCCATACGGATCGCCCGTCCTTGTTGAGCCGCTCAAACTGACCTGACTGCACAGAACCGGCGGCCAAGGACTTCCAGAAAGCGGGATAGGCTGCTGAATTTTCCTCTTCTGGCTTGATGAAAAGCCGATGATGCCGGTTTTGGATCTCCTTTTCGCTGTAGCCCAAAATATTCAGAAACAAGTCGTTGGCCTTAAGGATCGTGCCATCGGGCTCAAACTCAATCATCCCCATTGAACGCGTGATGGCCGCAATCTTGCCGGCGTTGTCGAAACTCGATCGTGTGGTCTCGGTGATGTCGGTGGCGATCTTGATGACCGCAACCACTTTGCCCTGCTCATCAAGGATGGGGTTGTAGATTGCCTCCATCCATACGATGCGACCGTCTTTTCCTATGCGATCGAACCGGCCAGACTTGATTGCCCCTGAGGACAGAGCCGTCCAAAAGTGCTGGTAATCGCGCCCGGCAGCCTCGTCGGGATTCACTAACATTCGGTGATGGCGGCCTTGGATCTCGTCGAGGGCGTAGCCGAGGGTCTTCAGGAAGATGTCGTTGGCCCGCACAATCGTGCCATCTGGCTTGAACTCGATCACACCCATCGAGCGCTGAATGGCTTCGATGAGGGCAGCATCGGCTGTAGACGAGAAAGGCGAGAGGTTTGCTGTCATAGTATAATTCTTCTGATTATTTGCGTTATTAATTAGACTGCATAATTCAAAAATATTGTCCTAGAGAATTCTTTTTTACGTGGAGGGGAGAAGGGGCTGGTTCCGGACAACGGGTTAATTGGCGCGTTCAGCGCCGACGAGAAGATGATCTTCGCGACGGCGTGGGAGCCCTATCAGGAGCTCTTCCAAGGCATGGCCCGCTGTCTGTATTCGGGCTTTTGTCGCGGCGGTCTTGCCCACGGCGAGCGGAAGGAAGTGCGAGGGAAGATCTATGTCATGACGGGAGAGGCGCTTGCGTTGTTGAAGCGACACGAACGCGATTTCCCCGAGCACTTACGGAAAGTGAAGTAGGAGGAAGGTGGACGAGTCCGCTGCGGATAACTGTCGCATTGACAGCCCAACGACACGCGGCTTGGGTCCGCCCAAACACACGCTCTTGCCCAACATGAAATCCATTCTTTCCATTGTCCTCGTCCTGTTTGCTGCAATCGCCGCCCACGCCGCCGCGCCGTCCGGCAAACCCCTTCCGCGCAGCCCGCCGGAGAAGCAAGGCGTCTCCAGCGCGGCCATTCGTTCGTTCATTGAAACGGCGGATCGGCAGGTCAACGAGATGCACAGCTTTATGCTCGTGCGCCACGGCTTCGTTATCGCGGAAGGTTGGTGGACGCCTTACTCGTCCGCTACACCGCACCCGCTCTTCTCCTTGAGCAAGAGCTTTACCTCGACGGCGGTCGGACTCGCCGTGGCGGAAGGCAAGCTGAACATTGATGACGAGGTTTTGAAGTTCTTTCCCGAAGAGGCGCCGGCCGAGCCCAGCAGCAATCTAAAGGCGATGCGCGTCCGCGATTTGCTCTGCATGTCGGCGGGTCATCAGGTGGAAGTGAAGTTGGCGGTGACGAACGAGTGGACGTGGACGAAGTCGTTCCTCACGCATCCCGTGCCGCACAAGCCGGGCGGGCACTTTCTCTACAACACGCCGGGCACCTACATGCAGTCCGCCATCGTGCAGAAGGTCACCGGCCAGACCGTGCTCGATTTCCTGCGGCCGCGTTTGTTCGAGCCGCTCGGCATTGAGAACCCGATCTGGAGCACGAGTCCGCAGGGGATTTCTCTCGGCGGTTACGGACTGAATATCCGCACGGAAGACATTGCGAAGTTCGGCCAGCTCTATTTGCAAAAGGGGATGTGGCACGGCAAGCAGTTGGTGCCTGCGTCTTGGGTTGAGACTGCGACGGGACGGCAGACTTCGAACGGGAGCAACCCGAAAAGTGATTGGGAGCAGGGCTACGGCTTCCAGTTTTGGCGCTCTCGCAACGGTGCGTATCGCGGCGATGGCGCTTTCGGTCAATACAGCATCGTGATGCCCGAACAGGACGCGGTGATTTCGATCACCAGCGGCACGCGCGACATGCAGGGGGTGTTGAATCTGATCTGGGAGAAGCTTCTTCCGGCGATGGAGAAAGCATCCCTGCCCGCGAACAAGGCTGAAGAGTCGAACCTTAAGGAGACGCTCGCCGGCTTGAGTATGCATCATCCGCAAGGCGCGTCGTCGTCCGCTGTGGTTGCGAAGTTCTCCAGCAAGAAGTTCGTTTTCCCGGCGAACGAACAGAAGCTTGAGGCCATCAAGCTCGACGCCGATTCGTCTGGCCGCGTGACGAACGTTTCGATGCGCATGGGCGGCGTGGAGCAGCGCGTCGAGTGCGGTCACGGCAAGTGGCCGTTGGGCCGGATGGCTTATGGTGCATTCACGAATCAGCCGGTGGCGGTGAGCGGCGCGTGGACGGCGGACGACACGTATTCGCTGAAACTTTGCTTCTACGAAACGCCGACCTCCATCACGGCTACCCTGAAGTTCGCCGGGGATCATCTGCTTTACGACGCGGAGCCCAACGTCGCGTTCGGCTGGTCGAAACAGCCGCAGATTGTGGGCGTGCTCTCAGCAGTGGACTTTGGCTTGGGCCATGAGGGTGACTAGGCGTCTTTGGTAGGTGCCGAAACGGCGTTCGATTTTACCTTTGGCCTGAGGAGTCGGGGCGACCAGATGGGCGACTTCCAGAGCTCCCTGGATCGCTGTGGTCACTGCTGGAGCTGGGCCCGAAAAGACTGAGGGCGTCGGTGTAAATGGAGCTGTCGTGCTGCCAGAGATCGCCGATACGGGCGCGGCGAAAACGGCGATAGACGCGAGGCTTGCGAGGGGGTGAAGGGACCAAGTGGGGAAAGTGGATTTTGACGGAAGCCTCGACGCTGGAGCGGGCGCGTTTGAAGTGGCAGAGGCGTTGGAGCTCATTGCAGACAAGTTGGTCGGTGGGAGGGCATTGCAGAGGCAGAAATCTCTGGGGGAAGGCGTGAACTTCCGGAGGCCACGCTCCGTGATGGTCGCCGCCACTAGAGCCGGGCTGGAAGGCTTTTGGATCAATGAGCCAGGCGGTGCGAAGCTGGTAAAGGCGGGTTTTGCCGATTCCGAGGAGGCTGGCGAAGGTGGAGGCATCAGGGCGGCCCGCGTCAAAATCCGAAAGGACGCGCAGGACGATATCCGCGGGGAGGCGGGGAGGGTGGCTTACGCCGCATCTCTGTGGCCTCTGCGTCCGGCCTCCTCCGAGGTCCCAGGGATGCGTAAGCCAAAGGAAAGAGTATTAGTCCAAAACCGAATTCCACTTTTGTTCCGGCCCCGACACGAAAAGGAAGCCCTGTGTTTCCGGTTGCCGGTGGCGAAGTAGCGTCCGCCAGTATTCGCCCACTTGCATTTCCTCCGTGCCGGTTAAACTTTCGCCATGCCTGAGCTTGCTGAAGTGGAATTTTTTCGTCGCCGCTGGGATGTCGGCGTTGGCCAGAAGATCGCGGCGGTGACGTTGCACTCTGAGAAGCGAATCTTTCGCGGCAACGATTTCACCACCCTGACTCGCGTCCTTCCAGATGCTAGACTCCTCGCCTCCGAAGCGCGTGGGAAACAAATGCTCTTTCGTTTCAGCCATGACGCTTGGCTGGGCTTGCATCTCGGGATGACCGGCGAATTGCGCCACGAACCAGCCGAGTTCTCCGCTGGAAAACACGACCATCTGGTGCTGGCGCAAGCGCGGCAATCGCTCGTGTTCAGCGACCCTCGCCTATTTGGTCGCGTGCTCTTTCACTATGGTGCGAGCGTACCGGAGTGGTGGTCGAGTCTCCCGTCTGCGCTCACCTCAGACGCCTTCACGCTCGAACGGATGCAGGCGTTTCTCCAGCGTCGAGCACGCTCGCCGCTCAAGGGCGTGCTGTTGCAGCAGGAGTTCTTCATCGGCATTGGGAACTGGATGGCGGACGAGATTCTCTGGCGCGCGAAGCTTCATCCCAGTCGCGCAGCAGGCCAGCTTACCGACGAGGAATCGCGTACGATCTGGAAAGCGGTTCGGTTTGTGTGCGAAGGCGCACTGAGAATCGTATCGAAGGATTACTCCGATCCGCCACCGTCATGGCTATTCCGCCATCGCTGGGAGAAGGGCGGGCGTTGTCCGAAAGACGGGAGCGAACTTGGCCGCGCGACCATCGGCGGGCGGACGACAGCGTGGTGCGCGAAATGTCAGCCGAGATGATGCGGAGTCGATGTGAATCGATTCCCAAACAGTGCGAAGTCGAACGGGCTTCTGCCCGTGGTGGCGGGTCGCTGAAGATTTCGCAGATGGCGCTGGCGAATTTGTAGCCGTGGGCGGAGCACGGGCTGGCGATTGATCCAGAGGTGTTCGTCCGGCGTGTTGGTGTAGAGGCAGATGGTGACGGAGCGGAATCGCTTCTTGCGTCCGGTCTTCATCGGGCACCTCTAGGGCGGATCGCGAAGAAAGCACGGGCGTCGGCCTCGATCGCAAGTCCACGATAGTGCTGGTGCACGACGGTAGGGCTGTTTCCTTACTCAAGGGCGATTTTAGCGACGTCTCCGGTCAGGGCGGCCTTAAAAGTGATGCACGGAATGTCGGGCTCCGTTGGCGATCCGTGGAACAAAGGCGACTTGGCAAGCGGCGGAGACGAGCCGAGCGAATTGGCTTTGGTCTCCGTTGAAGATCCGGGCCTCCAGTGACTCGGCAAGCGGTCGGAGCGATTATGAGGCATTATCGGGCAATGGGGCAAGGCGACGTCTTCCGGTCTTGGTCTCGGTCCCAGAGATAACGACGTGGCGGGCCTCAATGTCAACGTCACCCGAGGTGATCCGGCAGGCTTCGGCTGATCTCAGACCAGAAACCAGGCCAAGGACGAGGGCAGGTAGAGCCTCTCGGTCGATTTCGAAAAGAAGGGCTGTGGCCTCCTGGGGTCTTCAAAACTTGATTTCTTCCGATCGCTTTACAGTTTCGCGCTCCAGATCCTTGTCACGGTTATTGGGTAAGACCCCGCGACGCTGGTGAAACTCGAAAAGTCCACCCACCACGACGGCAAAGTTTCGACGACTGAGGGCGGACAGGCGCTTGCCATCGGCTCAGGTCAGGCCATCCAGCCAGCATTGCAAACCCGTCGTGGTGAACTCGGCGAGGTTCTGTCCCGGGTGATCGGCAGCGAAACGGCTGAGGCGGCTGTGCAGTTCGCCCAGAGATCGCTTGGAACGACTCTGGGCGGTTTTGGCCTCAATCAGATCCAGCACAGCCTTCCCGATCGGCATCGGGTCCGGGCAACCGGGGCGTGGCGGGCGTAGGCCTTGTGTAGCGCAACAAGTTTTGTTGCGCGCTGCAGGTCTCGGCGCTCGGCCCCAGTCATGCCCTCTCCCTCGGCGTCCTTGGCATTCAATCTGGAAACTATGCGTACAGCCTCGGCACGGGAGGCCTTTTCGTCGGTAAAGGTCTGCCAGCAGCGTTTGCCGGTCGAGTAGTTGCCAGCATCCAGTTGGCGCTTCGGCCTCGATCAGGCGGCCTGAGGTAGATTTTGGCGTTGTTGCGTCCGACCGAAACGGTGATCGGCTTCCGTTCGGGGCGTGTTCCTACCTCCAGGGCCCAACTGTTGGGCGACTGTTGCGAGAAGAGACTGAAAACAGGGGAGCAAACCATACAGCAAACCCTTGATTTCATTGGGCTGGTGTCCCGACCAGGAATTGAACCTGGATCCGCGGTTTAGGAAACCG
>CAMDGV010000048.1 GCA_945898055.1 Akkermansia muciniphila | reverse complement strand
TCGGTACTGGGGTCGAACTGGAAGGCTCAGATTGTTTACGGTGCAGCGGCGAAGGAATTGGGACCGGTGATGGATTTTCGGCCGGTGACTTCGCCGACGTTGGCAGGTTCGTGGGTGCCGACCAGTAATGGTGGCAGCAATGATCGAATCATGGACGGTGTTGCACCGGGATCCTCTGTGATTTTGACTGTGCGGGTGTGGGACAGCGCGGTGTTTGCCAGTTGGACTCAGGCCTCAGAGGCTTTGACGGCTGGGACCCTGCCGGCGACGGCAACCGCGGCTGGATCAAAAAGCTTCAGTTACACGGTGCCCGTGGACGAGGCCGCTTTAAGCCCAAATAGTTTTAATTTAGGGCTATTTACCGGATTTTCACTGACCTACTTATCAAATGTGCCACCGGTAAATACCCCTCCGACCTTAGCACTGATTGCGAATCCAGTAGTTAATGAGTTGACGGTCCTATCGGTAAAGTTAATTGGAGCAGATAGTGACGTGCCAGCTCCGGTCTTGACCTACGGGCTAGTGCAAGGTCCCGCTGGAATGACGGTGAGTGCGGGTGGAGACTTGGTTTGGACACCGGCAGAAGCCCAAGGGCCCATGGTCACCACTGTGCTAGTGAAGGTGAGTGATGGGAAAGCTAGTGTGACCAATACCTTCACGGTGACGGTGACTGAAGCGAACGTCGCCCCGAGTTTTGCAGAGTTGCCTTCGAGGACGGTGGCAGAGTTGGTGCCTCTCTCAGTGGTCCTGAGTGCGAAGGACAGCGACGTACCGGTCCAGACGTTGACCTACGGATTGGTCCGTGGCCCGGTGAGGATGACAGTGAGCGGTAACGGAGCCTTAGCTTGGACCCCAACAGAAGTCCAAGGGCCCATGGTCACCACTGTGCTAGTGAAGGTGAGTGATGGAGTGGCCAGTGTGACCAATACCTTCACGGTGACGGTGACTGAAGCGAACGTCGCCCCGAGCTTTGCAGCGATTGCTCCGAAGACCGTAAATAAACTGGCACTCCTCGTTGTGGCTTTGAGTGCGACGGATAGTGACATACCGGTCCAGACGTTGACCTACGGATTGGTCCGTGGCCCGGTGGGGATGACAGTGAGCGGTAGCGGAGCCTTAGCTTGGACCCCAACAGAAGCCCAAGGGCCCATGGTCACCAATGTGCTAGTGAAGGTGAGTGATGGAGTGGCGAGTGTGACCAATACCTTCGCGGTGACGGTGACTGAATCGAACGTCGCTCCGAGCTTTGCACAGGTACCTTCGAGGACGGTGGCAGAGTTGGTGCCTCTCTCAGTGGTCTTGAGTGCGAAGGATAGCGACGTACCGGTCCAGACGTTGACCTACGGATTGGTCCGTGGCCCTGTGGGGATGACAGTGAGCGGTAACGGAGCCTTAGTTTGGACCCCAACAGAAGCCCAAGGGCCCATGGTCACCAATGTGCTAGTGAAGGTGAGTGATGGAGTGGCGAGTGTGACCAATACCTTCACGGTGACGGTGACTGAAGCGAACGTCGCTCCGAGCTTTGCAGCGATTGCTCCGAAGACCGTAAATAAACTGGCACTCCTCTTTGTGGCTTTGAGTGCGACGGATAGCGACGTACCGGTCCAAACGCTGACCTACTCTCTGGTAAGAGGCCCCGCTGGAATGACGGTGAAGGGTGGTGCCTTGACATGGACACCCTCAGGAGGGCAGGGGGCGATGGCGACGAACGTGCTAGTAAGGGTGAGTGATGGGGTGGCCAGTGTGACCAACGGATTCACGGTGACGGTGACTGAAGCGAACGTGGCCCCGATCTTTGCGGCGATTGCTCCGAAGGCAGTGAATGAATTGGCGCTTCTCTCTGTGACCTTGAATGCTACGGATAGTGATCGACCCGCTCAGACCTTGACCTACGGATTGGTAAGTGGACCGACTAATATGACAGTAAGCGCCGGTGGCATAGTGGCATGGACCCCGACGGAAGCGCAGGGCCCGAGCGGTAATACGGTGCGAGTGAAGGTGAGTGATGGAGTGGCGAGTGTGACCAATACCTTCACGGTGACGGTGGCTGAAGTGAACGTGGCACCGATTTTGGCAGCGATTGCTCCGAAGACCGTAAATAAACTGTCACTCCTCTCGGTGGCATTGAGTGCGACGGATAGTGATGTACCGGTCCAAACGCTGACCTACGGTCTGGTAAGAGGCCCCGCTGGAATGACGGTGAGTGCCGGTGGTGCACTGACATGGACACCCTCAGGAGCGCAGGGACCGATGGCAACGAACGTGCTAGTGAAGGTGAGTGATGGCTTTGCGAGTGTGACCAACGGATTCACGGTGACGGTGACTGGAGCGAACGTGGCCCCGATCTTTGCGTCGATTGCTCCGAGGGTAGTGAATGAATTGGCGCTTCTCGCACTGATCTTGAGTGCGAAGGATAGCGACTTACCCGCTCAGGTCTTGACCTACGGATTGGTAAGTGGACCGACTAATATGACAGTAAGCGCAGTTGGCACAGTGGCCTGGACCCCGACGGAAGCGCAGGGCCCGAGTACAAACACGGTGCGAGTGAAGGTGAGTGATGGAGTGGCCAGTGTGACCAATACCTTCACGGTGACGGTGGCTGAAGTGAACGTGGCACCGATTTTCACAGCGATTGCTCCGAAGGCAGTGAATGAATTGGCGCTTCTCTCTGTGACCTTGAATGCTACGGATAGTGATCGACCCGCTCAGACCTTGACCTACGGATTGGTAAGTGGACCGACTAATATGACAGTGAGAACGGTGGGTACGAACGGAGTATTAACTTGGACCCCGACGGAAGCGCAGGGCCCGAGTACAAGCACGGTGCGATTGAAGGTGAGTGATGGAGTGGCCAGTGTGACCAATACCTTCACGGTGACGGTGGCTGAAGTGAACGTGGCACCGATTTTCACAGCGATTCCTCGGAAGTCGGTGAACGAGTTGGCGACTCTTTCTGTGACCTTGAGTGCCAGCGATACTGATCTGCCGTTACAATCCTTAACCTATTCGCTGGTGACCGGTGAGTTCCCGACTGGAATGGTGCTGACAGGCAACACGTTAACCTGGACCCCGACGGAGGCGCAGGGCCCGAGTACAAACAGAGTGGGAGTGAGGGTATTCGACGGGGTAGCCAGTGTGACTAATCGTTTCACGGTGGAAGTAACCCTAGCTCCACCCAAGGGATTTGTGTTGATTCAGCCCGGGACGTTCGTGATGGGAAGTCCTTTGAGCGAAGCCGGCCGCAACTTTGACGAGGGCCAACACACTGTAACGCTGACCCAGGGTTTTTGGATGAGCGACCACGAGACGACGCAGGAGGAATATCAATTGGTAATGGGGAGTAATCCTTCGTTTAAGAAAGGAGAGAACCGTCCGGTGGAGTCGGTGACGTGGGACGACGCTGTGCAGTACTGCCAGAAGTTGACGGCGAGAGAGCGTGCGGCTGGACGGATTACGGCGTTGCAAGCGTACCGATTGCCAACGGAGTCTGAGTGGGAGTATGCGGCGAGGGCTGGGACAACGGGAGCTCAGTATGGAGAGTTGGACGCGATCGCGTGGTGGAAATGGACTTTCGCGTCTGGGACGCAAGTGGTGAAAGGCAAGCGAGCCAACGACTGGGGGTTATACGACATGATGGGGAATGTGTGGGAGTGGTGTGGTGACTGGTATGGGGGATATCCGACCGGGAGTGTGATCGACCCGACAGGTCCGAGTTCGGAATCGCTCCGCGTGTACCGCGGGGGCGGTTGGCTCGACGGCGACGCCGGGCTCCTTCGCTCAGCCTTTCGGGGCAGTAGCGGTCCGGCTGGTCGGGGCAACGATTGGGGTTTCCGCCCCGTCCTCAGTCCAGTTCGGTGAGCTCAAAGCAACGCCGGAGGTGGTCAGAGCGGAGCGACTGCGCGTTGGACATAATGGATGAGCTAGGCGGTGAAAAACCGCGGTGGGCCTTCGGAAGGCAACCACGAGTCGAAGGCAACTGCAGGACCGCGAGGTTCTGTGGACAGGAAGTTGGAAACACCATGGATTGCTGAACGAAAATGAAGCCTCGTAAGGCAGGATGAACCGAGCAAAATGAGCTTAGTGAGAAGCTTTGAAGTGAATGTGGCCCCGAAACTGGTTGTGGTGTTAGATCGAATCATCAATGAGTTGGTAACCTTCCAGTTGACTTTATCTGGAGCGGATTCCGACGTTCCCTTGCAATCATTAACTTATGGGTTGGCTCAAGGGCCGATTGGAATGGAAGTCAGCTCGGGTGGTTTATTGACTTGGACTCCAACAGATGCCCAAGGGGCGAGTACGAATAAAGTTTTGGTGAAACTGAGTGATAGAATCTTGAGTGTGACCAACAGCCTTACGGTGATGGTAAAACCGTAATTCATTCCCTATCCTCTGGAGTCCCTTCCGGTGTAGCTTAGTGGTCCCTTCGAATGGCTAGAAAAAAGACAATTCCAGTTCAACCGACTTTAGTTCCTTTTTTGAATCGGGAACTTTCTTGGCTCGAGTTTAACCAAAGGGTGTTGGATGAAGCGATGAACATGGCTGTCCCTCTTTTGGAGCGGATCAAATTTCTTTGCATTACCTACTCGAATCTCGATGAGTTTTTTGAGGTTCGGGTGGGCGCTTTGAAACAGCAGATTGAAACGGATGACCTGACCCGAGGGATCGATGGGTTGTCCGCAAGTCAGTGTCTTCGTTCGGTGACTCGCCGAGTTCGAGCCATGACCGCAAAGGCTGAATGTTGTTGGTCCGATCAACTTCGTCCGAGCCTTGCCGCTGCTGGAATTAGTTTCGTCCTGCCGACCGAACTCGCTGAGTCCGAGCGTCGCTGGTTAGCCCAGTATTATCGCGAAAAAGTCCACCCAGTATTAACCCCTCTGGCCATTGATCCTTCGCATCCGTTTCCTCAATTACTGAACAAATCTCTTAATCTGATTACGCGGATCAGGCTAGGGCAGGGGGACGCTACGGTGGAACGATTAGCGATCGTTCAGGTTCCTCGAGTTTTACCTGCGACACTTCTTCTGCCACGCCCAGATTCTCGAAAGGTTCATGTTTTTCTCTCTGACCTGATCGGAACCCATCTAGATCAACTCTTCCCTGACACGGTGATCGACGGTTGGTGGGCTTTTCGGATCACTCGCAACAGCGAACTCTACATTGAAGAAGAAGCCTCTAACTTGCTCAAGGCAGTCGAGGCCGAACTGCATAACCGTCGTAAGGGGGAGGCTGTTCGGATGGAAATATCTGAGAGTTGCCCAGAATCTCTTCGTAATGAACTGATCCACACTTTGGGCCTGGATCTTAACGATGTTTACAACGTAGGGGCACTAATGGCCCCCGGTCGCCTGATGTCAATGCTCGAGGATCAGTCGGCCCGGGAGCTCTTCGACCCGCCCTTTGTTGCGCCCATCGCTGCGGCGGTCCGGGGTTGGACTGACTTGTTTGAAGCGATTCGTGAAGGGGACATTCTTCTGCATCATCCTTATGAATCCTTCGACACTGTCGTTCGTTTTCTCCAACAAGCCGCTTCTGATTCTAGGGTTCTAGCCATCAAACAGACGCTCTATCGCACTGGGGGTGATCGACGCATCGTGGGTGCGCTCATGGATGCGGTGAAGAAGGGTAAACAAGTCACAGCGGTGGTTGAATTAAAAGCCCGTTTCGACGAAGCCAATAATATCGCTTGGGCGCGTCGTCTCGCGGAGGCTGGGGTGCACGTCGTTTACGGTTTGGTTGGTTATAAAATCCACTGCAAGGTTTCCCTCGTGGTTCGCAATGATCCTGACGGCATTCGCCGTTACGTTCACTTAGGTACCGGCAATTATAACGCGTCAACCGCCCGTTTTTATACCGATATCGGATTGCTTACGTGTCATCCGGATTTTGGTGAGGATGCTTCAATTCTCTTCAATCTCCTCACCGGAGTTTGCCAACCGCGGCCAACTCAACGACTGGTCCTCGCACCGTTCGAACTGCATGGACGGGTTCAAAGCCTTATTCGTCGGGAGATCGCTCATGTTCGGGCCGGTCTTCCGGGGCGGATCATTGCTAAAATGAATGCGTTGGTCGATGAGGAGACCATTCTATCTCTGTATGAGGCATCGAAGGCGGGAGTTGAAATCGACCTTATTATCCGCGGTGTTTGTTGTTTGAGACCCGGGGTCCTAGGTCTCAGCGAGCGAATTCGTGTCTGTAGCATTGTGGATCGTTTTCTCGAGCACAGCCGCCTCTGGTTTTTTGCTAATTCCAATCAGCCTGAGGTCTGGGTCACTAGTGCTGATTGGATGCCTCGCAACTTCTTCAAACGGATTGAAGTCGCCTTTCCAATTATCGACGGTCGTCTCCGCGATCGGGTGATCAACGAGATTCTTGCTTTGACCTTAGCGGATACGGTGAAAGCGCGTTGGTTGAAACCAGATGGTACTTATGTGATGACCACGACGGTCTCGCAGACAACGCCTGTTCGGTCTCAGGCGGAGTTTATCAAGATTACGCGTGGCTCTCGGCATCGAGTCGGAAATGCCGAATCTCAGCCGGACAAGGGCCTGCAAGTCCGATTAAAACCGGTGGAGGAAGTCTAGTTAGCAGAGTCTTTTTTCATTCCAGAATCGCCAACCCTGACCTCGCTAGCGTTTGATTCCTAAAGATGCTTGATACCCAATTTATCCCAGCGACTCACCCTCCCGGTAAGGCTTTGCTGATTGTACTCCATGGTCTGGGTGACTCGACAAAGGGATGGGACTGGCTACCCGACGCACTTCGACTTCCATGGCTTGATTTCTTGATGGTGAATGCTCCTGACTCCTATTATGGAGGGTTTTCGTGGTATGATCTGCATGGCGATTCGGGCACGGGTGTTCGACGGAGCCGAATTCTTCTCAGGCAACTCTTGGATGCACAGATCGCTGCAGGGCGATCCAGTAAGAGGATTGGCTTGATGGGATTCTCTCAAGGCTGCCTGATGACCTTCGACGCCGGATGGCGTCACTCGCCAGCACTGGGAGCTCTCGTGGGAATCAGTGGTTACATTCATGAACCGGAGACTCTCCTGGCTGAACTGGGGCCCGAGGCACTTTCTGTTCCCTCTCTGTTTACCCATGGCACCCAAGATCCCTTGATTCCGATCGAACCTGTCCGAAAGCAAGTCGAGCAATTGAAGGACGCTGGATTAAGCATTATTTGGAAGGAATTCAAAAAAGCACACACCGTCGCTGGTGAGCCAGAGATCGCCTTCATTCGAGATTTTCTACAACGGCACCTCGGTAAAACAACGGCGGATTGAATTTGCTTACCGGTGTTGCCAAACCTTCGGAAATCAGCCTGAACTGCTGGTCGCCTAAAAATTAGAGTCAGGATTTAGCCTCCAGATCTACCAGACTTCAACGGGTCCTTGAGGGACTGGGATAGATTCGCGACGGACACTGGCCGGTTCATCAGGAGCTCTCATGAAACTAGCCATCATTGGAGTCAGAGCGTAGCGCGGCAGTAAGTTTCCTGAGTCATCGCAAAACTGGGTCCGCCAACGCAGATACGATTCCACAATCTCCTCATAGTCCGCGTGGGACTCCAGGCGGACTATTTTCTTACTGAAGTCGCTCGAAGGGCCAAAGCGTTTGGCATACCAAGGGCCAATCTTGCGGAACATCACGCACCCGTGCCTTTCGCCAAAGACATCGATCATGAGATCTAAATGGCGTGACATCACCCGTACTCGGTCGGCTATTGAAGGTTCTGGCGGGAGAATGCCGGTGGCTAAATAAGCTTGGGTCCGGACAAAAATCCACGGATCGTAAAAGGCGCCGCGTCCGATGCTCACGCCGTGACAACCGGTTTCATTAAACATCATTTTTGCTGCTTCCGGTGTGGTGACGTCGCCATTACCGATGACCGGAATCGATCGAGCGGCGGCAACCACAGACCGAATACCCGATAGGTTTACGGTGCCGCTAAAACCCTGCTCACGAGTTCGACCATGAATAAAAATTCCAGCAATCCCAGCGTCTTCAAGCGATCGAACCAAGTCCGGCGCGGTGAGGTTGTCATCGTCCCAGCCCAGACGCATCTTGGCGGTTACCGGAATCCGAAGAGCCTTAATCATGGTCCGGACTAGATGCTGGGTGGCGCTATGATCGGTCATCATTGCCGATCCTCCACCGACTCGACAGATCTTCCGAACCGGACATCCCATATTGATGTCGATGGCACTGACGCCGAGTTCTTGAAGCATTACTGCGGCATCGCGCATTTCTTCAGGTACAGAACCAAACAGTTGAACGGCTAGAGGACGGTCTTGCTCGTTGGTTTCAATGAGTTTAAATGCTTTAGGATTCCGTTCGATCAATGAACGGGCATTGACGAGGTCGGTGGTAGCGAGGTGGAGCCCTCCGATTTCTCGGGCCACCAAACGAAAGGGCAGATTGGTATATCCAGCCAGTGGCGACAGAAAAAGGTTAGACGCCAGCGCCAAAGAGCCGAACTGGATCATAGGCAAAGAGTATCGTGAGTTCTGTTCTGTGACAATCCTAGGTCCCAGCAGCCTGCGCCTGAGCTAGATACTGTTCAACGGCTTGAAACTTAGCCATATTCTCTGGTTTGAGGGCCATCAAAGTGCGGTGTGCGTCCAGAGCGCAGCGGAGGATTTCCTTTCGGGTCCCAGCTTCTAAGACGCAGGGTTCGCTTGTCTGGGGCGGTGAATAAGAATAATAATGGCCGTCGGCTTCAAGGTGATCAACCAATTCCAGGAGACCGTGGTCAGCAAAGGTATCCAGAATCCGTGAGGGCGCTTGGTGTAAGACAAAGCAAAGTTCGGAGTGTTGAATAAGGTGAGCAATGGTGCCAGAAAAGGCGCTGTCCATGAGGAGGATCTCTGAAAGTTCGAGGACGATCTGGCGGACACCTTCGCTCTGTAACTGGAAGAGCGCATTTGCAAAAGAGGGGGCAGATTCCGCAGCCGCTCGTCCGGCAAGTCGGACATAAGCCGTCGTCTCGTCGATACCGATAGAGATGGAACAACCGGGCAATGCCATGGGAGGGGAAGTATTATCCTGCAGCGGCTCGGGTCAAGCCGCGTGGAATCAGATGTGGGCGGCGATCAGTTTGCGATGGGCCGGTTGGCCCGTCTAATTCGGCGCTTACAAGGTGAAATGGATCGATGTCATGCTCGCAAGTTGGAGATGTTCAATCTAATTTAATCTCTGAAATGCGTGAGGTGTTCCGTTTCGTCTTGATTTCCATCCTGACTATCCACCCGTCGAGGGCAGGGGTGGATTATTTTCAAACGATCAAACCGCTCCTGACCCGGCACTGTGTATCGTGTCATGGAGCGGACAAGCCGAAGGGTAGTTTACGTCTGGATACGGGGGCGGCGGCCCTGCGAGGCGGTGACTCTGGCCCTGCACTTTCACCCGGTAAACCAACAGAGAGTTTGCTGCTTCAAGTGGTCAATGGTGAACATGCCTCAATCGATCGGATGCCCTATCGGCGTCCTCCGCTCGATCCCGAGGGCATTGGCCAGTTGAGCCAGTGGATCGTGGATGGGGCACTTGTTCCCAAGGTTGAATCACCAGGTGTTTATCGGCATTGGGCATTTGAGCCTTCGGTGCGTCCGAGTGTGCCCCGTTTTTCAGGGGCGAGGAGTCCGATCGACGCCTTCATTCAGTCAAGGATGGCGACGGCAGGGATTCAGGCGTCGCCGCTGGCACCTGCCGCAACTCGACTTCGACGGATCACCTTGGACCTCACCGGCCTCCCGCCGAGTCCGGAAGAGATTCGATTATTTAACGCGAATGCTTCAGTCGAAGACTATGCGCGGATTACTGAGCGATTACTGGCTTCCAAATCTTATGGAGAACGGTGGGGACGTTGGTGGCTGGATGTGGCGCGTTATGCAGACTCAAATGGATATAGCGTGGATGCACCTCGGTCGATGTGGCCTTGGCGCGACTGGGTAGTGGAGGCCTTAAATGGAGGTTTGCCTTTTGATCAATTCATCATCGAACAATTGGCCGGCGACCTTATCGCTAATCCAACCGTATCCCAAAAATTGGCAACAGGTTTTCATCGTAATACACAGATTAACGAAGAAGGGGGAATAGATCTCGAGCAGTTTCGAATTGAATCGGTCTTCGATCGGGTGGCAACCACGGGGACCGTTTTCCTCGGTTTATCGGTTGGATGCGCCCAATGTCATGATCACAAGTTTGATCCTATTTCGCAGCGGGAGTATTATGGGATGTTCGCATTTTTTAACGATCAGGAGGAACTGGTCCTAGAATTGCCTAGTTTAGATCCCACTGCCGCGGAAAGACAGAGCCTCTTGGCTGAGAGCCAGATCGAACTAGGTCGGCGCAAGGCTCAACTCAATCCCGCAGTGGAACGTTGGGAATTGGCACTGACCGAAGTGGATCGAGCGAAACTTGATAAATCGGTGCGAGCAGCCTTGTCTCGGCCGACCGTGAAGCGGGGGCAACAGGAATTCTATCTATTGGTGCGAGCCGCTGGAATCCGAGACGCTGCTTATGAACAACTGCAGAACCGGGTGAAAGAGTTGCAGTCGGACCGCTACCGCCGGGCGACCTCATTGGCCTTGGCCGAACGGTCTCAGCCTCGTGAAACGCGTCTTTTTATTAAAGGTGATTTCACTCGACCCGCGGAGCTCGTTCCGCCCTTAACGCCAGCGGCTTTACCGCCCTTAAAAAGTGCACCGTCGAACAGGCGCGCCAATCGATTAGATCTGGCGCGTTGGTTGGTGGCGCCGGAAAATCCCCTCACCGCGAGGGTCATGGTCAACCGAGTGTGGCAACAGTATTTCGGACGAGGATTAGTTGAGACAGAGAATGATTTTGGCACGCAAGGGAGTTCTGCGAGCCATCCCGAATTGCTAGACTGGTTGGCCGTTGAGTTCCGGGATTCGGGTTGGAATTTAAAGCATATTCACCGACTAATCACTCGTTCGGAAACCTACCAACGCTCCTCTCAATCACGGCCGGATCTAGCGGTGTCCGATCCTCGAAATCTTCTTTTATCGCACCAGGTCCGGTTGCGGTTGGATGCCGAAGTGATCCGTGATGTGGCGTTGACTGCCGGTAGACTTCTCGATCGAACGATGGGAGGTCCCCCGGTGCAACCGCCCCAACCTGAAGGACTCGGGGCATTCACTCAAAGCCATCGAGTTTGGACAGCGAGTGAAGGAGGCAATCGTTATCGACGGGCCCTTTATACCTCGTTATTGAGGTCCACCTTACATCCGGCCTTGGCTGTTTTTGATGCTCCGGATTCGTTCACCTCCTGCACTCGACGATTGCGAAGTAACACCCCATTACAGGCTCTGACCTTGCTGAATGACACTCAGTTTTATGAGTTAGCAATTGCCTTAGGTAAGAGGATGGAGACTGAGTCAGGGTCGGTGGAGGTTCGGCTCGCGGAAGGTTTTCTGAGCTGCACAGGAAGAGTGGCCGACCCCGAGGAGATCAGGCGTCTTGAGCAAATGTTCAGAGAGGAAAAGCTCGCGGGCTCGAGCGTGGAGATGGCATGGCAAGCGCTAGGTCGAGTGCTGTTAAATCTAGATGAAACAATCACCCGAGAATGAGTTTATGACGTCGCTAACTCCAGTTCAAATCCAGACCCGACGCTACTTCTTCGAACGGTGCGCGATGGGGCTTGGGGCCGTGGCGTTGGGATCACTCATGGGAGCCGGAATTGCGCCGGACCCACTCGAAGCGCGCCGGACTCATCATCCAGCGAAGGCCCGCAGCATTATCTATCTTTTCATGGCAGGAGGCCCGAGCCAGTTGGATTTATTTGACCACAAGCCACGGTTGAACGCCTTGAGTGGGCAAGCGATCCCTGATTCATTTCTTGAAGGCAAGCGGTTCGCCTTTATGGACTCTTCGTTTAAGAATAAGTCGACCCTCTTAGGAACACGCAGGACCTTTCGACAGCACGGTCGTTCGGGCGCTTGGGTCAGTGACCTATTGCCTTACACGGCCGGCATTGTCGATGACATCACGCTGGTTAAGTCCTGTGCGACAAACCTCTTTAATCACGCACCCGCCAAGCTATTCATGAACACGGGGAGTGGTCAGTTTGGGCGTCCCTCCATGGGGGCCTGGACCACCTACGGAATTGGGAGTGAATCGCAAAATTTACCCGGATTTGTGGTGTTACAAAGTGGGCCTCGAGGACCGAGAGGTGGCGCGGTGAATTGGTCGAGTGGATTTCTCCCTACCACCTACCAAGGAGTTCCATTGCGCGGCAGCGGCGATCCTATTCTTAATCTTGGACTCCCCGCCGGCATTGATGCCCGAGCCCAACGCCGAGTGCTCGATGCGACGCGAGATCTTAATCTTCGCAGATCTGCTGCGACCGGTGATCCGGAGATTGCTACCCGCATCGCTAGTTATGAAATGGCTTATCGGATGCAAACCAGTGCGCCTGAGCTAATGAATTTGGAGGGGGAATCCAATGCGACCCTTGCTTTGTATGGATGTGATCGGGCGACCCCCAGCTTTGGTCGCAATTGTCTTTTGGCACGACGCCTCGTTGAACGTGGAGTCCGCTTCGTCCAGTTGTACCATACGAATTGGGATTCTCATGGGGGCCCCGGTGAGACCCTTGAAGACGATTTAGCCCGCGTTTGCCGAGAAACGGACCAAGGCTGTGCTGCTTTGGTCAAAGATCTGCGGTCCAGAGGACTTATGGACGAGGTGGTCGTGGTCTGGGGAGGAGAGTTTGGGCGGACCCCGATGGGCGAGACCCGAAACAAGACTGGGCGTAACCATCATATTGATGCTTTCACAATGTGGTTTGCCGGTGCGGGTATTCGCGAGGGGCAGGTGGTTGGCGAGACTGATGAACTAGGGTTCAACTCGGTAGTGGATAAAGCCCATGTGCACGATATCCATGCAACCCTGTTGCACCTACTTGGATTAGACCATAAGCGGTTGACCTACCGTTTTCAGGGCCGGGATTTCCGGCTGACTGACGTGTATGGAAAACTGTTGCCGCCCCTGCTGGCTTGAACTGCGATCAGTAAATAAACGGACTGCAGAATCGAGTCGTCGTGGCGGTTTTTTTGATGCTTCGGCTTACTTCGGCGGCATTGAAAGATGGCGGCGCAGGAAGGCGAAAGTGCCCACCCCGTTAATGGTGTGGGGGCCGTTAAAAAACTCAATCTCGGTTCGATCGGCAATACCTAGTTTCACAAACAGTCGGCGGGTTTTTGCATATTCGTACGCCACCCATTCATCGGGGGCGACACCATCATCGTGACCTCGTTCCACCATGAAAGGGCGTGGGCAAATCAACCAAGACAACTCAGCGTAGTTGAAGGTGTTACCGAGATTCCATTCAGGCATATCGTACTCGTTATTAAATAAGTAGCTGTAGGGAGAGGTCGTGGAGGTGCACTTCCAGATCCACTCGTTGTAGTCTGCTGAACAAATACTCAGACAGTAACGATCCACCCATACAGGGATGCGCATAGCCGATTTTCCACCATAACTGAGTCCATAAAAGGCAATCCGTTGCGGATCCACATACGGTTGGTCGGCAAGCCAGTCGGTGATGACCTCATGTTGACGAATGATGAAGGACCAAAGGGTAAGTCCCAAAGGTTGGGCCTTGCGAAGGACCTGTCGGAAACGGGTATTGCCGATATAAGCATTTTGAGGCGCGAAGGTCACATAGCCTTGCTCGGCTAATCGGTAGGCATAGGTGTGATAAGCCCCATGATCGATCTTAGGATCCGCGAGGTCGGTCGGCCGGCCCTCTAATCCGTGCTGACAGACCACCACCGGTCGGCGTTCGCCTTTCTTCAGGCCAG
Organism: Akkermansia muciniphila; assembly: GCA_945898055.1. Classification (GTDB taxonomy): domain Bacteria; phylum Verrucomicrobiota; class Verrucomicrobiia; order Limisphaerales; family UBA9464; genus SXXZ01. The sequence goes on along the minus strand of CAMDGV010000048.1, from coordinate 19,584 downwards.
CTGGTATGACCAAAATACCGTAGGCTGGAAGCCCCTCGTGAACGCTCAAAGCCACCTCGTATCCCCGAATACCATTGGTCTCGAAGAGTAAACGGGTCTGAGGCGCAGCCGGCACTGAGGCCGGTGGAATTACCCCGACCGTTTCTTTTTTAAAATAATCACGCAGTGCCCCTGTTGAATTAGTAAAGGCGGCAAGGTTAGATTTTTTTGCGTCCTTCCAAAACGTCTGTCGAGCATCGGGACTTCGGACCATGAGAGCCTGAGTATCATCCAAAAGTTGACGGTATTGTCGTAATTGCCGAGCCGCACCATCAGGCAGTGGGCCGGTCAAAATGGAGGGTTGGCTGGTAGCTTGTTCGGGTGAAAGTTGTAAGGCAACAGCTAATCCGCGAAAGGCGCCATCACCCAACATAAGGGTAGGGGATGCTTCGAGTGCTCGGATTCGGTCCTTCCAAACGGAGGGAATCATCGCCCGCGCTCGGTCTAGTTCCGCGGTCACCGAGGTCGTTGTTGGCCGACTCAGCTTTCCAGGGGCACCCGAATGGGCATCAGTCCAAACCCCGGATGGATGCGCGCCATCTTCTATTAGCAAGGTCCGTGGCAGGAGAAGCGACGCGATCTCAGCATCGCCGAAATCCCGCACATACGACCAGACATTGCGATCGAGCGGTTCAAGCCACTGGGCTTCGCGCGGTTGAAAGTAACCGGACACCAAGGCCACAGAAAAGCGATCGTCGAGAGCCGCCGCATGCAAAGCGACCCGACCGCCTTCCCCTGCACCGGCGATGCCGAGAGGACGGTTGACGTGGTCGGGGTTCCGATGGGTCATCAGCCAATCGGCGGCCGCGAGTGCTTTCTGAATATCGTAACCTCCAGGAGTGCGGCCCATTTCATAGGAGGCGCGCCAGAGCGTCTCCCGCTGGCTATGATTCATAGCGCGATAGCCCGGATTACCACCGTTGATTGTACCCCGATTTAATAAGACTGGAATGATCACCCGACAGCCTGCATTCGCCAAGCGTGCCCCGAAAGCTTGGGCAGATTCACCCCCAGTTTGTAGGCCAGCCAGGCCCTCGGGCGATCCCTCGCAATCGGGGATGAGGACAACATCCGCCTTCGGACTCCCTTCAGGATCTAGCAGGAGACCTTCTCCTTCGACACTTCGAAAAACAGTCCAACGAACGGCAAAGACTCGGTGCTTAGCGCCACGAGCTAATTCAGCTCCGTTGGCGCTGCCTCCGATGACGGCAGAGTGTCTCAGTTCAACGGGGTCACGGACGTCGACTAACCCGAGGATTTCCTTTAATCGCCGGCGCTGTGGATCGCGCGCTTTGCTGAAGGCGTCTGGGGTCGATCCATCGCGAGGCCATCGGGCGGTTCGGTCGAGAACCACCGTGGAGAGCACTCGGTCGAGGGCCGCGTCGATCGATCCAACGATGCGAGCGGCGGGGTCGCCTTGCCAAGTGAGTGGAGTGGTGCCAGGTAACACATCAGCGATGGAGACAACTGAGGCGAAGCAGAGGAGGGCGAGTAAGGGGCCGGAGCAGAGGCGAGTCATTTTCTAGCAATTACGAAATTGAAGGTGTAAAGCAAGCAGGTAAATAAGAGGAAAGGTTAGCGATCTATTTTTAGTTCAGGATCCCAATATTTTACATTCACCAGACTCTGGTTAGAAGGCGGGTTGATGTCGCGATCGAGCCGAGCCTCGGAGTGGCCATCGGCAAAAACGACCACGCCGCGTCCACTCGCCGAGTTACGTCCCCGCGATTTGCTATCGCCGTGGCGGGTGGCCACGCCTTCAAACGCTGAATTTGAACCATCCATCACCGCAGCGGGCCACCAGAGGCTCATGCTGTAGTAACCCTCGCTATCGCCGATCATCATGTTTTGGGTGGGACTGCGGATCGCGTTTCGTTTGATCCGACCTGGGTTGATATAACCGCCGGGGCCGGAAGCAACTCCTCGAGCGTACGGAGGGTCTGAGAAAAGAAAAAAAGTATTGCACCCGTAACCGACTCGATCGCCCGCATTCGCTGCCGGCAACCAACTCCATTTGAATCCTGGAAAATATTGGTTACGAGTTCCTTGAAGGACGGGGCAATGAAATAGATTTGAATTCCCCTGTGAATACGGTCCCAGATAGTTGCCCCACCAATCATCTTTGGCCGGTAAGATGGTGGGCATCATTAATCTGTGCCCCGGGAAATAATCGTTATTGTCGTCAGTATAAAATTGAAGAAATAGACCAATCTGCTTGAGGTTACTGAGGCATTTTGTCTGCTGCGCCTTCCCTTTAGCCTTTCCAAGCGAAGGCAAAAGCATGCTGGCAAGAATCGCAATAATGGCGATGACGACGAGAAGTTCAATCAGGGTGAAGGCCGATCCTTTCGGGCGAATTATTGTAGAGGATTGATTCTTAATTTTCCGAGGACTGTTCATAGATAGAGGGGTCTCGTGCGGTCAGCTTCGCGCTTTTTGATGAGAGATGGAGCGTTCCTAAAATGCCTAAATTTGTCCGAGGAACAAGGATGCAATTTATATAAGTTTGGACCGTCGACTTATAGGGGAGCAACGGTGTAAAATTTTGTCTAATCCGTCGACGGTCATGCATCCAAATCAACCAAGAATCGCTGCGCCTCGGCAACTTCTTCTGTTGGCAGTCGGACTTGAAAAGAGATGTCGCTACCCCCCATGGAGAAATGCCCGTAGGTGACTAAATCAAGGGGATGAAATCCCGCAGAGCGAAGCATCAGAATCAGCAGATCGGCTTCCACGGGCGTTTGAGTGGTCCTGATACAAGTGAAAATTGAAGTTTTCATTTTGTTTTTCCCACAGGAGGCCGAATCAAAAATAAGAATTGTGTTCAATTCCTTGGAGCAAAAAGACGGGCCTAACGGCGGAGATGACGGATGATTTTCGATGGAAAATAAGGCAGGGCGCGGAGGATTTCTTTAAGCATGCGTGGGGACATTAGGGAAGGAACCGTCGCTGCAACATAAGCCCGAGGATGAACTAAATCTTCCGGCCAAGGACGATCGGCAGCGGTCGCGTTTGGATACGCCTGTAATCGAGTTTCACGGACGAAAACCAACAGATTTTGGACATACCACCAAGCCACTTTGTCATTGTTCCAGATCTGATGACGCAAGCAATCGAGCGATCGGAATCCGTTTCGACGGAATGCCTCCACCCAGTAGCTTTGAAACTGTTCGTTGACATGGTGTGTGCCTCCTTGTCCTGGAATAGCTGCACTAAAGACCACCACATCACCCAGTCTGCAGAGGTCGGCCACAAACGATTCAGCGCGGGTTTCATCCAGATGTTCTGCCACCTCCAAGCAATGAACGAGATCAAAACGGCGGTCGATCCGGAGAGGTTCCATCAGATTCCGACGGGTGAATGTCTCCGGTCGGATCAATAATTGTTCTGAGCGCACGATCTCCCCATCTATACCGAGAATTTCGCAACCCTGGTCTTGATACGTCCGAGCCCAAGTTCCAGAACCGCAACCGACATCAACCACGGTTTTTGCTGGGAAAAGTTGCAGAATTAGGGGGACAACTTCCTTTGCGGAAGTCGTCGAATCCTCCTTCAGGTCCTCGTAGTAGGCTTTGGAATAGGCACTCATCTGGGGTCACGATACGAGGGTATCGGTCATGGAAAAAGGAAACTCTCTAAACAAATTCCTTGCGAAGTTTCTCCTAATTCTAAACCTTCCGCACCTCCGAATGAAAGTGCGCGGTTAGCTCAGTGGTAGAGCATTACCTTGACACGGTAGGGGTCACAGGTTCGAACCCTGTATCGCGCACCATTTCTTTCGGTAAACTCTTTATCCTGAGTTTGCCAATCGGTCCGTTGAGTCGGGTCAGAATAGATTTTTTGAGTTCAGGTTTATTTGATCTCAAATCGTCCGTTCGCCTCTCCTCTCGCCATCGATTTTCAGTGCAGATTCCAAACTGACTTCTTCGCTTCGCTCTTTTAGTCTTCACCGATGCCAGAGCCTTTCCTGAAATTTCTGCACCGTTGGTTGGTTACGACCATTGCGGTTCTGGCGGCAGATTTCCTGATCACGGGAATTTCTCATTCGACGATCCAATCGCTGTTGATCGCCTCGGCTTTGTTGGGCTTTCTCAATGCTTTCGTTCGCCCTCTCCTTCTTCTTGTCTCTCTGCCGCTGCTCATCGTTACCTTGGGGCTTTTTGCCCTGGTCATAAACGCCCTTCTTCTTCTTCTCGTCGGGGCTTTGCTTCAACCTGATTTTAGGGTGGATGGTTTCGGGTCTGCTTTTTGGGGCGCCCTAGTGATAAGCCTAGTCTCGATTCTTGTTCGTCCGTTTTTCCCTTCAAGTGCCTCGCCGCCAGGTCAACGACCTTCGCAGAAGCAGGCTAAACCTTCAAAATCGGATGACTTTAAGGGGCCGACCATCGATATTTAATCTGAGATGGCTCGATACAAACCATCCAAGCCGCCAAGCCGCCTTCAAGGTGCGAAGTTTCCTTGGGGTGCGGTTGGACTTTTCTTGGTCATCGTCGCGACCGTCGTCGGGTGGTGGTTGCCGCACGATAACTCAAATTCGCCATCGATCACACCTTCCCAAAAGACTGAGGTTCCAATTTTATTACCTGACCCTCCAGCGTGGGCTCCTGACCCTTCAGCGTTGTCATTGCTGCCGCCTCCTGAAACTTCTCCATCGAACCCGCCTCCGTCCCTTCCGATTCCCACGCTGCCGATCCTCGTTTCGAATCTACCGCCAAAGTTGGTTCCAACAGCCCGGGTCGAAATGCAGTTCAGCGTGCGGTCGGTGACTAATTTAATAGAAGCTCAGATCGCCCTCGTCCGCTTGGGCCTTTCGGTGGGATCGATTGACGGCATTGCTGGGCCTCAATCAGCGGCGGCAATTCGAGTGTTTCAAGCGCGGCATGGCTTAGAACAAACAGGGTGGCTAGGCAGAGCCACCCGAAGCGCGCTGGAACTTTCTTCGCTTCCTTTCACCCGCTTCGAGGTCACTCAGGTCCTCCTCGAGGGGTTGGCACCACTTCCGACGACTTGGTTAGGGAAATCGAAAGCGAGCCATCTCGGATTCGAAACCTTACTTGAGTCGGTCGCAGAACGTTTTCAAAGTCATCCCAGTTTAATTCGAGGATTAAATCCAGGCATCGACTGGGAACATCCCTTCGTTGGGCTAAATCTCTTAGTGCCAGATGTGACGATCCTAGGCGCGCGTCGGCCATCCTTGGTGCGCATTAGTCTTTCTGGGCATCATTTGCGGGCGTTTAATTCGAGAGGTGATCTCTTGGTGCACTTCCCTTGTAGCATTGCTCGCCGAGTGGAGAAGCGGCCCATTGGAGATTTACAGGTGGTAGCTGTGGTGGCCGACCCAGATTATACCTTCGATCCTGAGATGTTTTCTGAATCGGTAGAAGCACGTTCGCTCGACCGTAAACTACGCGTGGCGCCGGGCCCGAATAATCCAGTGGGATCGGCTTGGATCGGGTTGGATCGAGCCGGTTACGGAATCCACGGAACACCGAATCCTGAAGACGTGGGGCGGACCGAAAGCCATGGCTGTTTCCGGTTGGCTAATTGGAATGCGGATTTACTTCGGAGAATGGCTTGGAAAGGTCTACCGGTTCGGGTCGAACCCTGATGACCTTGCAAGAAGGCGGGTTGTAAGAAGAGTTAAGCCCTTATACCGATTGAAAGAGGAACCCATGTTGGGACATCTCGATTTAGCGGTTGTTACCGTGACCGCTTCTCGTTTGACCCAGAAACTGATTCCAGCGCCGGTCCGTCTCGATGCTTCCCTCGCCGTCACCTCCACTGTCACTTTAGCAGCTTCAGCGGGCTAGAGCAGTGATTGGAGGACTCTGACGATTCTTCATTCTCGATGGAAACGACACTTCCACGATGCAGAGTCACTCGTTATACTTATTCCGAGTGACTCATAAGGGAAAAGCTAGCATCGCCTTCCGACGCATCCTGTTTATCGCAATAATAGGGTCGGGTATTTTCGGATTTCTTCTAACGGGAGTCGCTTTTCTGATCGGTCGAACGGTGAGTTTTTATGGATATGCCGGACTGTTTTTTTTGGTAGTGCTTTTCGGCTTATTTGCCAGGCACTTCTTTCGCGATCCAGACGCGATTGTGCCTGCTGGCCGAGGTTTGATTGTCGCGCCCGGCCATGGTAAAGTGGATGTTATCGACGAGACGGAAGAACTTCATTTTATGGGAGGGCGATGTCGGCGGGTCTCCATTTTTCTATCGGTTTTTGATGTTCATATTCAGCAAGCACCCGTGGCAGGGCGTGTGGCGTTGGTTCGACATACCGCGGGTCAGTTTCTGAATGCGTTGAATTTAGAATCCGCCGCATTGAACGAAAATGTGGTCATGGGATTTGAACCAACCGAACCGGCGTGCGGTCGGGTGGCCATCAAGCTGATTACTGGCCTGATTGCTCGCCGGATTGTTCCTTGGGCCGCTGTTGGCGATGTGGTGTCGAAAGGTGACCGAGTCTCACTCATCCAATTTGGATCGAGAGTTGATATCTATCTTCCTGCGAATGCAGAAGTGGCAGTGAAGTTGGGTGACCGAGTGGTGGGTGGCGAAACCGTAGTGGCTCGTTTGAAGTGATGAATCCAGTAGAAAAAAGACCGCTTGGACCGGCCGAAGAATCGGCGCGTTTGAAGATTTATCTTCTGCCGAATCTATTTACCGGTGGTAATCTTTTCTGTGGATTTTTGGCCCTTACCAAGATTGTTGAAGCGGATCTCAGCACGGGTTATCACGACATTAAGATCGCCCTCTTTTACATTCTTGTCGCCTGTATTTTGGACCTGTTGGACGGTCGAATTGCGCGGATGGGGGGATTTGAAAGTCCGTTCGGGCGCGAGTTTGATTCGCTAGCTGATATTGTCAGTTTTGGAGTGGCACCTGCCTTTTTGGTCCACCGGATTGTTCTCAGAGATATTTTCGTTAATCATAAGGAGGTTGGTTGGTTTATCGCGGCGATCTTTGTGATTTGTGGCGCGTTCAGATTAGCTCGCTTTAATTGCCTCGCCGCGCAGTCGAATGGGGGTGGTGGAAAATACTTTACTGGATTTCCGATTCCTATGGCAGCGGGTATGATTGCTTCACTGACACTTTTTCTCATCTGGTGGGACGACAAAGATTTTCCGATCGGCTATTTTCGTTTTACCTTGCCCGTTGTGCTAATTCTCCTCTCAGCGATGATGGTGAGCGAAGTCCATTATCCTACCTTTAAGAAGGTGGATTGGCGGACACAAAAGCCGTTCGTTAAAACTTTGGTTATCTTAATGATCGCAGGACTAGCGCTATTACTTTGGCAGAAGCTTCTTCCCATTGTCGCTCCCGTCATCTTTTCTGCCTATCTCATTTACGGTTTTATTCGCCCCTATATTTCCCCCAAATTGCAGCGTGAAATCGAGCATGACGAAGAGGATGACGGAGTGGCCTCCTGATCACCGTTTCTCCTTCTGTCTCATGATCGAAACTTGGCCTCATTTCACCGCTGCAATCCTTGGAGTATTCGCTGGATTTGTTACGAGCATCCCTGGGGGGCCGGTCAACGCGACACTGCTGAGCGAGACAGTGACCAAGGGACTGCGCTGGTCCCTCTTTGTCGGTCTCGGGGCGGTGACCATGGAAGCCGTTTATTGCGCCTTCGCTTTCGCTAGCTTTGCTCAACTTTTTGACTCCAGACTGGTGCGAGCCGCCATAGAATTGGTCAGCTTCATTTTGATGCTTTGGCTCGGAATTCGCTACTTTCGAGGAACCCCTATCCCAGGCGAAGCACGCGGGGTAAAATTGGTGGAAGCTCGGTTTCATCCACATACCGGATTCTGGACAGGCTTTCTTCGGGTGTTGGGTAATCCGGCCCTTCTGCTTCTTTGGTTGACGGTGACCGCGACTCTCACCGCTCGTGATTGGCTTCAGGATGACTGGGTCAGCAAAGGGCTTTTTGTCGTTGGAGTCGCCAGCGGCGCCATGAGTTGGTTTGCCACGGTTGCTTGGGGAGTCACTCGTGGACGCGGACGCGTTTCCCCCGCAAACATGAAAAGGCTTTCCCAAGCGAGTGGGGCCCTTCTCTTGGCGGTCGCTCTCGCGGTGGGAGTTCGGCTTATCCGACTTCTCGCGGAACGTCCCCACTGAGGGATTTGGCGATGGATCGAGTGGGCACAATACCGATCACCTCGTCTCGCGGCTAGATCAACGGGTCTGCGCTGTTTGATCGGTGGTTTTTTTCAAGTATTCCCTGCAGGACCCGAAACTTCACTTGCCCCAGGCAGGCTACGAGGCCAAAGTTAAAAAAATGGATTCGCAACTGAACCAGTATTTACCGGTGTTGATGCTGCTGCTGGTGACCAGCGGCTTTGCCGTGAGCACCCTGATTATCTCAGTCGCCGCTGGCAAATTGGGGCGTCGGACTAAAACGAAGGATATTCCCTATGAATGCGGTATGCTGCCCGAAGGCGAAGGCAATTCTAGGATGAGCGTGAAGTTCTATCTGGTTGCACTTCTTTTCGTGCTTTTTGATATCGAAGTGGTTTTCATGTATCCGTGGGCTGTCACCTACAAAAAGTTATTGGAAACGGATGCCACTCTCGCTCTTGGTGGTATGCTTTCTTTTATGTTCATCCTGTTGGTCGGATACGTTTATGCCCTTAAAAAACGTGCCTTCGACTGGAAGTCTTAAGCTGCGACCCAGCGAATCAGCGAATCAGCGAATCAGCGTTGCATCGGGGTTGAATCCGACCTTCTGAAGGAGACGCTTGGGGTGCCTGAGTTGGACTGAGTTGAGCAGTCCGATCGAACGGTTCGGATTCACGGACGCGATTGCTCCGAGTTTGTTTGGCGGGGGAGGGGTGCTTCAGCCGTGGGATCTTAGCCGCGGGATCCTCGCTGCTCGCTCCTTGAGCTCAGTCAGAATTAAATCACTTCGGCCGTTTCGAGGGCGATGATCAATCGATCGATGAACGGATGCTGAGCAATCTTCAGCCGTTGCTTGGCACCTTCCTCATCGAAGAAGCCAGCCCGGTCAATTTCTGGCCAAGAACGCCAAGAGCCAGATCCTGGTGGCCACTCGATCTCCACATGATTGCTCTGGATACCGTCTCCTTCTTGCCACGAGCCTTGAAACGCCCAAGCGCACACAGTCTTACCGCCCCTTTGCTTAATAGAACCTAGCTCAATGTAAGGACCCGAGGCGATGAGTCCGACCTCTTCCTTGAATTCCCGAATCGCCGCAACCAGAGGTTCTTCACCACTCTCGATTTCCCCTTTTGGAATCGTCCAAATCCCGTGATCGCGAGTCGGAAACCAAGGGCCGCCTGGATGCGCGATGAAAACCTCCAACAGACCCTCACGAAGACGGTACATCAGCAGGCCGGCGCTTATTCGCGAACGACGCAGGGCAGTTGGGATTGAATAACGGATCGGAGTCACTTTTAGGACGGGAGTCGTCGTCTCAAAGATAGGTTTGTTCTGCCGCAGACCTATGTGTACGACACAGAGGCCCCTTACCGCAACATTCGCGTGATTTCTTGTCGGTGACAGTTGAAATTCCGACGGCCTCGGGGACAATGAACAACCCTAAAACAAAGGGTCCTAACGTCTATGGCCGACGAGGTTCCGAATTAAAATTTTTCGGCGGGGGGGAATCTGCGATGTCGCCGATCTCTGATTTCTGCCCATTGCAATCGTTCGGTTAGTGGGTGGTCCCTTGGGTCAGTCGCTCTGGGAAAACGCCAAAGCAAGTCAGGCCAAGCGACTTAACTTAGAGAGGGCGTGGGTTGGGTGCGTTGTTCAGTAAAGTCGACTGCATTCGAGGCGATTATTCGCCAATCCAATTCTCGCGATACCCGGCGACTGGCTGCAAGACCCGAGGCGCGGCGTTGGTCTGGAGATTGGTTCAATACTTGGAGCACCTTCCCGGCAAAGGTGTGCGCGTCCCACCCCGAAAAGTGGAGCGCAGGTTCAGATCTAAAATATCCCTGCAAATTCTCGAGGGGAGTACTCACACAATTTAAGCCGCATCCGAGATATTCGACTGCTTTAGCTACAAAGGCGCAGTGAACCCCCTCAGAGGCCTCGTAGGGTACGATCCCAAGGGTCGCCCCACGGAGTTGATCTGCCACCGTTGCATAGGGCACAAAGCCGGTGGTTTCTAGTTCCAAACTAGGAGCTCTCTGTCGCAAGTCTCGGGTAAACTCGGCTAATACGGGCGTCACACGGCCCACAAAGCGGAAGACCACTTTGGGGCGACTCGCGTGAATCTCCAGAACCGCCCCGCGTGCAATGGGGCCAAGATGATGCCGATCAAAGGAGCCATGCATCACCACCACCGGACGCTGCGGACTGGGTATCTCTGTGCCGGGAGCGAATAGTTTGGCATCGTATCCATAGTGGATCGCTCGAATCTTCTCCGACGGATACCCTGTGCGACTAAAACGCTCAGCTAACGGGGTTGAAACGGTCATTATACCCTCGGCGTCAAAACGGCGAGGCATGGATAATTCGAACTGATTCAAGAGCGGAACAAATCCTGTCCGAGTGAACAACGCAGGCCACGTCTCCATAAACCCAGTCAAATAATCTAAAAAGTTCATGACTAACGGCACTTTCCAACGTCGCCGTAGGTGGCCACCAGCAACTCCAGCGATGGTGTGCTGAGCCAGGATAGCCTCGAAACGAAACTTCCCTTCGGTGGACTGATTTAAATCGGCAAGCACTTGGTCGGCGTGACGCGTCAAGGCTAGGGGGTAGAGCAAGTACTTGAGATTTCGTAGTCGAGTATAACGCCCCATTTTCCAACGGGTAAATGGATGAATGGAGATGCCAAACTGGAGCGCGACCGATTTTGAGTCAGGAAATTCTGGACAGAAAAGATGGACTTGGTGGCCTCGTCGCACCAATTCATTCATCAAATAAGGAGCCTCTGCGGACCCTCCGCCGCTCGGGGGAAAGAAGGGTTCGTGGGTCAGGAAAGCGAGGCGCATCGGGGCAGGGTCTGACGTAAGGGGACGATGAAATCAAACTCAAGTTCCCTGAGGGTTTCTTCAGGGTTGTTCGCGAAGGAAACGTTCGAGAATGGAGGCCGCTCGTTCCAATTGCTTGACTGCCACCCATTCTCGATCGGTGTGAGCTTGGGCAATATCGCCGGGACCGAAGACGACGGCGGGCGTGCCGGCCGCTGCGATCGGTGACGCGTCGGTAAAATAGTGGACGCCCAAGGTCGTCTTTCGACCTGCGGTTCGAGTTAACTGAGCCACGAGCGGATGGGTTGGATCCGTCTCCAACGGTTCACAGGAGGCGGTTCGTAGAGTGTCAAAGGTGGCATGCAGATTCTGCTTCTTCAGGAGGGTTTGAATTTCACGACGGACAGTCGCCTCGGTCTCCCCAGGCAAAGTGCGCCGATCAATCCCAATGACACAATCGGCTGGGACGATATTGGGTTGTCGTCCGCCGGAAATAAAGCCGACATTAACGGTTGGGACTCCGAGGAGCGGGTGCGGTTTTCTTTGGGCCAATAAGCCTGCGTAGTCTTTTTCAAGTGCGAGAACAATACGCGCCATCTCCGTCACCGCATTTTGCCCTCGGTGAGGCGTAGCACCATGAGCCGCCTTACCGAGGGTCCGGAGTTGCAGCCAGACATCCCCCTTGTGAGCGGTCACGACGTTCAATCCGGTAGGTTCACCGACAAGAGCCAAATCGGCGCGGCCACCCGTTTGAGCAAAGTGACGTGAGCCCAATTGCATGTTTTCCTCGTCGGCAAGCCCAATGAAGACGATCTCCGTATTTTTGGGTCGAGGCCCTGATTTTACGACAGCGAGCAGTGCTTGAAAATAAGCTGCCACCGATCCCTTGGTGTCACAGGCTCCGCGACCGTAAATACGCCCTCCTGAGATCACTGGTTTTAATTGTTTCGCGTAGTTTGGATCACCAACTGTATCTAGGTGTGGCGCGAGAAACAGACGCCGCCGAGCACGGCCGGAGGGCGAGAGTCGAACAATCAGGTTAGATCGATCGGTAGTGATCGCTTGGCGTTCAACCTCCAAACCGGCGCGCCGTGCGCAATTGGAGAGATAGTCGGCAACCCGCTGTTCTCCAGAAAGGGAGGGATCGGAATAGAAAGCTGGATTGACGCTAGGAAGTGCAATCAGGTCACAGAGAAGACGGGAGATGTCAGCTAAGGCAGCCACGATGAGGGGACGGTACACGCAGGGTATCTAAATTCGACCTCAGAATCTTCAAAGATTCAGTAAACAACCGGTCACGATCCGATTCTTCATTTGACAAATAGACTTGAACGGTTGTTTTTGACTTCGGCGTTCTTTAAAAAGCTCTCCTTTTCAGTCCGTTTCTTTGCTGCAATAAATTTGAACAATGACACTTCCTTTGATTAAAGCCCCCGATTTGACCCAACGCCCACCCCGAAGTATGAGAGTTCGCTTGGGCGGCTATGCTATTTTGCCTCGGATTCTCGACAAATGTCGTGCGGTGCTGGTCGAAAAAAACGGAGAGTACAACTTTGACTGCCCATTGGATCATCAGTTCTTCAAATTCACTGGGGTAAAATCAGATGCCTTCAAAAATGAGGTAGCTCAAGGGCACGGTGACTCTGCGATCCTCGCTTGGGTCCAATCTCAGGCTTTGGTTCCGCGCTCACCTTGGGAGATCGAACAGTGGAGCGATTTTCACGATCGGCGTGGGCCGAGTAGCGACGCAGAAACACTGGCTTATTTTGCATCTACACTCGCAAAATTTTCTACAACGCGTGAAGACATTTTTTCTTGGGCTGATCTGCTCGACTTAGACGATCACTTCTCTTTTGGTGGGCAGGCCTAGGAGGAATTCTCCGAGACACGGTGGATACGCGGCGAGCGTGTCCACCGGAGGGGAGCGAGGGTTTTTAGAATGCCGATCGACGGTCTGACGCGGTCGACCGAGGAAGTGAATTTCTGTTGTTTTCAGCTAGCAGCAAGTTTGCACCCTCAGCAGCCGTCGAGCCTCCGAGGACTAGGCAAACTAGGCTCACTTGAGAGCGAATTGGCTTAGTAAAAACTAGTCCAGTTACCGAAGTGCCGCCAGACGATCCGACCGCTCCGAGCCAGATCCGCATGGCCATCAGCAAAGCCACGGCTGATTGAAATAGCACGCCCTCCCTGAATCTGGAATCCAGAGTCGGCGGCGACCGTCGGGTGACCACCCCAAGCCCGGACAAGATTCGTCTCGAATCCATCTTTATAAAGAGTATCGGTGACGATGGGACTGGTTGATGCGCCCGGATCTTCCATCCGTGCAGGCCATCCGTCGGTTATCGAATTGGTATTAACCCGGGTGGTGGTTGGCATCACCCGAAATCCCGCAAGACCCGAACGTGGGACCCACCAACTGTGCTGCATAATGGCAAATCCAAAGGTCCATCGCTGATTATAATAATACCGAAGGTCATCGTTATTGGATAAAGTTCGATTCCGATTCTTCTTTAGCCATATTTGGGCTTCGGTTAGCTCCGAAGGGCGTACCGGACAAAAAAACATGGGTACGGTTAGTCCATAGTTTTGTACCGCTGGAATCATGGCGTCCGCGACGTCCCACGGATTATTTCCGATATCACCCAACATCGGCATCCGCCCCTTAGCGTCGTCACCCGCGTAAAGGTTGGCGGCGATAGCCCACTGACGAAAGTTCGACAAACAAGTGGTTTCCCGGGCCTTAAGCCGCGCCTTGGCCAGTGCTGGCAAAAGCATCCCAGCTAGAATGGCAATAATGGCGATGACCACGAGCAATTCGATTAGAGTAAATGCCGAATGGGTCGGGTTTCTTTCGATGTCATTTCCTGAGAGGTGCCGGTTTTTCATGGTTTGATCGTTCGTCGAGGCGCCTCCCCAACTAACGGTTGAGTGCTGCGTAAATAGGCGAAAAGATCGCGGGTTTGCTGGTCATTCAAACCATCTAATAATCCTTCCGGCATCAGAGATGCCCCCGCCGATCGGAGTTCAACAATATCAGCCCGATTGAGGGTAATGTCCTGATTGTCCATCCCGCGGAGTACCACCCTTCGGTTATCTTGTTCGACCAAGAAACCAGAAAGGGACCGACCGTCTTTGGTTTCGATAAAATAGTTCTCAAACCCTTCACGAATTTCCGCGCTGGGATTGATTACCGCCAAGAGCATCGACTCCAAATCAGGGCGGTTATAAACAGTCAAATCAGGTCCGACCTGGCCACCTTGTCCAAAGAGCTTGTGACAGGCAGCGCAGGTGTTTTGGAACAAAGTGCGGCCGGCATAAGGGTCTCCAATGCCGGAACGGACAAGACCGGAACGTCGTTGTATCTCGGCGTCCATAGTCGCTGTCGTGGGATTTTGAAGGTCAGGCCAGAGGGTCTGCAGCAGAGCTTTTAATTCTGGGTCTCGATGTTGTTTTAACTTTCGAACCACCCCCGATGGAACACTCTCCGGTTTAATCGCCGGGGCCGCCCAACCGCTCGGCTTGCGAGCTATCGCTCGAGCTAGAGCCAAACTCCACGCGGGTCGACTGGCCAGAAGTGTCTGGGCCGTGGGTAAAGCGGTTGGCCCCAACGCTTGGTAAACACTCAAGACGGTCTGTGCAATGGCTGCATCATCAAAGCCTTGCAACGCGACCAAGGCCACCTGACGCAGCCCATCATCTTTAACTGCTCCTCGATAAGCCTGACTCAGAGCCGGAACACTTCCGGGGGCTCGGACTTCTCCCAAAATAGCCAAGAATTCAAGACGCTCATTGCGAGGTGCGGTTTCATCGACCACCAATTTTAAGGCTCTAGAAAGGGTCTTGGGATCTCCTCGACGAAGGGCAAAAGCAGATGAACCGACTCCATGACGATTCATTCCAGCGACTAATTCTTCGGGCAACCCAGCCATGGAGCGCCCTTTGAAGCCGGCTTCAAATCCCGTTAGTAGACGGCGACTGGATTCGGGCGTTGGAGCGAGTTCAAACAGTTCAGCGCAGGCGAGCAAATCGCGTCTGGCTCCTGCTTGAGCAAAGCGGCGCGATAAACGCTCTAATATGTGGGCTTCAACCAAAGAATTCTTCCAAAAGGCCGGTTTTTTAAAGAGCTGAAGCACCTCTTCTCGATGTCCTTCACAGTGCGTTTCCATTGCCCACCAGATTAGCAAAGGTTGTCGGTTATCCTGGGTATCTTCCGAATGACCGCACAGACCTTGAATAATGAGGAGTGCTTGGGCCGCAGGCACTCTCCGAGCGGTCGCCGCTAATTGATTTCGGACTTCGAGATCTTTTTCCTCTGTCGCCATCAGCGTCAGATGGTGCAGCGCCGCTGGCGTCAGTTTTCGAGAGTCACCGAGAAGTCGTACTCCCCATTGGCGGACGTAAGGATCTTTATGTCGTAAGGGAAGAAGTTCCTGATCTTCGGTTAATCCGCCACTGAGTGACCAAGCCCACAAAGCTTCCAGCGCGACTTGCCCGGTGGAGTTTTCGAGCATCTGAGTGAAACGGCTGATTCCGTTCGAATCATGACGGTCACCAATCAATCGCAGAGCAGTCTGCCGTACCCAACGATTGGAATGAGTCAATTGATCGGATACTTGTTCGAGGGTGAGTCGCGATAAATCCGTTGGGCGAACCGGTTTTGCCCCTTTGGACCGCAGGCGGTAAATTCGACCATTGGCTTTATCCATCTCACCTTCTTGATTTCGATAATGGTTCACCTGTCGGTCATACCAATCACATACATAAACTGCTCCATCAGGGCCTACCTTGATATCGACCGGACGGAACCATCGATCGTCGCTGGTGACTGGTCGGGAAAGATCACGGGTGCGGAATGAAGATTGATCGGAACTAAAGTCGCTCTCGACCAAACGACCTTGAAGCGGTTCCACGCCCAACAGTTTTCCAGCAAATCGTTGAGGCAAAGCGCCGTGATTATAGAGGACAAAGTTATGGGTAAAGCGGGGTTCGCTGCCCAATGGCATGGCGGGAAAATAGCCGAACGCATAGGGATTGGAGAGGGGGCCGTGCTTCTCAAAGCCCTTCTGCAAATAGGCCCCTTGCTGATAATGAAACCCCCGGGTGTCGCCTCCGTTGTGGCCAGAAAAAATGCGGCCCTTGTCGTCGATTTCACAACCAAAAGCATTGCCGCCGCCTTCGGAAAAAATCTCGTAAATTCGTTTTTCAGGATGATACCGCCAGATGTTTTGTCCCTGTGAATAATACGGCTTGGGATTCAACGGTTTTCCGTCCGCCTTCATCACCACTATGTTTGCGGTGACAGTACTGCCCTGGGCCCCGTAGAGCCATCCGTCTGGACCCCATCTCAGCGAATTAGCCACGCTATGGGTGTCTTCGAGACCGAATCCCGCCAAACGAACCTCCGGATCCCCATCGGGGACATCGTCGTTGTTGGCATCCCGATAGAATAACAAATAAGGAGGATTCAAAATCCAAACGCCTCCCCGTCCTCGCTCAACCGCGGTAGCAATGTTCAATCCGTCCACAAACACTTTATGGCGGTCATAGGTTCCGTCACCGTCGGTATCTTCGTGGATACTAATTCGATCAACCCCCTTCACATGATTGGGTGGAGCCAAGGGAACTTTGTCGTAGACAGCTCGCCAAACACTGTCGCGACTCACTAGGGTCAGACCTGCTGGAGAGGGATACTGTCGGAATTCGACAACCCACATGCGGCCGCGTTCGTCGAAGTTTAAGAAGACGGGTTGGCTAATCTGTGGTTCTGCAAGGACCTGATCCCACTCAAGATCCTCTGCCACATGGAACCTTTTCATAGATTCAATCGGGCGGAGGGCGGGGCCTCGAGTTTCTTGCGGAAGATCCGGAGTTGCAGCCACGGCAGTAGCTGCGGTTATTGATGAACGCGGTTGACGAAAAACGACGGTGGCTTCTCCTCGGCCCGCGTTGACTCCAGCCCATTCGGACGAATCACCGGTCCGAAAGTCCCACTCGCCAGCAAGGGAAAGTGTGTTGGTGCCCCAGTGAAGCCGGGGAGCAGTTCCTTTGAACCCACCGCGGCCATCGTGGTCATAGACTCGAATTGCGATCCACAACTCACGAGCAGTTGTGGTTAACGGAGCTGGAACGGAATAGTTATTCTTTAGTTGGAAGCCGTTGACATACGCCGGCGGCATGCCCCCTGCTGCGCCCACTTTCACCCCGTTAACAAACGCTTCATGGGCGTTGTCAACGTCGTTGATCTCCAGAGTCAAGGATTGGCCCTGCCACGCCGGCGGCAATTCCACTTTTGATTTGTACCAAGCCAATCCGTCGTACTGAGCCAAGGCTCCACCAGAATTATCCTCCCATGTTCCAGGGACTTTCATGGTCTTCCATTCCTTGGAATAATCGGCTGGGATGGCAATCGCTGGCGGAATGGGGTCGTGCAAACACCAAAGAATTCCGTTGAGCAATAAACGACGAAAAGCGGGTAACTCGAAATCGTCTGGATTGCCTAAAGAGGTGTAAAAAACCCGGCGATCGTTGGCATTATTGACCCAAGCTACGGGCTCGATCTCGGTCCGGCCTTCGACGTGACCTCTCAAGAGGGGAACGGTGGTCGATGCCAAATTAATGTTTTTGTAAAGGTGGGAGGTAACTCGGAAAGAATCCGTCCGAACTCCGGTCATTACTGGATGGGTTCCATTGGAGGAAACCCCCTGAATTAAGCTGTGGGGTGCGACCGGTGGCTTGTTATTGTAATGTCCCATGTACTTGGCCCCCAATACGTCGATATCAAATGTGGGCCAAGCAGCAAACTCTTGCCCCGCCGGTTGAGCATCAAATCCATGGCTTGCGGTACGGATTCCCACCACGGGTTTACCGGCCTCCACATGGGCTCGCAAAAGTGCGATCATGGTCTTGGATGGAGTACGCCGACGGACACTGACCAGCACCAAATCGGCATGGCGGAGGGATTCCACGTTTTTAAAATCTGGATCTCCATCGACCGGCGTGGCCATCACTTCAGAAATCTCATAACCTCGCCAAGCGAGCTCCTTGGCTGCAAACTCGGGGAGAGTCTTCCACGTGTAATACTCATTTTCACCGACCACGAGCGCGATTCGCTTCTTCACGTCGTCTCGGAATCGGAAGGGCGCGGCACCCGTCAAATCACTACTGGTAATGCTCGGGCACCAGAAAGTTTCAATATGTTCCACCACCAGTTCAGTGCCTCGAAAATGCGAGACATAGGGTGACTTTCGGTGGTTATACATCGAGTCGGTCATATCCCGAAGCAGTAAAACATTTTGACCTTGGCTTACCATCTGACGAATAGCAAAGGACCTGCCCAGAACACACATATTAAGGTGGACGCCCATAATCAGCACATTGGTGATGCCGCGTTGTCGCATTAGATAAAAAGCCTCAGACGAATCAGTAATTCCGTCTGTGTCTTGAATCTCCAAGGCGGGATGTTGCCGTGTCCAAGCTCCGTAACCCGGACAATCTGGACATCCATCGCAACCACCGTCGGAATCGTCGATGGGCAGTGGGGGTTCCTTTCCGCCATTCAGCGAACACCATCCTTGGAGGGGAATCGTCGTTGTCACCTTGGGGGCAGATTGGGCCAGTTTACGGGCTGGATGTTCTTTATAAAACCCCAGCGTATCGCTGGGGCAATGAATCACCAACATCCCACGGGCACGCGCTGCCTTGAGTACCTCATTCATTCGCGGTGCCATTTCCGCTACCCGCTCTGTGGCGTCGGGACAATGGTGCTGATCCCACATATCGCACACCACGACCGCGGTGTGGGTCGGATCCCATTCCACGGTTTTTTCAACCACCTTAACCTCAGAGGAATTAGTCCCGAGCAACTGACGTGAGCGGGTGTGAAACGAGACTGGAACCGCCGCTGCAACCGAGATCGAAACCAGAGCCGAGACGATCAGAAATTCGACAAATCTCTTCCGGAGAGGATGGAAAACAATGTGCATTTCTCAAGCTGCTGTTCCCCTCAAAAAAATGCAATGGAAAGGCGCTGGCCTGTCGGCGGGAGTTATTGATCGATGGCATGAGAGCTAGCGGCCGCCCGGAACAAAGTTCAAAGGAGGCATCTCCCCATGAAGAGACATTCAAATTCTTCATCGTCTCTAAGCGTGGCCTCGGACCCACCGTTGCCAGTTCTCACTGCAGTAGACCCTCTCCCTGAGGTTCCACCAACTCAGCCGCCTCCCTATCGGCAAATTAAACTCGCTCTCAACGTCCCGGCCGGCGACCTCCTAGTGCAATTGTTGAACAGAAACGCGCTCGCAAGCGGCAACGACAACAATGGCGGCAGCAACGACTTAGAATGGCTGCCCAAGGTCGCTGCCTGATGTTTTTAATGGGGAGAAAAGAATCCAATAATTGGTGGAAATTAGCTCGGACACCTTTTTTTCAAGGACCGATCGATCCAAGCGGTGGATAACTCGACTGACGTTAGCTGCGTTTTTCATCCCAAGACGATCGGCGATCCAGGCCTGCGATACCGTTGTCTTTTTCCATAGCAACGCTGCAAGCAGCACCTTGCGCGGCTCCGTGCAGCGGCATCCAGCCAAGTCTT
>CAMDGV010000047.1 GCA_945898055.1 Akkermansia muciniphila | reverse complement strand
AGAACACGGGAAGATCTCCGCCTTGCCCTCGAACAGGAAAACATTGAAAGTCGACCGCTCTGGAAGCCAATGCATCTTCAGCCAATTTTTGCAATTTATCCATATTATGGAGGTGAAGTTGCGCAGAAATTATTTGATAATGGACTGTGTCTTCCGTCGGGGTCAAATTTAACAAATGCTGATAGACAAAGGATAGGAACTGTTTTTAATTATTTCTTTAAATAATAGTAGACACTTTCCAACTGATTGGAATTTGTTTTTTGACGCGGAGGGTAAAAGGGAGATTTAATTTTTGAGGGCTGCTTTCAACACCCTATGCAGGAATTCCAACAAATCCGTGATCGGTATAAAGTTTGTAAGCGCACGCCCAACCCCACGGTTCCCTCGTTGCCGAAAGTAGGATATTCCGCGATCGAAGGCGGGGGCCAAAGGGCGCCCAACCGGATTAGGCTTTCGCCGGTTTCCAGTTCCACGGCCGGAGTTAGGCAACCGTAGGGTTCGTTGCCTGCGGAATACGCGGCAACCCATCGGTCAACCAGGCCACCGGATCTAACCCGTATCGTCTTGGTGTCATTAAAACGGCGTAAATCACCGCATTCCGCCATCCGGCGTCCGGGCGCCCAATGAAGAGCCAGTTCTTTTTCCCAATACAGGTGGGATGAATGACGTTCTCAACCAGATTATTATCGATCTCTTAAACGCCCTCCTCCAGATATCGCTGCAATGCCGTCCATTGCCCTAGGGGCAAGGGCGCGCAGTTCATCGTTGTACAGGGAACTCCTCGCCCGGGATGCCGCTGCTGCTGGCCTCGTCACTCAGGGCGGATCACCATTCTCCTTTTAGGGCGCGGTCTCGGCTGGTGGGCGCTCCAGCGCGGCCGGTTCAATTCTCGGGCAGTTGCGCATTCAAAACTCCAGTTTGTAAACGGGATTTCCCATGGCCGAGGCGTAAAGAATGTTGTTCAAAGGGTCCCACGCGTAACAGCCAAACCAGTTCGCGGCGAACACGAAGCCACGCTCCTTGGACTTGAGGCTGGCCACCTGCTTCCAATCGGTGCCGGCGTTCTTCGTGAGAAAAGCGCCGTCCTTGCCGACGACCAGCATTTCCTTCTCATCCCGGCCAAAGAACGGGCCTTGCCAGACGTTCACTGCCGCACCTTGGGGCTGCCAGGTCGCGCCAAGGTCCTTGCTGACGAGCAATCCGTTCGTGCTTCCGAGATAATGCACACCCCGAAAGAGGCCGGGGATTCTCGTCTGCGGATTGATGGGGGAAACGTTCGTCCATTTGCCGCCGGCGTCTGTGCTGCGATGAATGCCATCGCCGTTGCTGTAAACCAACGTTGTCGCATCCAGCACGCCCACCATCGAAAGGCGGTCCGGCCTCCCGGAAAGATGAATCGAGAGCAGCTTCCACGTCACGCCGCCGTCCTGCGTCAGATAGACTTCGCCGGGCGGAGAGGTTTCATGCTTCGCTCCAAGGATGGTTTTTGGAACCGCCGTCGCCCAATCCACCGAGCCGAAATCCCAGTTGCGGCCTAGGCTGGTGAATCGCTGCCACTTGATCCCATCCGACGTCCAGCCCGCCGCCCCATCCAGCGAAAAACTGGCGATTCTCCCCGGCGCATTCTGATCTCCGCTGGTGGCCCAACCGGTCTCATCCCGGCCGGAGATTGTGCTGTCATCCAGACGCTGCCAGTTGCCACCTCGGTCGGAGCTTCGCCACAGGCCCTGTCCGACGACTTTGATCGTGACATCCCCGTTCGTTCGATTCACGACCACTCCTGAACAGCCGCCAGGCCACTCAGCCCTGGCCCCGTTGTTGGTCAACCGCGCCAATAGCGGGCTGGAAATATCAGTCCAGTGGTCCGCGCTGTGAGCGGAGCGCGCTGGCAGCGCGGCCATCCAGCCGAGTATGAGCAACACGGGAACGAGCCAGACGCGGTTCGGGGTCATATAATTATTGATAGGAAATTGTTTTTTGACGGGGAGGGGAATTAGATGTGATTTGTATCTAAGCAATCGTGCTGTTGCAACCATTTGAGAACTACATCATTTGAGAACGACCTAGTAGTTGTTGCCGAGATAGCTACCCAGAGTTCGGCTGTGACTATTGCGGTAGAGACCCACATCTTCCGAGTCACGAACGATAAGGTGGTAAACCGGTGCTCTTAGACGTTGATCAGTATCAGATAGATTGCTGGATTCTAACAACGATGCAAGGTGCTTGGTGACAACAAGCAACTCTTGTCGCAACCACTGTCGCAACCACGTTCAGTGCTGATGGCGGCTCCGAATGGGTTACCCACGATGACCCGATAGTTACCATGGGCTGAAGAACGAGCTTATCTGCTGGCATTCCCCACGATAAATTCACCTCAGCTAAAAATCGCTCAAAACTCAGGGATTTGGACCTGCACCTGATTTCTGGGCTTAACCCCCATTTTTTGAGGTCTGAACTTAGAGACTAAGTGAGCCAACGCCCCAAACATGGAAGTCAATTAGCCTAGGCTCCGTATCGATACTGAACTCACGATCTCCTTTGTCGTCTTAAGCGCTTGGAAAATCCCGCATTGAGGCAATGAGATCGGACACACTTGGGCTTTCCGCAGTCCGCACGTAATGGCCACTGGTACTCACTCCACATAAGAGGCTTGCCGCGTTGTCGAGTCCCAAAAGTTTACCTAAACAAAACCCGCTATTAAAATGATCACCGGCACCGGTCGTAATTTTTGGTTTCTTGCAAACCGGCCCTTCTACGACGTCCGCAACTCCCTTTGAGACCGCCAGAGCATACGCAACAGGATGCACGACAAGAGTGTCCACTGCCAACTGTTGCTGAATTTCGATACTCAATGAGGCCAGTCCTTGCCAATCCAATTCCCCTGCCTTTAGACCCAGCACAGAAGCAATCTCGTAAGCCTCCTTTTCGTTTAGCCCCAAGATCACATCAAATTTAGACTGGAATCCTGAAATAATCCGTAAGGCGCGGGCAATATCTTCGTGGGTCCGTTTTTCCGGATCGGCAAGATCGAAGAAAATTTTCCGGCGCGGTCCGGTCATCGTTGGAACAAACTCGACCTGAAGACTCTCCCAGATCTCCGACATATAGGGCAACATCGTCCAGTTAACAAAGGCAACGAGACTTGATCCGGTAAACTTAGCTCCAAATTTATCTCGCCCATACCGCTGACACAGGTTCTCCCAAGTGACCTGCTTTAACGTATAGTGTTTACCCACCATGAGCTTGCCGTCTTCAAACTCTAATGCGTCCGTCAATCCAGGTTCGCAGATTGAGTTAACCTCCGCCCTCATTGCAAATGGCTCAAACACGCTATGCAGTGAAGGCCAACCCAAGGACCCCACGTAGGTGACGCTCATTCCAAAACTGGCTAAAGCATTGGCCATAATCGGACCATTCCCTCCCAGCTTGGTCAAAATATTCACGAGTTCGATATTCGTGCTACGACCCGCCGCCGCCGCCATTCGCTCAGCATAAGCAGTAATCGTGGGGATTCGATCAAAACGGTGCGCATCGTACCGCGTATCAACAACGTGGAGGATCTCATCAACAAACCCATCCAACCCGACAAATGCACTCAGAGTCGGCACAGTGGTATTGAGGGATGCCAGTTGATTGGCAACGGAAGCTCGGAATTCGTTAGAACGGATCATGCAAAATGTGGGTCGAACTTAGCTAAAAATAGAATTTTGGCGAGCGGGACGTGCAAACGATTAACTCCTCTACTCATTTTAGACCTTTATTCCAAAGGCTTTTTCCTCGGTCGAAACAGGTCAATCCACGGTCACTCCAATGACCTCTAGAACCCTATCTAATTCGGCGTCACTATGAAAATGTACCTCCAAACGTCCTTTTCCTGACTGGTACTGAAGCCCAATTCTCATCCCAAATTTTTCCCGAATTCGGTTTTCTAAATCCACGACGTGCGGATCCCGAGGCTGGGGCGGAGGCGTCGCGGTTGTGATCTTGATCTTGCTCGACTTAGTCAACCCTAGCTCTGAGGCCACCGCCTCTTCTGTTTGTCGAACACTTAACCCTAACTCCATGACCCGGCGCGCAATCGATTCCTGCTTTACCCCATTCTCTAAGCCTAAAATCACCTTGGAGTGTCCAACAGAGATCCGCCCCTCGCGCAAAAATGTAAGGACAGCCTCCGGCAACTTGAGAAGGCGTAGCGCATTCGCTACCACCACCCGCCCACGTCCCACCTTGCGGGCAATCTCGTCTTGGGTCAGGGAGAACTGCCCCTGCAATTGCCGATAGCCCAAGGCTTCCTCCACCGGATTCAAATTCTCTCGCTGCAAGTTTTCGATCAAGGCCAACTCCAACACTTCACTGTCGGTAGCTAAACGCTCGATTACTGGAACTTCTGTCAATCCTGCTAAACCGGCCGCCCGCCAACGTCGCTCTCCAGCAATCAACTCGAAGAACTCACCCGACGGTCTCACCACGAGCGGTTGGATAATTCCTTGCTCCCGAATTGAATCAGCAAGTTCAATCAACGATTCAGGGGTAAAGTCTTTACGTGGTTGCAACGGTGACGGACGCACTCGGTCACGCGATACTCTTCGAACAACGGATCCGATGGGCGCATTCACCTCTGCGACCGGTGGTATGGGCACCACACTTGATGATTGGGGAATAGCCGACGGGGCGGTGGGCGGCTTTGCGCCTCCCCCTAACAATGCACCCAGTCCACGTCCAAGAGCCGGTTTCGACATGCGCAGACTCTAGAGACCGCAGCGGTCTTGAAGCAAAAGGGATTTCACAAACCCACCAGAAGTTATAACTCGACAAAGTCGAGTTGGCAGATTCGAGCGAGTTCCAAAGTGGACCTACTCGACCCACCTGAGAATCGGTACTCAGACCAAATTCGCAGGTTTGCGGGAATTTTTGAAAGGCTCACTTTGACCCCTCAGGGCCTCGAAAAGTAAGGGAGGGAGACGAGGACCTTGTTCCCTAAAATCCGGATTCTCTCGGAAAAGGTTTTTATCGAAATTTAAATTTTCAATCAGGCTGCAGGCTCGCCGCAGTGGCCTCAAACAGGTAGCCTGTCCCCAGTGAAACGGATCGAGTCTTGGTTTCCCACAATCATTTATGCGTCACTCTTACGAAGGGACGGCGCTGCTTTTAATCGAGAGCTTCTCAAAGAGTGTCGCCAGTATCGCGACTTCGACGACGCGGGTCGCGCTTGGTCGGCAAAAAGCTATCCTGGGGGTTACACTTCGTATGGATCTCTCGATCGTCTTCACACATTGTCGTCCACCTTTACCGAACTAGAACGACGGCTCGATCGCCATGTCCGAGCCTTTGCCAAAACCCTCGACTGGGACCTCGGTGGGCGGGGGCTGAAAATGTCGGATTGCTGGATTAACATTATGCCTCAAGGGGTGAATCACAGTCTCCATCTGCACCCAAATTCTGTGGTCAGCGGCACCTATTATGTGGCAACACCGAAGGGATGCGCTGGATTAAAGTTTGAGGACCCAAGGATGAGTTGCTTCATGGCTGCCCCACCTCGACGAACCGAAGCCGCGCCGCACAATCGTCCTTATATTACCTATCCGGCCGAAGCGGGGCATATCCTTTTGTTTGAAAGCTGGCTTCGTCATGAAGTTACCTCAAACCCCCTAAAAGCCGAACGAATTAGCATCAGCTTTAACTACGATTGGACCTGATTCTCTGATCCTTTCACTGGCAAGATAGCCTCTTTTACTTGGCCTCGTGGTCTTCGACTTTGTTACTCTCTGACTGCAGGGCGGCTGGGGATATGAGCCTCGCGAACGTCTCGTCACTGTTCTAAAATTCATTGCGACTTAATCTTCTTTGGGGCTTCGTTGGAACGAGAGATTTTGAGTCGACGATCAGCGGCACAATTTTCGCCCTCGTGGGTTCCTCGAGCTTCGATTCTGGCTTTTCGAAAAAAAACTAGACCTCGAACTCATTCGATAGAGCGATCTTGCCAATCTGCAAATGGAAGACCTTTTTAATCAGCTAATTCGGCCATCATCCGACTTCCATCCGGCAACCGGTCGTCGGGATTCTAAGCGCGCCCGTAAAAGTGAGTTTCACGATTAGCAACGCCTTCACGTAGCTATTGCTAGGTAATATTAATTCGCCCACACGGCCTCCTCCGCGTTAACGGATCTAGGGCAAACAAAAAAACGGGCAAAAGGTGTGGGCCCCGGATACACCAATGACCCAAAGACAGGTCGAGCACCAACCCCACCGAACACTCCGCTCCGATCGAAATCAGCGCTTTCCGAACCATCACTCAGCGTGCGCGTCCCGAAAGTTGCCCCAACGCTAATAAAAAGTTCGATCGCCACAAAAAATTTCATCAACAGGCACCTTGACAGATCATCTCTGGGCAAGGTAATCAAAAGCGTTCCCTAAACCTATATATTTTCCGCCTCTGAATGCAAATTTCTACAATCGCTCTGCTATCCATTTAATCTGATTTGCCCAACCCATTTCGAAAATATTCCGCCTCACTCTAATCCACCTCACTCAGTTTCCCATCGCCATCCCTGACACTCTCCCACCTTTCGCTTTTTTATGAAAACTTATCGTTGCCGTAACCCACGCAAATCTCCCGTTTGGAATTTACCCTCCGCGTCAAAAAGCAGATTCCTATCAGGATCCTTCCTGAACAGTCTCCGCCGGCCTTCGGTGGCCGCTAGTGTGCTTGGCGCACTCCTTGCCGTCGCAACTCAACCCGCGGAAGCCGCACTCTACCAGGATACGGTGATAAAACTGAGTCCGACTTACTATTACCAACTGAACAATACGTCCACCGCCGGCGGCGCCATCGACAGTATGGGCCGTGCGGTCGGGCCCAGTTCTTTCAACGGAGATTACGTCAACGGCCCGGCGATGGTCGGCGGTCCCGGTCCGCTCGAGGTTTTCGGGGACATCTTAGTGCCTGGAGTTGGGGGCGTGGCGAACCTCGCCCACTACAGCAACAACTCAGGGCACATCATCCTCGGCCCTGGCGCGGCCTATGGCGCCAATGACATGACCGTGGCCTTTTTCATGAAAGCAGGGCCTTCTCAGGGCGGCGACCGCCTCTTCTCGAATAATCTCACGGACCCGACGAAGAGTTTTCAGATCGACTGCGGCAACAACGGTCTGGTCATGGCCGTCGACCCGGCTTCGACCGGCGTCAATGCCGAACGAACTCTCTATCTCGAAGACAATAGCGCCCATGACCGCCGGTTGATCGACCCGAACAGCGGATGGTTCCACGTCGTGGCCTCCACCCACGGGGCGACTGGCCCCGAACGCGCGTCGAATTTCAAGGTCTGGATCAATGGGGTCAACCGGACCGCCAACCTCCAACCCGATGCCACAGGCTGGGGCGTCGATACTGGCCTAGCGAAAATCGGCGGTCGCGGCGCGGACCCGACGACGCCCCAAACTCACTCCGGTGCCCAGGACGAAATGGCGATCTGGCTCAATCGGGCGCTCACGGACGCCGAAGTGGCGTCCCTTTGGGCGGCGGCGCTTGGCGCACCCATTCCCCCAGGAACGGCCCGATTGAACGGAAGTCTCTTCAAGATCGATTTCGGTCAGTCTGAAAATGAACGGTCGCCTAAGGATGCGGAGGGAAATCCGCTATTGAAAGCCGATGGAACTGAAGTAGGACCTCCCGCTGCCTTGATCGATTGGGTTGTCATTCCGACTTGGACCTTCGCAGATCCAAATGCAAACGTAGCCCCCGATTCTGCCAGTATCACTGGTGTGGCTAGCGCTGATGGAACCTCTGTCACATGGAAACTGAAGGACATTTCTTCGAATCCAAATGATAATGTAACGCTGACGATTTTTGATAATAAAACTCTGGCTGAGAAACTAACTCCAGATGCGCCGGCCTACATGCTGGGCATGACTGCCAACAACCCGACGAAAGAGGGCAGGGAAGTGGTCTACGACGGCGTCAGAGTTCCTTTTGTTGTCAAAGACGATTATCTCTATCGGGCTCCTGATGCGGCCGGTTCCGAAAGTCTGATGCGGATAGCCAATCTTGATCCTGGAACATATAATGTGACGGTTTTTGAAGGCCGCACGACGGACTCCGGAAGGTATGGAAAGGTCTGGGTGGATGATGTGAAGGGGGCAAAAGAGCCAGCGGAAGCGAACACTGGCAACTACGCAGGAAAGAACGACGCTGGAGAAATTCTTCTCGACGGACAACCTCGAACTGTGTCCGTCAAAATCAACGCCGGTGACTATCTCTGGTTTGCGGAAATAGAGGATAATTCAGGCGGCATCAGCGGCATGATCATCCGCTCTGTCATCGATCCGGCAGATTCAAAGGGCCTGTTCAAGATTGATTTCGGCCAATCTGAAAATGAAAGGGTAGTTAAGAATGACGCTGGGGAGGACACCGAAGCTCCTGCTCCTTTGGCCGATTGGAACGTCATCCCCACATGGACCTTTGACGCACCCAACGCGAATGTTGTTCTTGGCACGGCAAGCATCGAGGGTAAGGCTAATGCCACCGCCACGGAAGTGACTTGGAAACTAAATGATTACTCCAAGGATAATAACAAGAATGTCACGCTCACGATGCTGAATAATGTGGCACAAAACGATGCTAACCAGTTCCCTCCGGCACTTGGGCAGACTGCCAACAACCCCACGAAAGAAGGAATTGCCGTTATGTATGACGGTATCCTCGTTCCCTCGACAGTTAAAGATGACTACCTTTATCGCAATCCGGACACAACTGGGAGCGAGACTCTGATGCGTTTTGGTGGCCTAAATGCTGGGAAGTACAAAGTAACAGTCTTTGAAGGTCGCACTACCGACGCCTCAAGATCAGGCAAGATTTGGGCGGATGATATTAAAGGCTTAAAAGAGCCAGCGGAATCCAACACAGGCAATTATGCTGGGAAAAACGATGCGGGGGATGTGTTACCGTTGGGGCAACCAAGAACCGTTACCTTAGATATCAAGGCCGGTGAGTATATATGGTTTGCTGAGATGGAGGATAATTCCGGCGGCGTCAGCGGCATGATTATTCGAGGCCTGAGTGGCGGTTCCACCCCGGTTACTCCCGGGCCATTAACTGTCGTGAAAACGGCGAGCGGGGCTTCAATTACCTACACGGGCACTCTCCAGACAGCGAGTGGTATTAAAGGACCCTTTACCGACGTAACCGGTGCAGCGAGTCCCTACCCGGTTACAACCACGGGCGCAGCAGCTTTCTTCCGCGCAAGATAACCGTCGGAAGTCGGTCAATTTATTCACGAAAGGGACCGGAGTATTCCGGTCCCTTTCCTTTGGGATAATTTCGTCTTTTAGGATTTCGACTTCACTTCAAAACTCAGATTGGCGTCTAAAATTGCCAAGGGTGCCCTTTCGGCAGGGGCACTTCATCTGAAATGAGCTACTGGCTTCGGGCAGGCTGGGATTAGTTTTTTGACTGGGCAAAGTTTCAATCCCGCCCCGTGATCCCGAAGTCATGGCCATCGCAAAAATACTCTCCGAATCCGGCCTTCTTGACCGTGTCGTGGTCCGTCTGATCGAGCCGAAAGAGCGCAAGGAAGTTTGACCGTCGCCTTAAGGAGGACCAAGTACCTCCATCAACCCAGTGTTGCAGGCTCCTCCCACCACTACGTCGCCGTCATCGACGATCAATCCGTCGCGATCCTCCTCTTTTCCGGCCGCGCCCTCCACATTAAGGCCCGCGATAAGTGGATCGCTTGTCCCCGCGCCCGCGCGTCCGTCGATGCCACAGGGCCGTCAACAACGCCCGCTTGTACGACGACGATTATTATTCCCAGGGGGAAGAATAATTGTCGTTGAACGCCCGCCTCCTGGTCTTCCCCAACCTCGCAATTTCGCCCACCCCGAGTTCACCGCCTTCACAACGAAGGCAAAGAAGCTCTTCACGAAATGGCAAACGGCCACCGTCCCGCAACTCAAGGGCCTCGCCAAGGACGGTCATCCCTAGCCGCTCATTGCAGGCCTCGCCGAGGACCTGCTCGCCAACCTTCAAGACCGCGCCGCTCCTCTATGCCCACAACGACTATCAGCCCCTCATGGACTACTGGGCGGAGACCCTGCAGGACGATTGCTGCCTCATCGCCGATGCGGGGTGGAAGGTGGGCGCGAAACCGCGTGAAATCGTCTAGGTCAAAAACAAAGAGAACAAACTCGTCTGGCCCGAGAGTGAAAACTCAGGGGAAGGCTATCTGTGCCTCTAATTCGATATTAAGGACGTGGCCTCGCTTATTCGGTAGTGGTGCAGTGCTGCTCGGGGTAGTTCCGCTTTCGAGAGTGCTGGCGTTGCTATTTACGGGCTGTTTCCCAGCGGGCCAAAAGGTCTTCCATTCCGGTGAGGCCAGAGGGTTCAGCGCGCGGATTGATTCGCTGGCGAATATATTCCGTGGCTAATTCGTGGTTATTGACCGATTTTGGTAAGGTGGTCCCGGCGGCATTCGGGTGGCCTCCTCCGTCCAGTTTAGACGCTAATTTGAGGGCTTCTCCATTGCGACTGCGGAAGCTGACCACAAAGGCGTTATTTCCTTTTTTGAAGAGAGTCACTAGGACGGTGTGGGTAGTAAGGCCTTGTTCGAGGAGTCGATGAACAATGGCATTGGTATTGCCGATGATTGTTTTCACCAATCCGACCTCCGGGCTAAGCGCTTCGATACGATGACGTGCACATTCAAGTCCGATGGGGTCTTCGACTCGGCGTTTGACCCGCATCACCTCTAGGAGTGGATGATTCAGCAACTGAGTGATATCGCCCTCGATCAGTGTGTGAAGATTCCAGAACCCATAGGCTTTAACCAAGTTTCCGTAGTCACAGGCTTCGATAAAATCGGGGTCGCTTTCGGTGTAGAGATCTCCGACATCGGTCAGGTGAACGATTCGATCTAGTTCTGGGGTGGCGATGGCGTGTTGTTGGCACATTTCATAGCAGAGACGGCTAGCCGATTTGAGAGGATCATGGATGAGCTTAGCTAGTTTTGGGACTATTTCACCTGAGTGATGATCAACGATCAGCCAGTTGGGTTTATCGAGGCGGGTTTCGAAGGTGAAGTCACTGACCCAAGCGGTTCGTTCGGAAAGCGAGCGGAGTTTCCAGCCTTGGTAATGATAGGCCTCTAGGGGGGTATCTGATCCAAAGACATGTTTGGCGAGGCGCTGCAAGAGCAGTCCGGAAACCAAACCGTCGAGATCACTTTCGTGCGTGAGAACCACTTGTGGCTCGGTCAATGAACCCATAATTGGAAAAACTCAAGGAGTCGTCGCGACGAGGCAATGTCAGAATCGGTGAATCTTCTGGGGTTCCCGTCAGAACAGTCTCTAGGTAAGGTCTTAGAAATGTCTGATTTACTACGGATTGTTTTTATGGGCACGGCCGAACTAGCGGCTACCGTCTTGCGGAGTTTGGTTAGGGATTCGCGTTGGACCGTGGTCAGTGCCGTAAGCCAACCCGATAAACCAAGGGGGCGTGATTTGGTCCTGCAACCGACTCCGGTTAAGCTCTGCGCTTTGGAATGGGGGCTTCCAGTGGATCAACCGCAGAAGGCGAGGAATCCAGAGTTTTTGGAACGTCTTAAGAAATTGGCCCCTGATCTCATTGTGGTAGCCGCGTATGGGCAGCTTTTACCTCAAGAATTGTTGGATGTTCCGAGGTACGGTTGTCTGAATATTCATACATCTCTTTTGCCCAGATACCGGGGGGCAGCCCCTATCCAGTGGGCAATTGTCGATGGACTGATTGAGACTGGGGTGACCTTGATGAAAATGGATGCAGGGTTAGATACGGGGCCAATCGTAACAACGGCCCGAACTTTAATTCTTGATACCGACACGGGACAAACCTTGCACGATCGTCTGGCCGAAATGGGAGGGCGACTGCTTATTTCAGGGTTACCCGAGTATGTGGCTGGGACATTGGTGCCGCGATTACAACCGATGGAAGGCGCGACCGTGGCGAGGAAGATCACTCGTGAAGATGGGCGGATTCGGTGGGAACGTTCCTCGGTCGAAACGTGGCGACGTCTTCGAGCATTTACGCCTTGGCCCGGGGCCTTTTGCGAGGTCTCAGGTGGTTCTAGATCGCGCATTTTGAAGGTCCATGCCGCGCACCCAGTGGAGGGAGAAGGGGAGCCGGGTCGAGTCTTAGGATCGGGACGTGGTCGGTTGGTGGTGGGTTGTGGGACGGGTGCCTTGGAACTGACCGAGGTACAGATCGAAGGAGGGAAACGAATGGGAGCGGCTTCGTTTCTCGCTGGTAATCCGATAGAGATTTTAACCTGATTTCGCGACGAGGAGGGACCTAGGTCAGTGGGGCAACGGACGATTCGGTTCGACATTTCGAACACCCGCTCCGATCCAGAGACTGATCAAGGCCGCAGCGATGGCTAACCAACCGAGAAAATCATAGCCGGACAGGGTCCCCTGGGGTGAAGTTGTGATCATCCAACCGCCGAAGGTGGAAGTGAGGCCTGCCATTAAATCGCGGGAGCAACTATTGAGGCTCATAAAAGCGCCACGTTGGGAGGGTTGGATAGCGAGGCTACAGATCGCTTGGACAGGAATAAAACGACCGCTGCCAAACACAAAAAAGGCGGCCCCCAGAGGGATGACTGCCCAGAGTGGAATTTGTTCGGCGTGGGTAAGACCGAAGGTGATGAAAGTGGCGACGGAAACCAGAACTATGTAAACGCGGAAACGGCCGAATCGATCAGCGAGGAGGCCGATAATGGGAGTGGTCATTAGGCTTAGGATCCCGCCAATGCAATAGAAAGCGAAGAGACGGGTTTCCGAAAAACCGGTATTGGCGATGAGGTAAGGCGCCAGCATAGGAATGATAGTGAAATGAGCAAAGACGAGGGAACCTGAGAAGGTGAGGGCTCGTCGGGCATTGGAGTCTTTGACGACCATTAAGACTTGAGCGAAGCCCCCTTGACGAGTGGGACTAATGTGGGCCCGCATCGAGGGGAGGAACTGGAGGATGAGTCCAAAGTTGAGAATAGAAAGGATGCCAATGAACCAGAAGGGAGCTTCCCAGTTAAATCGATTGGCGAGGTAGAGTCCCAGCGGGATGCCACCGGCGAGTGAAATGGAGAAAGAGGTGCTGACCAGACTCAATCCCGCGGCACGTCGCTGAGGTGGCACAATATCCGAGGCCGTTGTCATGACCATGGAACCGCAAATGCCACCGAAAGCACCACAAATAGACCTCG
Organism: Akkermansia muciniphila; assembly: GCA_945898055.1. Taxonomy (GTDB): domain Bacteria; phylum Verrucomicrobiota; class Verrucomicrobiia; order Limisphaerales; family UBA9464; genus SXXZ01. The sequence goes on along the minus strand of CAMDGV010000047.1, from coordinate 20,312 downwards.
AAACTGCGAGGGTCAGGAGGCTATGGGAAAGAGCGCAAGCGAGAGTGCCAATGATGAAGCCCGCGTAGCTGAGGAGGAGTAATTGACGACGTTCGTAGCGGTCGATGTAGCCGGTGACGAAGAAACCGACGAGGCCAGAAAACAGTGAGTAAAGGGAGATAAGACCGGTGAAAATAACGGGGCTGATAGCGAGTTCACGCATCAATTTTGGACCGAGCGGCAGCATCACCATGAAGTCTAAGGCATGGGTAAACTGAACGGCGGCGAGGAGCAGCAAAAGGAGTCGCTCATGACCGCGGGATAGGGGGCTTCCGTTGTTCAAGGGGAAAGTTTTGCAGCGTTCAATTTTGAAACCACCCATCTTAGACTCGGAACGATGGTGCGTGGAGTTCTCGAAGTGTTTGGTCAAGGAAAGGGGTGATCCGGACGCAGTGAGGCCGGATCAGCCCAAGCCAAAGTAGGAACTCAGAAGGGTAGTGGAAATCCTGCCGTCAAGGCTCGCACTCGGCCCTTTACGGTCAGTGCGGTGGCGGGATTAGTAATATCGAGAAGGACCTCACTGATCATATCGGCGATTGCGGCCATTTCGGGTTCACGCATACCGCGAGTGGTGACAGCAGGAGTGCCGAGACGAACCCCACTGCCTTCGAAAGGAGAGCGAGTTTCGAAGGGAATGGTATTTTTGTTGGTGGTAATGCCAGCTTCATCCAGTGCCAGTTGGCATTGTTTGCCAGTCAGACCGCGGGCGCCGACATCGACCAGCATTAGGTGATTATCCGTCCCGCCACTGACAATGCGAAAGCCATTACGTTTCATTCCATCGGCGAGAGCAGCGGCATTTTTGATCGTCTGATGTTGGTAAGTCTTAAAGCTGGGTTGCAAGGCTTCAAGGAAGCAGACGGCCTTGGCGGCGATGACGTGCATTAGGGGGCCACCTTGGATGCCAGGGAAGACCTGAGAATCGATAGCTTTGGCATACTGAGAGCGGCAAAGGATGAGTCCACCGCGGGGGCCACGTAGGGTTTTGTGAGTCGTTGTGGTGACGAAATCGGCATGAGGAACAGGACTGGCGTGGACTCCCGCAGCGACCAATCCTGCGATATGAGCGATGTCAGCCAAGAGGAGGGCTCCGACTTCCTTGGCGATATCGCCAAGACGCTGGAAGTCAATCGTACGAGAGTAAGCAGAGGCCCCGACAGTGATCATCTTTGGTTTGTGTTCATGGGCCATTGCGGCGAGGCGATCGTAGTCGATGCGTTCATCGGATTGTCGAACTCCATAGTGGACAATATCGAAGAATTTGCCTGAGAAATTGGCTTTATTGCCGTGGGTAAGATGGCCGCCGTGGCTGAGGTCCATAGTGAGTAAGCGGTCGCCCGGCTTCAGCATGGAGAAGTAAACCGCCATATTAGCCCCGGAGCCTGAGTGGGGTTGGACGTTGGCGTGTTCAGCCCCGAAGAGTTGTTTTGCTCGGTCGATGGCTAGTTTTTCAGCTTCATCGACGAACTCACAGCCTCCGTACCATCGTTTTCCTGGATACCCTTCTGCGTATTTATTGGTGAGAACACTCCCTTGAACGGCCATCACCGCTGGACTTGTGAAATTTTCACTGGCGATCAGTTCGATATTCTCGTGCTGTCGTCGTCGTTCGTGGCGGATAATTTCGGCGATCTGTGGATCGACTGTTTCGATTTGGATAGGCATTGCGGATTCGAGCTTCAGGATACGCCTTTCATGGCGGCCCCCTTCAAATTCAGAGGTAAGAAAAATCTCGAGGAGAGTTTCGGCGAGTGCTTTGGAAACGAAGCGGGCCCCGAGACAGAGGATATTGGCGTCATTGTGTTGGCGACACAGAGTCGCGCCCTCAGCGGTGTGGACAACCGCAGCACGGATGCCCGGAATTCGGTTAGCGGCGATACTGATTCCTACCCCAGTAGAGCAGATAAGAAGTCCAAAGTCAGCTTCACCATCGGCGACGATTTCGCCTACAGCGCGACCATAGTCGGGGTAGTCGGCGGATTCGGTCGAATGAGTGCCCACATCCACGACCTCAATCTGAAGACGGGCCAGCAAAGGTTTAAGTGCTTCTTTTAGCTGGAAACCAGCATGATCTGCGCCGATGGCTAGGACCCGAGTGGTAGTCGGAGAGTTGGATAGCAGGACGAATTGGATGGCAGCCTCCACCGCTGTCTGGATTTGGTCACGGCATTCGACGTACTCAGACAGGCTTCCACCGATAGGGTCGTGGACATCGAGATCGATATCACTGATGTTTTCTTCGAATTCACGCAGGACAAAAAGTTTTTCTGAAGCCTCAGGGTAAAGCAGTGCGATCCCTTCGACATGACTGCGGGTGAGACCGAAGATGTAGTCGGCGTCACGAATAAGTCGGCCCGTCAGCATCTTCGAGGTATGTCCGGAAAGAGGAACTCCGATTTGGTGAAGTGCATCGACCGAATAGGAACTGGGAGGTTGCCCATTAGTTGCGCCGATGCCCGCCGAGAGAACCTTCCAATCGGGATGATCTGCGAGTGCCCGCCGAGCCAGTGCTTCCGCCATAGGGCTCCGGCAGGTATTACCGGTACATACGAAGAGAAGAGTCTTCATCAACATCTCAAAACTAAATGATGGGAGGGAATTAGGAGTCGAGCAACGTTGTTTTAGACGGGAGCAGGCCTATATTTTGGGTTGAGATTATTTCTTACCCCAGCCCCAGTGAGGGCTCCAAGGCCAGAAGACCCAACCCGAACGTCCGACGATCCGCTCTTCTGGAAAATCCGCAACGCCCCACATCCGTGAGTCCGAGCTATTCAGAGTATTGTCGCCCATACAGACCACATGACTTGGCCTGACCGTGACCTCGGAGGTCGCATCGTAGAAATTGGAAGGGGATCGACTGAGGGCGTCGAGTTCACCTTTACTTTCTAGATAGCGGCTGAGTAAGGGCCCATCCTTGGGAATAAATGCGGCGTTGGTGTAAGCGCGCCAGATAGTTGCTTTTTCTGCGGCGACACTTTTAAGGAGTTCTTTGGCTTTAGGATCGGCACTTTGGGAGAGAGCATGTTCGGTTTCGTGGGGAGCAAACCAGCGACCCTCGGCGAACCCAGTGCCGTTCACATGGCCTGAGTTGACACTGGAAGCCGGATGCTGATTCGGATCGAAGGAATAGATTTTAGAGAAACCCTCGTCAGATGATTCGAGACGCCGGTTGTTAATATAGACATGACGATCATCACCGATCCGGACAGTTTCGCCGCCGGTAGCAATAAGTCGTTTGATGTAGTGCGTATTGGGAGTCATTCCCGGATGTTTCAGAGATTTAAATACGACCGTTTCGCCTCGTTCGGGTCGTTTAAAATTGTAGATCAAGCGGTCGACAAAGAGGCGGTCGCCCGATTTTATGTAGCAGCGGATGATAGGTTCACCTGCTTTGAAGTGCCGTTTGGGAACTGTGCCGTACTCATCGGTCAGGCTCACATGACGTATGAAGTCGGTACGAGTCTCGCTCATCGTAGTAGAGACAGGGTACTCACGGTTACCGACACGGACGAGAAAGTTGCGACCCAGTAAATTTCTCAATGCTGACCCCGGCGCCGGATCTGACACCCCATCATAGACGTTGAAATCGCCATCCTCGGTGGCGATGATCTCCAGATAATGGTGCCCAAACAGAGCCCATTCGAAGGCTCGAATAGGCCAGTTAGGGATTGATTGATGGGTAAAACGAAGATCCTTCGAGGTAATGCCATTGAGGGTGGGTTGGGCAGAACCGGTTGGGATCACCATTGGTTGGAAGAAGAACTGACGAAAGGCAAAGAGGAGAACGGCCATGGTGAAGAAGTTTTCGAGATTATCTCGAATCCCAGGGTTAGGATAGGCCCTGAGCCATTGGTTGGCGCTTTCTTCAAGAGCCTGCATTTCATGGCGGATTTCCAGTTTTGAACCCGTTTTACGGAAAGATCGAAGGCGGGCAATACCCTCAGCCATCTTTAGGCTGTTTTCCTTGGGGATTTGGTCCCGCTGATGATTTAGAATCTTCTCAGCGGAATCCGCGAGTTGTCCTGCTTCACGATAAACCTTCCAGAGAAAATGGCGTAGGACAGACATGCGCGTGGGGTTATTCTTGGTTAAGAAAAGGAACTCGGCCAGTCTGAATATTTCAGATTTCAGCAGATGAACAAGTCCCTCATGCCCTGCATAAGTTGATGGTTCACCGGTTAGTTCCTTTTTTAGCGTATAAGAATGCGGATTAAGGGACCGGAATCTCTGCCCGATCTAGGCTCAAAGCGTTGGCCAAGGTGAGTCTTAATCGTCCTTCACCCGGCCCCAACAGTGCTGCAGCGTCGGCCAGTGTTGAATGAGCTAGAGGGCCACCGATGCGGGATAAGGCAATGGCCGCCGCCGCCGCTAAGTCAGGTTCTTCTTCGCGAGCGATTAGTTTACCGAGGGATCGAGCGGCTTCCGGATTCTCCACACTTTCGATGGCCCAGAGGGCGGCAAAGGGCTGTGTGGGTTGCGAGGGGGATTGTCGGTAAAGTTCTGCGAGATAATTGACAGTGTCGCCCGTTGCCGCCCGTGCCACCGTCTCAATAGCCGCTTGCAGCACCTGAAAGTTCGACGTTGCCGCCACAGATGAAGCGAGGGCAAGAATATCGGAGGGGTCGGAGAGGGAATTAAATCCATCCAGCACCGCACGGGTGGACAGTTCATCTACCTGCTCAAAGGCGAGCAAGTAGAGTTTTTCCACCGCCTGAAATCCGCCCACCGCCGCGATCTGATCGGCTAGAACCCCTTTTTCTTCAAGGGTATCGGCAGTCCGCAAAGACTGAGCAAGGGATTCAATTTCTCCCTCACGCTGTTGTCCCACTCGAGTGGCATCGGGCATTGAATCGGGTTCGGGTTCCGCTACCAAGGCTACCTCTTTCGGAGTTACTGGATCGAGGAGGGGATCCGATCTGGCCGGAGTGAGCTCAAAGTCCATCGTATTGGCACTGTTTTTGCGGACAGGCGACGATTTACCTGAAAAGTGAGGGGACCAATGGATGGAGGTTAAGGCGAGTAGAACGCCTATAATCCACGGCCGAAGGCCAAAATAATTAAGGTTCATCGAATGAAGCAGGAGCAGGTTTTAGTGAGGATTACCGAGTGATTTCCAAAGAATAGGGACCACGTTCTTGTCCGGTAAAACCCTCGACAGCGATAAAATAAGTCCCAGGGCTCAACTTGCGCTGAAAGCGGAAATTCAGGTCAGATCCAGAGTCGTCTTTCTCGACCAATATCTGTCCCATTACGTCCATCAGTCGACCGTACGTATCAAGATTACCCGTGGTGAAAATTTTCAAAGTGGTCGACTGGGTGACCGCAAATCGAAAAATATCACGATCTCGGGTTCCGCCCAATTCCCCGAGTGTCTTTGATGGGATAATGACTGAAGTTGCTGTGGTAATCGAATTACCGTGATCATCAACGCCGCCGGTGCCTGTGCCGGTCAAAATGAAGTTGTAAGGATTCTCATCTGGATCGGTGTTGGGCATAATTACTTCGGCCGTGTGCCAGCCTGGGCTTAAGGGATCGTAAATGAGGGTAAAAGTACCGCTGCGACCGGGTGCCAATTGGTTGACCGGCTGGATCGCAACACGAAAGTGGGCAGCCGATGGACCGGTAATTAGAGCGGTTCCGAGGTTTAACTGACCTTTCCCCGTATTTTGAACTGTGAAGGTAGAGCTGTGGCTGCCGGCGGTCACGTCTACCGATCCGAAGTGAGTTCCCAAAGCGGCACTGGCGACGACCGAACCGTCATTAATGATCGATCGGCTAACGCCTAAAATAGAGATTTCTGGTTGAGCTGTTGTCGTCGGGATTACTTTGGCGAGTAGGGTGTAGGACCCAATGGCGAAAGTTGAACCTGATACGGTCAGGTAATAGGTGCCAGGGGTCACCGGAGCAGAAAGTCGGAAGTTGGGGGCACCGGCACCGTTGTCATCCCGGGTCAGGAGAGTCCCGGCAGAATCACTTAGCGATCCAATGACATCGGTAGTGCCGCTGCTCACGATGTTGAGAGTTCCTGCCCGAGTGAGGCTTAATCGGAAGACATCGAAGTCCCCGGCGACTTCAAGTATGCCTGGGATGGGAGTGTCAAGAGTCGCGCTGCTGGCAAGGGGAAGTGTATTGCCATGATCATCCCCAACTAAGGTCCCCGTTTGTTGGAAAATCCAAGGGCGAAAGGTCAAAGTATTGGCATAAATGCCAGGAATACCAGGGCGCGCACATCCGTCGCCATAGCTAACCGCACCGGCGTGGAGCCAACCGCCCTTTCCATCGGTAACAATGAGCGGCCCTCCGCTGTCCCCTTGACAGGTGTCCCGTCCTCCTCCGAGAACGGCTGCGGCCAGATGTGCCTCCGAAAGGTTATCGTACACCTGCCCTGCTGTAGCGATGTTGACGAAGGCGAGGTCAGCCTGTTGCAACACAGGAGAACCGCGTCCTCCTTCGGAGGTTGTTCCCCAACCGATGGCGCGAGGCACCCGGCTTAGGTTGATCTGCGATGCTCGATCGACCAGTGGAAGAAGGGGAACACCGGTGGCTGGATGCGCCAATTTGAGGAGAGCGAAATCGTTGACGAGGGATCCGTGGGTGCTTGCGAAGTGAGGATGAGGAATAATTTGCGAGACAGCAATTCGGACGCCTTCACCGGCATTTCTAAGATCATGGACGCCAATGACCACATCGAGCGAGGATGAGGTGGTGTCCTCGATGCAGTGGGCGGCGGTCAGGACCCATTCAGGATGGATGAGGGCACCGCCGCAGAATTGCCCTGCGAGGGGAGTTTGGCCCCGCCCGACTAGAGCGGTCATCCAAGGATAAGCACCACGGGAGGCATCTATGCCCCCGACAATCCGGGAACTAACTCGAGGCACTAAGTTAGAGCGGTTGTCAGTAGAGGGAGGGGTTGCGTGAATTGACTGGGAAAGAGTGGGGAGGAAGACCGCAGCGCAGACTGAAGGAAGAATCTGGGAGTAGAGGAATCGGGGGCTGTGCTTCATAGTGATGTTCTTAATATTGAGGATAGGTGTGCGGGTTATAATGACGATTTTGATGATTCAGCCTTTTATGACTTCGGAGAGTTGTTAAGGCCTCCAAGGCTGATTCACCTACCCTTTCGCTTAGATGTTACGCTTTTATGACGGGAAGATGTTTCTCTCTGAGAGAACTTAATCCTTATAATTTTATCCAATCGTCAACGTTCGTTCGCGGGAGACTCAGTGATTGAATCCGTGATCACTGAGGGAGAGATTCGAGGTTTACCACCCAAGACAACTAGGCTGTCACCCGATTTTTTGAGAAGCTTTTAAGAGTGCAGAACTAGCCTGTCCCAAAGTTTTCGATTAGGACTCCGGGGCAAGCGCAGGGCGACACTTCTTCTAAACTGACGTTTTCAGGATAATTGGCGTTAAGAGACCCCAATTGTTGGCCAATATCGCAAAGTTTGACTGCGACGACGGGCTTTACTTTGAGTTACGCGGCGAACAGGATAAAATACTCGTTTCGGCGAAAGATATTTTTTGGAGATAGTCAGCCGGAAAATCGACTTCAAAAACCACTATCCACCGGTGCGCAGATCGGTAGCGGCGCGAAATTCGTCGTGAAACCGAACTGCCAAAGTTGTCAGATCACTCCACCGAGCCGAATTGATCCACTCCGCCTTGAGGAGGCTAGATCCTACTCCAACGGCAACACAACCGGCGTGGAAAAACTCACCTATATTTTCTACGGTTACTCCCCCAGTCGGAATAATCTTGAGATGCGGCAACGGTGCACGTAATGACCGCACATAGGCTGGTCCTAAGGTATCCGCCGGGAATAACTTAACAAAATCGGCCCCGGCCTCGTAGGCTGCTTGGCATTCTGTTGGAGTATAAGCTCCCAAAAGAATCGGGGTTCCTGCTGCCACTGCCACTGGAAGTAGTGCCGGCCTAAAAACCGGACTGACAAGAAATTCAGCCCCCCCATCCACAGCCTCGTTTGCCTGATTAACGTTCAAGAGCGTTCCGGCACCCACAAAAGCCGCGTCACCAAACCGGCGACGGGTCTCGCAAATCGCTCGAGCAAACTCTGGAGTCGAAGTGGTAATTTCAATACCAGTGATACCCCCAAGGAGAAGGGATTCGACGATAGCCGGAACCTGCTCTAACGATCGTGCGCGGACAACGGCAATGATTCCAGTCTGGCAAAGTCTCTGACACCGTTGTTGTCGAATTAAATTCATAAGGATCTAGGCAGAATCAATTCTTATTCGGTTGGGAGTTGATGGAAATGCAGAATCATTTCCGAGCCTGAAAGCTCGAGAATAGCAACACTCCGGTTCTGCCCAAACCTCGGCGAGCCGGCATAGCCGGGATTGATGAAACGAACGCCATTCACCGTGACATCAGCTTGCTGATGAGTGTGGCCGTAGATGAGAAAGTCAGGCCGGTTTCGGGCAATCCGCCGAGCAATAACACTGAGAAGGTCGGTCGGTTGGACAATATGATGTACCAAAAAGGATCGGCCACCCAATTCAAGCGCCTCAGTTTCCTTGTAATGGAGTCCTCCGTCGTTATTACCTAAAACGGCCGTTACAGGGGCCGTCTTTTGCAGCCGGACGATAATGTCATCTGAGCCAATATCACCCGCATGCACGATATGGTTTACCCCACGAAAAAGGGTTGCAACTCTCGGGTCCAAAAAGTTGTGTGTGTCCGAAATGATCCCAATTTTCATATTGGATGACAGAAAAAGTTAGACCTACATCCACGGATCAGGCTTTTGCCTCCTCGGCCTCTGATTCAGAAATCTCTTCCCCTTTTTCAGCCGGTGACTCCGCGGCTGAATTTTGCCAAGTAGCGGCAAATAAGGCACTAAATAAAGCACTACTTAGAATCCCATTGCGGAGAAAGGTCCAAGTTTCAGGCCATCCAAGGGTTCCCAAGGTTAATGCTGTCCACCACCCCGCGAAGGTCTTCAAGTAGTGCGGATCTAACAACCAAGCTAGGGTATTAGTAATTAGATAAAATAGCAGTGCGCCGAAGCCGCTAACGGCGACGGTGGGCAGCAAACGACGAAGCCAATGCCACTTTGCGATCGGCCGCACTCCCCGCCCCAGACACCAAAGTGCGGCATAGGAAAAATAGTTGCCGCCAAGCCAAACCAAAGAGGCCAAATTCCAAACGTCAAAGCCAAGGCCCAACTGATACCAGCAGTTCAAGGCGACATCGGTGATCAGCAGAGCTCCTAGGGGTAGGCTCCAACTAAAGCACCCCGGAATAAAAAGGCCGCTACACAAACAAACCGCGTAAACGGCACTAAAGTTGGGAGGGAACAAATCGGGCCAGCGGCTCAGCGCCAACACGAGAGCAAACACCCACGGTAAAAATTTTTGGAGACGGTCCGGCACTTTTCGACGAAACAATACCGTTACAGGAGATATATGACAAGCTGTTGAGTGGTTCACCGCCTAAGAATTACTCCACCCCATTCTTTCCGACGCTTTGCCCCAAGCTGAAATTATGAGGGGCCTTTAATTCCACGGAGGGCAGGGCGTAAAAGGACTCGCAAATTCCCAACCCAAGCACCCCTTGTCGGAGGCCGTCGAAGATTTGATCCTGAGGTTAAACCGAAAGCCATTGGTAACTAGATTTCCACAGATAACTTTAGTGCGGTAACGATCGACTCATTCAAGGGGGATGAGTGGAAGGGGGCTAGACCGAGAAATACCACAAATTTAGACGACTGAGATTTGCCTATTTTCCAAACAACCGCACACTGAAGCTATGAAACAACTCTTCTGGATTATGCTTCTTTCTCTTTTCCCTTTCCTAGGTTCCGCCGCCGACAAGCTTGCCGTCGGCAGTAGCCTTCCAGCGATCACCTGTAATAATCAGGACGGTCAACCGGTTGACCTCGCAAAGGTAGGGGAAAAGGGCTTTCTGCTGGTTTATTTTTATCCAAAAGCCAGCACCCCAGGTTGCACTAAACAGGGGTGTTCTCTGCGGGACGGTTGGACTGATCTTCAAAAGGCCGGAGTCAAAGTTTTAGGGGTTAGCACCGATGGGGAAACGAGTCAGAAAAAATTTAAGGACGAGCAGAAATTCCCCTTCCCCTTATTAGCAGATAAAGACAAGACCGTAACCGAAGCATTTGGGGTCAAGAATTTGATAGGGATGGCCAGTCGTTCAGCGTTTCTTTTTAACGACGGTATTTGTATCTGGGTTGATCCAAAGGGTTCAACTTCCGATCAAGCAGACCAAGTTCTGGCCTTTCTCAAGTCTCGCAGGTAACAGCTCTAGTCCTCACTTTTTGGTCTCAAAGCCAACAAATGATGGTTTTGTCTTTGGAGTGGAAGTGCGGAGCGAGCCACTGGCTCCAATTCTCTCTCAGACTACCGCGGCCGACCCTTTCTCAGCTGCCTCGTTCTAGATGCCCCCGATCTTTACACGGTAGACCCCACGCTATGATTCGGCTTACGCGCTCAGTTGCGAAGCGGAAGGGGCGAAGGGCCGAAGGTTTAAAGCAACGGTCCCGTTGAAGTGGCAAAACTAGCTGAATTTCGCGTTCTCACTGGCTGGCGAATTCATTGGCAAAGGCAAAAAACGCCTTTGACAACCACGTTTTAATAGAGGAGGCGAACCCAACCTGCCCCCGAGACACGTCCGGCTTAGGCCCGTTCCATGTATTTGCCGGTGCGAGTGTCCACTTTGATTCGCTCGCCAGTCTTAATGAATAACGGCGCATTAATTTCGACGCCAGTCTCAAGAGTGATGGTTTTTTGAACATTATTGGCGCTGTCCCCTTTAAGACCTTCTGGCGCGTTTGCCACCTTGAGGATGACACTCGAAGGGAGTTCAAGGACGACGGCTTTCTCTTCGACGAAGGTCATGGTCACCAAGCTATTTTCGGTGAGGAAATTCTTGGAGTCGCCCACGAATTCAGCAGAGACAGTCACCTCCTCGTAATTCTCCGGATCCACAAAAACGAAGTCTTCCCCCGACTTGTAGCTGAACTCCATTTTGCGGGTCATCAGTGGGACGGTTTCCACCTTTTCAGCTGAACTGAATCGCACGTCCATGCTTTTACCCGTGCGGATGCTCCGAAGAATCCCCTGAATGAACGCTCGAAGATTTCCCGGCGTGCGGTGGGTCACTTCAAGAACCACACAGACGTCGTTGTTATAAAGGATTGCCTGACCCTTACGGAGCTCGTTCGCATTGACTGCCATAAATTTTGAAAGCGTTTGATTCGACGGTTGTGTGTCGGAAAGACGAATAGGCTAACTGGGAAGGCGGGTCTGGCAAGCATCCAGTTTTATTTGGGTCCAATCTTGAGTGGCTCTTTCAACCTTTGATGCTCTGAGTCGCCCTAATTTCGTCGTCAACTTGTTGCTAGCGCCTCCCTTAAATTGGGTAGAAGATGCTTGTGTCGAGTACAGAACCTCTGTGCTCTCTTTCATTTTAAAATTTTTTGTGAACCGAATCTCTCCAAAGTGTCGTTCCGCCCAGCTAAGCCTCTTACCTAGTGGACGTTTAGTTACTGGCTTTACCCTCATCGAGCTTCTGGTTGTTATCGCCATCATCGCCATTTTGGCTGGGTTGTTATTACCGTCGTTGGCCAAAGCCAAGAGTAAGGCCACCGGCATTCAGTGCATGAATAATGGGCGCCAACTAATGTTGGCTTGGCGCCTCTACGTCGATGATCATTTAGATCGTTTACCTCAATCTTACGGCCCAAACGAGTGGGTTCATGGCTCACTTAATTTCGATGCAGCTAATCGGAGTAATTGGGATGTGAACCAAGATCTTTCCAAAGGGCTCCTTTGGGGTTACTGCGGTAAGTCTGCCACTGTTTTCAAATGTCCAGCCGACCTTAGTACGGTCACCGTGGCGGGGGTCAAAAGGAACCGAGTACGAAGTATGTCGATGAACGGGTGGATCGATTCGACGGATGTCACCTCATTTGGCGACGGTTTCCGTGTGTTCAAAAAGTTCGACGACTTTGCCAATCCAGGCCCCTCGTTGACTTGGGTGTTTATGGATGAGCGAGAGGATAGCATGAACGACGGTGAAATGATTGTAGGCATGAGCGGTTATCCTTCCAGTCCAGCTCAATGGAAAATTGTGGATTATCCAGCTAGTTACCACAATCGAGCCGGAGGCCTCTCCTTTGCCGACGGCCATTCAGAGATCAAGCGTTGGATGGATTCACGGACGATGCCGGTGTTGCGACGGGGTCAACAGATACCTTTGAATGTACCGTCGCCCAATAATTTGGATGTCCTGTGGTTGATGGAACGGTCCACACGTTCTGTGCGATAAGTAGCAGGTTTCTTTTGGAGTATTTAGAAGAGTAATGGCACTCTCAAGCCGTTCGCTATTCTGATCAAACTATGGAAACCTATTCACGATGATTCTTCCTCTCCTTCTGCGACGTTTAATCCCTTCTTTACTCAATTTTTTGCTCCTGGTTGTCGCGTTGTTCTTCCTTGAGCCCACGGCGTCGGCCCAGTCAATAGAGCGACCCTCGCTGGATCTTTCTGTCGGCCCCAATAACACCTTGGTGATTCCACGTTCCGCCTTGGGCAAAGAACATTTGATGTCCGCTTCTTTCATTCCTCAAGCCTTAGCTGCCACGTCGACGGGTTTGTCTGGAAAAGTCGTGCGCTTCGAAGTTTTCCATGACGGCGTCGATTTGTATGAGGCCACCGATGGACTGGTAGTGACCAAGGATCTTCCTGCCCGCCGACTTTTGACTACCTTCCCCATTGTGGAGCAGGACCAAACTAAAGTGGTGATAGATTTCAATCGAGGTATGCGGCGCCTTTTCACTGAAATATGGATCGGACAAGGGCGATCCTTCAACCCAGTCTCGCGGGATGAAACTTTGGAAATTCCCCAGTCGCGGGTCTTTCAAGCAGAGAAGATCGACGATCAGATCTCGATTCGGCAAAGCGTTCAGGTGCGTGACCGTGAATCCAATTCTAATGTCGAACAACAGTTCGAGGTTCGCTATTTCTTCACTCGGTATTTTGCCGGAACTTATAAAGGTAAGGAGGCTGTTGGATCAGATTTGCGTTATTCTCGTTTCTTTGAGACCCAATCTCGCCTCGAGGAATCCACGGGTCGCCCGTCGCCTCAAATGGCGCGATTTGATCTTTCTAAGCCTCTTTCCTTTCATTACAGCGCCAATACCCCTGAGCTTTATGTTCAGGCGGTCAAAGACGGTATTCTTTATTGGAATCGGGCCTTTGGGACCAATATAATCCGAGCTGAAAAAGCCCCAGAAGGAGTCACCGCACCTGATCCCCGCTATAACATTGTGCAATGGGTTCCGTGGGATAATGCGGGATTTGCTTATGCCGATATTCTTTTGGACCCGCGAAGTGGCCAGTCCCAGCACGGACAGGCCTTCATGACCAGTGTGTTTGCTTTAGCGGGTAAGGCACGCGCTCGGGCATTGCTTCGCATCATGCGAGATATTGTCGTCGATAAAAAAAGTATTCCTGCTGAAAGGGTAGGCGGCAAAGCGTCTCAAGGTTTTCCTTGGATGACGGCCAATGGACTCTGTCACATTCAAACCGTTGAGTTTGCCCAGCAATATGCCCAAGGCCTTGAAGAATTACTAGCCAACGATGGATTAACGGACGAAACGGCTTTGCGAGCTTCCCAAGATTATGTCCGCGAAGTGGTGGCTCACGAGGTCGGCCATGTCCTAGGTCTTCGTCATAACTTTGCCGGTAGTCTTGGATCGAATATGAACCGGCAGGAATTGAACGACTGGTTTAAGGCTTACGTTGGGGGGCAAAGTTTAGAGGAGTACACCAACAGCTATGCGTCGTCGTCGATTATGGAATATACTGTTTTCAAATCAGCGGTGCAGGTGGGTTGGTTTATTCGCACGCGAAAGGAACCATTGCCTCATGATCGAGCGGCGATTCGGTGGGGTTATTTCGGCGGACAAGAACCGCGTGACTCTAAGATGTTATTTGGGACAGACGATCAAGTGGGTGTCTATGGAGATTTACAGCGGTTTGATGAAGGCGGGGAAGCGGTGGTCGGGGCCTACTCCCAACTTGCCGACGACATCCGATTAATGCCCAACAGCTTGATCGAAACATTTATTGCCGCCCGAGCACCGAGGGATTCCCGCGACGCATTGCCCTTGGCTGAAGTCAATCTTTCGCCGAATCGTAGCGCGAATCAGGTAGCCGGTCATATGGTGGGGATGCTCGCTTGGTTTCGTTCCGGGACCCGCTCTCTTCGCGTAGAAAATCAGTTCGAATTCATTGGCGAACTGAACGCCAAAGACCGCTTCAAGGCTCATTGGAAGGATCTCAATGGGCAGATTGAACGTTTGGGCGGCGTCGACCGAGCTTTGTTTAATTTTCTGCCGTTGGATCTCAAACTGGAATTGAAGGATCCGTCCAAGGGAATCCCTATGGTGGAGAAAATCTCAGCCACCAATCTTCAAGCCCGCCTCAAAAAACTCTTGGAGTCGCCTGCCTACACCAATTTTGTTGGGCTTGATGAGAAGAAGTATGTGTTTACCACAACTGAAAAAGAGTTGATCCTGAAGCGAGGCGAGAAATTCTTTGCTGATTTCGAGAATGAATTGATCAAGGTGGTTTGTCAGCGTCTAGAGAATGTCAGCCGTGATCTAGGAAGCATCGCCAACGAGGGAATTGAAGACAACGACATCACCGCCAAGCTTGAGCAGCGGATTATTGATATAGCTCGGGTCGTACTCACCTCTAAGGACGAGACCCGTCGACTCAAGGGCAAGGTCGACAAGGGATTGGTCGAGGTTGTTGATTTTCGTTACGAGCCCGAAATCCGGATGGCGGCGGCCAAGATGCTGAATGACAAGACGGGTTCCTATCGGGGTTGGTCGGTGGATTCCAAAGGGGATTTTAATAAACAATTAAAGGAAGACGTCGACGGATCGTTGAACATCGCCAACTTCAAAGATTTTAAGGATACAATGTTATCGAGACCCCTGCGCGAATGGTACCTGAGGCAACAGGACATTTTACAATTGTTACCACCCAAACCGAGTGGACCTAGTCGATAATGGACGAAATGCCTGCTGGTTAATCAGGATTTTTCTGTTCAGGTTTTTTTGCATAGGTGGAGTTATCGTTTGGAATGCCAGACGATAAGAGTAGCGGCTTGTTTCCAAGGCTAGTCGCTGCGGTCCCGACCCTTCGGGGGCATCGACAGATCCGGCGATTTCGATTCAGTCTGCGAGTTCGGCCTCCCGAGCAGCGTTGAAAGTCGAGCGCCCGGCACCCGCTGGCACCCGCGGCACCCGCGGGTCAACTGATCTTCGCTGCTGATCAGCGCAATTCGTTGATCACCGTTCATCACGATCAAGAGCACCAGCAGCTCTTGGTCTACGACGGCTTTGAAATCATCGAGATCGTCCCCGACGATACCCGGGCAGAGGCCTCCACCGACGGGTAATTATACGGGTGCGAGCCGGCCGGAGTTTTGATCTTCGCCTCGTTGCTGGGGGCCATTTCTCGGATCGATTAAAATCCCTAGGACATCTTGACCCAATGGCTGGCGGCACTCTGGCTTGGAGCGGCCCATCTTGAAGAAACCAAGTTTCTCCATTGGCAAGATTTGGAACTGATCCTCGGCCCGGGCGTGCGGTATCCGACCCACCCACGGGAAAAGCTCCGGGCGTTGGCCGCTGATCCCCAGTTGATCCAAGCGCTTTTTGGTTTCAATCAGCAAGGGTTGGGCGACGCCGTCGTCACGGACCTTTACTTCGATCCCCACGTGAAGTACGACACCGGCGAGCTGAATCTGTTGAAGGGCTGGTGAGGCACCGTTAGCCTGCCCCTGAGTGTACACGGCGTCAAAAAAGCAAATTCCGATCAGTTGAAGCGCGGCGCGCAGTTGGGCGAAATCCGCAACGTGGACTTGGCCCCGACCGTGGCCGCGCTGCTGGGTTTGAAGATGGAAAACGTCGAGGGCCGCGTGCTGACCGAGGCCTTGGAGCGCAAGTAAGTCTGTCCCTCCATGACGAAGTGAGCCACCCCGATAACCCACTCACTCGATGAAGAGATTAATGAGTGCCGCCTTTGTCTTGGCGCTCCTTCGCGTTCTCTGTGGCCAGTCGCTTTGTGCAGCCGGTCCGGACGCGGACGGCGGACGGCACGAGGAGGCGCCGCGGTTCAAGGCGGCGGAGGCGAACCAAGGCGCCGCGGTATACGCGATTGATAACCACGCGCTCGGCAAATACCGGAAGGACACCGGCGCGCGTTGGGTGTGGTTGGGAGAATGACCAACTTCTTCACGCCGGGACGGTGGTGGGTAGCCCGTTCAGTTGCGCCTGCAAATAGCCACCGCGCAGGTTGCTCGTATTTTCAAAGCCGCGCCCGCGCAGCAGGCAGGTAGCGAGGTAGCCGCGCTGGCCTTTCTGGCAATACGCCAGGATACGGCGGTCGTGCGGCAGTTCGCCCAACCGGTCGCGCAACTCGCCCAGTGGGATGTTCACCGCGTCCTTGAGCTTGCCTAGTTCAGCGACTTCGTCGCGGTCGCGCACGTCGAGGAGGAACTCGCCGTCAGGCTGCCACGTTTCCGGAGCGACGGTCGGGATGTCGCCGCGCGCGATGTGGCCGGCCACGAAGCCGGCGATGTTCACCGGGTCGTTCGCGGAGCCGAACGGCGGCGAGTAGGCGAGGTCGAGACTTTCCAAATCATCCACCGTCAGCTTGCCCGCGATGGCGGTGGCGAAGATGTCCACGCGCTTGTCCACCCCGCGCTCGCCGAGCACCTGCGCGCCCAGCAAGCGGCCGGTGCCTTCCTCGACGATGAGTTTCGTCATCAAGGGGGTCGCGCCAGGGTAGTAGTGCGCGTGGCTGTGGTCCCGCGTCAGGCTGGTGAAGAAGCTGAAACCCGTCTTGGCCGCCTGTGCGCTGTTGAGGCCGGTGAAGCCCACGGTCATGTGCAGCGCGCGCACAATGGATGTGCCGAGCGCGCCGGGGTAGGTGAGCTTCGCGCCCGCCGCGTTCGCACCCGCGATGCGGCCCTGACGGTTCGCTGGACCGGCCAGTCCGATACGCGCCCGCGCACCGGTGAGTGCGTGCAGGGTCTCGGCGGCGTCGCCCACGGCGTAGATCGCGGGGTCGGAGGATTCCA
This sequence comes from Akkermansia muciniphila, assembly GCA_945898055.1. Lineage (GTDB taxonomy): Bacteria > Verrucomicrobiota > Verrucomicrobiia > Limisphaerales > UBA9464 > SXXZ01. Next base: position 3,135 of record CAMDGV010000047.1, on the reverse strand, counting down.
TGCGGCCATTGGTTTTCACGCCGCCCGTCACGCCAATCTCCAGCCCGGCTGACTTCGCAAGCTCCACCTCAGCCTTGACGCCGACGCTTAGGAGAATCAAGTCCGCCGGGAGTCGGCTGCCGTCGGCAAACTCCACGCCTTCGCGGGTGAACTGCGTGGCGTGAGAGAGCGGCTTGAAGTCAAAGTCAGCGCGGCGAATCTGGTTTTGTAGATGGGTTGCCATGTCGCGGTCCAGTAACGGCAGGATGTGCGGGTTGCGCTCCACCATCGTGACGTGAAGGCCGCGATGGTGAAAGGCCTCGGCCATCTCCACGCCGATGAAGCCCCCACCGATGACGACGGCACGTTTGGGTTTTTGCTCGTCCACGAACCGCGCAATGCGGTCCATGTCCGGGATGTCGCGCAACGTGAAGACGTGCGGCAGGTCCACGCCGGGCAGCGGCGGCACGATGGGTTTTGCGCCCTGGCTTAGGACGAGCTTGTCGTAGGCCACATCGCGCGTCGCGCCGTCCGGGCCTTTGACCTGGATGGTCTTGGCGGCGCGGTTGATGGAGCGCACCTCGTGGTTGACGTGCGCGTGGACGCGCGAGCGCTCCCAAAACTTCTCCGGCGTCATGACGATAAGCTTGGCGCGGTCGTCAATCTCGCCCGCGATGAAATAAGGCAGGCCACAGTTGGCGAAGGAGATGTAGGGGCCGCGCTCGAAGACGTGAATCTCCGCAAGTTCGTCCACGCGCCGCGCCTTGGCGGCGGCGGAGGCCCCACCGGCCACGCCGCCAACGATGATGATACGTCTGGGTTGGGAGGAGGGTTTCATTTTGAATCAGGAGTGCAGCAGGCAGTGGAGTGGCAAATGGAGGTTTTGTTCCAAGGCATTTTTGCCAGCACGAGGGCGAGGCCGCAGAAGCCGGTGAGTCCAGCGAACAGCAACCCGCCACCAGTCAGAAGCGAAATGAGGGCGAACCACGGATGCACCGCCAGCGCCAGCGCCGCGCCGACGGCGGAAACGAAACCGACGACAATCTGCACCTGCCGCATGAGCGGAAGCACCCGGCTCTCGTCTCGATTCACGGCCAGTCCGGCGTCCATCCACGCTTGCGTACCGCCCTCCACCCGCAGGCAGCCGAGCGCGCCCGCCTGCTCCAGCTTCTCAATGGCCCGCTTCGCACGGTTGCCGGACTGGCAGAGGACATAGAGAGGCGTGCCCGCACCCTTTCGTTCACGGCAGAACGCGGCGGCATTCAGTTCGTCGAGCGGGATGAGTCGCGCGCCGGGGACGTGGGCGTTGGCGTACTCGCCAGGCGTGCGCACGTCCAGGAGCTGGGCGGGTTGGCCAGCAGCCAAGCGCCGCTGCAGCTCGAGTGGGCTGATAGAATTTTCGGTTTGCGTTTTGTTCATAATTTTTGAATGATCATATAACCATATAACGATATGTCAAAGAATGTTTCAACACCGCTGCTGTCGGAGGATGAACTCGGTCATCTGGCCGGTCGGTTCAAGCTGCTCGGCGAGCCGATGCGGCTGCGGATTTTGCAGGCCGTCTGCCACGAGCCGCGCACCGTGAGCCAAATCGTGGCGGCCACCGGCTCCACGCAGGCGAACGTGTCCAAACACCTTGCGCTGATGGCTGCGTCCGGCATTCTGACACGCGACAAGGAAGGCCAGTGCGTCTATTACGGCATGAAGGACAAGCTGGTGATGAAGTTGTGCGAGTTGGTGCGGGCGCAACTGGCGGACTGAGTCGGTAGCTATGCAGAACGTCCGAATACGAATGAAAACTCTCGCCTTCTTTCTCGCATCGCTCTGCTTTCTTTCCGGCCTTACGCCGGCGGCTGATGCGCCGCCTCTCAAGCCCGCCAAGACCGTGCGCCTGCTCACGGTGGGCAACAGCTTTTCGGAGAACGCCACCCGGCATCTCGACGCGCTGGTGAAGGCGGCGGGCCACACGCTCATTCACCAACCCATCGTCGTGGGAGGCGCGTCGCTGGAACTCCACGCGACCAAGGCGCTGGCGCACGAGCAGGACCCGCAGAGCACCAACGGGCTTTACTCAAACAAGCAGAGCTTGAAACAAATGCTGAGCGCCCAGCCGTGGGACTTCGTGACTATCCAGCAAGCGAGTTTCAAGAGCCACGACCTCGAGACCTACCGGCCGTTCGCCAAGCAGCTCCACGACTTCATCCAGCAGCACGCGCCGATGGCTGCGTTGCTGGTGCATCAGACTTGGGCGTATCGCGTGGATGACCCGCGCTTCGCCGTCGCCGCGCCGAAGGTCGGCGAGCCAGCCAAGCAGGCCGACATGTATCGTATGCTCACCAGCGCCTACACGACCATCGCCGTCGAGTTGGGCGCGCACCGACTCCCGGTGGGCGACGCCTTCTACTTCGCCGACACGGACCCGAAGTGGGGCTACCAGCCGGACGCGAAGTATGACTTCAAGAACAAGGATCAGGCCGCCCTGCCCGACCAGAAACATTCCCTCCACGTTGGCTGGCGCATGGCGAAGCAGAAGGATGGCAGCAACAAGCTCGACATCGATGGTCATCACGCCGGCCCGGCGGGCGAGTATCTGGGCGCGTGCGTCTGGTATGAAATCCTCTTCGGCGAGAGCGTGGTGGGCAATACGTTCGTCACGCCGGGCTTGGACAAGACCTACGTGCGCTTCCTCCAAGAGACAGCGCACAAGGCTGTCCTCGCTTCAGGAGTCAAGTAGCCGCCGAAGACACAAGCCGAAGCTTCGGTAGCATCCCCCTTGTTTGTTCGCGACGTGACCCGACGGTAGTCGAGCGACGCAGCCGTTCACCACAGCGCGAAGCTACTGCCGCTGAAGCCTTGCTCCGTGACACTCTCGGCCGCTTTTCGTCGCAGACTTAATTGGGGACCTCGTCGCTTCAATTTCGATGAAAAAATCAATGAGGGATTTGCCATTGTGCGATTATGCGCGACACACGTCTGGGGGTAGAATTGGATTAGAGGGTGCCACAGCCAGAGCAAAAGCCGAACCGAGATGAGTAGGCTTTTTTGGATTGGCGAAGGCACACGATTGAGCCGATACGGCCCGGCGTGCAAAGAAACCACTCATTCATCGCCTGCCGCCCGATTTTATCCGCAGTCTTCTCAAGGATTTCAACTTGA
>CAMDGV010000046.1 GCA_945898055.1 Akkermansia muciniphila | reverse complement strand
GCCAATGCATAGTTCGTGTTTTCTTTGACCAGAATGTAAAGGTTGGTGTAATCCCACGAGTATTGAATATCGACCCCCAAGTTACCATGGGGTCCTCTTCCTTTCGTGTCCATTTTGGCATTACCGCTGCGAAGCTTGGCCCAGTCGCTGGGGTTCCCGTCGATGGTAATGCTGCTCGAGTACTCTGCCTCCAGCTTCACAGCTTGGCTGAACGCCTTCTGTTGGTTGCTGAAACAGAGCAAAGTCGCAAATGCGAGAGCGATTGTGGTAAAGCACTTCCTTGCGGAGTGCCTGATTTGAGCAAAGGAGTTCGAGGTTATTCTCATGATACTAGATAGCTACTGTTCTGTTTCTTGTTTAAGGGGTTTTACAAAGAAAAATTAGGTCGGAATGAAATCGCGATCTACCGGAATTCAGCAAAAGTCTAATTGTTTTCCGAGTATTTTTTTCACTCCACCTAGTTTTGCGGCGTGAATAACGCCAGCGAAGTGCGCCAGATCATTTAGGAGCGTCTGAGCCAGTTCAGGGACACCGGTCTGGGCCGATCATGCTGACCGACCCGCTGCCACGCTCTCCTCGGCGCTCGCAGTCATGACCGCGCTTTGCGTGAGACGGTGACTAAGATGAGCACGGAAGTAGGAGCGTCATGGACTGCGCTGGCAGAGCGGAGCGGCGACGGCGCTTTCAAGCGTGAGCGGGACGCTGGATCTTTCAGAATGTGTGGTGTGTGCGAAAGCCGCTCCCGATTGGAATCGGGGTTGGCGCGGCAATCGATGACGCCTCGATCAATCTAACCGACAACGGGATCACGTTTCCGCATTGGATTCGTCGCTGTTTACCTGCACTGTGTTTCTCAATATAACCCGTTCGCGTTCCTCGAAATTACATGAAGTCAACAGTTCAACCATCTCCTGCCGCCCACGCGGTCGGCAGCGCGATGCCGCTTTGGAAGCCGGTGCTATTCGCCACGCTGGCCGGTGGCATGGGGTGGGGGATTCGCGGCCAGTACGGTCACGAAACCGGTGCCATGATCGCTGGCCTGTTGATCGGACTCGTTCTCACGTTGCTCTTCTGCCCACGTGCTAACTCCCTGACGGTCGCCCGCGCAGTGGCGCTGGGCACCGTCGCGATCGGTTTTGGCGGTTCGATGACTTACGGCCAGACCGTTGGTCTCACGCATGATGCTCCGCTCATTGGCAACTGGGCAGCGTTGCGTTGGGGCATGCTCGGCCTCGCCATCAAAGGCGGACTTTGGATTGGGTTCGCCGGCGTCTTCTTCGGCATGGGTCTCGGCGGTGTAAAATATCGCGCGCGCGAATTGTTTTTTCTCATGCTGGGTCTGCTCGCTTTGTCTTTCGTTGGGAATTGGGTGGTTAATTCCCCCTTCGATCCCGCCAACAAAGTGCTGCCGAAAATTTACTTCTCCGACGACTGGCGTTGGGAACCCGGCGCGCTCCTCAAACCGAGACGTGAAGTTTGGGGCGGACTTCTCTTCGCCCTCATCGGACTCCTCGGCTACACTCTCGTCGTCCGCGGCGACACGCTCGCGCATAATCTCGGCCTCTGGGCCGTAGTGGGGGGAGCGCTGGGCTTTCCGCTCGGCCAGTGTCTGCAAGCCTTCCACGCCTGGAACCCGGATATTTTTCGCGGCGGTTTTTGGGTGACGCTTGGTCCTCACATGAACTGGTGGAATCACATGGAGACCACCTTTGGCGCCACAATGGGCGCTGTGCTTGGTCTCGGTTTATGGTTGAACCGGCGGCACATCGCGGTCTCGGAGTTGTCCAACGGAGGCAACGAAGCGAACACGTCCCAAGCACTTCGCCCGGCGGTCGAATGGTTGTTGCTCACCGTCCACGTCTCATTGCTCGTTACAACGGAGTTTTTCTCAGTGCCGTGGGTGGACGCACTCTATGACTTTGGGCTGGTGCTGGGTTTTATCCCGATCATCGCCGTCGCGCATGGAGGCTGGTGGCCGTATCTGCTGATGCTGCCAATTGCCGCATTGCCGATTGTGGGCAAAACTCTGCGTCAGCTTGTTTACACCGAACGTGGCATCCCGCTGCTGCCGGGTTGGCTCATTTACGTGGTGTTGCCATTGACCGTGACGACCATTGCCGCGTTGATGTTTGCCCGCGCTGCCCATCGGGATCGCGAAGCCCACACCTTCTTGCGCCCCACGCTTTTGCTGGTGACATGGCTTTATTTCGGACTCAACTTCGCCTTTTTCCACTTTCCGTGGCCTTGGATGCCATGGACGGCGCGTACCCCAAACGCCATCGTGTTCGCGCTGTGCGCGCTGGGGCTCACCGCCGCCGCCTGGCAATCTCGCCGTGCCTCATTGCCGAAAACCTCCATCCGGACGAACGATTGAACTTGCCATGAAGAGGAACCTTGTTTGCGGGCTTCTGTGCCAAGTTGTGATTTTTGGATCGGTGTTCACCCTTGCCGCGGCGCAAACGATGCCGCCGATTGGCATCATCGACGTGGATGGGGTCGCGCAGCGGGCCGGACGAAAGGATTCGACGTATTACAATACCAACGAGGCCTTTACCCGCCGCGTCAAGAATCCAAATCTTTATCAATAATTAGGGTTCTGGGGAGATCTATTATTGCTTGACATGATGTGAGATGAAAAGGAGCACTGAATCACGCAGCGTAAAAGAAACTCCTATCAGTGACACTCGACTAAAAGTAATACTCTTTTATAAAAACGAAGCATCATCACCCATGAACCCGATGCAAAAACGACTCTCGTTTGATCGCGTCACGATTGCTGGAAATGTCGTTTTCTTTCTCGCGTACTGCCTGCTTGGTCACGTTCTGCTCGCGGAGTCGCCGCCAACGAATTCCGTTCGCAGCTGGCCTTTCAACCCGCCTGCCGACCTTCAGCCTCCCTTGGTCCGGCACTTAGACCGGGTCACCAATGGGATCGACAATTTTATTTTGGCCCGATTGGAAGAAAAGGATCTCACCTTCGCACCGGCAGCATCGGCTCGCACTCTCGGCCGTAGGGTTTACTTCGATTTGACCGGGTTGCCTCCTTCTCCCGCCGAGGTGGACGCGTTCGTGAATGACCCTGATCCCAAGGCGTATGCAAAGCTCGTGGACAAGCTCCTAGACGACCCGCGCTATGGAGAGCGCTGGGCGCGTTTTTGGCTCGACCTCGCTCGCTACGCCGACACCGCCGGCTACGAGGGCGATCCCGATCTACCGAACGCTTGGCGCTATCGGGATTATGTCATCGACGCCTTCAACCAAGACAAACCCTATGACACGTTTGTGATCGAACAAATTGCGGGGGATGAAATTGAGGAGATCATGGGCGCGGGCGACCTTACCGAGCCAAAACCGGAGCCAACAGTCGCGCTGACGTTTCTGCGCTTGGCCCCGTTCACCGAACCACGCGGCGACGCCTCCCGCCACGAGCTGCTGAGCGAAATGACCTCGACGGTGAGTTCCGTTTTCCTCGGGCTCACGGTCGGCTGCGCCCAATGCCACAATCACAAATACGACCAGATCCCGACGAAGGATTTCTATCGGATGAAGGCCTTCTTTTCGACGGTCCAGCTCCAGCGCCCGCTGCCGGGGGATAGTTTCCAAATCGGAGGACCACTCCCCGCGGCGTTCTATCGTAAGGGGGAAAAGGAGTGGGCGACGAAGCTCACCGATCAACGCAACCTAGATCTTGGTGAGGCGCGGTCTCTCGTGGCCGCGATGGACAAGATCGAGGACGTCGGCAAGAAGTCGGATCCGAAGGTTCTGCTCACGTCGGAGCAACGCGCGCAGCGGAGCAAAGCCAAAGCACGCATCCGCCTGCTCGAACAGGATCTCAGGCGCCTGCAACCCGTCGCCATGTCGCTGCGTCACTCGTATGGGCCACCGTTCGAACCTAGCGTGCCGGAGACGCGGGTGCTTAATCGGGGCGACTGGGACAAGCCCGGCGAAGTCGTCGAACCTGGCTTTCCGAGCGTCATCACCGGCCATCAGAAATCGGCACCAATCCGCCTCGATCCCTTCAAGCGGTGGCCGACCCGGAGCCGCCGCATGGCTCTCGCCCAATGGATTGCGAGCTCCGAAAATCCAATGACGGCACGGGTGATGGTTAATCGGCTGTGGGATTGGCACTTTGGGCGGGGGCTGGTGGCTACTCCGAGCGATTTCGGCAAACTCAGCGGCGGAGCCTCGCATCCCGAGTTAATCGACTGGCTCGCGCGGCAGTTCACCAATTCCAAATGGAGCGTCAAGGCCATGCACCGGCTGATGCTCAACTCCGCAACTTATCGTCAATCGTCCAGACATGACGACGCGCAGGCGGAGGAAGCTGATCCCGAAAATGTCCTGCTCTGGCATTTCCGCCCGCGGCGCCTAGAAGCCGAGGCGGTGCGCGACGCCGTGCTCGCGGTGAGCGGACGACTGAACCCGGAACAATTTGGACTTCCGATTTTTCCACCGCTACCGGAGGGGTTGGACGAGGAGGTGAAATTCGATGAGAGCAAGTGGGCTAAGCAGGAGGGTCCCGAAGGACGAAAGCGCAGCATCTACATTTATCAGCAACGCTCGATGACCCTGCCTTTCTTGCAAACCTTCGACTCAGTAGTGTGCGACGCCACGCGTGACCGGCGGCAGGCTTCGGTGACGCCATTGCAGTCTTTGGCGATGTATAATGGACGCTTCGCCAGCGAAGAAGCCAACCACTTTGCCGCCCGCGTCCGCAAGGAGGCCGGTGAATCACTCGAGGCTCAGATCCAACTGGCTTTCAAGATCACGCTCGGTCGCGAACCTGCTTCCGATGAATCTAAACGAATGCAGACGCTCGCGTCGTCCACCGCTGGCGGTGGGCTAACCGCAGTTTGTCGAGTGCTGCTCAACACCAACGAATTTATCTATGTCGAATAGCTCATTTCGAGACCCACTGCGATCGCAGGGATACGGTCCAAGCCGGCGGGAATTTCTCGGACGGATGTTCCACGGCTTCGGCGGACTCGCGCTCACGGGCCTCTTGGCGCGCGAGGCGCAGGCCAGTTCTCTCATCATCGATCCGCTGGCGATCAAGGCGCCCCCTTTTCCCCGCAAGGCCAAGAACTGCATCCTGCTTTTTATGTGCGGCGGCGTGAGCCAAGTGGATTCGTTCGAATACAAACCCAAGCTCAACGAGTTCCACGGCAAACGAATTCCACACGTTCCCAAGATCGCCTCAGGCGAACTGCAAGGGCGTCTGACGTTTGACCATCAATGCGTGGGGAGCCCGTTCAAGTTTCAGCAATATGGCCAGTCGCGCCGGTATATTTCCGAGTTGTTTCCGAACCTCGCCCGGCATGTGGATAACCTCGCGTTTATTCACGGCGTCCAGGTGGATAACCAGAATCACGGTCCCGCCACGCTTCACGTCGCGACGGGCAGCCAGTTTCCGGGCAGCCCGTCGGTGGGGGCATGGGTGGAATACGGGCTCGGGAGCGCGAACCAGAATCTGCCGGGCTACGTCGTCATTCAGGACCCGCGCGGAGCTCCGACCAACGGCGCAGCGGTCTGGAGCAACGGCTACCTGCCGGCGGCCTATCAGGGCACTTTCCTGCGCCCCACCGGCATTCCGATCGTGGATCTCGCCCGACCGGCAGGTGTGAGCGCTACACAGCAGCGACAGGAATTCGACGCGCTCGAGTGGCTCAATCGTCGGCATCTGGGCGACGGTAACCAGAGCGGTGAACTGGAGGCCCGGATCCGCGCCTACGAACTGGCCTTCCGCATGCAGACTGCCGCGCCCGAACTCGTGGATCTCTCCGGCGAAACGGATGAGACCAAGGCCCTCTACGGTCTCGATAATCCAAAGACGGCCGGCTTTGGACGCCAATGCATCCTAGCCCGCCGCCTTGTCGAGCGGGGCGTGCGCCACACCCTCCTCCTGCACGGTGTGCAGATTGGTAAGGACAGTTGGGACGATCACGGCAACGTAAAGGACGGCATGATCAAACACAGTCGCGAGGTGGATTTGCCTGTGGCCGGACTGCTCACCGACCTCCAGCGGCGCGGGTTGCTCGACGAAACGCTCGTTGTCTGGGCCTCCGAGATGGGACGAACGTCGTTCGTCAACGGAAGCGTCGGCGACAAAGTCGGGCGGGACCACAATGGTAACGCCCTCTGCATGTGGATGGCGGGCGGTGACGTGAAAGGCGGCGCCACCGCCGGCGCGACCGACGATTTCAGCCTCTGTGCGGCGGATGAACCGATCCCCATTCGAGACGTGCATGCAACGCTCCTCAATCTCCTAGGCCTCGACGATGAAAATCTGACCTATCATTACGCCGGCCGCATTCGCCGTCTCACCGACATTCGCGGCAACGTGCTTAAACAGATCATCGCGTAGAGGCGGGAGGCCACGGGGGCGGACCCATACGGTTAAGAAGGCACAAGTCACGAGGCTGTTTCGTTGCTCGGGTAGGTGAAAGGCCAAAACCGAGGGGCTAGGCGCCGAGCATTCACGAGTTGACCGGTAAGAATCAGTTCCAGAGGGACTGATCCAATCAGTCACTTTCATCAGCTTTTATTGAAATTAGCCCCAAATTTGCCACAGAATTTGCCGATGCCCATCGCACCGGTCGGCAAGGCTTGCCACATGTCCTGCGCCCGTGCAAGGACCGGCGGGATAACGGCAACATTGAAGCCCTGACCCGACTGCAACCCTCCGGGAGAAGAAGGAACTCAGACCGCGGTGAGCGCGGCTAGGAAGAATCGCGCTTCTACTGCGATTACTTTTTCTTGAACTCGCGCGCCAACTTCTGCCCATCGATGCGCTGAGTTGCGGCGAGGCCTTGTTCGATGAGAGGGATTTTCTCCTTGGCGAATTCCTCTCCCTGCGCCCCAGCGAGCAAATACCATTTGTAAGCCGTCACCTCATCCTTCACGGTTCCCTTCCCATTTTCATACATATACCCGAGGAAGACCTGTGCTCTGGCATCGCCCTGATCTGCAGCCTTGCGATACCACTTCACGGCCTCCACTTCATCCTTCACGACCCCATTCCCATTTTCATACCTAAGCCCGAGGAAGCCCTGTGCTCTGGTATCGCCCTGATCCGCGGCCTTGCGATACCACTTCATGGCCTCCACTTCATCCTTCACGACCCCGTTCCCATTTGAAGACCGAAGCCCGAGGTTGACCTGCGCACGGGCATTGCCTTGATCTGCGGCCTTGCGATACCACTTCACGGCCTCCACTTCATCCTTCACGACCCCGTTCCCATTTTCATACATACGCCCGAGAAAGAGCTGCGCCATGGCATCGCCCTGATCTGCACCCTTTCGATACCACTTCACGGCCTCTACCTCGTCCTTCACGACCCCGATCTCATTTGCATACATAAACCCGAGTCGCCACTGGGCACTGGCATCGCCCTCTATCGCTTTTTTAATCAACGCTGTCGTCGCTGTGGTGAGGTCCGTGTTCTTGGGTGAGGCCGTCTCTTGTGCCAGCAGTGTCCCGCAACCAAGCAGGGTGGCCGCCAAAGCCAGACTGGAAATGAACAGGCGGGAAATCATCATGGGCTCACCCTACTCAACTACCGCCTGCACGCAAGCGCTCCGTCACCCCAGAATTAGTCGCAAAATCGGCAAGAATTGCTTGGTTTGCAACTATGCTTATATATTAATATTATAAAATGTTGAAAATATAAAGCACCCAGAAACGCCTTAATATGTCAACGTATATGATTAATAATACATGTTGCTCCCTCAAAATAGTAGCGACACAGCTCAACCGTCCGCTAGGTGCGGCCAAAAAATAAATCAAACTCCGAAATACACCGAGATATAAAAGCCGAATTTCTAGGCGTAGATAATTTAAGTTTTCTCACGCGAAAGCAACGCGTGGAAAATTTTATCTATTTATTTGCACAATTGCTATCTGTGGCGCTCGGGGTTTATTACCGAGAATTAAAGTCGCGCGAACGATCAGATATTGTTCGACCTCCGTGATCCAATTGTTGGACCGGACGCAGCCGAAAGAAACAAAATGAAGCCACCAAAAATTCGAGGTCTAGCGCGGTCGGCCCTTCAGCGAATCGAAAAATTGGGCAAAGATAGTTGCCCACCCAGCTGTCGTCGGGTCGACGTGCTGGCGGCCGCAGAGAGCCCGTCCGAGCTCCGAAGGCAGCTCGGGGGACACGCCGACCTCAAGAGCCACACCGGTTACACTCACATTGAGAACCGTCAATCGGCCGAAGCGTTAAAACGGCTTCAAATTTAAAAAATGCGTTTCTTTATCGATAAATATAACTAATTAAACGGGTAAAAAAGATAAATCCCAAAGATTACTAAAACTGCAGATTGGAGATCCTCCATGATGCCAGTCCAGCCAAGGAGGTCAGGTCACAGCGCCCTGAGATCCTTGACCTATCGAATCTGGCTTCGTTTCGGGAATCATCGAAACCGTCATCGGTAAAACCAACTTTCCTATGTCGCGGAGGGTGAAAGCGGATTCCTATCAATTCAACTCGACCGCGCAGACCCTTGGTGGCATTCAAGCAGGCAACCACACTCCATTCTCATTCGATGAAAACTCGTATTACATTTCAAAGGCAGGGTTTCACGTTGATTGAACTCCTCGTCGTGATCGCCATCATCGCCATTCTCGCTGGCATGCTGTTGCCCGCGCTCGGTCGGGCGAAACACAAGGCGACCCAGATCAAATGCGCCAGCAATGAAAAACAGATCGGCCTCGCTTTTCTGATGTATGCCGACGACAGCAACGGGTCATTTCCGCAAATACCGGACTGGAACGGTTCGGGCGGTACAAATGGCACCTACAGCGCATTCGTTGCGGCCACGAATCGACCATTGAACAAATACACGCAGTCTTACGAAATTTTTCGCTGTCCGAATGACAAGGGGGACTTGCTAAATGGCGCGAACATTAAGAACTGCTACCTCAGCTACGGCACGAGCTACCTGCCGCAGTTTCAGCACGATTCCTTCCGCACCCGCCATGTCGTTGGCGACATCGCGGCCGCGCGCGGCAGCTATGAAAATCTGCCGATCAAGAGTGGGGAACTCTCGCTGGGCGCGTCGCACAAGATCCTCCAGGGCGACTGGGCGTGGCACGCGAATCGCGGCAACACGGACGCCAAGAGCACCTGGCACAACTACAAGGGGAGGAGCCGCTTCAACATGCTCTTCGGCGACGGTCACGTGGAGTTCTATCAGTTCCCGGATCCGAAGCAGATGGAGATTTGGATTTTCGATCCAAAGCCGAGTCGAGATTGGAAGTGGTGGTGAAAAGTTTATTTTCCTGCAGACGAGGAATCGACGACGAGAGATGACCCGGGTCAGACCCATGCGGTTGAGCCTCGGTTGATCGCGGAGCAAATTCCGCCGTCTCTGCTTCGGAGAGTCGTTGCTGGATCGAACCGGAGAAGGCCATCCGCCGAACTTACGGGATTCCTGATTCCTTCTTCCGTTATTTTCTGAGGGACCAGCGCAGGGCTAGCCCGAAGCGAGCGGCCTTTGTGCTTGGGACTGACGACGATGATAAGTTGCTTTCGGCTTGAAGATTTCTCTAGCTGGTCAGGGTCAGAGCTTGCCTGAACAAGGGGTCTTGATAGAGTCACCGAATGTTCCCATCACCTCGTTTACCGTTTTTGACGAAGTCAAGTTTCAGGCTTCGAAGAATCCGACTGGGTCGGGCTGGTTTTACACTGATTGAGTTACTGGTGGTGATCGCCATCATTGCTATTTTGGCTGGAATGCTTTTGCCGGCGTTGGCGAAGTCTAAGACACGCGCTCAAGGAATTTTGTGTCTGAGTAATCAGAAACAGTTGACCTTAGGCTGGCAACTGTATGCCGATGATCACGCCGATAATTTGGTCTGGAATGATTTGACCGCCGATGGTTCGGGATGGATCAGGGGAATTTTGGACTACAGTCCTTCGAATCCGCATAACACAAATCTAGCCAATTTGAGTGATCCGAAATATGCTAAACTTGCACCGTACACAGGTGCTCCAGGGATTTATCGCTGCCCCGGAGATAGGAGTACGGTGACGATTGGCGGGCGTCGGATACCACGGGTCCGTAGTTTATCGATGAGCCAAGCGATGAACTCGCGGGATGATTGGCTAAGTTTTATCACCCAAGTTAAATACGTAGTTTTCCGTAAGGGAAGTGATCTACTCCGCATGGGAGCATCGGAAGCTTATGTCTTTATCGATGAGCATCCAGACAGTGTGAACTTTGGAGATTTTGCTGTGGCAATGAACGATCGGGCTGCCGATTCCGCCGTTTATATTATCGATTATCCAGCGAGTAACCATGGGAGTTCTGGAGCGTTGAGCTTCGCAGACGGCCACGCCGAACTTCATAAGTGGATTGATCCGCGAACCATTAAACCTGTTTTATTCAAGTCCATGACCCTAGTGGTGCCCTCGGGTGGTAATCGAGATATGCGCTATATGTCCGATCATTCTTCGGTTCGACTCCAGTGAGGCACTGAGTGACTTCGAGTGGGACGGACTTGCCGAGATCCATTGAAACTGGACAAACTGCCCCATGCAAACACGCCCGTTGGGACGAACTGGACTTCAACTTCCTATTCTTGGCTTTGGTGCCAGTTCACTGGGGCAAGAGTTTCGTTCTGTCACACTCGACGAGGCTCTCCGAAGTGTCCGAGTCGCCCTCGACTGTGGGTTAAATTTCATCGATACCTCCCCCTTTTACGGACGCGGAATGAGTGAAGTTTTGCTCGGAATGGCCCTCAAAGGAGTGCCGAGAGAAAGTTACCTCCTCTGCACCAAGCTGGGGCGTTATGACCTCAGCCACTTTGATTTTTCGGCGCGACGAGTGGCCGAATCGGTCGATGTCTCGTTGCACCGATTAGGCGTCGGGCACTTAGATATAGTGTTGTGTCACGATATCGAGTTTGTGCCGATGCAACAGATTGTGGAGGAGACCTTGCCTGCTTTACGAAAGGCGGTTGACGCTGGAAAGGTCCGTTATATTGGGTTTAGTGGCTATCCCCAAAAGATCATCCGCTTCATTTGCGAACAAGTGCCAGTGGACTGTGTGCTCAGCTATAATCAGTACACACTTCAGAACACCCGCTTTGCTGATGAGAGTGTTCCTTGGTTAAAGGAGCAAGGGATTGGTGTGATGAATGCGGGACCATTTAGTGCGAGGCTTTTGACCCACGCCCCCCTTCCGGCGTGGTTGAAAGAGCCCGAAAGTGTCAAGGCAGCGGCGCGTGCGGCTGCCGCGCTCTGTGCCTCGCACGGAGAAGATATTGCCAAGTTAGCACTTCAATTTTCATGTGCGCACGGCGATATCGCAACAACGATCGCTGGCAGTGCGAACCCAGACAATATCCGTAAGTGGTCTCGATGGCTCTCCGAACCCATTGACACAGGCCTCATGGAGGAAGTGAGGGCCCTATTTGCTCCAGTTCACAACCTAGGTCACGTCGAAGGGTTGATCGAAAATAATTAAGCCGGGCGACACCCATCTCATTCTTCGGAATTTCTAGGTTTCCTTTCTGATCGGTTTCCGCAACAAACGGGGGCACCATGAATCGTCGAGACTTTCTTTCCACCACCGCCTTGGCTTCGGCGGGTTTGGCTTTGGCCGCCACTCCAACCCAAGCGGCCGATGCTGCACCGCTTCTTGATGCTCTAGGGAAACGTATTCCCTTGGGTATGGACAACTTTGCGGTCCGTGCTTGGGGTTGGAAGGGACGCGAATTGGTGGACTATGCGGCGGGCCTGCGTCTCAATACACTTTTCATCACTGACTTGGCGGGTATGGGGGCTTTGACCCTTACTGCGGCCTCTGAATTAAAGAAATACGCTGACGACAAAAACATCGCCCTTCTTTTGGGGTCTTGGAGTATTTGTCCGACCTCGAAATCCTTTAAGAAAGACTGGGGCACAGCTGAGGAGCATCTGGCTTTGGGATTAAAATTATCGCGAGCCGCAGGTTCCCCAGTTTTTAGAGTAGTTTTAGGTTCGAGAGACGATCGAAAAACGCCCGGCGGCATTGAGGCACGCATCTTGGATACCGTGCGTGTCCTGAAGGCCTGCCGCCATATGGCTCTGGATCTGGGGGTCAAAGTGTCGGTAGAAAATCATGCCGGCGACATGACCGCCGATGAACTGGTTTGGTTGGTTGAATCGGCAGGACGCGAATATGTCGGTGTCAATATGGACTCAGGCAACTCCGCTTGGACACTCGAAGATCCCCTTGAAAGTTTGGAGAAGCTGGGTCCGTACACCTTGACGACCAGCTTACGCGATTCTCGGATCTGGGCGACGGACAAAGGGTGTAAAGTGCAATGGACAGCAGTGGGTGACGGTGGGTGTGTCGATCAGAAACGGTATTTTGCACGGTTCGCTCAATTGTGTCCGGGTGTGGCGGTCAACATTGAAACAATCGGCGGCTTTGCCGTGGAATTTCCTTATCACGAAGAGGGATTTTGGGATGCATTCCCCAAGAAATCGGCCGCTGAGTTTGCTCGCTTTCTTTCCGTGGTCCGACGGGGAACTGCGATGGATACCTACGACGGTAATAATAAAGACCGTCAGCGGAGTGAACTAGAAAAGAGTCTGCGTTATTGTCGCGACGAATTGGGGTTGGGTCTCGCGTAATGAAAAGGGCGCATCGAGCCTCTTCCCTCCGAGCGGAGTGGTCCAAAGACGGGCAATCCTCCGATAAGACAGAGCAATTGTCCGATAGTACAGAGTCTTGATCGGATGCGGTTTGCTGACTAAATTACCTACCAATTGATCGAACCGTGTTCCATCCCTGCTTGTACAACTGACCGCTGCTTGGTTCCAGCGGTCTGTCCGTTGAATCAAGTGCGTGAAGGTTCCACTGTGGTCGTGAAGCACTTAACCGCTTCACCTGAGGTTAATCAGCGTTTGCGCGAAATGGGTTTTGGCGAAGAACAGCGTATCCGAGTGATTACTTTGCAGAACCACCTCCTTTGTCAGGTCTGTAATTCACGCTTGGGACTGAGTTGGAAGTTAGCCGAGAGCATTCTGGTAGCACCGTTCAACCCGATCCCGCACCCCGTCCAACTGCGGTAAGCCGCCTGTTTTGAAGACCCCAACTGAAAAAGCAGCGGCGTAAGTGTCGTCTACCTTGAAAAGGTGATTTCCCCTGCTTCTTTTATTCCCGAGTTACGCTGAATTATGGTTCCGCTCTCCTCACTCGCCCCAGGTACCCAAGCGACTGTCCTGCGCATTGATATTCCGGTAGCTCAACGGGTGCGTTTAATGGAAATGGGAATGCTTCCGGGGACAGTGGTCGATGTTGTGAGGTTTGCACCCTTGGGCGATCCTTTAGAGATTCGTTTACGTGGGTATCATCTTTCCTTGCGTAAACGAGATGCAGAACAAATTTGGGTGCAGCCGTGATTCGCTTTTCTATCCATTTTCTTCGACGGAGTTTACTGCTCGCGATTAAGGAGAAGACTCCATCTGGAATTTAATCCTTTTCTGATGTCTAGTATTTCTCCAAAGACGACTTCGAATTTACCGTTCTTGGTGGTGTTAACCGGCAATCCGAATTGCGGCAAAACCACACTGTTTAATGCCTTAACCGGTCTGCGGGCGCGGGTCGGTAATTATGCGGGGGTGACAGTCGAACGGAAGGAAGGCGTTCTTTCTGGAGCGGGAAGGGGGAGTCAGGTCACTGTTTTGGATTTGCCCGGTACTTATTCTCTGAGTCCGCAATCGCCGGATGAGCAGATTGCTCGCGATGTCCTCTTTCAGCGGGTGCCTGAGGTGGCTTCACCCGATCTCGTTTTAATTGTCGCAGATGCCTCTAATCTGCAGAGAAATCTTTACTATGCCACTCAGGTAATTGAATTAGGCCACCCGACGGCCTTGGTTTTGAATATGCTCGATGTGGCTCGAGTGAATGGGCAAGAGATTGATTTCGATGGATTATCGAAAGCGTTGGGTGTGCCGGTGTTTCCTATGGTGGCGAGCGATGGCGAAGGAGTGGATGCACTGAGGACGGCGTTGCTGGATCGAGCGGGGCGCTCGGGCACTCGTCATGTGATTCCAAGAGAGTTTAATGAATTACCCGAGGCATTTGGCCGCGAGGCCCAGGGAATCGAGCGGGAGTTGGAAACCTTGTTTCCCCATCGACAACGTTTGGCCACGGCGGAAGCTCTGCAACTGTTGACCGATGACACGGTTTTTGCAGGTCATCCGGAGCAGTATCCGGCGGCATTAAAAAAGCAGGTCGCCGAAGCTCGAACGCGCTTGGAAATGGTTGGTGTTGATTGGAGAAGTGCCGCTATCGAGTCACGTTACGCGCGGGTGTTTGCTATCCAGCAACATGTCACTTCGGAAGTCTCCTTCACTGGGGAGACTTTGTCCGATCGACTGGACAAAGTGCTGACCCATCGGTTTTTTGGTTTAGGGATCTTTGTGTCGATTATGGCGCTGATGTTTCAGTCCATTTTCTGGTTGGCTCAATATCCCATGGGTGCCTTGGAAAGTTTGGTCGAGGGATTGTCGAGTGCGTTATCAAGCGCCATGCCCCCCGGCGATCTAAGCGATTTGTTGAGTCGCGCCGTGATTTCTGGAGTGGGATCGGTGGTGGTGTTTCTGCCCCAGATCTGTTTGCTGTTTCTCTTTATTAGTTTGCTCGAAGATTCGGGCTATATGGCCCGAGCAGCCTTTCTGATGGATCGTTTGATGAGTCGGGTGGGGTTGCACGGAAAGAGTTTCATCCCGATGCTTTCCTCGTTTGCTTGTGCCATTCCTGGGATTATGGCCACACGAACAATTGAGACACCTAAGGATCGTTTGGCGACAATTTTGGTGGCTCCCTTAATGAGTTGTTCGGCGCGATTGCCCGTTTACACCGTCTTGATTGCCGCCTGCATTCCGCAGCGAAACGGTCTCCCGGGATTAACTCTCCTTGCCATGTATCTCCTTGGCATTGTGGGAGCCTTGGGGATGGCTTGGCTTTTCAAGAAAACTCTGTTGAAGGGCGAACCGCCGTTGCTGATTCTCGAATTGCCACCGTATAAACGCCCGGTGCCAACCGTGGTTCTCAGGCAGATGTGGGATCGGTCTAAATTATTTCTACGACGCGCCGGTACGGTCATCTTAGGAATTAATATTTTTCTCTGGTTCTTGGTCACTTATCCTAAGCAAGAAGCGGGTTCTTTAAGGAAATCCTTGGCTGAGGTGGTATTAAAAACTCTCCCGGGACAGTTGGAGACCGGTGTCGGTCTGGCCCTGTTGCGCTCTGCTCCAAGCACCAATCTGGCTTGGGCGCTCGCCAAAGGGGAGATCCACCGATTGGAACGAGAAAGAGCAGGGGAACAACTAAGACTGTCGTATGCGGGGCAATTAGGACATTGGATTGAGCCGTTGATCCGACCGCTGGGATTTGACTGGAAAATCGGCATTGGACTGGTGGCCTCATTTGCGGCGCGTGAGGTCTTTGTGAGCACTTTGTCGGTCGTCTATAATGTCGGAGAGTTCGAAGGGACGGACCAAGGTACGGCGAGTTTAGCGGAGGCCTTGAAGCGGGAGCGTCGATCGGATGGTACTGTGGTCTACACAGGGCTCACTGGAATAACGATCATGGTCTTCTATGTCTTTGCGATGCAGTGCGTGAGTACGATTGCTATTGTACGACGCGAAACTCAATCGTGGCGCTGGCCCCTTTTTCAGGCGTTATACATGACGGCTTTGGCTTGGATGGCCGCCTTTCTCACCTTCCAAGGTGGAACTTTTCTGGGATTTTAAATCACCCAACGAAGGAAGCCGATCGGGCGGCTCATTCAGTAACTACCAAGCCCCTCGATGGCCAGCATCACCGGTGTAAGTCCAATACTTCTCATACATTCGAGCGATCGGTTTCCAGAGCACTGAGCCATCGATATAGCCGACGTTACCTCCGACCGATCCCGCTTGGCGGGCAGTTGAGGGTTGAACAATAGGGAATTGATAAACGCGACCATTGCGACGAACGGCTCCGCCGCGGCCGTGCGGAGCTATAACCCAATTGTAGCCCCCAATACCGTTGGCAGCCCAACTATTTAGGTCGGAGAAAAGAACCAATTGCTGCCCATCGGCAAGTGCATTGGTATTAATCAAAGTGGAGGTATCGGTGAGTTTGCTTACCGATTGCCATCCCGCCTCTTTAGGCATCGTACGACCGCCGTGATAATGGTATCCAATATAGTATCCTGTCCCCGTTTGGAAACGTCCGTTGGGATTATCGGTAATTCCAGGGAGGGACATGGGGTAGACATTGGGACAATCAAAAACCTTGTCGCCATAGGTATTGCTGATCGAATGATACATTACCGAGGAGATACTCATCAGAAAGGAGTCGCCACCGTTGCGGATGCCATCGAAGACACTGTCGCGATTATCGAGAGCGTACACATGACTGGCGAGGCCAAGTTGGTGGAGGTTGTTGATGCAATTAGCTCGGCGTCCTTTTTCTTTGGCGGCAGAGAGTGCGGGTAAAAGCATGCCGGCTAAAATAGCAATAATGGCGATGACAACCAGTAATTCTATGAGGGTGAAGGCCTCGGTACGAATTCCCTGCCGATGGGGCTTTCCAAATGAGGCGACAGGGTTTGCAGGCATAGGATTAGATAAGAGGGAGGGGATTAGTGGCTGGTTAGTTGACTACTCTTAGAGAGGCTGATCTGCAAGGGTCTGTTTCAAAATCTTTGGGGGAGGCCCAGAAAAAATCTTGGCTGACGGCCAAGGGGTAGCGATGGGTTTACCCAAGATTGCATTAGCTCGAGCGGAGTCATCAGTGCGTTAAGCTCCGAGAGAGGGGGGCAAAGGGGGGGGCAATCCCTTGAACCCTGTGATTACTTTTTCTCAAGAAGCCCGCGCCTGCCGAGCCAATCGGCAGCACGATCGGGCCAAGTGGTCACCGGTTCCTGAGTGCGGCGCAGTCCGTAACCGTGACCGCCGTTAGGATAAATGTGGAGTTCTAAGGGAACCTTGGATGCCTGCAAAGCAATGGCATACTGCAGGGCATTTTCGACTCGCACCGGATCATCCTGCGCGATGGCTAGAAAGGTAGGAGGAGTGTTGTTGCTAACAGGGAGTTGAGAATTCAAGCGGTCACCGGCGGCCTTGTCGGTGAGGTATGCAGGATAAATCAAGAGCGTAAAATCGGGGCGGCAACTTGATTGATCGGCAGCATCAATCTTCGGATAGCTACGGTCATTAAAATTGTTGCTTAAGCGCGCCGCAAGATGGCCGCCCGCCGAGAACCCCATCACCCCTATTCTTTGTGGATTGATCCCCCATTCTTTGGCGTGAAAACGGGCTAAACTGAGGGCACGTTGGGCGTCTTGATGCGGGGCGATATTCTCCGAAAGACCGTCGCGTTTTGGGACGCGATATTTGACCAATAGGCCGGTCACTCCAATAGAGTTGAGCCATTCACAAACCTCGCTCCCTTCTAAATCCATCGCCAAGATATGGTACCCGCCCCCAGGTAAAACTAAGACCGAGGTACCGTTGTCTTTGTCGATCGGAGGACGAAAGACTTGAAGAGTTGGGAGAGAAACGTTCCCCAGTCGGATTACCGATTTACCGGCAACGAGGCCATCGGAGGGTTTGGTGCTATCGCGTTCCTCGGGCAAGATGCTCTGTTCGCCCGGGGGTTTATTTGGCCAAAGATTGATCACTGGCAAGGGGAATGCCGAAACTTGAATGGACAGAAAAACTGGCAAGCCAGCCAACAAAAGCCGCTGAAACAAGGAGGAATTCACAGAACTAAAAATGCCCTTTTTTGAGGCAAGATCGAGGCCAAATTGCAGGGGAAACTTTTCGGATGAGGGATCGATAGCCGTTTTTATTTCGCAGCGAGATCGACGCAAATGAGCTCCTGATCGTTCCGCACATAGACACGGCGGTTGGCAAAAGCAGGATGTGACCACACGACAGAACGTCCTGGATCGGTATTCACTGGGTCAAGAAGATGGGCACGGCTGATCTCCTGATAACCTGTCGGTGACAGGTTGGCGATAATCAGATCGCCCTTTTCGCTGAAGAGGAAAAAACGAACTCCATTTTTCACCGTAAAACAATTACCCCAACGCTCAGATTTGCTGCTGGTGGGCGCAAAGGTTTCCCATTGACGTTCTCCTGTGTCGGCGCGAATGCAGCGATATTGACCATAACTGCAGGCGCCATAGATGTGGCCGTCTTCGATGAACGGGGTGTTCATCGTGCAATTGAGATGAGTGGTATCGCGTTCGCTCATTTTCGAGGTGCGCCAAGCGACAACGGGCGCTTTATCAGGCGCCTCGAATCGTAGCATGAGTGACCCGTTATAAAAGCAGGAGAGATACAGTTGCTCACCCAGTTTTCGGGGGGTAGCGATGGCCATTCCGTAGTTGAGTTTCCAAGGTTCAGTCCACAGGACACGGCCCGTTTCAGGGTCGAGACCATTCACCGATTCGGCGTGCCAGAGGATCAATTGTCGGCGACCAGCGAATTCATAAATCATCGGTGGGGCATATCCCGGTTCCTTTGCTGAGAGCGCCCGCCAGAGTTCTTTGCCGGTGTCTTTGTCGAAGGCTACCGCCACGGTGCCCTCGCCACCCACCACACAGATGAGCTTTTGTCCATCAAGCAGGGGATTTGCTGAAACTCCCCAAGTGGGAATTTTTAGACCGAAGTCCTTTTTAAAATCTCGCTCCCAAACCAGGTCGCCACTCTTAGCGTTCAGACAGGCGAGATTACCCATCGTCCCCAGAGTAAAGACACGCTGGCCAGCCACCAAGGGAGTGGTCCGAGGTCCAGCGGCATAACTGACCGTATAGGGGCAGTTATACTGGTGTTTCCAGATGAGTTTACCGCTGATTGCGTCGAGGCAGAGCACCCGTTCTTCTCCAGGAATCTGAGCAAAGTCAAAAGTGTTCTTGGGCTTCGGTGCATCCGCCGGCACGATACGATCCATCACGTAGACTTTGCCGTTGGCGATGGCCGGGCCGGAATAGCCACTACCGAGTTCAGTTCGCCAGAGTCGCCTTGGGCCGCCCTCTGGGAATTTTTTCACGATGCCGGTTTCGCGCCATACGCCGTCGCGTTGAGGTCCGAGCCATTGAGGCCAGTCATCGGCGGCGGTGCGGTGGAGAGGAACACAGAGTAAAGTGATGAACCTAACTATCCATCGAACGAGGGTTGCGGCAGGCCAATGATTTATCATGAACATAACCCAATCGAATCTAAGTGACTTAGCGCAAGGACTAAGAAGGGAATGTGGTAAAAATATATCTTGGGTTCGTAGGGGGCAGCAGAAGAGTCGAATGGAGTTCGATGCCGAGTGGGTTTTGGGCCGTGTGTACAAAATTAAGAGTGGGTCACTTCGGGGCAACCCTTGTCGACCGCCTCGGAAGAGCTTTTGACTCGATTCTATCCAACGGTGGTGGGGTCAGCGTGGTCGAGCAGCCCAGTTCGCATTCAATCATTTCAGGTTGTTGGTCTCAGTCGTTATTACTTTTGATTTTTGGATCGAAAGGAGGGTTGTGAAGTCTTGAAACGGCAAAGAATGGAAGATGATGCGTCTACACCGTTGACGTCCGCGCTTGGATGGCGACTCTCCGCGGTTCACGTATGCCTAAAATCCAGCGCGCTTTACTCTCCGTGTCTGACAAGACCGGTCTTATTAACTTCGCCCGAATTCTTTCTGAAGCTGGGGTGGAGCTGTTGTCAACCGGGGGAACGGCGCGGTCGATCCGGGAGGCAGGGATGGCGGTGAAGGATATTTCGGAACACACCGGCTTTCCTGAGATGCTCGATGGTCGGGTGAAAACCTTGCATCCTAAGGTTCATGGAGGGTTGCTTTTTCTCCGTGGGAACCCAGTGCACGAGGCGACCGCTTTGGCTCATGGCATTGCTCCCATTGATCTAGTGGTCGTGAACCTTTATCCGTTCGAGACGACTGTGGCGAAACTTGGCGTTTCACTCCATGATGCGATTGAAAATATTGATATTGGTGGACCCTCAATGCTGCGGAGTGCCGCGAAGAATCACGAGAGTGTGACCGTCGTGGTGGATCCAGCTGATTACGCTCAAGTTGCAGAGCAAATCCGTGAGAATGGAGGAACGAATTTGGCCTTGCGCCGAACCCTAGCGGCTAAGGTTTACTCGCGAACTGCGGCTTATGACGCCGCAATTGCAGCCCATCTTGCTCGAGAATTTTCCGCTATTGATTCCGCTCCAGCAGTCCTGTCAATCAGTGCGCCGCTGGCTCAGGTTTTACGTTATGGAGAGAATCCGCATCAGAAAGCGGCGTTATATGGGCGCTTTTCAGATTATTTCACTCAGCTTCAGGGCAAGGAGTTATCCTATAACAATATCCTCGATTTGACGGCAGCCGCGGCCTTGATTGGGGAGTTCGAGAGTGGTCCTCCGACATTGGCTATTTTAAAGCACACCAATCCGTGTGGGGTTGGACAGGGTGGTTCGTTGGAAGAGGCGTGGCAAAGGGCTTTAGCCACGGATCGTCAGGCTCCTTTTGGCGGAATTATTGCGGTGAATCACCCATTGGATGCGGGCTGTGCTCGCGCACTCTCCGAGATTTTCAGCGAGGTAATTATTGCTCCAGATTTCACTCCGGAAGCCTTGGCTATTTTGAGTCAGAAGAAAAATTTACGTTTGCTACGCCAATTGAGGAACCCAGTAACAGCTTCGACTTTCGATATCCGGAGTGTGGGTGCCGACTCCTTTTTGTGGCAACAACGCGATCTGAAAATAACTGGAATCTCGGATCTGAAAGTGGTGACCCAACGTCAACCCACGACCGCAGAATTGGAGGCGATGCTCTTCGGTTGGAAAGTGGTGAAACACTTAAAGTCGAATGCTATTTTGTACTGTAGTGCAGATCGGACATTGGGAGTGGGAGCGGGTCAGATGAGCCGAGTGGATTCAAGTCGTATTGCGGTTTGGAAGGCTGGCGAGGCGGGATTGGCTTTATCGGGTAGCGTGGTCTGTTCGGACGCTTTCTTTCCCTTCGCCGACGGATTGGTGGCTGCCGGCGAGGCGGGGGCCACCGCAGCGATCCAGCCCGGAGGTTCGATGCGCGATGCCGAGGTTATTCGTGCTGCCGATCAGCGGGGAATGGCAATGGTCTTTACAGGTACTCGTCACTTCCGTCACTAGTGGCACTGGAATCATCTGTTGAATCGAGATTAGGGCCCCTTAACAAGGATTCGATGCGGCACTCAGCTCATTTGAGACGATGAGGTTGAAGGGTCAAAAGAGTCTTGTTTGGAAGGAGTTCGGTGGAATGGTCTTTATCTTCGATCGTAAGTGGTCATAGTCTTCGACCAATGGATTCTAAGAAGCTCGCGCTCGCGTGCCGCGATCTGGCAGACAATAAGAAAGCGGAAAACATCGTGATTCTTGATGTGAAGAAGCTTTCGACCGTGACGGATTATTTTGTGATCGCTACGGGAACAAGTGAACCGCATTTGCGGGCGATTGAGGGAGAACTTTTGCGAGGATTGCAGGAGGAACACGGCTTAAAACCGACCTTAAGTGAAGGGACAGCCCAGTCGAGTTGGGTGGTGGTCGATTTCTTTGATGTGATTGTCCATCTCATGCGGGCGGATGTGAGGGAGCGGTATGATTTGGAGGGCCTCTGGGCAGATGCAAATGCGGTCAAGGCGACGATCCCACGGCGAAAAGCCGTGGCACTAAGTTGAGGCTTCGGCGGCCTTAAGATGGACGATAAGCGCTCGGTGAGCGTCGACCTAGCCTCGATATTTATGGACATCGGCCGGGGGAAGGCCCCGAACAGTGTCGGCTCCAGCATAGCCAAAGCCAGGTCCAGACAGGGTGGAAAGGTCGAGCAAACCGTTGTGCCGAGTGTAGAGCCCCGGGTGAATCGCCGCTTCAGCTTCGCTGGCCGATGGGTAGAATTGCATCGCATTCGTCTCAACGCCCATCAGGGTGGGGAGGTGAGCCGCCAATTGGACATGGGGAATCTGGGCGAGCATGGGATTAGTCAGATCTTGGACCATGAGGGACATACCGTGCGCTTGCGCCCAAGCGGCAGAGAGAAGGGCTCCCGTTTGGGTTTTGCAGGTCTTGAGAGCGACCCCAGTCCAGCCCAGTTCACGACCCAATTTTACCAAGCGCCAGTCGTGAGCACTTTCGTCTAGAAACAGGGGCTTTCGCTGGCTAACCGTATGAACTTCAATGGGGTAAGCCTCGAGGTCGTAGGGGAAAGGTTGTTCGACATAAAGAAGGGAGTCGAAGGCAGCCGGCTCATCAGACTGCAGTTGGTCGAGAATACCGCAAACATAAGCGGGATCCTGCACCGTGCAGTTAAAATCTGCGGTGAGATGTTGTACTCCTAGTGGGCGAGAAAGATGGGCGATCTTCAGGATTCGTTGATAGTCCCAATCGGCATCGTTACCCCTCAGCTTGATTTTCAGGCAACGAAGTCCGTCCCGTTGGATCCAATCGGCTAATAGCACGGGATGACCATCCTTGGGTTCGGAACCTGTAAGATCGGCATGAGTAAGCGGGTCGAGTCCGCCGACCAAATGCCACGCTTCCAGCTGTTTTCGTGGCGAGACAGCGAGGAATTGGGAAAGATATTGACCTTGAAAACGGACCTCGGATCCCGGAGCCGGCTGAAGAAATTGATCGAGGGTCGAGGGGAGCAACGAGGGCGAATAAGTCTGGTAGACGGGGAGGTTCAGGTGCCGAGCAAAAGCATCATGGAAGGCGAGATCAAAGGCTGAATTACAAACCAAAGCCGCAAGGTGAGGCACGGGTTCACTCCGCTCACCTAGGCACTGCTGATTGAAGGATTGGAGCACTGTGGGAAGGAGGAAGTCATTGACGTCGCGCCCTAAGAGCATGGGGTGAGTGGAAGGATCGAGGGTCAACCAAGCCTCAGCCAGGCGGGTAGTGAGTTGGAGCAGTGCTTGATGTCGTTGGACGTAAGGGAGGGTGGAAGGCCAGACCCATTGAACACTGAGAGGGGTTTCTCCCCAACCATCGGAAAGGGAACCATCGCTGGCACGGAGCGTTAGACGGACTCGAGCACAGGTGACAGTGGTTAGTGCTTCGGTTCCAAATTTCAGTGGCACCCGTGTGGTGACAGGCAGGAACCAGAGGGCCGTTTCGACGATTTGAAAGGAGGTTTTCATAACAGAAAGAGAGTCGATGCAAATTAAGTAAAAAAGGAAGGGGCAGTGACGACTATTCCAAATGTTTTCGAAGATGTGCGAGGCTTTGGGTGGCGATGACTTCGGGGCCTTCCTCGAAGGTGAAGACTTCCACTGAGACCCATCCTTGATACTTGGTTTCTTTTAAGGCGGCCCCAATGGCGCTATAATCCGTGGAACCAAATCCAGGGCCTTTGAGGTTTTCGTCATTGGCATGAAAATAAGCGAATTGGCCAGCATGCATCCGGATCGTGTCGGCGATGGGGCGTGGTTCAGAAGCCATGGCTTTCACATCGAGCATGAATCCAAACGCAGGTGAATTCATACGCGAAGCGAGTTCTGCGGTCTCAGCGGCTGTATTGAGATAATTGGTCTCTGACGGAGCGAGCGGTTCGAGGCAAAGAGTGACTCGACGTTGTTGAGCAAGGGCGGTGGCGGGTTGGAAGGTTTCCAGAGTCCACTCGTGAGCTTGCACCAGAGAGACACCCGGGAGGAGATCACGCCTCTTTGGTGAACCAAAGATGAGATGAGTTCCACCTAGATCGGCGCAAAAGTCTACCAAATGACGCAAGTAATCGGCTGCTCTCTTTCGCCAAATCGGATCAGGATGATTGACATGCATTCCATCGGTGAAGGCGAGGACCCAATGAATCCCGGTGATGGCGATACCGGCATCGGAAGCCATGCGGACGATTTCCCGCCTGCGGTCGTTGGGAATATCGGTGACCAATGGAGCGAGGGTGAACGGGGCGAATTCGAAACCCGCGTACCCGGTGTTCTGAGCGAAGCGAAGGGCTCGATCGAGGGGCCACTCCTTAAAAATCTCACTGCAGATCGAATAATGCACCCACCTCCAATACAGAGAGAAGAAGCTGTGGCGCAACTGAGGAATCAAAAAAGCAGGTGCGATCTAAATTTAGTCTTAAATGGGCTATTGGAGCCGAGCTCACTTGGGAGTACTCTTTCCCTAAATGATTCGAGCCTTCTTAGTGCTGATTCTGGTCTCCCTCCCCATGGTTGCTGCGACCCGAGATCCTGCGCGATTGATCCGATCGGTGGCGCGAGGGTTGATCCAAGTCGAGTTTGAGCTTCAGTTTGATAAAGGGGACGCGCCGCACGGAATTTTGGATCAGGATCCCCGTTCTTCAGGGGCTAAAATGAATACACTGGCTGAGTTGGTGGCTGAAGAGCGTCCACTGGAAACTAGTGGTTTTTTGGTTTCATCCAACCGGGTGGTCGCCATGGATCCCTGTGTGCATCCTCGTTTCATCAAGGGTATAGTCGTGAGGCAGGGAGATCGAAAAACGACGGCGAAAGTAACTGGCTATTTCCGAGAACACTGGGCTTTGGTCTTGACTTTAGATCAACCCATCGAGGGATCGGTCCCACTTCACTTTGAGACAGGGCGATCCGCGGTCCCCTCAGGCGTGGTTAGTTACTTCCGGCAGGATGGTCAGATGATTCGTGCGTTGTTACCTTTCGGCGGACACTGGATTGAGACCCAAGAGGCCAAGCAGTTTCGAGTAAGTGAGCACCAAGGTGTGGCCGTGGCTGCGGACGGAAAGGTGCTGGGTTTGGTGCTCAATCATCGCTTGGACGCAGCCGAAAGTTGGCGAGGCGATCCGTTACTTTGGGCTCAAATCACGGCAGAAGAGTTTTCCAGTCGCTTAAAAAATTTGGAGGAAATGACCTCCCGCAGCTTGGTTCGGGTGCGGTTAAGTTTTCGGAGTCCTAAAGCGACGCCCGGTCAAACCCAAGCGCGATTTCGAGGGCGCAATGGGGAAGAAAGCGAAGATGAGACAGCAACCGAGCGCGATGTCTTGGGCTTGGTGTTATCGGGAGGGAAGGTCGCAGTTTTGGTTTCCATGAAGCCGAGCACGACCGCACGATTGGAGCATATCCTTGTTTTCTCGGGTGGAACAGAGGGGGTTGTTGCCACCTTTGAAGCTTCTTTGCGTGATTTCGGAGTGATGGTGGTCCGGACCGAGAAGCCCCTCCCATCAGTGGTGTCGGTGGATCCGACGCATCCGGCGGAGCTCTTGGGCCGCTTGTTATTGCGAGCCGAAATCGCGCTTCAAGGTGAAACACGCTTGAACTATTTCCATCTGGCGCGAATTGCCGGAGTCCGAGTGGGAGCCCGATTAGAGCCGTATCCTGAAGTGTCAGATCCCGAGGTCAAAGACACCTTTCTTTTTAGCCCTGAGCGGCAGCTTTTTGCTCTACCGATTGTCCGACGCGACTCAGGGGTGAGCGGGCGCGAACCTGCCGCACAGGTGCGTCAGTTGACCACGGCACGACTTTTGGAAAGTGCGGTTCGCCGCTTACCCGAGTCGGCGGATCCAGCGAATGTTCCGGTCTCGGAGGCGGATGAGAATCGTTTGGCTTGGATCGGAGTGGAGATGCAGCCCTTGAGTCGCGAACTAGCGCGAGCCAACGGGGCCTCGAACCAAACCCGAGACGGGCAATCTGGCGGTTTAATTACCTACGTTCATCGGGAATCCCCAGGGGCAAAGGCGGGCATTAAGCCGGGCATGATTTTGTTGCGGCTCCGATCAGCGAAGCAACCGTCACCCATTGAGGTCCAATTAGAGGAAGATTTTGCGCGGGCCCAAGGATTTCCCTGGGAGCGATTAGATGAAATTCGAGATCAATTTTTCGAGAGAATTCCCACCCCGTGGCCACCGGCCGAGACGGTCTTCACCCGCGCCTTAACCGATCTCGGATTTGGTACAAAGTTCAGCGCGGAATTTTTGGATGAAGGGCGGCTTTTGAAGGTTGATTTTGTGGTTGAAGCGGGCCCGTTGCATTACGAAGCGGCGAAGCGATTTAAATCGGAAAGTCTGGGAGTGACCGTGCGCGATTTGACCTACGATGTCCGGCGCTACATTCAACGAGGAGAGAAGGAACCTGGAGTGGTGGTGTCTCGGATTGAAGCAGGAGGACGGGCGAGTGTTGCCGGGGTAAAGCCCTACGAGTTGGTGACTCATATTGACGATCAAGAGGTGAGTTCTGTGGCTGACTTTGCGCGACTCACAGCAGGGAGTGCGGAGCTCAAGTTGACGATGAAAAGGATGTCCAAAGGTCGGATTGTAACGATCAAAGCTTTAACGACTGGGAATTCGGAGTAGGGAGCTTCGGAGTAGGGAGCTTTGTTCTGAAGTCCGTTTGATTTCGAAAAGGAGTTTCAGCGAGGTGGTGCGCAAACTCGACTTCACCAGAATCCGAGGTAGGATTGCACGGTTGCTATGCTGACACTAACGCTTGGACATTCGCCGGATCCGGACGACGCCTTTATGTTTTATGGTTTGGCGAAGGAACTTTTACCGACGCCAGGTCTACGGTTTGAACATATTTTGCAGGATATCCAGACCTTAAATGAACGGGCTGGCCGCGGTGAATTGGATATTTCGGCGATTAGTATCCATGCCTACGCTCAGGTGTGCGATCAGTACGCATTGTTGCCGAGTGGCGCTAGTATGGGCGATGGGTATGGACCTATCCTAGTGGCCCAGCGTCATTACAGCCGTGACGAAATGGCAAAGGTACGGATTGCAGTGCCCGGGGTGATGACCAGCGCCTTTTTGGCGTTGCAACTGTGGATGGGCCGGCCTGCGCGGGATATCCAGTTTGTTGTCGTCCCCTTTGATCAGATTTTCGACGCTGTTCGGTCTGGGCAAGCGGAGGTTGGGTTGATTATCCACGAAGGACAATTGACTTATGCCAACGAGGGATTGGTTGTTTGCGAAGATCTCGGGGTGTGGTGGGGGCGCGAAAATCAAGGGTTACCGCTGCCCCTCGGTGGCAACGTGATCCATAAACGACATGCCCCCGAATTGAGGCGCCAAGTGAGCGCGATTTTGACTGGTAGTATTCAGTACAGTCTCGATCACCGAGAGGCGGCGGTGGTTCATTCGATGCAATGGGCCCGCGATATGGGGCAGGATCTAGCCGATCGGTTTGTAGGAATGTATGTGAATCACTGGACCCTCGATTACGGCGAACGCGGGCGAGAGAGTATTCGTAGATTCCTCGCACGCGGCGAAGCCTTGGGAGCTTTTCCAAAAGCGCCCGCGCTCGAATTTGTGATTTAGACACTTAGACACTCACCTGCACCCCGTCATTATCCGGTTTCAGCACATAGACTGCCGAACCCGGAAGTCTCCGAAGCATCGCCGTGGCGATCGCCTCCGTGTCGGCACCTTTTGTGGCAAGGCACATCAGGGTTGATCCGCTGCCACTGAGCCATCCTCCGATCGCGCCCGCTTTAACACCTGCCGAAATGACCGCATCCAATTGAGGGATAAGTTTGGCTCTCCAAGGTTGGTGAATACGGTCATCAAAACAGCCCTGGAGAGCGGTGTAATTGCCGCTGGTGAAGGCGGCGGTAATCAAGGCCGTTCGGTTGAGTGAATGGATAGTATCAGCTTTGGAGAAGGAGAGAGGAACCAATTGGCGCGCTTCAGGAGTACTGACTTCAAATGGGGGAATGAGCGTTATAAACCGGATGCTGTTTTTGATAGGCGTGCGGATGCAGCGGACCTTCTTACCGACAAAGCCAGCGGCGGTAAAACCTCCAAAAACCGCGGGAGCAGCATTGTCGGGATGGCCTTCTTCGGCAGAAACTAAATCGAGCAATGCGTGGCGATCGAGGGTGCTGCCAGTCAGGGCGTTCAAACCAGCGATGCAGCCGAGACGAGCGGTGACGCTGGATCCGAGGCCCCGTGCGATGGGAACAGCGCCCTCGAGATGAATCTCGAAGCCGAAGGCAGGAATCCGAGTTCGTCGGAAGAAAGCTTGGGCGGAAGAACGGAAAAGAGCGGTCGCACCATCACGGGCGTCGTCGGAGATCGGAGACGTAATCAGAGGGCCGCGACCGGTTCGGCGAGCCAATTGGGCCTTATTGTGCAGAGCGATAGCGAGACCCAGAGTATCGAAACCCGAGCCAAGGTTGGCTGTGGTGCCAGGAATGCGGACGGTAACTGAGTTCATTGCAGGCCGATGAAACAAAAAATAGAACGGACTCTCAACGATCTTTGTCTGAAGGCTGGCTCACTGGGGGAAGTTTTTGTAGAGTAGCAGAAATGTTCGGGTTACTTCAGGAGTTATTTTCACTTTCCAATTATGCCACCCATCCACTGATCTGGATCGGTGTCGCTTTTCAGATCTGGATGCTAGTCGATGCAATCCGACGCGAGGAATGGATTTGGGCCGGATGTATTTTAGTGTTCTCAGTTCTGAGCGCCGTTTTTTACTTTTTTATGGTCTATTGGTCGAGTGGTCCAGTGGGTGAAGGGAAAAGGTTCGGATTACGAAGTTTTGAGCTGCCGGGAGGGGCGGAACGTCGGCGTATTAAGGAGCTTCAGAGTCGTATCCATCACTTGGATAAGGCGCGTGATCATGCGGATTTAGCCGACGTTTACCGCGATCTTGGCAAGTTAAGTAAAGCTGAAGCATCTTATCGTCAGGCATTGGCACGGGATCCCGACGACATTGATATTCGGAGCCATTTTGCTGAGTGCTTGTTACTTCAAGAACGAGCAGCGGAGGCTCGGCCAATTCTTGAAGCGGTGATTTTGGAAGAGCCTCGGCACAATTTCAGTTTTAGTTTAATGGCCTTGGCAGAAGCTCAGACGGCCTTAGGCGATCCGGAGTCAGCGCAGATTTCTTGGCGAAAGGTTCTAGAGACCAATAGTTATTCGAGAGCTAAAGTTCAATATGCGGAATTATTAGCCAAGGCGGGCGATAGAGCTGGGGCGCGAAAGGAAGTCGATGAAGTGATTGCTGACGAGAAGCACGGTATGGCATTTCAGAAGAAACGAGATCGAATTTGGGTGGGGCGTGCAAAAGCCTTACGGGCTCGATTGGACTGAGGCAAGTCACTCTATAAGCACAACGTTCGATGAGAAATTTGGCTTCTTAGTTGGGGTTTGATTTGGATCTTTAGGTGACTTGATCGACCAAAGCTTTACCGTCAATAAAGCGAGCCAAATTAGCTGTAAAGTGCCGAACTAAGCTCATCTCTTCTGCCGTGTGACCTCCAGCAATATGAGGGGTTATAAAGCAGTTTGACTCGAGCCAAAGTGGGTGACCTTCGGGTAAAGGTTCTGGTGTTGTGACATCTAACCAGGCTGCCCCAATCTGCCCCGAGCGAAGGGCCGCAAGAAGGGCCTCCTGCTGGACAGTTGCCCCACGGCCGATGTTGTAGAACAGTGCCCCGCGTTTGAAGGCCGCAAAGAGTTGAGCAGAAAAGAAACCCCGAGTTTCACCACTCTCCGGCAGAATATTTATAATGTGGTCTGCACGGGCTAATTCGGTTGAAAGGGATGCGGCAGTTATCACTGGAACCGACTCATCTCCTCGAACTCGACGTCGATAAGCCATAATTTCGAGTCCCAGTGGATGAAGAAAGGTGGTGAGTCGGCGAGCAATTGCACCATAGCCGACAATCAGCACTCGCTGTCCACGCAACGGTCGACAGGCTCCTCGAAGGGTGGACCATTCTGGAGTACCGTTGGCAAACCGGGCTCTTAGGGACTCCGGTAAACAGCGAGCACCTGCCAATATAAAGGCCAAAGCTTGAAGGGCGCAGGCTTCCTCGTAGACCGAGGAACTATTGGATAAGATCACCTTGCGGGCAGTGAGCTCAGCACGAAATTTCGCTGTATCGTAGCGAGTTATCCCAGAAGAACTAATGTGAACCCACCGAAGGCGTGGAGATTCTAGAAGGGCGGTCACCTCTGGTTGACCGAAAGCAATGTCGGCACTGTTGATTTGTGGATCTGGCTCACCTTGGGCCAATATCGAAGTAATGGGCGACCGAGCAAAGCAAAGTTCGTGGCCCTGAGCGGACTCTTTCAACAGGATCAAGGCTTCAGTTGAAGGGGTGAAATCAACAAAGATGCGGAGTGCATTCATAGACTAAGGTTTGAAAATACTTATTTCACGACGAGGGGTGAACTCTAAAAAAATTCTATCGATTATCAGCTAGATCTGCCTCAGGCCCCGACGGACCAACGAGACGGCAAACGGGACGCTTCTTAGCTCAGTCCTATTTTGGGACATTAAAAAGAGGTTGAAAAATGCGCAGAACCGCTGTCGCGTTGACTTTTCGAAGCCGACTCTAGTCCTCTCGATGCGGCACCTTCAAGGTGTGATGCGTGCGGTTATCAATGCTCCAACGCTGTTGCTGAATCGTAAGCGTACGCCCAACCCGAGGGTTCCCAATGCGTCCTACTTGGGTCTAGCCTGCGCGGCTGAACTCAATGGTACCGTCTTGGAAGCGTCGTGGTCTTGCTGAAATCCAACGACGGATCGCTGAATTTAAAAGCTCGAGACTCTCGAAGGCTGTGTTTGCGGCGAGAAAAATCCACGCGAGTTGAAGTTTTGCAGTTACTGCGGCGGGTCTCGCCGACACAGTCGCGCTCCGTCGCCGGCCGAGTCTGTGACCAGTGCTGGCTGGTCACCAGTTCCAGTACTGCCTTGGATCGCATCCAATACGGGTTCGATCGGAACAGCAATCGGTTGTTCCGAGACAACTTAGTGGCCAGTTCGGGACAGGACGAATACGACTCCTATGACAACCTGAACCAACTCACGGTGCTCAAGCGCGGGAATCTGAATGCCGGACGAGCGGACATCGCGGGCAACCCGGTGCGGCAGGAGAACTTCACCTTCGATCCTACCGGTAACAGGCATGGCTCCAGTTGTGGCTACGTCACTCGCCACAACGGAGTCACCGACCTCGACCAGCATCGCAGCAACAATCCGGTCAACGAAATTACCTACTTCACCACCACCACCACCGGTACAGGGTGGGCCGCACCCCGGCGTACACTGCGGTCGGAAACCTGACCACGATGCCGCAGTCGGCATCCTTGGCCAACAGGTACACGGCCCAGTACGACGCATGGAACCGGAGGGTGGAGTTGAAGAATGGGACCACAACGGTGGCCACCTACCGCTATGACGGAGCCACCCGTCGAGTGACCAAGTGGGTGGGCAGCAACACCACCCACTTCCACTACTTCGACCGGTGGCAAATCCTAGAAGAGAGACTTTACCCTCCGCGTCAAAAAGCAAATTTCTATCAATAAACGGGCGGCGGCGGATGCGCCCTTGCAGAGTTTTGCCTGGAGCAGTTGGCCGGCGTACTTGCTCGCGCCGTCGAAACGTCCGTTCAGTAAAGGTGGTTTTGGCGGCGCGCTGGCGGGCAGAGACGACGATGACGGTGGGGTGGATCGCCGAGCGTCTGGCGATGGGCCCGCGCGATTGAACCCTCTCTTGTCTCGCCGGAGGAAGCTGGGCGACGAGTATTTAATATCAAGAACTGACTCCTTTAGTAAGGAAATTGCTTTTTGACGGGGAGGGGACAGGGCGGATGAGGTCTCACGCAAGGACGCGGAGACGCAAAGGGGGGCTGAGTCCATCCAGTCTTGTTTCAGGATGGCATTGTGGCATTAGGATAGCTGCCTTTATAGCTCAGATATGGCAAGTATGCAGATCTCTGAATTCACACCGTTGATGGACTGAAATGCCCAACCCCATCCCCGTTTTCGCCTACGGCACATTGAAGCGGGGGCACGGAAACCACAGGCAATTGGAGGACTCCACCTTTCTTGGGGAGGCAGTTACGGTGGCAAGCGACGCGTTGCATGTGGATGGGTTGCCGATGGTCGACCGAAACAATCCGATGTCACCCATCTACGGTGAGCTTTACCTGATGGACGATGCCACGTTTGCAGATCTCGACGCACTGGAGGGCCATTGAAGTTACTCCCGACGATATTTGACCCGGGTGACGCTGTCTGAAGGAACCGTCAAGGCGGCGTGGATTTGCTTCGGCAACTATCCCCCGGGTCCGATCGTTCCTTCGGGGCGGGACGACGAAATACGATAAGGAGGCATCAACTCCGGCTCGGGGTTTGTCCAATTTGTAGGGATTGGATGCAATGTTCGCAGTCTGCGGGTTGTCTGAAAGCTCAGCCAGGAACGTCTTGCCGAAAGGGTCGGAGTTAATCCACGGACCGTGCAGAAAATCGAAGCCGGCAAACTAAACGTCCTGGCCATCACCCTTGAGCGCCTCAAGGTCGCCTTGAAATGCAATTGGGATGACCTGATGAACGATTCTTTGTAGCCGTCACCGCTTCTTCGAAGCGTACGGATCGCTGGCTGTTGCCCGGAGATTGTATCCGTCGGCATTGAACGAGACGTGGTGATCGCTGATACAGCGCATGTCGTCGGCGAAGTTCTTTAATCGGCGCTCCACCAAGGCCTTGATCACCGGGTTCGCCTCCCACTGCGCACCTAACTGCTTTCGCATCAGGGTCTGGTAGTCAGAATTTCCGTTGACCCGGTCCAGGACGAAGACGTTCCAGATCGTCACGGCGATCATGAACCCCTGTCGGATGGACTCTTGGGACGTTGTAGAGTCAACCTGCGCCAACATCGGCTGAGCGAAGTCGATGATCGTCTCGGAGATCTTCCGGGTTGGAAATGCAGCGGAGGCCATGGGCGGTTGAAATATCGGAATCCTTCGCCGGTTTCACGTCTTCGCTCGGTGCAACGCCGCGAGGACCTTGCCGAACTGAGGGAGGCTGACCGCAGGACAACGGAGCTTGGCGAGGAAGCGATTGACCTTATCGACTGAGAAGGCCTCCGGGTCGTAAGGACGGACGATCCACTGCTTCATGGCGCAATGTTCCGGGGGCTTCTTGTTCCCGAGGGCTTCGGGCAGGTCCTCGTACCCGGGAATGCCGCCCCAATCCTCCGGAGGACAGGCACGACTTCCTTCGACGGAGACCGCTCGGTTTTCGACCGCAGACTGTCCCTCGGAAAGTGGGCTAAAGGTAAGGAGGTGGCTCCACGAGTCGCCAAAATCGTACTCGTACACCCGAGCCGGAATCTTCCCCTTGGAGACCTACTCGACCGTAACCGTGTTCTCGTCGGTCACTGGGGGATCATTTTCGAATTCGTTCAAGTCGAATCTGGGGTCGGAGAAGATGCGGTCGCCGAGGCGGAATTGGTGCAGGTGACTGTTGCTCCAGCCTATGGCGACCTGGATGACGGTGTGAAATCAGCCGAGGTTTGCTGACTTGGGGATGATCACGCTGCGCCAGAGGGTGGGGTGAATCCCTTCCAGTTCGACGGTAAGGACGCAGAAGTCGCGGTTTGCAGAAGATCGTCCGGCGGTGCCTGACAGGTTGACGTCAGTCATTGTTGTGAGGGTAACTCGGCAAGCGCTGCGCAGTCACTCACCATCGTTCACCATCGTTCGACTGCGAGCCGCGCGTAAGCTCACGCAGGAAGCGCTGGCGGAACTGATGGGCGTGAATCCCCGAACGATCCAAAAGATCGAGGCCGGTAAACTGAACGTCCTGG
>CAMDGV010000045.1 GCA_945898055.1 Akkermansia muciniphila | reverse complement strand
CCGTTAGGAACTCCCACTTCTTGGCTCCCGTCGCGCCATTCAGCGCGTACACCTTCCCGTCTCCACTGCCCACATACACCGTGCCGTCGGATCCTATCGCGGGGGAGGAAGAGACCCCTCCTTCTGTCAGGAACTCCCACTTCTTGGCTCCAGTCGCGCCATTTAGCGCGTACACCTTCTTGTCATAACTGCCCACATACACCGTGCCGTCAGATCCTATCGCGGGGGAGGAATTGACCCAAAATCCCGTCAGGAACTCCCACTTCTTGGCTCCCGTCGCGCCATTCAGCGCATACAGCTTGTTGTCCTGACTCCCCACATACACCGTGCCGTCGGATCCGATTGCGGGGGAGGAAGAGACATATCCACCCGTCAAGAACTCCCACTTTTTGGCACCCGTCGCTCCATTCAGCGCGTACACCTTTTTGTCACCACTGCCTACATACACCGTGCCGTCGGTTCCTATCGCGGGGGAGGACCTGACCCATACTCCTGTCAAGAACTCCCACTTCTTGGCTCCTGTCGCACCATTCAGCGCGTACACCTTGCTGTCCTCACTTCCTACATACACCGTGCCGTCGGATCCTATCGCGGGGGAGGAAATGGCCGCTCCTTCTGTCAGGAACTCCCATTTCTTGGTCCCGGGTGTTTGCCCAATTAATTTTACATTAATTACAATAAAGATTAGAATTTTAAATAATATAGTCCTCATGTTTTATAGAATTTATAAGTATCACAGTTTTCAAAATTTTGGTTGGTAACAAACCTTTGATTAAAATCAGCGCTGCTCTTGTGAGGGCTATTTCGTCTGATTCGCTCAATTCTCCGTCGGAAGTAAGTTTGTTAAGGTGGTTTTTGAGAATTTCGAGTTTTCCGGATTTGAAGAACGGAACCGTCTCGGGCAGCTGGAAGTCGGCTGAGTCCACGGGAGTCGCTGTAAATTCTTGTGAGCAGTTGGGGCAGACGACGTTACGGCCCACCTGATCGAGAGCGACTGAGCAACTCGTCTCGCAGTGGGGACAAATATAAAGGAGGTGGTCCCTCATGACTGGAGCAAGAATTGGAAATCGGACAATTTTTCCCGGGAATCTCTGGAATCATGCCTGTAGAAGATTCGCCTAGATAGAGGTTTTTTAAATAACGGAGAAAAGGCTTGTAACGGCCATGAAATACTTCTCCAAATCCTCTTCTTCCCTTTGCGTCTCCGCGTCTTTGCGTGAGACCTCACCCACTCTCTATGAGGTCGTGCCAAACGCATCGCCAACGAGATGGAGGAAACGCCATTTACCCTCCGCGTCAAAAAGCAAATTCCTATCAATTCCACAGGCAACGAACCTTACGGTTGCCGAACTCCTGCCGTGGAACTGGAAACCGGCGAAAGGCTAGTCCGGTTGGTCGACCTTTCGCCCCCGCCTTCGATCGTGGAATATCCTACTTTCGGCAACGAGGGAACCATGGGGTTGGGCATGGGGTTGGGCGTACGCTTACGTCCATCCGGTTGGGCCATTCGACTACCCCCAGGTTTGAATCCCTCAACGGTGCGGTCCATTCTTAATATTCTTCCCAGATGCTAGTCCGGCCTTGGCGCGAAATTCGCTCAAATCTGATTCCCATTTCTTAGCCAAAGAGGGGGTGGGCGCCACTCGCCCATGGTTAGTCGTTCACAAATTATGGCACTCTCCGGAAAACCTAATCCTGAGATATGTCTCCTCTTCAATTCGACGGCGTTTGGAAATCTACTTTGGAAGAATTCTTCGAACCTTTCATGGATCTCTGCTTTCCTTCGATCGCCAAATCCATCGATTGGTCCCACCCCATTGAGTGGCTTGATACCGAACTCCAGAAAATCACTCGCAACGCCAATCAAGGCCTTTAACGTGTCGATAAATTAATCAAAGTAGCCTTCAAAGATCAGAGTCAAAGCGGCTGCTTGATTCACCTCGAAATTCAGAATCAAAAGGAAGTTAACTTCGAAAACCGTATCTATGTTTACAAATATTGTCTTCGGGTGCGTTACGAGGAAAACGTCTTTAGTCTCGTCGTCTACGGCGACAGCGATCCTGACTGGCAACCTTCCAAGTACAAAGAAGCCCGCCGGAACAAAAACAAAATCACCTTTGAATTTGCCACGGTAAAACTTTCCAAGCTCGGGCGTCGGCTTACGGTCGCACGCAACCAAGGGAACCCTGTGGCCTGGGTGATTGACGCTCACTTAGCGGCCCAGAAGACGATGAACGATCTCCCTGGGCGTTATCAGCTCAAACGCGAAATGATCCGGGACTTTTTTCAACGCGGAATGCCTGTCAAAAAAGTCAGCAAGATCCTCAGCTTAATTGACTGGTTAATGACCTTACCTGAGAATCTAGAAAAACAACT
Source organism: Akkermansia muciniphila (assembly GCA_945898055.1). Classification (GTDB taxonomy): domain Bacteria; phylum Verrucomicrobiota; class Verrucomicrobiia; order Limisphaerales; family UBA9464; genus SXXZ01. Next base: position 32,201 of record CAMDGV010000045.1, on the reverse strand, counting down.
CAACACCGAACTCCAAGTCCAACAAAAAACCAACACCCTGATTCCCATCAGCAGTTTCGAACTCGCCGTCCTTGAACAAGGCATTGAACAAGGAAAACGTAACAAGGCTCAAGAAGCCGTCTTAGATGCTCTAGAAACTCGATTTGGAGAGGTCTCTGACCTAGTACGTCAACAGGTTCAGTCCCTCACCGACGCGCTCGAATTAAAGCGACTCTTGCGTCGAGCGATCTTGGTTTCTGACGTCAATTCTTTCAGTGCAGAACTTGTCGTGCTTGTCGGCTGACTCTTCAGTTAAAGGGCGGGGGCGCAGACTGGTGCTGGCGTTCACTTAACCCAGTGGCAATTTTAGGCTGAGAACTTCCCGAGTAGTTACCCTTAAAGAAAAGCCCCTAGAAACGTGTGTTTCTAGGGGCTAATGAAGACTGGCGGAGAAGGGGGGATTCGAACCCCCGTTACGGCTTTTGACCGTAAACCGGTTTAGCAAACCAGCGCCTTCAGCCACTCGGCCACCTCTCCGCTGAGACATGAGTCAATCACGAACTCTGCCTCAGGGTCAAGATGCTGTTGTTGATCTAATGCGACTTTGTAGCGGAGGGACACTCTTCTTTGCTGACTAAAGGCCGCTGGGATGATCGATGAACTCCCAAGTGAGACTAAATTGTTTGGCGAGAGACTCGGCCAATGCTTTTACTCCGAAGGTTTCCGTCGCGTAATGACCTCCATAAAACACATTGATTCCGGCATCTTCGGCGAGGGAATGAGTCCAGTGCGGGCCTTCGCCGGTGATAAAGGTATCCACACCTTCCGACGCCGCTTGTTTTAGTTCGGCACCTGCGCCTCCAGTGCAAATTCCGATTTTTCGACAAAGTTCAGGACCGCCCGGCAGAAGAATGGGAGGACGGCCGAGCAGACTAGAGAGTCGATTGGCGAGTTCTGAGCGGGGAATGGCTACGGTGGACTGCCAGCCGATTGGGCGCCCCTGATGCTGAAAGAAGGGTCGAAGTCGTTTTAGTCGGAGATGACCCGCCAAGAGTGCTGCATTACCCAAGGTGGGATGGGCATCCAGAGGTAAGTGCATAGAGTAAATGGCTAAATCTGCCTCCACCAAGGCGCAAATAAGCTCGTGGCGCCGGCCGGTCCACGGAATGGAATTTCCCCAAAAAAGCCCGTGGTGAACCACCATAAGGCTGGCACCTGCGGTTGCGGCACGTCGGATAGTAGCGAGAGACGCATCGACTGCTGCGACGATATGCTGCACTCCGTCACGATTGGCGACTTGCAAGCCATTATGAGCGAGATCGTAGTCAGTGAACTGGTCTGGACAGAGGAGAGCGGAGCAGTGGTCAACGATACTTTGAAGAGGAACAGTTGGCATGATTGGAGAAGAATTGAATTGATAGAAAATAGATAGCCTGCCCCATAGTTCACCCCCTACCGAGAAATAGATAGCCTGCCCCCATAGTTCACCCCCTCTTGTCGGGATGAGAGCCACAATTGCGCGCAATCCGTTTGCGGCTCCAGTCCGGATTCGCATCAATCCAGCCCTGCAGCCATGGTAAATCCCCGGGCGCTATTTGCCGCCCCGGTAACGCAAACTCAGTTTCGATGCTCCGACTGTAGCCCCCGACCAACCAGGTAGTTCAGTCAAAGCACCAACAACTTCGGGATGCACGGTACCAAATCACTCATGACATAACTACCAAGACTAGATTCGGTTAGACTGTCTTGCTTGACTCTAATAGTTTTGGAAATAAAGTCACCTAGCACTCTGGACTGCAAAGTGTTTAAGTCTGCAATTCGATTGTGAGTAAGCCCATTAAATTATCAGGGATTCCGACGGGCAAAGAAGAGATTAGGCAGGTGTTTGCTGTTGCAAAACCGGATGAGACTTTGGCCAAGGAGAAGAGATCCAAGAGACCAACGCGCGGTTGCTTATCTTTAGCGCGCGGTGATCTTTTAGCGAGGTACTCCTTTACCTCGTTAGACGATAATTATTTGGTGTCTCTGATTTTGCCGAGTGGTTGTTCTCGGTTGGACTGCCTAAAAGAGGCGTATGCTTCTCGGCTTGCGGCAGATCGTAGCCTTCCTATCCATGCTGACACCTTTAAGATCCTTGAAACGATTCCAGCATACTGTGTCCCCGTGGAGAAATCGACATTGATTAGCCTTGCTGCCTATATCCCGGCGAGTGAGGGCCTCGAGGCAGTTAAGCTACATCAGTTTATCCGCTTGAATCGTTTGACCTTGCCCACCATCGAGGATTTGACGGTTGCGTGCGCCATGTCCTTTGTAAATTTGGGTGTGCATTTGATTCCCGACGGAAAAGTGGTCTGCGCCTCCAACGGTTTTTTGTCGGTGAGTCCTAGTGGCCTTTTTCTGTATCTCAACCGACTGAATCGGTTTGACCGCGATACAAACGTGTCTGCATCAGCGGTCCTCAATGAGGGCCAGAGATCGCTCCGAGTTTCGGGACTTGATTCTCTTTTTCTACGCGTTAGACGTTGGTGGGGAGATAAGGAAGATAAGTAGGGGTTGAGCGTTGGCTGAAAGTAGTTGGCCTGACTCATTCCCAGCTTAGGATCAAACGAAGCACTTGGAATTAGACCCGTTGTGCTGTTTCCGCTTCTTAAGGTGGGGATCTTCTTTGGTTTGGGTTTAGTGTGTTGCCCAAACTTTGATGTATCATCAAAGAATTTCGATCGCCTTAAGCTCGAAATCTGAGTGTCTTTTTCTTTCGGAGTTTCGGCTAGGACCAAAGCACTGGAGTAACGTCCCCCGGCAAATAGAGTGGATGCCCTGGATGCCCTTCCTTGGTCAAGCGCAGGACAGATAATCGGACCCCAGCATCGAGGAGAAAACGGCGCACAGTGGCCCCACGCCTTAAAAAGCTAGCGTGCAATCCCCAAGCGGCGATCACTAAGTCAGCCTCCTTTGCTGCTGCTAGAATAGCGGCGTCATTTTCACTTCCTACTGGATCGCGTGCCGTCTTAAGACCTCGTGGATCGGTGGTGCAATAGGCGAAAATATTAGTGATTTCAGCTCCTCCATAACCCCAGTCACGGGCAAATCCCATACAACGGCGATTGGTTGGATCCAATTGAAACGCATCAGCCGTGCTGGGATTGAGCATTAGAAAGTTAACCCTTGGCGCGGAAGCTTCCCAAATGCGGGTCAAACGGTAGCGAAAACTTCGATCAATCGAAAATGTGGCGGTGGCATCGCCCCAAGGGCCTGAAGCTGTCTCGACAATTACTTCCATAGTGGCCCATCAATAAATCTCAGATCAGTGGAAATAGACTTTATTTTCGCAATTCTGAGGCGCCTCCAACTAAAGCGTGTAGCATTTTAATTTCGTTCGGGGTTAAAGCTCGGTCGAAAACCGAAAGATCATCCATCCATCCGGTATAGGCTAAGCCCAGCATCATGACCGCTTGTGACAAATCCCAATGAAAAGTCTGTTCACGGGCCGAAATTCCACCCGTCGGGACACCATCCAAATACAGCCGACAGACCCCGTCTCGATGCCCCGTGTTAAAATGATCCCAAGTAAAGGCGACATGGGTCCAGCGATCCCGACGAAAGGGTGGACGTTCCACTCGAGCTAGGGGCTTTTCCCCTAGAGGCATGGTTCCCCAGTCTCGATTGCCGGGATTCCAAACCGCTTTATCGGCGTAGACCCCAAGGCGCATTTCCCGGGGTTTTTCATCCTTGGTAAACTCTACAAAAAGTGAGGCGTCATCCCATCCCTTAGAAGTTACTTGGATGACATCGCAATAGCCTGGTTCCAAATCCTCATCCGGACTGACCTTTAACCAAAAACTAATTGAACCAGACCAATTATTGGTGCGAAAAGGCATATTGCCCGGTACTCGAAATCCGACCATCTGAGGGATCTTTTTTGAAAAATAAAGAGCTCCACCGTAACGCCCCTCATTTGGCTTTACTGAGACTGTGCCTTCAGTCGGTAACCCGGGATGACTACTGCGGGGAGCCCCCCAACTGGGTCCAGTCTGAATGCGCCGATCGCCCGCGCCGAGGACAGCGTCAGCCGATTGATCAAATGGGGCATGGAAAACTAAAGCCGAGGCCAACCGAGGTTGAGGCTGTAGAGAAGAACAACCGATTAGGAAAACGGTGACGGCGAGAACAAGAAAGCGGATCATTCTTCGAGGTTAATTGGATTATCAACTTTGAGGAAGTTTCAGATTGAACAAATTTGAACAGAGATCGCTGGGGCCGGTGAGCAAATCTTCTATTTATCTGTGAAGTTTTCTAACCTTCTTCACGTCGCCAAAAGGTGCTTTTCAAGGGATTTCGCTTCATTGCTCTTCTAGTTATACTCCTCTCTACCCGCGGACGCGCCGAAATCAATACAGCTGCCTATCCGATGGTTTCTTCAAAGAAAGGTCTTCAGGTGCAGATGGTCGATGACGCCCTTCAACTCGGAGTAAAACATGCAGCGCTTAATTTCAATCTATCGCAATTACTGGATCCTCACGCAGCCTCCGGAAATTTTTCTTGGCAACAGGGAGCCAAAATTTACCACTTCCATCGTAACTACGTTGAAGAGCTAGATCGCCAAATCAAACCGCTGTCGGATCGCGGAGTTCTAGTCTCTCTTATTCTTCTCAACTATGAATCTGCAGTCCCCGAAGTCCGCCGAATTCTTCAGCATCCCAGCTACAACCCCAAATGCCCCAACCACCTATCCGCCTTTAACACTGTGACCACCGAAGGACGCGAGGCCTACAGCGCGGCCATCAGTTTCCTTGCTGCGAGATGGTCAAGGCCCGACACTGAGTTCGGGCGTGTATGGAATTGGATTGTGGGTAATGAGGTCAATTCACACTGGTTTTGGTGCAATATGGGTCAAGTCAGCGCAGAATCTTTTTGTGAAGATTACCTTCGAACGGTCCGGTTAACCCACACTGCAGTGCGGAGCTATTCAGCGGAAGCACGCGTTTTTTTATCACTCGAACACCACTGGAATATTCGTTATCCCGGCGGAAGTGAGGAGGAAGCATTTCCGGCTCGCCCTTTTCTTGAACGTTTCGCCCAACGGTCGCGTGAGCAAGGTGATTTTGACTGGCATATTGCCTTTCATCCTTATCCAGAAAACTTATTTGAACCCCGTACCTGGAACGACAAGACAGCGACACCCGACTGGAAAACGACACCTCGGATCACTTTTCGGAATCTACAAACTCTGACTGACTTCCTCAACCGACCAGAATTGCACCACAAGGGACGTCAACGACGGGTCATTCTGAGCGAACAAGGTTTTCATACGCCGAGCGGGCCTGATGGAGAAACGATTCAAGCGGCTGCCTATTGTTATGCTTGGATGCAAGTGCAACGACTTGATGCCATTGACTCTTTTATTCTCCATCGCCACGTCGATCACTCTGCCGAAGGCGGTCTCAATTTGGGTCTTTGGACCCACACGCCGCGTTCGATCTGTACACCTGAGCATCGCAAACGAATTTATGAAGTCTTCCTTAAAGCCGATACCGCCGATCGCAATTCTGCTTTTGCGTTCGCCTTGCCTCTTATTGGGATTCCGAACTGGACCGCTCAGAGGCCCTGAGTTTTAAATCATTATTAGGAGGAGGTTATTTTAGGAGCCTTTTGATTTGGGACCGTCAGGCTTGCCCATTAAAGACGGCAGTGGCTAGCAATCGCCTCTAGGGAATCCTTCAAATTTAGTGTCTGACGATCGAGGAATTTATTAAGATGCTGCTTCCAAAACCATCGTTTCCGATCTCCGTTACTGCACTGCGAATCTTCTGATGGGTTGGGTCAATTATACCTGCAATACGCCCCACCACCCGCCCATCTCGCTCGGCGATCCAAAGACATCGCCGGGCATGAGTCCAAAATGGATTACTGTCTCCTAGAACGGCGATGACCTCCTGTTGCAAAGGCAGAACTCCCGTGGACTCAGGACCGGAAAGAGTGACCATGACCTCCCAGAAGCGGGATAAATCCCTCTTGGAATCGCCCAACACAGTGAGTCGAATAGGAGAGAGTAGGGTGTCGGTGATGATCATTTGAGCTTTTGAGAGAAGGTAGTGGATGGGAGTGCTCAAAAAGCCCAATTTGAATCCGAGGAAATGAGCCTGCAAACATTCCCTCGTAAAGCTGGATTATGGGAGTTGGTGCGCGTATTTCCCCAAGAAATGGAAGCCCAATCTAAAATAAACAGGCCGCTCTGAGTGATCAGAGCGGCCTTGAATTAATCAAACCAAATTACTTGCGACGGCGCCAGAGGAGCGCAGCAGCGCCGAGGGCGCCGAGGGCGATCGTGGTCGGCTCCGGAACAACAGGTCCACTCTTAACGTTCAAGGCAGTCAATGAGAAAGCTTGGAAGTTGGCCATGTTGAAGTTACCGGGGTTGAGGGCGGCATCACCACTCGGGACGGAGTAGGAGAAGGTTGAAGAACCGGCGGCAGTTGCAGCACCGGAGGAAACACCACCGGCTTTGAGTGCGGCGGAGGCATCAGTCCAAGAAGCGAAACGGGAGCTATCCCAGACATTCACAGTCAAGGAGACAGTGGAGCCTGCGGCCACGCCGTCCATAACACGATCGTTAGCACCACCGTTGCTGGTCGGAACCCAAGCGCCGGCCAATGTGCCGGCTGGGCGGAAGTTCATCGCACTGCCCAAGGCAGTATTGGCGGCTCCGTAGGTGATCAAGGCCTGCCATTCCGCACCAGCGACCAAAGCGCCGCCAGGAAGGGAGACGCCACGGATCACTGCGGGGCTACCGAAACGGTTGTTGACGTTGACGGAGCCTTGAGCGAAAGCACTAACCGCCGCCAAGGTACCAATGATGCTGAATAGAACTTTATTCATAGGATATTTTTTAACTGTTAAAGATTAGAGTGCGAAATTACGGACGTAGTTACGAGCAGAGGTAGTTGAGTAGAAGAAGCCTTCACCCACCTTGATTTGAGGACCAGCAGCGTTGCCGTCAGCAGTTTCCCATGCGCCAGCAATGAACTCTGTGGAAGCGAAGGAAGATCCACTCCATTGATAGATCTTGTCGTCATCCACAGCGGTCATTCCGACCGTTGCAGGATCAGAAACACGTCCGGCGAGCGGGAGGGGGCAACCGACCAAGTTGAAGCCCTTTGTCAGGGGGACAGAGTTGTTCAAGCTGACCTCGCCGATCAAAGTCACAGTGGTGGCAGCGGGGACATTCACGAACACACCTTCGCCGGGGTTCAAGCTGAATGCGGCAGCGCCTTCGAACTCAGTCCCGACTTTTTCAACAGAGGTGAAACTTGCGCCGGTCCACTTGTAGGCAATTGTGCCTTCAGGTGCTTCGGCCAAGACCGTGTTAATGTTGTTGTTACCGTTCTTCAGTTGATTGGAGACGAGATTAAATCCCTTGCCCAAACTGAGGCGAATGTAGCCGACGATGTTTTGGCTTGTGACTTGGGCAGACGCAGAAGCGGTGCCAAGGGCTGCGATAACAGCAGCTAAGAGAAGCGATTTGGTATTCATTGGTTTGATTAGTTCCGTGTGTGGAAAGGTTTTGCCATTGGGATTGGAGAGCGTCAACGAAAAATTAATCTTATTTGCGATGATTAATTTTGACTGACTCAAGCCTATGCGGAATTGCCCCAATAAAGTTCATTTTTGCTCTGCAGCGCGAACTGTATTGGAAAGGAGCATGGCAATCGTCATCGGTCCGACACCGCCCGGATTCGGCGTGATCCATCCGGCTTTAGGTTGCACTTCTTCAAAGGCAACATCGCCAACTAAACGTGAACCGGTGGAGGTGGTGTGATCAGTAATTCGATTCACCCCGACGTCAATCACAACGGCTCCAGGTCGGATCATATCAGCCCGTAGAAAACGGGGGACGCCAATGGCCGCAATAATAATGTCGGCGCGTCGACAGTGCTCCGCAGTTTCGCGGGTTCCGCTGTGGCAAACAGTCACCGTACAGTTTGCGTTGCTGGCCTTCTGAAATAGAATTGCAGCCATTGGTTTGCCGACAATGTTTCCACGCCCTAAAATCACCACTTCAGCGCCTGGGAGTTGGACCCCAGTTCGAATCAATAATTGATGCACACCAGCGGGTGTACACGGCAAAAAGCCTCCAGTATCACCCAACATCAACCGCCCGATGTTGACCGGATGAAATCCATCCACATCCTTTGAGGGATGGACGGAGGCGTAGATAACTGCCTGATCAATATGCGGTGGCAGCGGTGCCTGAACTAAGATTCCGTGGACCTCGGGGTCGGTGTTCAACCGCTCGAGAAGGGTCACGAGTTCTTCTTGAGAGGTGCTCTCGTCCAGCACATGGGTGGTTGATCGGATCCCCAATTCGCGAGACTTACGTTCCTTCATTCCGACATAGGCAAGGGAAGCTGGATCTTGGCCCACTCGGACAAAGACGAGTCCAGGAATAATCCCCCGATGAGCCAAGGCGGCAACGCGTTTTCTTGTTTCCTCGTGGATCTGTAGAGCGATGGATTTTCCGTCGATGAGATTGCTCATACCGTAGGAGGGTTAGGAGGGGCGAACCGCACTTTGAAGCGGTACGAAGGTGAACCGACACCGATTATCGAGCTGGGTCCAAGGCAATGGAGCGAACTTTTAGGATGACTTTTGATGCAGGTGGTTTGGAGATGTACTCCGCTGCGATCACGCGCACTGTTTTGCCTCGAAAGCCTTTAAATTGGATGCTCGCATCGTCGCTAGTTAAGTAGCCAAGCTGGCCCTCTCGCGATTTCAGGCTATCTAATTCGTAGTAGGAAGGGGACTGAGGATCGAGGTTAAGCCGTACTTTGCCGACCCGTTCCACGACTCTCACTTTCTCGGTGTATTCGAGGAGCGCCTGCCCCACTTCGGAGACTGTCTTTGGGGGAGGGGACTCAATCTGAAGAGCTGAATTGACCGGTGGTGCAGAGAGAGGTTCTGCGAGGGTCGGAGAGGGCAGGGGCTCAAGGACCGTTGCGGAAAGTGGGATTGATTTCGAGACCGCAGCAGAGAGCCGAGACTGGGGCAGGGGAGGGGGAAGGGTTGCAGTGAGGCTTGGTGCAGGTGGAAGAATGCCTTCCGTCAAGATCGCTGGCGTTGAAGTTGTCTCTTCGATTCCGCTCAATAAACCAGCTGAGATATAGCAGGAAACCGAAGACGGAGCCTCGATCTGGAGCCACCCATCACTTTCGCGAAGCACAACCAGCGGGTCGCCTTTTTTGAGTTTGCCCAGTTCGGAATAATTCTTTCCTGGTCCCGTCCTGACATTGGCTTCGGCCGTTCGGACTCGATGCCCGACAGCGTCTACGAGCAAGCCATAAATCCAGACCGAAGCTTTGGCGGGTAAAGCGATCCGAACCCATTCTCCGTTCGCCGCTTCTCGAACCTCAACAGAGTCCCCGCGTCGGAGCGTCACGATCACTTCTCCATCTCGTGACGGGGTTGTTCGTACGTTGCCTCGATCTACCTTAACAATCGCGGGCTTTGCGAGAAGAGGCTGCAGGAAAGCCATCGCAAGAAGGCTAGCAGTCAGCAAACGAAGGGTTCGGATCATGTGCGGCAAGATCTAAAGGTGAAACTATTTGGGCTTAAGATTTTGGGCTTAAGATTTTGGGCTTGGGAGTCAGTGATTGAATTTCAGCCGGCGAAAGGCTTCGCCATTTACCCACTGGAAGTTCTCCCAGTTTAATCGGGCCGATGCGAGTTCGACGGAGTTCAACAACTTCATGACCTAGGGCTTCAAACAAACGCCTGACTTCGCGATTTTTGCCCTGCGCTAATTCAATTTCGACGACACTGTGAGAGTTATTTGAATCGACCAACCGGACCCGCTCGGCCTTGAGGATTTCTCCTTCGTGTTCTACCCCCTCAGTGAATCGAGAAATCTGACCGGATTGCAAACGTCCCTCGACCACTGCGACATATTGTTTCCGGATACCGTATCTAGGATGGGTTAATTTGAGACAGAAATCGCCGTCATTGGTGAGGAAAATCAGTCCCTCACTCTCCTTGTCGAGCCTTCCCACCGTGTAAAGGTTTGTCCATTCGGCTGGAAGCAAGTCCCCAACCACCCGTCGATCTTCTGGATCTGTACGAGAGCAAAGGAACCCTGGGGGTTTATTTAAGACGATATAAAGCTTCTTTCGAGCTTTCACCGGACTGCCCGACACCACCACTTCGTCGCGATCGGAATCCACCTTGGATCCCAGTTCAGAAATGATGCGACCGTTGACAGTGACGGATCCAGCGAGGATCAACCTTTCGGCAGCGCGTCGGGAGGCGATACCAGCGTCGGAAATAAATTTCTGAAGTCGAACGGAAGACATTCTTTTTAATGACAAATGCCGAGTGAGGGGATTAGGTCCCCGCATTCGGCAGCAGCGGTTCTTAAAATAAGTTGAAAACTACTCTGGCGGCTTGGTCTTGCGTAGACCGGTGACACGGGCACCCTCTTTCCATTGCCCGCGGGTTTTGAGAATTGCCACGCGCTCGAAGCGCTTAAGGACATTACGTTTGGCGCCCAGCGAACTGGTGGCGCGAAGGCTGTTGTGCTGCGACATAAAACGAGTTTCTCGAAGGCGGCGACTTAACAAAAGTCGATTCCGGCCGAACGAGAGAGGGTTTGTAGCGAGTTCTGAGAATCTTGCAAACTGGAATTTTTGATATCGACCAACTCTACTCGGTTGCGGTCCTCTATTTCAGTGCCAGAACCTTGGACTGAACCCGACGTTTGCGACCGTTTAACTCAGGTGATTCTGAGTTACCGGCACTGGACCGGCTTAGATCTTGTCGCTTCCTCTTTAACCAAATCTCTCGCGGAGTCTGTCTGGGGTGCTCCCTTTGCTCTTGTGGCCCACGGCACGGAAGCAGATCCGTTGCTTTGGTACGGCAATCGTACCGCGCTCGAACTTTGGGAAATGGACTGGATTCAATTTAGTTCAACACCCTCTCGACTCACCGCTGAGGCGCCGCTCCGCGAAGAACGGGCTCGACTGTTGTCTGCGGTTACGACCCAGGGATTCATTCAGAATTATAATGGAATTCGAGTCACTAAAACGGGGCGCCGTTTCCTTATTCATACGGCGACTGTTTGGAATGTCCTCGATGGCCAATTGAGAACTACCGGTCAGGCGGCTCTGTTTTCCCAGTGGGAATGGTTATCTGAGAAAGCTTCTAACTCCACTCCGACCACTTGAACGCTCCTAAATCCGCCGCCATCCTCGGTGCTTCCGCCGATCCAACGAAGTTCGGACATCAAGCTGTTCTCGCCTATCAACGGCAGGGCTACTGCGTTTGGCCAATCCATCCCCGCGAGACTTCCATAGCCGGTTTATCCGTCTTTCCAGATATCGAATCTCTTCCTGGCAGGCCCAGTATTATTAGCGTCTATGTTCCACCAAAAATTTTACTTTCTCTCCTCTCGACCATTGCCGACCGCGGTTGCGACGAACTGTGGCTGAATCCGGGCACAGATACCCCTGAGGTTCTAAGAATCGCTCAGTCGCTAAATCTTCCGGTGATTTGCGCCTGCAGTCTTGCGGGACTGGGTCTGTCGCCCGAGGCTCTCTAAATTCACCGTGGACAATTCACTTACTCTTTCGCCTTCGACTTTTTTTCTAAACCTGAGGCTGGCAAAGTTTCCAGTTCGGAGTCTTCTCATCCCATGCACTCCTTTACTGTCCTTGCTGCTCTCTCCCTGATGATCAGCCTTTCCGCTACCGCCGCAGGTCACCTCCTCTATGTCGGAACCTATACTGGCGCAAAAAGCCAAGGCATTTACGCCTTTCGTTTCGATGATACGACCGGCGAAACTGTTCCACTAGGACTCGCCGCTAGGTCAGAAAACCCCTCATTTTTAGCGATCCATCCCACGGGTAAATTCCTCTATGCGGCCAACGAAATCGACCGTTGGCAGGGTAAATCAGGGGGCTCGGTTACCGCTTTTTCCATTCACCCTGAAGACGGACATCTTCAGGAACTGAGCCAACAAGGCACTTTGGGAGAAAGCCCCTGTTACCTCAGTACCGACGCAAAAGGGCGGCACTTGTTTGTCGCTAATTATGGCGGTGGAAGTGTGGTTTCGCTGCCCATTTTCAAGAATGGATCGGTTGGGCCGCACACAGCTTACTTCAAACATTCGGGCAGCAGCAGCAATTCAGATCGCCAAAAGCAACCTCACGCTCATTCCATAAATCCAAGTCCTGATGGGCGTTTCGTCTGGGCTGCTGACTTGGGAACAGACCGCATCAATGCCTACAGTTTTGACGCAACACTCGGTCTGACGGCGTCCCTCCCGTTACAAGACGCCACGCTTTCCCCAGGGAGTGGCCCTCGGCATTTGGCCTTTAGTCCAGACGGTCGGCATGCCTACGTGATCAACGAAATGCTCTCTACAATTACCACCTTCCGTTATGAGGCAAAAGCAGGTAAGATGACCGAGGTTGGGACGGTTTCTACACTTCCTCCGGGTACCCGTGATGCCTCGACCTCCACCGCTGAAATCCGTGTGCATTCATCGGGTAAATTTGTTTACGGATCTAACCGTGGGCACGATTCAATTGCGGTCTTCAGTCGTGACACTCTCTCGGGCAATTTAACCTTAGTAGAAATCACGAAGACAGGGGGAAAAACCCCTCGGAATTTCAATATTGATCCGAGCGGCCGCTTCCTCTTTGCCGCCGGTCAGAGTTCTGATGATATTCGTCAGTTTCAGATCGATGCGGTCACGGGGCGTCTTACTTCGACTGGGAGGATCCTACAAGTTGGTTCGCCGGTTTGTCTGCGTTTCGTTCCATTGAAATAATAAAATCGATCAAGCCGCCCGAGGGTTCCTAGATCAGACCTGATCGCTTGGGATCAGCGGCCAGTTTTTTAACCAAATCCTTAATCTTTTGCGCCTCAGATTTGGCCGCGACCATCATCGCATCGTCGGTGAGAACAATGATGCAATCTTTTACCCCGACCAAGGCCACGGCGGTGCGGCCTTGGGTCCGGCCGTCAAAGATGATATTACCTGAGGCGTCGACGTGGATGAAATCAGCGACTGCCGCATTGCCTTGGGAGTCTTGAGTCACGTGACGAGCCAGCGCCGGCCAAGCACCTAAATCGTCCCAGTCAAAGGATCCGTCGGCCACTACCACATTCTTTGCTTTCTCCATCAGAGCGAAGTCCACACTAATCTTGCGGATTCCGGGGTATTCTTTTTGCAAGATCAAGGTCAGTTTATTGGAGCTTTTGCGTGCCGCAGTCGCCCAGCGTTGACACGCCGCGCCCAATTCCGGTTGGTGCTCCGCCAAGGCCTCGCTAACAGTGGCAAAGGACCAGACAAACATGCCTGCATTCCAGCGATAATTACCGGAGGCTAAATAGCCTTCGGCCGTCGCAAGATCTGGTTTTTCTACAAACCGTTCGGCTCGAAAGAAGACTGTCTTCAAGGCCTTTCGCCCTTTTGTCGTAGGTAACACGTTAGCGGTCTGGATATAGCCGTATCCTGTCTCTGGACTGGTGGGTTGAATTCCGATCGTGACAATCACGGGTTGGTGCGTTGCTACTTCAAAGGCATCCTTCAGCACTTGGCAAAACTTGGCTTTATTCGGAATGACATGATCCGCTGGGAGCACCGCCATCACTGCCTTTGAGGAACGGGCTCCAACGAGAGCCGCACCGAGTGCTACAGCAGCACAGGTATCGCGGCCCACGGGTTCCCCGACCACATTGTTCTTGGGTAATTCAGGCAACTGCCGCCGAACCTCGACCGTTTGGACGGCGTTGGTGATAATTAGGATGTTTTCAATCGGCACCAAGGTCTTCACTCGATCGACGGCTTGTTGGAGAAAAGAGCGCTCACCCAAAAGTCGAATGAGTTGCTTAGGTGTTTTTTCGCGGCTGACCGGCCAAAAACGTTCGCCACGTCCACCGGCCATAATAACCACAAACCGATCGGGTTTGAGGTCTTCGCATTGAACTGCTTTTTTGCCGGTATCTTCTTGCTGGATTACGGGTGTTGGAGGGGGAGGTGAGCTTGGTTTGGAAATTTTCGGCAACTTCATGTGCGTGACATCTACTTAACTCCGTGGCCTAAGTTCTTCCAATCCAGTTTTGGAAAATATCCCCAATTAAAGAGGGTGGATAGCCAACGTCCATTCCAACTCGAATCCGTCCGATCTCAGTTGTTTTTGGAAATCGTGCATTAAGTTAACCTTTGAATGGACGGATCTGGGGGATTGCTTTCTCTGCAAACAAAAGGCAGCTAAAGTGCCAGCCGCCTCGCCGATGTTCCATTCCACTGGATGCAATCGGTAACAGCCGTTGGTGATGTGGGTGACGCCGATATTTTTGCCCGCCGCTAAGAGGTTCTCGACCCGTTTGGGGATTAACGAACCTAACGGGATTTGAAAGGGTAGGCTGGAGAGATCGAGGTAATTCCTACCTGAAGTCGATGGATGTAAATCGATCCTGTAAGCTCCAACCCCGACCGAATCTGAAAAAACGGCGGCGCGAACCGTCTCTTTGGTCGCCCCAGTTTCTAACATTCGTGCGGTCGTTGATACATGTTGCTCTTTCACCGTGAATCGAGCCTGAATCCGCCGGCTCTCCCGAATATAGGGAGCCATCGCAAAACCATCAGCGGTCCCTAAAGTATCCGCTGACGGCTTCAATCCAGGCCACCCTGTCCCTCCATCAGGCCTTGGAGCGTCGGTCTGGAGCCAGTAGAGAAATGCGCGACTGAGTTCCTTCGATTCTAATTCCCGATCCCTCTTCTGAGTTGATGAAATGCCTGGTCCGATGAGCGGCGCAATCCAGTGATCATTCTGCGGCCAATTAACCAAGCAAACGGAAGGGAAATTTTTTGGATTCACATACTTCGAGGCGTCTCTCAAGCGTCGATAGGTCCACAGATTTGGAAATCCTCCCTCACCAACCGGATCAAAGGGCAGAGTGCGAGACGCTAAGTTCACTGGATTACAATGAGCCCAGTCGAAGAGGCGCCCTGTCCAAGCCGGAGCCATCGAAGGGAAGTACTTCCGCCAACGCTGATAGTGCGGTGGGCTCGAAATAACCCAGTTTTCGCCGATATAATGTTCTAACGCAAAACACCAAGTGATCGCCTGCTGATCGAGTGGATCTGCTTTTTCCAGCGCCGAAGGTTCCCCTGTTTCCAACCGCGACTCGGCTCCGGTTACATGTTCCACCTCACCCAAGGGCAGGAGATCTCCTAATTCGGTGGCATCCAGTAAATACGAAGCGCGAACGAGGCGCTGCTTGCCTTCAGAAAGGTTTTCAAAAACGACCGCGCCCAAACGGTCTCCGAGCCGTTCGACCGAGATCGGTCGGTGCCCGAGTAAGAGAGTTAATCGACCTGAAGCTAAATGAGGAGCTAGTAGCGAGACGATGGCCTCGAGTGCCAACCGAGGTTCACAGCAGAGGCGTGAGACCCAACCCCCTCCTGGATTCGCGTTTATCGCAGCCTGCGCTGAAGGGGTCAGTGGCCGTTGTCGGTACAGAGCGCGAACTTGCTCGCGAAACTCTCGGTAGCTACGAGTACAACCCTGAGTTTCGATCCAAGGATGCTCATCAGGGGGTACCGCTTGCGAGGTTAATTGGCCCCCCAGCCAGAGGGTCTCTTCCGTCAATATGACCCGAAATCCGGCACGACACGCGGCCAAGGCGGCAGCCACTCCTCCGACCCCCCCTCCCGCAACAAGAATATCTGCCGACAGGTTTATTGGGCTGCCCGATTGTGCGGATAAGAGAGCGTCGAATGAAAAATAACCCGCACTGAAACCCGCTAGAAACGATCTGCGATTGCAACTTAGGGAGGGCATCGAGTGAGATTTTAAAGGGCGGACCTCACTCGATTACGACCGCCTATAAGTCCGCTGAGTGCTGCCCAAAAGGCACGAAGCCCGATGGGACGAATCTCGGTAAGACCTAAAGCACCAGCCACCGCTTGTTCATGCCCATTACAGCGCGGCGGAAGATTAAAAATATCGAAGGTTGATTCCTCTTCGACCCTCAAAATCTCTGAATGGATCAATCCTTGCCCAATAATATAGTGTCCTTGGGTCAGGGTTTCCGTCTGTGGCGCAAAGATCAACCAAGAGCGCCAGATGAAGACTAATTCGCCCTCGCCATTCCGACTTACCCGACCCAAGGACCGATGGGGTACTTTCCCTAGACGGCGGGCGGAAAAAGCCCAAACGCAATCCTTTTTGGGTGAAAACCGATGCTTCTGTCGCGAGGCGATATCCCAAGCAAAAACCGATCCAAACACTACGGTTCGAAAAGCCCACGGAGCGAAGACAACACTGACCAGTACGATCACAACTGACCAAAGGACTCCGGCCCTTTCATCGATCGCTGGCAGCACTACCAGCGATCCAAGAATAAAAGCCCGAAACCCTTTGAGGACAGTATCCACAGTAGTGAATGGACTGACTAGAATGAGAACATGAATCGTGTGAGAAAACAGCCAAACGGTGGCATAAATAAGCAGAGCAAGGGGAACCATTACTAAATCACCCAACCAAGAAAAATCCAAGGCAGCAAAGCCGACGGAAGAGAGTGTCATGGTGGAAGGTCCCCCGGTTGGTTTCAGTGCCTCAAAAATTTCCAAGGCCATGGGGACCACGGCGCCTGTGGCAATGATGCCACTGATTTTATTTTCAAAAAGCTCAAGTAAATCGAGGGGTTTTTTCAAAGACGTCGGGACGAATGGGCCGGCACTGTCCTTGGCCATGCAAGCGGCTACCAAAAGTAAAGCCGGAACGAAGAACCAAGGTTGAGCATACCATGAAAGACCGGGGCGATTCTCAGGTTTAGCTTTCCAGTAACGGAACGCGCCCACGCCACCGATACCGGCCAAAGGCGAAATGGCGATGCCGGTGATTTGGGTCAACTTCTCGGCGGCTGCCTTTCCAGTTGAGGTTTCCTTTTTAAACCCGTCTGCGGGTGCGGCCGAAACGGAAACCAACGGTGTGGTAATAAATAAAAAAATGATCAGGCGAAAAAGTAAGTTTACCTTCATGGTACTGAGACTGGTCTCAAGCTGAAATCCTGTGAAGTTGCAAAAATATTTTTTTGAACTTTGCCCAAATCCGGTCCAGTTCGCCGTTGCCTTTTTGCCCGATTTCTCATTAATCGTTTCGCTCCTCTCTTTTATGCTCTTGCATCATCAATTCGGACTCGCCTTGGCGGTCGCCCTTTTCCTTTTCATTCCTCGATTGCAGGCGGTCGATGCCGTCACTTCCGCCGTTGTCGCCTCAGGTGCGAAACTAGAAAAGATCGCGGGAAATTTTGCCTTCACCGAAGGCCCTGCCATGGACAAATCAGGGAATGTTTTTTTTACCGATCAACCCAACGATCGTATTGTTAAGTGGGACGCTCTTCGTAACACCTGCACCGATTGGCTTAAACCTGCGGGACGAGCCAATGGTCTTTATTTCGATAAAGAGGGCAATCTGCTCGCGTGTGCCGATGAGACCAATGAACTTTGGTCTATTTCGCCTGATAAAAAAATCACCGTGCTGGTGAGGAATTTCTCAAACAAACTTCTTAATGGTCCCAACGACCTTTGGATTCGACCTGACGGCGGGCTTTATTTTACTGACCCGCTTTACAAACGTGACTATTGGAAACGTGATCCAAAGATGCAACAGGACGGCCAGCACGTCTATTTCATGAGCGCTGACCGCCAATTACTTAAACCAGTCGCCACCGATCTCACTCAACCGAACGGCCTGATTGGAACATCGGATGGGTCGACTCTTTATGTCGCCGACATTGGTGCAAAAAAGACGTATGCGTACTCGATAGAGAGTGACGGCACTCTTTCCCACAAGCGACTTTTCTGCGAACTCGGTTCCGACGGTATGACTCTCGACAGCCTCGGTAATGTGTATCTTACCGGTCGCGGGGTGACGGTCTTCGACCCAAGCGGAAAACAGATCGAGCACATCGATGTACCAGAAAGTTGGACCGCCAACGTTACCTTTGGAGGCAAAGCACGGGACCTTCTTTTTATTACCGCGAGCAAGGGCGTCTACGGGCTCAAAATGAGAGTTAAGAGTGCTTTTTAAGCACTTCATCAGAGTAAAATTTCCCCTGCTACTTACGTTTATTTCCACCCCTCTCATTGATTGAAAACTGGGTCAAAACAACTCTCCGTCCTCTCGCTATTTTTGGTTCTCGCTGGGAATGAGGTCACTGCAACCGCCGCCCAATTAGCGGTCCAACCGCCTTCACTCGAGGAATTCCGAAAGCATGCATTAACCAAGCAAGGAGATCCGCGAAATGGGGCAAAACTCTTTGCTGAAGATCCACGGTTGGCCTGTTCAAAATGTCATTCTGTGGATGGAACATCCAGTAAAGCGGGCCCGGATCTGTTTGCTGCGGGCGACTCTTTTGGGCGTCGCGATCTGGTGGACGCTCTTCTGATGCCCTCTGCGATTATTGCGCCGGGTTTTGGCACAGTGATGGTTGAAACCAAGAACGGAGAAACCCACCAAGGCGTCCTCAAACAATCCAATCAACAGTCAGTTCAATTGATGAATGCAGACGGTAAACTAATCCGGATTGATTCTGCCGACATTAAATCTAGGCAGGGCAGTTCTGTTTCATTGATGCCCGAAGGACTGCAAGCGGCCCTGTCTCTCCAAGACTTTACTGATCTCACCGAATACCTGACTACCCTGAAACAGAAGGACACAGCATTGGCGAGTCACCGTGGTTTGCCTCGTCTCATCCCTTCTTTAATTAAATCGGTCGGGGTGCGTCCTTTTTTCACTCAAGATTTACAAGTCCCACCCAGTCGAGTGCGAACGGGGCTTACTGCTTTTTATCAAGTGCCCGGTGTCTCCAACGTGTTCTTGGTGCTTCACCAAAAAGGACTGATCTGGAGGATGGAGAAAACCGCGACGGGAGAGTCAAAATCGATCTTCTCCGACCTTTCTCAGCAGGTGTTTAGTGATCGAGGCCCCAATGGATTATTGGGAATGACCTTTCATCCTAAGTGCAGGGAGAACCGCAAATATTACCTGAAATACCAAGTATTTGAGGAAGGCAAAGTTGCAACCCTTATTGTTGAGAAAAAGTTATCAACAGACTTTAAGAGCGACTCGGGTTTTCCAGAACGTCGAGTGATCAAAATGGTCAGTGTTGCTGAGGATCACAGCGGTGGCTGTCTTGACTTTGGACCCGATGGATTCCTCTACTTTGCCATGGGCGACACGGGGCCTCATAATGATCCCAATGGACACAGTCAAAACCGACAGATGCTATTGGGAAAAATGATGCGGATCGATGTCGATCATACCGCTTCCGGACGCAATTATTCTATCCCCAAAGATAATCCGTTCGTGGGTCAGCGAGATGTTCAGCCTGAAATATGGGCGACTGGATTTCGAAATCCTTGGCGGTTTTGTTTTGACTCGTTGACCGGCGAATTATGGCTGGCTGATGTGGGGCAAGATCGGGTTGAGGAAGTAGATATCGTTCGCCGCGGCGAAAACTATGGATGGAACGTCTATGAGGGATTTGAACCGTTCTCGAATCAATACCGGATAAAGGGAAGAACCTTCACTCCCCCTGTCTTTTCCTACGGCCGTAAATACGGCAACTCGGTGACAGGTGGCTTGGTTTATCGCGGCGACAAGCGATCCTCTTTCTACGGCGTTTATCTTTGTGGGGATTACACCTCTAAACGAATCTTTGGGGTCAGCCATAAAAACAGAACTCTCAGCGCGGTTCGTCAAATTGGCCTTGCGCCCCAAGGGATTGCGTCCTTTGGAACCGACGAAGCAGGCCGAATCTATCTAGTGGGCTTTGAAGGAATGATTTACCAACTCGACTTTAGCGAATCTAGATTTGATCAGGTTCAAGAGAATTGACCCGAGACACTTTTACCAACCTCCTATTGAAAGAAATCCGACCTTAACCTCTATGACTCACCTTTTCACACCGACTTTCGCTGCCGGATTCTTGGCTGCGTCTCTAGCCCTGTGCCCAGTTTTAGCAAAGACTCTGATCCGAGTTGAGCAGACTAATTTTGGAACTACTCAAGACGGCTTGCAGGTCAAGTTGATCACCCTCTCCAACGCGACCGGGATGAGTGCTCAGATCATCAATTATGGAGCCATCATCAAGGAACTTCATGCGCCCGATCGAAAGGGTGTTTTTACTAATATCTTACTGACCACAGACAGCTTGCAGAAATTTCAACACGGATTTGCTGGCGCAGCAGCCATCATTGGACGGGTCGCTAATCGCATCGGAAATGCGCAGTTTGAACTCGATGGAACCACCCACAAACTCACCGTCAACGAAAAGAAAAATACGCTGCACGGTGGCATTAAAGGATTCGCGCAGGCGGTGTGGACGATCGAGAATATTCAAAATCAGCCGGGTGAATCTTCGGTGAAATTGACTTACCTGAGTCGAGACTTGGAGGAAGGGTTTCCGGGGAATCTAAAAACTTCAGTCACCTATTCTTTGACCGACAAAAATGAATTGCGGATTGATTATCAGGCTGAGACAGACAAGGCGACGGTGGTGAATCTGACCAATCATGCCTACTGGAATCTAGCCGGCGGCGGCAGTTGTTTAGACTCAATTCTCTGGATACCTTCAAAGAGTTATACCCCAACAGATGCTGAGTTAATTCCTACCGGAGAAATAGTAACGCTCCAAGGGACTCCGATGGATTTTAGCAAGCCGACACGAATCGGGGACCGGATCGAACAATTAAAACCGAAACTCAATGGCTACGACCATAATTACGTGTTGGATAAAAGAAAATCGATGAAGATGGCGGCGCGTCTATTTGAACCTACCAGTGGGCGTATTTTAGAAGTGAGAACTACGCAACCTGCCGTACAGCTCTATACGGGTAATCATCTGGGTCACACCGCGGTTTGTTTGGAGACTCAGCATTATCCCGACGCCATTCATCACAAAAATTTTCCTTCTATTATTTTGCGGCCCAAAAAAACCCTTAACGAGACAACCCTCTTCACTTTCTTGTCCAAGTAGTTTTTGAGACGACTTTCAGATTTTGATCCGAAGTTAGCATAAGAAATGAGTTTAGATTCTATTCGAGTTCGCCCCGGAAATTCAAAGAGTTAAGCCGTCGATCAACTTAGGTTTAGGCTCCGGCGATGGGCCATCAATCTGAGCGGAAATAGCAGGAGTTCAATTGGGGTCGAGGACCGGGCCGCAGCGCAGGGATCCGACTGAGCCAAGATCTTGATCCCGCCACACTGGCTATGGTATGAATTTCAATTATGGCGAGTTTGTCTTCTTTCTGTCCGGATTTGGTAGGGTGCTTATCTCAAGGTGCTGCAGGTAATCCAACGGTGGCTATGGTTGAAGCCGCTTTTCGGCACCATGGACTCCCAGGCCGTTACATTAACATGGAGGTGGCTCCATCTGGGTTGGCCGATGCAGTGAAGGGACTGAGGGTTGCTGGTTTCCGAGGATTTAATCTCAGTATGCCACATAAAGTAGCGGTCATTCCTCTGCTCGATGGTCTGGGGGAATCGGCGGCGGTGATTGGTGCGGTTAACTGTGTGGTTCGCCGTGGTGACCGCTTGATTGGCGAGAATACCGATGGCAAGGGGTTTCTTCGTTCGCTGACTGACCTGACGAATCCGAGGGGTAAAAATATTGTTTTGTTTGGTGCTGGAGGCGCTGCCCGTGCAGTGGCAGTTGAACTCGCTTTAGCAGGTGCTGGCCATATTTTGTTGGTCAATCGTTCAGCGGAACGGGGTTACGATCTACTGAAGGTGCTGGTTGATCAGTTAAAATGTTCTGCTGATTTTCAACTGTGGGAAGGGGATTTTTCACTGCCAGAGGGAACGGATATTGTCATCAATGGGACGTCGATTGGGTTATATGATGAGACCGCCCGATTGCCCTTGGACACGGAATCTCTTCGGGTTGGGCAGATTGTTGCTGATGTTGTTTTCAGTCCTCCTCGGACGCGTTTATTGCGAGATGCACAGGCGGTCGGGTGCCGAACTGTCGATGGATTATCGATGTTGGTGAATCAAGGGGTTCTTGGCGTTGAGTACTGGACTGGGCTGCTTCCGGATGCGGGAATAATGCATGCGGCGTTATCAGAAGCCATGGGTTTGGTCGGATAAGGGTCAGTGACGTGGAAAACCTTTGACGACCAAGCTCATTCTTCAAAGTGCATCCCCATAAATCTGAGTCTCGACGAATCGATTCGACTCGTCTTGTATTGGGGAATGTCCCTCCCTGTCGTCTCGCGTCGCTCTTTTTTTTATAAGTCAGCCGGTTTTGTTGCTCTTACTGCGTTACCTCGTCGTCTACGAGCGGCGTCGCCACAGAATCAGGTTTCGGTGGGAGTAATGGGACTCCATCGCGGCAAGGCTCATCTTGAGGCGTATCTCACTGTCCCAGACTGCGTCATTGGCACGGTCTGCGACGTCGATCGCCGGGCTTTAGCTGAGGCAGCAGAGTGGGTAGAAAAGAAGACCGGCCGTCGTCCCAAGGAAGTATGTGATTTCCGTCGCATGTTAGAGGACCCCACTCTTGATGCCATTAGTATTGCCACTCCGAACCATTGGCATGCTCCGGCCACACTGCTCGCCTGTGATGCTGGAAAACATGTGTATGTCGAAAAACCGGGAAGCCACAATCCCGCTGAAGGCGTCTGGATGGTGGCAGCGGCACGCCGTCACCGAAGGCAGGTGCAGATGGGGAATCAGCGACGGAGTTGGGCATTGGTTCGTGAAGCCATTGACGAGGTTCGAGGCGGTGCGATCGGAAAAGTTCATGCCGCGCGAACTTGGTACAACGCTGACCGGGGTAGTATAGGCCGGGGTAAATTGGTCCCGACCCCGGAGTGGCTCGACTATTCCTTGTGGCAGGGCCCAGCCCCAGAGCGGCCGTACTTAGATAATCTCGTCCACTATGACTGGCACTGGCGTTGGCATTGGGGTGGCGGCGAAATGGCAAATAACGGAATCCATTTTCTAGATCTTGCGCGTTGGGGTTTGGGCGTCGACTGCCCGCGTCGGGTCAGTTGCACGGGCGGCCGCTATTATTTTAAAGATGATCAGGAGACCCCAGACACCGTTGCAGCCACCTTTGATTTTGGTCACTGCCAGATTACTTGGGAGAGTCATAGTTGTCATGCTCGGGGGTATTATGAGGCTGGGGTAGGTGTTGAATTTCTCGGGGACAGCGGATCACTTTTACTGCTCGACTCAGGTTGGAAACTCTTTGATCCACGCAACAAATTGGTTCGCGAAGGTAAGGCGCCTCGGCGTGATGCCGATCATTTCCAAAACTTTATTGATAGTATTCGAGGAAGCTCCCAATTAAACGCTGAGATTGAGGAGGGTCAAAAAAGCACGTTGCTCTGTCATTTGGGGAATATTGCTTGGCGAACGGGGCATACCCTCACTCTGGATCCCGAGCATCGGAAAATACTCGGTGATTCGCTTGCCAACCGTTTATGGTCTCGTGAGTACCGGAAAGGCTGGCGACCGCAAATCCGGTGAGTCGGCCCGAGTGGAGATGACTCCAAGGCAGTTTAGGGTTTAGGCTTTTGACTCGTAATCGGTTGCAGGCAGGCTCTCGCAGTTCGTTGATCAGTTGGGGTCGGTGGAAAGGAACTGTATTTTAGCCTGAGAGCGGTGCACCCAGATGGAGTTGATTTTTGAGACAATAGCCGCTGTTTACGACGTATTTTTCTGCCCAATAACGCAGGCGGGCGCGTTCCTCTGGGCGGAGCGGTCGAACAACGCGGGCCGGAGCACCGAGTACCAAGGAACCGGGAGGGATTTGCATGCCCGGTGTAATGAGGCTGTTGGCTCCGATGAGACATTGTGTACCCACTACGGCTCCGTCTAAAATGGTTGATCCCATTCCTACCAAGCAGTCATCTCCAATCGTGCAGGCGTGGACATTGGCAGAATGGCCGACCGTCACAAAGTCGCCTAAGAGACAAGGGAGATCATCGGCGAGGTGCAGGACCGCATTATCTTGGATGTTGCTGCAGCGACCGACCACAATGCGGTTAATATCTCCCCGGAGGACGGCCCCATACCAAACACTGGATTGATCTCCCAAAGTGACATCGCCCACGACCACAGCCGTGCGAGCCAAGTAGACATCGCG
Source organism: Akkermansia muciniphila (assembly GCA_945898055.1). GTDB lineage: Bacteria > Verrucomicrobiota > Verrucomicrobiia > Limisphaerales > UBA9464 > SXXZ01. The sequence continues at coordinate 8,060 of CAMDGV010000045.1, read as the reverse complement.
ACCTAGCTGAGGAGAGCGGCGAAGATGCGTGTCGAGGCGTTGGATGAGATCTTGCATACGTCGGGGGAGACTAAGTTAAAAGGCGGCGGCGGCGGAAGCTTCTTGGGCACGGTGCAGACGGGCATAAAGACCGTCTTGTGCAAGTAGAACGGGGTGAGTACCGCGTTCTACGATTTCCCCCGATTTAATCACTAAAATTTGGTCTGCATCCCGAATGGTGCCTAAACGATGAGCAATCACGAAACTCGTGCGATTGGCCATCAAGCGGCGCAGAGCCTCTTGAATAAGTCGTTCGGTAGCGGTATCGACACTGGCAGTCGCTTCGTCGAGCAGGAGGATTGGGGCATCTTTCAGGAGAGCGCGAGCGATACTAATCCGTTGCTTTTCACCCACACTGAGGCGGACGCCACGTTCCCCCACGTGAGTATCAAATCCTTGAGGGAGCGCTCGAATAAATTCAGCGGCATTAGCGGCCTCGGCCGCGGCATTCAGATCGGTATCCGTGGCATTGAGGCGCCCGTAGAGAATGTTTTCACGGATGGTGCCATTGAAGAGAAAGGGCTCCTGACTGACGACCGCGATTTGGCTCCGCAAGAATCCGAGCGGGATTTGGCGAATATCAAAGCCATCAATGGTGATCTGACCTGCGGACATTTCGTAGAAGCGCGGAAGAAGATTGAGGAGCGTTGATTTACCCGCGCCGGTGGGGCCGACCAAGGCAATCGTCTGCCCGTTCGAAGCCTGGAGAGAAACAGAGCGGACGGCATCGGGTCGATTTTCGTAAGAGGCCGAGACAGAGTCGAAGCGAATCGCGCCAGTGAGACGCTCTGGAAGGTTTAATATCGGGTTTGAAGCGTCGAGAGGAACCGTTGATTCAGGTTCAGCATCGAGCACATCGAAGACCCGTTCACCGGCCGCTCGCGCGGACTGAGACATCTGATTTAAAGAATGAAGGACGGCGAGTGGAGCGTAGAACATACTTAGGAAGAGGAGGAATTCGATGAGAGCACCTGGGGTCATCGCACCGGCGAGAACTTTGCGACCGCCAAACCAGAGGACTAGAACAGTGCCTAGCGCCGAGGCGAATTGCATGGCTGGATTGTAGGTAGCCCAGGCTCGCATGATGGTAAGATTGCCGGCCCGCAATTCGTCGGCTCGTTGAGAAAAGCGAGAGTCCTCGTGGGTTTCGCGTCCGAAGAGTTTAATTTGTCTGACTCCTTGAAGATTATCCATCAAGAGTGCATTGAGGGCGCTGCTAGCCTTGCTACGAATCCGGTAGCGACCGGCGGCAGTAGAGGTGTAGGCGATCGCACCGCCGACGAGCAGGGGAATGGGAGCCATAGCGATGCCGGCGAGAAAAGGATCGTTGAGAAAGAGGAGCACTGTCACCCCAACGAGTCCGACGACCGCAATAACACCCTGTTCTGTGCCGTCGATCAGGAGCCGTTCCATGGCACTAACGTCCTCAATGACCCGGGTCATCAGATCGCCCGTAGCGCGGTGATCAAACCAAGCGGGACGAAGGCGTTGGAGTTTAGAATAAAGTTCGCAGCGAATATCGAAGATGACATTTTGTTCAAAATGATTATTGAGCAAGATACGAAGGGCGTTGAGGAGATCGCGGGCGAAGAAGGCGAGAAGAAGTGCGGCGATGGCAGGGGCGAGACGGTCGGTGCGATTTGCGGCGATGACATCATCCAAGATAATACGAGTAAGTTTAGGATAGGCGAATGCGGCAAGTTGACCGAGTAAGGCGCAGCCGATCGTGCCAGCGGCAAGCATCGGGTAGGGTCGAAGGTAACGGAGGACGCGGCGAATGATTTCGCCCGTGGACCGCGGGCGAACAGAGAATGGGCCCTTGGGATCGCCATGGACATGAGCTAGGTACTGCACAGGTTAGATGTTTTGTGTGGAATCGAGGTCGGCGAGAGGACCCGAGGGAAAAGCGTTAGGAAGCCAAGACCAAGCGGCCGCAAAAAGAGAACGGGTGCCGTGGCCCGAAAGGAGAGATCCGTGCGAGGGGATAAGGCCGTCAAATTCCTGAGATAGGATAGACCGAAGAGAGGCGGCGACTGCGGTTTTGTCTTTCATACGGGAGCGGAAAAGTCGGCTCACAGCGAGGTGGCCGTGGATGCCATTAGCGCGAGCGAGGAGGCGGGAGGCGAAGTCAGTTTCGGTTGTGAGATTATAGACGAGATCGGCGACAATCAGCGAACGAGATCCGTTGTGGAGGTAGGTTACTTCATTCACGGTTGGCATTCCTTGGATAAGAGTTGGGGTGAAGTGCCCCAACCATTCTGGGTGGGGCACTTCTGAAAGATCACCGGTAAAGGGAAAATCTGATATCTGTCGGAGTCCGGGAGCCGCCCAGAAGAGAGCGGTACGACAGTGGGTTCTCCATTCTTCGAGAGGAGGTTTTTGGAGACAATTAGGAACGAGCACATGACGAACTGTGCCAAGAGCGGCGAGGTCGGCAGCTAATTCCGGGGTCAGAGGTAAAGGAGAATGTATCCAGAGAGAATTAACTCCGACACGTACTACCGTCATTCGTTGGCCGACTTCGATACCGGAGTCACGAAAGTCGCGGCTACAGATCCAAAGTTCGGGTGCGACAGCTTGTAGTTCGTTCATACGACTCAAATCAACGTTAGACTGACTGGAAAGAGATCTAGAGTAAGAGAGAAGCGCTTTATACATCAACCCGTCGAAGGCTTATGGGGCAACCCAGTGAGTATCCCAGACGAGCCCCGTCCAATGGAGTTGAATCCGGCGATGGATAGTTTGACCTAAATGAAGCCAGTCGAAGTGGTCGACCGTGGTTTCGAGGAGGGCGAAGTGAGCCTCTGGGCACGCACCAAATTCCAGTGATTCAGGAGCATTAATTCGCTCGCCCGGAGGAGGGTAGGAATCATAAAGGCGTCGATTAGCCGGAGGTATCGAGTCCCAGAATTGACGGGTAAGATTTGAGTCGGTGGCAATTCGAGTTCGGCCTTGGGCGCGGAGTTGGATTCTCCGGACTGGATCATAAAAGCACCAAGCGGTCATTGGATTCAGTTGGAGTCCGGTGACTTTGCGAGCGCGCGTGTCTGAGAAGCACAGAAGGCTGCGCCGAGCTAAATCAGCTTGGCGAAGGACAACGGTACGGGCGTCGGGTTGATTGTCATTCAATGAGGCGAGAATGGGCGTGCGCCAAGGATCGGAGAGATTGAGGGTTGCGGCGGTAAGTTCGGTCCAGATCTGGAGCGGGATTGATTCTAGGGAGATTTCTGAAGAGGCAGCAGATCGCATGGTCAAGAGGGACGTAGAGCAACAGGGAAAGTGTCGGGGGGATTATTTCAGCAGGGCGATCGCCTCGGAGTCTGGCTTGCGTCGCGCTCGATGAAACAGTGAGTAGGTATTGGTTGCCGAGAGAGAGTCACCCACGCTGAGATGTTGCAAAGGACTGAGAGTCTGAGCCTCGACGAAGCGAGCAGGATTGCCGTTAGTAAAAACCCTGACCCCGGCGCCTTTTTCCGGGTAACGAGCCGGTGAGATACGAGGTGAGTCGATCTTAAGACAGCTGTGCTCACCCACCCAGAGTATCTGAGTAGCGTCGGAACCAACGGTGTGATCTGCCGCGGGATCGCGGGTGATCGAAATCCATCGTTTGGCGACCTGAAAAAACGATTCAGCCCCATCCATAGAGCCAGTGTATTCGGTCTCGAGCGGAGACTTCGGGTTGATAGCGAGGAATGTCTTTAGTGGTTCGCGTAACTGAGTAAGGGTCCAGATCGAGACTTCTATCGGATTTCCTTCCACCTTGTGGTAGGTGGTGACAATCCGCATCTGTGGCCTAGTGGGATGAAGGCTAATTAAACGCTCCACGCGAATTCCGAATCTGGGACAAATAATGGAAACAAGCAGAACCCCACCCATCCCATTAGGCATGCAGTCCATAGGAGTCCGATCAAAGACCTCGGGTGGTGGCCATGTCCATTCGGATTGAGGGGCGGGCCATGTTTTATCGCCGCCGAAACTGCCTGGATTATTCCAAGGTGCATTTACGGCCGATTTTCCGTCCATCGAATCATTTTCCCAGAAGACCCCCGGCTTATTGCAGAATCCAAATTGTACGACCCGACCGATTGCTGGGACGATGACCGCTCTGACCGATCCGTTATCGAGAATCCAGCACTGGGGCCAATTTCGGTAGGTGATCAATTTGGCTTGAGCCATGGTTGCTGCCTTGATTGCGAGGGGCAGCAAGAGAGAGGCAACAAGCAGGAGAGCTGATTTCTGAACCGCGAACATAAGAGTGAGGATGAATAAAAGAGGGGTTGAAGCCAAGGCTGTGGTAACGCAAACGTATCGATTCTAGGGCGGCAGCAAGCTCAATTTGAGTAATGTTAGTGGAATAGTGACACTGCTTTTCATTGAAATTAGTCACCGAGCAATGGTTTGAGTGTCGAGCTTTGCAGAGATCCCGCGGTTAAAGTGGTTTTCTTCAACCCAATCTCGTGGTGTTGATTCTCGCTTCGGACGCCCCTTGGCCCAGACCTGTTTGACGACGTTGAAAAGACGGCGAAAAATCCCTAGAACCATTTCCTGCACTACAACCTCGATGTGATCATCGCGGTGGGCTACCGCGTGAATTCCAAGCGCGCCACGGCCTTCCGGCAATGGGCCACGGGAGTTCTGCGGGACTACACGCTCCGGGCCGATGTGATGGGGGGCGGGCACTGGTCGGTGGAAAACTGAAACCACTACAAACGTGACGCCAGCCCCTGGCAGGAAGACCGACACTGCCATCGCAAACCGGCCGCTGCGCTCAATCTGGCGCTCACCCTAACGTCCTCTTGGGGCCTAATCCCCTTCGAACCCGGCCAACCCTTGACGTACTTCTTTGAACTCTACCTTCGCCACCCAAGCCGCGCCCTGCGACTGACCCTTGACTCCCATCCAATGCTATGAACCTGCCAGCCAAACGCCCTGCGCTAACGCGTCGGATCCGATTCGGTGCCTTCGGAGCATAATTTCCTCCGGCAGGAGCTGTTTTGGGCTGAACCGCCACGCCGTTGAGGGCGGAGGCTTAGTTGGGCAGAGTCGAATGCGCCAGGTGACCGTTGGTTACTAAAGGGGAGCGTCTCTTCTCCGTGGATTGGATCACCTTCGTTGTAGCCAGTTGATTACAAGTAACTTAAGACACCAGATGGCTGTGTATTACGCTACAATATAGGGAGATATTTTTCGTTTTTTCAAAGGCGGACCTTTCTCCCGGCGCCGCGGCGTTGGGAGGACATTTTTGTACGTCGTTCTTCGATGATTTTTTCCCGCAGTCCGCCGTGGGCCTGCTGCGGGGTCACGTAGTCGATGCCCGAGTGGTAGTGCTCGGTGTCATACCAATTGAAGTACCGGGCGAAAGAGGCGTTGGCCACGTGGTCATCGAGGAAGCGCCCGGAATATTCCGGTGCCCGTTTCACCGTGCTGAACGCCGACTCGATGAAGGGATTGTCGTTGGGAGTTCGTGGGCGGGCAAACAACTGGGGCAGGCCGTGGTCTTTGCATAGCTTACGGATCGGCTTGGCCTTCATCTGGCGGCCTCGGTCATTGATGAATTCGGGACGCTGTTCCTCCGGTAGGTCGAGGATGTTTTCTTCGACCAGACCGCCCTCGAGTAGTAACCGCGATTCGTCGGCCGTTTGCTGCCAGGCGATGCGCCACTGGACGGCCTTTCGGGACCACTCATCCAGCAGCAGGTAGCGGAAAAGATATTCCCCCTTCTGATGCATCATAAGGTAGCTGATGTCCCAACACACCCATTGGTTGGACCCGGTAAGACCTTGTGGACCGGAGCCTTCGGGTGGCCGTTGTGCGGCCCTCCGGGACCCCGCGCCGTCATCAATTCTTCGTCCATGAGAACCCGGTAGACCGTCGAGAAGGAGGCCTTAAATAGGCCATTTTTCGCAGGTCGTGACCGCCAGAATGCGGTGGGACAGATCGACGTATTCCTAACTCTTGGCCATCGCAACACTCCGGGCGACCTCTTCGGGCAGGATCCGGTGCAACGGCTCTTTGGGACCGGGCACCCGATCCTCCAGTCCCTGACCCTGGCGGGCCCGCTGTTGCCAGCGGACAACGCGACGGTGTTCGATCCTAAGGATGGAACAACAGCGTCGGGCCGACACGCCTTGCTGCTGGGAGGTCTCGATCACTGCGAGGATGGCAAGTTTGGTTTCAGCCTTGATCCACAGCTTGGTTATCGGTCCCACGAGCCCCCATTCGTCTTTCTTTCGCAGGATGGCCAGTTCAACCCTCAAATCCGCTAGGGCGCGTTCCTTGTCTTGGAGCTCCCGCTTAATTGCGTCGTAGGCGCTCGGGTTGACCGTCGCGCACCTCCTTCCAGACTTGGCGCTGAGGCGTTGTAGGGCGCCTTCCTTGACTTGCTGACGGATGCGAGCCAAATCGGTCGCGAAGAGGCCCTCACGGCGCAGCAATTCGCCCACGGGTTTGTCGGGCGACTGCGCTTCCAGATAGATCTGAAATTTCTTCTCAGCCGTCAGGAACCGTCGCTTCGTCTTCGAGGCCTTCTTGGGCACCTCAGATGGGGTGGTTTTGGTCATTGTCGTTGCTTCCGTCTGCGACCGCTTTGGATCAACATATTGAAGTGTATTTTTACCATACATTGAAGTCAATGACTCAGCAACATCTGACGATCACATTCGTTGTAATATGTTGATTTTCAGTAATTTGAAAAAATTCTTTATTGCATCTAGATGTGAATTTTTCGTAACTAATTGGGCCCACTTAATACTTAATAAAACTTACCAAGAGTCCTCCTAGACGCTTGGGGTTTCTGCTGTGTTTGGGGCAAGTCGGTAACTGAAGACACTAAAATACCCTATGCAAATACTTCCGAAATCATGGTCAAGCCCTGTACTAGCTGGTTTAGCGGCGATACCGCTCCTTGGCGAAATTAACGCCCAAGCTCAAGCTCCAAACTTCCAATCTGGCCTCAAAGCCTATTGGTCCTTTGATGGTAATTTTGCGGATTCCACAGCCAATCGGTTCGATGGCGCTCAAAAGGGGGCTGCCCCGGTTAAGTTTGTTGCCGGTAAAGACGGCTTTGGACAGGCAATCGAGCTCGATGGAATTGATCAATTCATCGAAGTCGCCGGTGGTGCACCGGATGATATGGCCTTTGAGGGCTCTAGCGTTTCGATTGCGGGTTGGTTCAAAGTTGGTTCATTCGACAAGGGTTGGCAGGCACTTATCGCCAAGGGTGAAGGCGCGAACTGGCGTGTTGCTCGGCGGGGTGACTCGACTGGAATTGCCTACGCGGGGGGTACTGGAGACACCGACGGAAGCAAGCCTGTCAACGATGGGGCTTGGCATCATTTTGTCGCCATCACTGATAGTGCTAAGAAAGATTTTGGCACGGCGATTTATGTGGATGGTGTTTTAGCTGCCAAAAAGACCGATGCAGCGGTTTTAGGTAAAAATGGCAAGCGAATGATGATCGGAAATAACCCCGACAACACCGGTCGTTCTTTCAAAGGTCAATTTGATGATGTTGCTGTCTGGAACCGAGTTCTGACGGAGTCGGAAATTACGGATCTTTACGGAAAAGGAACGGGCGGTACCCTCGGATCCATTATGTGGTCCCTCAAAGTTGGGCTAAAGGCCTACTGGGATTTCAATGGCAACCTGAAGGACTCCACCCAGAACAAGTTCGACGGTACCGAAAATGGTTCGTCGGCCATTTCCTTCGGCACCGGCAAGTCTGGCTTTGGAAAATCCATGGTGCTGGACGGTATTGATCAGATGGTGGAAATCACCGGTGGTGAACCCGATGATCTCGCTTTCGAAGGCAAGAGCATGAGTCTTGCGGGTTGGTTTAAAGTTGGAACGTTCGATAAAAGTTGGCAGGCCTTAGTTGCCAAAGGTGAAGGGAATAATTGGCGCTTGCATCGGCGTGGTGGCGAGGGTGGGCTCACCTTCACGGGTGGTTCCGGCGGAGATACCCCGACGGGGACCGACATTAATGACGGCAATTGGCACCATTTCGCGGCTATCAATGACCA
>CAMDGV010000044.1 GCA_945898055.1 Akkermansia muciniphila | reverse complement strand
CCGCAGCAACCAGCTCGGGAAACAAGTCGCTACTTTCATCGTCTGGCATTCCCAAGGAGAAGTCTGCCTTCGCAAAAAATCGCTCAAAATTCAGGGATTTGAACTCGCACCTGATTCCTAGGCTTTACCCCCATTTTTCTGAGGTCTGAACTTTAGGGGAGCGAGAAAGCAGCGATAGAAGGTATACCTGCGGAGGCACGTCACCCTTTACTCGTTTGCGGGAAAGATTGGGTCGAAGTGCAGGGAATCGATCCTGAGGCTTATTTTTATCCGGCTGAACTCGGAGCGGAAAAACTGAAAGGGCCCTGCAAATGGGCTATTATCGAAAGAAAAACGGTTAGGCTCTGAGCCTAACCGTTGCCTTAAATTTGTATTTTTCGGCGTTTACTTGAAGCTCTTATGCGTGGAGTCACCTCGGGTAAAAAGATAGGCAAGAAGATCAGAAATTTCATCCGCCTTGAGGCTATTCAACAACCCTTCAGGCATCATCGAAATTTTGGAAGGTTCAATCGACTCAATTTCCGTGCGTTTGATATTAGTCATGTTGCCGGGGTCAAACATATCTTCGACAAGGTTGAGATCGCCTCCACCCAGATTGGCGACGCGACCTGAGAGGGTTTCGCCATTTTTCTTAGCAACTAAAATCGCCTCGTATTGATCGCTGATAATTTTGCTTGGTTCGATAATCGCGTCCAGCATGTCTCGGAGATTGAATCGGCCGGCGACACCGGTTAGTTCAGGTCCGACCGATCCACCCTCTTGACCGAAGCGATGACAGGCCGCGCAGGCGACTTCACCGTAGAGTTTACGGCCACGTTCGAAGTTACGTCCTCCTTGGAGTCCTTGCTCTAGCAAGGGCACCAGTTCTGCGGTTGTCCATTCCTTCACAAAGGATCGAGCCGTCAGCGCATCTCGAGGGCTTTTCCTCTCAGTCTTCGCGTTCAATATCCCAGCCAAGGCTGTTTTGTCGGTTTCAGAAAGAGCTTCGGTCGCTTTTTTTCGCATAGTGCGAATGGAGCTCGCAAAGGTATTCCCGCCGCGATAGCCCTCTGCCTTTTGGAACCAACGGAAGTACTCTTCTCTCAAAGGAAGTGTCCATCCGTTTTTCACTTCTCGCAGTGCAGATACATAATCAATTTGCTCTTCTTGAGTAGGGGCAGTGCGTAAGGCAGCCATCAATTTATGGGCCGCTTGTGGTGACTGAAGATACGCGAGAATTTGTGCCATCAACAAATCTGTACCTCGATCTTTGGCCGGAAATAACGGCTCTAACTTTGTTGCCAGTTGCCTCTGAAGGGTTTCATCAGGCCGACCTAAGCGAATGAAGGCGAGGGACCAAGCCCGCAAGAGGTCTACTCGATCACTGGGCGTCAGTTGAACCCAATCGATTCGATCCAACGCAGCCATAATCCGTCGTGACAAGGCAGGATCAACGATCGGGCTTTTTGCCGAACGATGAGCCGAATCAATCCCGCTGATACGGATCAAACCGACCAAGGCGTGGATCGCCTTCCGCGGGTTCTTTTCCGATAAGGCACGTTCGCGCCATCCCGTAGGATCCTGCCATTCAAGTGCCGTCCGTGCAGCAAACCGAATCGATCGATCTGGATTGGAAAGAAACGGCCAAACTGTCGTGACAGCCGAGGCATCGGCATGTCCGTGGAAGGCCTCCAACCGATGCCGCAAATCCCGTTGCTTTTGCAGGCGTAAATCGGGGCCTGTTGGGGCCGTGGATTCGGTTCCGGTGTAGGTCACCCGATATAAAGCCGACTGCGCCCCTCGACCGCCAACGGCAAGATACATAGCGCCATCCCGTGGATTGATGATAAAGTCGGTGACAGGAAACGGTTGACCACTAATGAACTCATCAAAATCTCCCGTGTAAGAAGAGCCATCCGGACGCAAATACACGGCGCGAACTTTTCCGAAGCTCCAGTCAGCGAGAAACAAGGCGTTTTGGTATTTGGCGGGAAACTTCGCTCCATACCCGAAGCTAATCCCCGTCGGCGAGCCTGGCCCAATGTTTACGGCAGCACCCAAGCTATCGATCAGGTAATCTGGCCACTTACCATCGCCATTCCGAAACCCATACTCAGCGCCACTAATAACGTGATTCACACGGGTGGGCCGATACCATGGCGCGCCGATATCCCATTCCATATCTGCGTCGTAAGTGAATAATTCACCTTCGTGATTAAAGGCCACGTCGAATTCGTTCCGTAAGCCCATGGAAATGAGTTCCCATTTCTTACCTTCAGGATCGGTCTTAGCAATCCACCCTTGAGGGGCCAAAGAGTCATCCATGAACCCCGTTTGTAGCCGAGGCAAAAGGTTGTCTTCACCCCAGATCATCGGGACCCGAGAGGAATCCACCGGCGTCAGTGTGCTTTGGTTGCCGACGACCACGTAGATCGATTGTCCATCGGGCGAAAGGACCAGCGAATGAACTCCGTGTTCACCGCCTGCCTTAATTTCTCGGAGCAGTTCAACCTTATCGAAGACATCATCGTTGTTGGTGTCGCGTACTCGGTAAAGACCATGCGGACGATTTCCTTCATTTACTGCCACGTAGAGGCTATCAAAAGCATATAACAGACCGTGCGCATTTCCGACCTCGAGATTGATCTTCTCAGTTTTAACCACCCCACCGGTTAAGGGTGGCAAAGTGACTCGGTGCAAAGCCCCATATTGATCCGAAACAAGGAGTCGCCCCTTGGGATCCAAGCACATCGCCACCCAAGAACCTTCGGTTGCTTTTGGGACCGTATAGAGCGACTCCAATTTAAATCCGGCAGCCACTTTGACCGCTGCACCGCCGGCGGTCCCTGCGGTAAAGAGAGAGCGGATTCGCAGATTTTTGAATTGGACAGTCATCGGATCGCCGGCGTGCAATTGCAGGGCGAGAATCCCTGACGCCAATCGTTTGCCTGAGGTTTCATCCACCACATTGACCGTTTTCACTCCGTTGATGAAGTGCTGCAGTTCATTACCTCGGGCGATGATGACGTAGTCATTCCATTCGTTCGGCCGGATCTTTGCTTGGATTTCTGCGGACTTACCCAGAGGTCCGAGCGCAGATTTCTGCCCGTCTGCGCTCCATTTCACTGACTCGCCGCGCTCGGCCATGATCCCTCGACCTCCGGCACCCCCGGATTCATCGTATAAAATACCCGAGTAGGTTGATCCGGCCTCAAAGTCGGCCTGATAACCAGCAACGCTAAAGTTACCTTTGTCGATACTGCGGTACTGAACGCCAGAATTGGCAAACCCAGTGTTGTTATCGGCGACGATGCGATAGGAAAATCGCAATTCGAAATCATCGACTATTCGATTTTGGGAGTTCACCTGAGCAATGAGGAAGGTATTCCCTTTAGCGGGACGCGAGGCCGTGGTTCGGCCGATAAGGGTTCCAGATTCTACCGACCAGAAGCCGGGTGCTCCGGACCAACCGGTCAAATCGCGACCGTTGAAAAGTGAGATGAACCCGGGCTCAGCAATCGGCGCGGGGGTCGCGCCCAACAAAGTATGGGCAACCAAAAAGGCCCATATCGTCAGGGCAGTTCGCAATAAAAGGGGCTTCATGGGAGGGAAGAGTTCTTCAAAGTGTTCGGGATTAATTTTTTTGAGGACAGGTAGAATCTCTAATAAAAAGAGACTACTTCTTTCCGAAGATGCGATGCAGATTTTGTAATCCTTTGACCGCGATTTCATCTCGGGTAGGTTCCATCCGACGCCAAATAGCGGCGGCGCGCGCGATGACTTTGACATCGGTAGTAAAACTCTCGATGACCACATCTCCCTGATATTTAATCGCCTTAAGTGCCGCGACAATGGGCTTCCAATCGAGTGAATCATTACCTGGGGTCCCGCGGTCGGTGCCGCAAGCGTGGAAATGGGCGAGATACGGACCCGCCTTGCGGATAGCTTCGCCCTGATTTTTCTCCTCGATATTCATATGGAACGTATCGAGATGCAGTTTCACGGCTTTAGACTTCACGGCTTTGACCAGTTTGAGTCCTTGGTCGCAGGTATTGAGGAAATCGGTCTCAAAACGATTAAGAGGTTCAATACAGAGGGTTATGCCCTTGGCTTCGGCGTACTTGGCTAAGGGTTTCAGGTGTTTAACGACCTCGGCAAACTGTTGTTTACGCTCAGCGTCGGTATGGGCACCCGTCCGACCCACCACCGAATAAATTGGGCCAATGATGGATGGGCAGCCGAGGACGACCGCTTGGTCAATCAAGGCAGTGATGTAGGTTGTGGCAGTCTGTTGTTCTTCGGGAGTGCCGCGAAAGTCGCGGCCTGGCCCCATGCAAGCACAGATGCTACCGACCACTAAGCCGTTTTTGTCGGCCGCAGCCTTCACCTGAGCTGGGTTAATGTGCTCGGGGGCCTCAACTGGAATCTCAATCGTTTGAAATCCCCATTTCTTAAACTTGGGAAACAGTTTGATTGAGTCAGTGGTAAACGGGGAGGTGAACAGGAAAGTGTTGATTCCAAATCTCATGGTAGGTGCCGTGAGTGTACGGATGTAAAATCGGAATTCAACCGTTGAGCACAGTGGAATTAGCTGCCGCCCACTTTTTGTCTTCGGAGAAAAGGGATCCAAGATCTAGCTCGAGGCTTGCCTCTGGGAAGGGTGCAGCGACAGTTCCGTTCTAGATGAGCAATACGTCAGCAAAGCAGTCTAAGCGTCCTCTTCGTTGGTGGCCTTGTTTACTCATTCTGAGCGTGGCGACGATCGCTATTCTTGTTGTTCAATCGCTCTCCGAATTTCCTTTTCAACGGCGTAACCTTATTTCACTCCCCATCGGTGCTGGGGCTCTTTTGCTCCTCATTTTTTGGTGGCTCTTCTTTTCGCGAGCTTCCACCAAAGTTCGTCTTCTTTCTCTGCTCGGTCTGGTTCTCCTCGTCGGCGGTGGCTTCGCAACGCTCAGAATCCACGGCGTTACGGGTGATCTCATTCCAATTATCGAATTTAAGGGGGCTGAAAAATTTAGGTCGAGCTCTGTGCGAGCTACTGCTGGGACGGCAAATCAGGCCCTCCGACGGGTGCCCGGAGAGTATCCACACTTCTTGGGTCCTAACCGAACCGGTATTCTCACTGGACCCAGTCTGGATTCAGATTGGGGCCGCAATCCCCCGGTGGAATTATGGAGGAAACCCGTTGGAGCCGCGTGGTCTGGCTTCGCTGTGGTGGGCGACCGAGCCTTGACTTTGGAACAAAATGGCGCGGAGGAACAGGTGCTTTGTTTCCAAGCTCTAACTGGCGCCCTGCTTTGGACCGCAACGAACTCGGGTCGCTACGCTAATCCCATCGGCGGCGAGGGACCGCGCAGTACCCCTACCGTTGCCGATGGACGTGTCTTGACCCTCGGTTCCAATGGTTGGCTGCAGTGCTTAGACTTATCCACGGGACGGCGTCTTTGGGGAACCAACGTGGTAAGTCTCACCGGTGCCTCGGTGCCTGAATGGGGGGTTTCGGGGTCACCGTTAGTCGCTAAGGGTCGTGTTTATGTCGGTGCCGGTGGGCGAAACAATCAATCCCTGCTGATCTTCGACGTCGGCACCGGAGAACTCATTGGTGCGGGCGGGTCTGGGGCGATTGATTATGCCTCCCCTTCGTTGGTGACTCTGGCCGGGCAAGAGCAGATTTTAGTGGTTAATCACCATGAAATCGCTGCGCACAATCCCTTGACTGGGGCCCAACTTTGGAAGCGAACATGGGGGACAGGCTTTCCGCTTGTGGCAAATCCCATTGTTGTTTCTTCTAATCGATTTCTTGTGACAGCGGGGTACGGGGTGGGAGCTGAACTTTTTGAGATTCAGCCCGATTCGAGCGGGGTTTTGGGGCCGAAGTCCGTCTGGGTATCGAAACGTCTTAAAGCAAAATTTTCCAATCCGGTTTTGCACGACGGCTATGTCTACGGGCTCGATGATGGGATTTTGGCTTGTCTTGATATTCGGGATGGATCCCAGAAGTGGAAAGAAGGCCGTTATGGTCATGGCCAAGGGGTTTGGATAAACGACCTTTATCTATTGATGGCTGAAAACGGGGAGATGATTTTGATGCGCCCGACCACCGCTGGCAGTGGGGAACTGGGTCGTTATCGGGCGTTTAAGGGCAAGACATGGAATCCGATTGCTTTAGCCGGTGACCTAGTCTTGGCCCGCAGCGATCGAGAAGCCGCCTGTTTTCGTTTAGTTGTCCATTAAATCGGGACTCCGAAACGGAAGGTCAAATTTATGGGTTAGCCTACCTCGATTTCACGCGGGTTACGTTCCAGTGGATTCTGGCTTTATCCATCGCTGTGGAGCGTTGGTGGTATTGGTGCGGTGCTACTTTTCTTTAACCGACTGTGAGTTTACTCACAGCCAACGGGACTGAATTAACCGGATCGACCACCGGGGCCCTTTGGTGGGGCAGTTTTTCTAAATGGGGTGTGCTGAGGGGGGGATGGGGCCCGCTAGACTTACCCGACCCGACGATAGGCTTCGGCCAGTAAACTCACCGGATGGACTGTGCGAATCTTAAGGCCTCGTTGACGACATCCATTGGCCACCTGCAAGAGACAGCCCGGATTACCCGTGGCAACCACGTTTGCCCCAGTTGATGCAATGTGGTTCACTTTCCGTTCCAAGAGTTGTGCGGACATTTCTGGCTGGGTAAGGTTATAAATTCCCGCACTCCCGCAACACCAAGAGGCTTCAGGGAGTTCGACGAGCGTCACTCCCGGCAATGATTTTAAGAGCCGTCGCGGTTGGCTCACCACCTTCTGTCCATGACACAAATGACAGGAATCGTGATAGGTAATCTTCTGAACCGGTGCACCCGTGGAAGCCGGCGGTACTACCCCGATCAGCTCTAGCCATTCGTGAATATCTTTTACCCGGCGATCCCAAAGTTGGGCCCGAACCAAATACTTTGGATCATCGGCTAGCAACGTGGCATAGTGTTTTAAATGAGATCCACATCCGCCCGCATTGGTAATGATGGCATCGAATTGTGCCGGCGGAAACTGATCAATATTTCGACGGGCCAATTCTTGGGCCAAGGTCCATTCGCCATTGTGAGCGTGTAAAGAACCGCAGCAGTGTTGATCCGATGGGGTGATGACCTCACATCCGTTCTGCGCCAAAACTTCGACCGTATCTCGATTCACATCGCTGAAGAGAAGATCTTGAGCACAACCGGTCAGTACCGCGACCCGGTAACGGCGCTGGCCGACCGGTGGAGTCACTGGGGAAATCATATCTTCTGAGAAAGCCGGTTGCACCTCTGGGGTCATTGCTTCCAGTTCGGCCAAGCGTGCCGGAAGAATTCTCAGAAGACCGCTGCTGCGAACGGCGGCCTGTAGCCCAAGTTCTTGCCAAAGGCGCAGAAGGTTTCCCAACAATTTGAGTCGATTAAGATCGGTGAACAACCACCCGAGGGTGAAGGCGCGAATGGCAGATCTGCGGGGCGAGGCTAGGACCCCAGAAGCCTCGGCCTCAGCCCGTGCGCGTTCAAAAAGTTCAGCATAATTGACGCCAGCCGGACAGGCGGTCATGCAGGCGAGGCAGCCGAGACAAAAATACATCTCTTCAGCAAAGGTTCGCGTAGGTTCCAATCGATCGTCGGTAATAGCGCGCATCAAGGCGATACGACCACGCGGCGAGTTCCGTTCGAGCTTAGTGGCGTCGTAGGTAGGGCAGGTAGGTAGACAGAGCCCACAGTGGATACACTGTTGAACAATGGAGTAGTCGAGAGCCTTAAGATGGGAGACAGGTTTGGGCACGATTTTAGGAAAATTTGATAGGCTATGCTTAGAGAACCTGAGGCCAAGACGCCGGATTTTTGAGCAAAATCTCACGCAGCACACGAATTGGCGGTGCGCCGTGGGCGAGGAGATTATCGTGAAATCGTTTCAAACTAAATGAAGCCCCCTCCTGCTCGCGCACATCCTTGCGGAGCTTAAGGATCTGCAATTTACCGAGGGTGTAAAAACAATAACCCGGATCGTAGGTGCCACGGAGGGCTTCACTCTGAGCTGGGCGCATTTCATAAAATGAATTTTCCATAAAGAAACGAGTGGCTTCATCGACGGTCATTTTCTCGCAATGCAATTTAACCGAACAACACAAACGGCAGAGACGAAGGAGAGCTTCGCTCGATTGAGCTAGGCGATATTTCGCTCCACGCACTTGCTCTTGAATCGTGGCTTTTTCCGCTGCTTTAGGTCCACCAAATCCGGCTTCGATCAGCAGTTGTTCGGTATAATGAGCCCAGCCTTCAGCGAACGCGTAGCTGACAAAAACTTTACCAACTGGCCCGATAGTCGAGGCGTTCAGTGCCAAAAACTGCACATAATGTCCGGGGTACGTCTCGTGGATGCTGACCACATCGGTGGTGTAATAATTATAGGCCGTCAACCATTCCTCCTTCTGCGACTGCGGCCATTCGGGTTCTGGTGGGGTCACATAATAGTAGGCCTCGGTGGCTTTGCGCTCAAATGGACCTGGCGTGTCCATCGAGGCAAATGACGTTGCTCGAAAGGGCGGAAGGGTCGCCTCAACCCGCGCACGGACTTCACTGGGAATCGTCAGTAAATCTCGTTCTAAAACAAAGGCTCGGATCGTTTCAAGTCCGCGTCGGGTATCCGGCAAAAGAGACTGCTCGGTGGGATGATCCTGTTGCACTTCTTTGAACACTTCTGCCGCCGTCCGAGTGGGATCAATGAGGCGTGCGGCGGCGATGAAACGAGCCTGTTCAATGCGAAGTTCAGTTAGACCGATCGCAAGAACTTCAGTGGGCGAGAGGTCAATCAGTTCGGTACGAAGCATCTCAGCATAAGCCAGGGTTCCAATGGCAAAACGAGGATGGGCCGTCGGTAAACGCGTCTTCCGCAACCAGTCGGCATAAGCACGTAACTCAGTCACGGCGCGACCAGCGACCCTGGTGTACTCCTCGGCCGCCGCTAAATCCCCTGACTTAGCCACCTCTGCTGCGACGTCTTTTTCCAAGAAGCCTGCAGTGCCTTCGGTAATTTCTATCGCGGTCTCGACCAGAGGGAGCGCCAAATCGGGCAAAAGAGTTTGCCGTGCTGCAGCAAAGACCTCAGGTGCTTTGGACAGGACCGAGGTGATCATTCGGACGCGGTCTCGGAGCGGGACAAAGTCGCGTTTCAGATAAACACTGACGTCCAATGCGCTGGCATAATACATCGGATTACGGCTTGGAGTTTGAATAGAATCAAGAGTCCATCGGGCGGTGGCGACAGTCGATTGGAGGACCTTGAGTTCGCGCTGTTGATCAGGGGAAAGACGCTTGGTTTGAAGGCTGTTAAACTTCTGAGAAGCGGTGTTCAGCCGAGTTATTTCTGATTGGAAAAACTGCCGATCAGGGACCAGAAATCGGCCATCGTGCTCATGCAGGCCCAAAGCAACTGCCTCGAGAGGGCGAGCAGCGTAATGGGAGGCGATAAAGTCGTTGGCTAGGTGGTCAAATTCAGCCGATTTAGACTCCTTCGACCCGCCGGATCCGTGACATCCGGCTAAGGCAAAGAGAGCGGCCAAGGCAAACTGTTTCATTGGCCAGCAATCATGAGGTGGCGGCGACAAGATTCAAGGCACAGAAGAAAAAGGCTTAGCGCACCCAGAGTGAGCTCAGCTAGGATTCAAACGCCTTATTTTGATACCGCACCCGTGGTCGGTCCCACTGACCCGGGGAGAGAGGTATTGGTTACTGTCAGCAAAGAAGCGCCCAAGCTGGCTGGCTGAACGATCGTCAGTTTGGGCTTCGATAGGCCATAGCGTCCGCCCGTCCAATCAAACACATAACCCCCAATCCAAAGGATCTTATAGACAGTGTAAACGGCTAATAGCAGTGCAATAATCTTGGGCGACTGACTCTTCTTTTCGGCAAACGGATCGACCAAATCACGGGTAGCACCCAGAGGAAGTTTAGCTATTTCAGTCATACTTGTTCCGAAGGGAACATTGATTTTAGCTTTCGCGTTAACTGCCCAACCATTGGCATCGAGGATGGGTCCCAAGTTGCGCTTCCGCAGTTTAATATAAGCGAGAATCATAGACGGGCCTGAGATGAGCGTCATTAATCCAAGAATAGATCCGATGACAGCGAAGGGACCCAGGCCAACGACTTCCATGGCACCGCTGGCGATCCCGGTTAAGAAGGTGCCAAGTGCACCAAAGGCAACGCCCAAGGCGGCCACAGTGCCGATATCAACCTTCTTATCCGCCGTCTTCAGTTTATCCAGATTCGCCGCATTAGTTGCCGCACCAGAAAGTTTAGATGTTGCATCGGCATCGGCGGCGGCGGCCCTCTTAGCCACTTGCTCTTCAATCACCCGCACAAATTTTTTGTAGGGTAACCAAAAGGCCTGACGAAGACTAATTGGATTGGAAATAATCTTAGTAATCGTGGCATCAAAATCGTTTCCTATGCGATCGTAGAAAATGCCATTACGACCCACCATGAGGTTGTCGTCGTCGCCTTGAGAAAAAATGGCGACAATACTTTTTTTCTCATTGGTCCCCTTACGGACGCAGTCGACATAAGCGAGATAGGCCCCAGCAAGTCCAGCCATGGCAGCGTGTTTACCCGGATCTTCCACCGAAATACACAAGGTACATGAACGTTGATCAAGGTAGAGAGTGCCCGCTTGAAAGATGGCAGAAGAACCACCGTCGTAGAGATCTTTAAAGTTAACGAAGTTCTTCACCAACAAGATCAGATCTCGGTGGAAACGAACCAATTTCTCAACATTAGCCACCCCCGTCGCCTCCGGTTCTAATGTCTTGTCCTTGGCAATCAGCTCAATAATTGCTTGCCGAGCGCCGCACGCGAGGAGGTCACGAATCCGGGCAATTCCTAATTTTTCGACAGAGATTCCCAATTTCGCTCCGTGCCAAGCATCAAAGGGCGCAATTTTCGCCTGAACCGTCGCCCAATCCGCTTCGGAAAGCTCCAAGCTATCCTTTAAAAGTGGCCTCAAGGCATGATGGACAAAGTCAGTCATTGCTTTCGCATGTGCTGGATTGATACCTGCGGTGAGCGGAAGAGATCGACCGGCGGCGATATGGGCCAAGGGAAAGCCAGCGATTTCGGTAGCAGTAATGCTGAGGTCACGGACGGCGATGGGGAGGTATTCTTCTTCTTTACGATTTAGCAAGAGAGCTGTCCGAGGATCATAGGCAGCGAGTCGACAGCGTCCGAAAAAATCATCGACTTTAATTTTGACCGCACGGATCGCGGCACTCGCTCGAGCGGTATCAGGGCCTGCCGGCAAAATACGATCAGGATCAATTTCAGAAAGAGTCGTCCAACCGTTAAAAGCCGCTAGTTCTGCAAAGAACGCCTCCACCTTAACCGTGTCAATGCCGGGTTTACCGCTCCGATCAACCACTGATCCCACTGCCGTTATGATCTCTCGAATGATCGTCTGAAGGGCTGGATCCGACGCCGATTCTGGGATAATAATGCCGTCACCATTGAACACGGTCGTCGCAAAACTACTAGCGGCGGCGGTGGCATCTGCGACCGTAAAAACGGCCGACTCTTTTTTGCCCAGATTAGCGAGAATAACCCGCGCGGAGGCGAGAATCTGTCGCCCTTCCGGTACGCTGTCATTGATGGCATCAAGAGCGACCCCATCGACTCCTTTCACCAGGTCATCTGCATTCCGCAACATCGATCCTGCCCAAGTAATCGCTGCGGTTAATTCTTTGGCTCGGATGCGACGGTCGTTGTCGGTATCAATTAAGGCTGAAGTCTTGGGATCGAATTCGATGCCGGTTGTGGGACATGCCAAGGCGACCCAGAGCTTTTGATCTAACTGGGGCAGATTTAGGAGATCTGCGCCGGTTTCAATTTTGACCTGATCAAAGCCGCCTGCACGAAAGAAGCTCCAAGAGTGCGGGGTAGAATTCATAATAGTTTTACCAACGTTTTCAGAAAAAACAGCAAATTGACGAGTGATTGCTTTCTGAGCTAAGAGGAGACATCACGCCTTTAGATGCTTTTGAGCACTCCGGTTAGGTTTATTTCCGGTGGAGGGGGAACCTGCTTGAGTTGACGATAAATTTCTCCGTGCGTTCGCTTCTGAATTTCCATTAGGCCGGTACTTTCCTGACGACAGATTTCCGCCCGCGCATAAGGTTTGAAGAGTTCAGCCAAGCCCAATACTCGACCGCGGTCTGGCGTCCACTCGGCGACAGGGCGACGATCCAGCACCAGCCAACTGTAGGGAAGGCTGCGAAGGTCGATGCCCATTCGCTGACCGAACCGAACCCACGAGCTATTGGTAAAGGCATCACTGGGAGCTTTAGCAAAAAAATGACACCAATCCCTTTCTTTCTCGGCTGGAAGCAAGCCGCAAGGTTTTCGATGAGGACAAGGGGCTACGACATAAAAGGTCTTACGAAGTTGTTCGCGAAGACTGACTAAGCCGCGACTAACCGCAAAAATTCCCGGTTCGAGCCAGAGGACGCATTGGGCTGCGTTTATTGCGTCCAGTAATCGAGGCAAATCATCGCGATGCAATTCATTCAACACATGGCTAACCACGAGGGTCGTGGAGATGGCGGTGCCAGTAGGGTCGATCTGCGCATTGATACTGGGGAACCGTTGCAGAGCGCGTCGTTTGGCAAAGTTCATGGCCAAGGGCGATCGATCGTGCAGTCGAACTTCCGTCAATCGATCAGCGCCAAAGGCGTCGATTAAACACCGAGACGCCACGCCACTCCCACAACCCCAATCCAGAAGATCGCCCGGCGGTGGGACCCAATTGAGGCGCCCCAATTCTTGGAGTGCCGCGTCCCATTTCCAGGCGATTCGTTGGGCGAAGGTAAAGTCATAGGAAGCGAGATCTGACTCCGAGCGCCAGTATGTTTCCTGAACAGGTTCAGACTTCAGAAAGAGTTCCCTCAATCGGTCCAAAGCCGGCCAATCAACAGCATCCCAAGTCATAGAAAATTCTGCAGCATATCCTATTGAGCCTCAGTCGAGAGGCGGAGGAATCGTTGGGAGTTCAGACTCGAGAGAAAAGCCCAATCTTTCGGCAAGCCGTTGTCGGCGTATCCCATAAAAATCAGCGAGGTCACGGACCGCCTTTGCGGCGAACTCAGGATCCTTGGGGCGTTTAGATTTCACCGCGGATATCATTAAATTCTTGCCAGTGTGTTCGGTGGAAATAAATTCGAAGACGCGGGTAGCATAGCCAGCCCACTCGAGTAAGGCTGCTCGAAAGGCATCGGTTGCAAATTCAGCCTGTCGTTCCCGGAAAATACCATGGCGCAGAGGTTCAGATAGAACAGGTGAAGCGGTGAGCTGCGATCGAACTTCCTGATGGCAACAGGGAGCAACAACCATCAAAGCAGCCTTAGAAAGAACCCCTTTAGCAAGAGCTTCGTCGGTAGCGGTATCACAGGCATGTAAAGCCATGAGGACTCCACCCTCAGGTAAGGTGCAGGAGGCAATATCACCGGCTTGAAAGGTGAGGCCACCCAGACCGCACCGTTCGGCCGTCGCTCGACACTCGGTCACTAACTCAGCCCGTGCCTCGACCCCGGTCACTGTGACCAAGCCCGTCCGCGTGCTTTGGAGATGTTGGTGGAGGGCAAAGGTCAGGTAAGCCTTGCCGCAACCCATATCCACAACCTGCACAGGGGCATTAGCAGGGAACCCTGTCTCAGCAAGAAGTGGCTGGAGCACTTCGATAAATCGATGGATTTGGCGAAACTTCGCTTCCATTCCCGCCTTGACTGCTCCATCGGCAGTGGTGACGCCTATTTCACGCAACCAATGAGAGGTTGGCGCTACGGACCGTTTTTTGACCCGATCATGCGAAAGATTGGGCGGGGTGGTCACCTCGGCTTTTCCTAAGACCAAACGCGTCGTTTGGCCCTTGCGGAAGGTCAACTGGGCGGTGCCATTGGTTGCCGAAAGAAAGCCATTTAAGAATTGGCGCCCTAAGAGTTCCCGCAGAATTTCGAGAGCTTCTTCCGGTGGAAAATTCCGGGTGAGATCGCGGGTTGGATAGCGGTACAGAAAGGACAGCATAAATCCCTCCTTTAGAACGACTGGACGAACAAATACATTACGAATGCCATCCCGATCGACTGGAATACCCAAATTGAGGCGAACAAAGGTAGCCTCGCCGATCGAGGCTTGGACTCGGTCCAGAAATTCTTGAAGTGTAGGCTGACTCACTAGAGGGCGAGTGTAGCGGCGAAAACGCTTCGGACCAGCCTGTTTGCAATCAATGAAGGTGCAGGATTCCAGTCAACCCTGTTTTCTCTGCTTCCCCACCCAAGGGTGACGGCAGTACCTTAACCACCGAAGTTCATGATCCGTTCGTTTGCTTTTAATACAACTGGCCGCCTGCACTCGCAGGATTTGGACCTGTTTCTAATGCCCACGTTGCTGGCAAATACGAATCTTTTTCTCTGGGTCGATTTGGAGGGTTCAACCCCAGAAGAAGCGCGGTCGATCCTCGATGATGTCTTCCATTTTCATCCCTTATCAGTCGAAGATTGTATCAATGACAGCCCGTCGCCCAAAGTAGAGACCTACGAACCTAAGGAAGAGGATCGCTTCAATAATTACCTTTTTATGGTGATTCATGCGGTCGATTACAGCCGCAAAAACGGGGTCTTTGCGACGAGCGAACTGAATTTTTTCTTAGGGAAAAATTTCCTAGTTACCTACCACTCGGTTCCGTTGCGTAGCATCACGACAGTCGAAGAACTCTGCTTAAAGAGCTCCGTGCTCGTGGCTCGCGCTCCCGATAGAGTCGCACATGCCCTCCTTGATTCATTGGTGGATAACTACAAACCCGCGCTCGAAGAGTTGAGCATAGAGATCGCTGAACTGGAGGCTGAAGTGCTCGAAAAGCCCGTGCCAAAAACCTTGCAACGGATCATTATGGTGAAAAAAGAAGTGCTTCACCTCCGTCAGATTATTGGTCCTCAACGGGAAGTTCTTCGTCGATTCGCTCTTGGCGAATTTAAACTGATTCGTGCTAAACTCGTTCCCTACTATCGGAACGTCTACGATAGCCTTTATCACATCGGTGACCTAGCGCAGGGCTATATGGATTCCCTGACCGGTATCTTGCAGATTTATCTGAACATGTCGGCGAACAAGACGAGCGAAATCGTTAAGGTCCTTACTATGATCACCATTATCACCACGCCCCTGATGATCGTGGGCACATGGTATGGTATGAATTTTAAAGATATGCCCGAAATCGACTGGAAATACGGCTACGGTTTCGCCCTTAGTTTGACGGTTATTAGCACAGCACTGACGCTGATTTACTTCCGGAAAAAACGATGGCTTTGAAACGTCAGAATCGGGTCGGAAAGGGCTTTCTTAAAAAAGCACTCGGCCAGATTGGCCGTTTGGATTCCACCGGGCTCCATAGCGTTATTCAACGACTTGCATTGGAGCGAGAGTTTCTTGAGACGCTCTTTAATGCCATTGAAGACGGGATCATCGTTACCAATAACCAAGGGATAGTCGATTATCTCAATGCCTCGGCGACCCGGTTACTTGGGATTTCAGCAGAGACGGCGGTGGGACAACCTGTTTCGCGCTATCTCCCCGAGTTAGATTGGAAAACCATCGCGAGTGCCGACGAACAAGGTGGCCCCGCAGTTTTCCACCGGGAATTTGAAATTGAATATCCCTGTCCACGCCTTTTGCGATTACACGTCGCGCCCTTGGATGGATCGGCTGATGGAAGTCGTGGTCTCGCTCTGATCATGCACGACGCCACAGAGGCCCGCCAGCGGACCTCCGATGCAGTCGAAGCGGAACGGGTCCATGCCTTAACCCTTTTGGCGGGAAGTCTGGCCCATGAAATTGGTAATCCGCTCAACGCTCTGGATATTCATCTCCAACTTATGGAGCGAGAAATCCGTCGACTGCGGCGGATAATGGGTGAGGAGGCCACGGAAGTCCTTGCGTCAGCGGATCGATTAGACGGATTCCTCAAGGTCGCTAAGGGCGAGGTACATCGTCTGGATTATATCATCACTGAGTTTTTACAAGCCCTGCGACCGACCACACCCAAGTTTCAGTCAGGATCAATCAACGAAACGGCTTCGGAAACAGTGGCTCTGCTCAGACCTGAGATGGAAGCGCGTCAACTGACCCTCACCGAGGAATTAGCTGAGCGACTACCTTCCGTGCAATTTGACCCAGCCCAAATCAAGCAGGTTTTGGTAAATTTGCTGAAGAACGCGATGCAAGCGACCCCGCCTGGGGGATTTATCACTCTATCGACAGGTGCCAATAGTGAGGCTGTTTGGTTGCGTATCCATGATACTGGAGCGGGGATTCCCGCAGAACGATTGAACCGCATTTTTGAACCTTTTTTTACCACCAAAGAGAAGGGCACTGGGCTGGGTTTGCTCATTGTCCAAAGGATTATCCGCGATCACCGCGGACAAATTGAGGTGGAGAGTGCGGTTGGTAGTGGGACGACTTTTAAGATTTGGATGCCCTTGCTCGAGCGGCGACCTCGGATGATCGCGCCGACCTCGAGCACGTCCTAATGAAGGCTTGATCTAAAGGCTTGATCTAAAGTCAAAGAGCTGCTTTGGAATTTCTAACCTCGGGGTTGTCGGGCAAACGACGGAATCCCGAATTACCCCGTGCAGCCTGAGTTTGTTTTCAAAGTCCGCGCGTTGAAATGTCAATTTCCCCTGGTTTGTTTGGTCGAGGTTTGCTGCTTGGACTCGGTTGAGCTTTTGGAAAATTTATTCAAATCTATGCAATTCTCAAAGTCACTGACCGTTCTACGGACCATCAACATCCAGCCCCTCCATGCTGCGTTTATTTATATGGCGCTGGCGGTCGTTTATCCAGTCGTGTGGTTCTCAGTAATCTTTGAGTCTTCTAAGAGTCTGAGTTCGGCTGAAGTCCAAGAGTTGATCCAGAGGAGTACTTTTCTCATTCAAGGCGCCCACACGCTGTTAGATGGGCTGAAGGAAAATAGTCGTTTGATCGATAACGCCGTAGCTACCGGAGATAAGGATTCCCTCGATCGTGCTCTTCAAACGGCTCGTGAAAATCAGAAGGCGCAGCAGCAAGCGAGTCAGCAGGTACTCGAAAAAGTGAAGCAGCAGCAGGATTCAGAGACCGCTCGCCGGGCTCCGAGCGTGAAACAGTTTGTCTCACCGGCGTTTGTGACTGCTCTTTTGCTGTTTTTTGCCTATCAAAGCGCCGCGAGATATCGCCGATCGATCAATCAATCTCAGTGAGTAAGAGCTTTGGTTAAATGACTGACGTGCTTATCTGCAAGGCAAAAGAGGCGTCAACTTCAGGAAATGAGATAAGCTCTTAACTCCCCGATTTGAGGTCAAAGGGCGAGAGGCTAAGCGAGTTTGTCCCATGAGGATAAACGAGAGGGTGCGGGTCAGGATCCCCCTTAAATGGCTCATTTTTTAGCCTTCGGCGGAGCGGTTAGGGTCAACCAGAAGGCGTCAACAGACTCGATGAGCAGTCGTTTGAACCCTTGGGGCACCCCGTTATTTTCGCCGCTACTGATCAATTCCATCATTGCCAACTGGACCCGACCTCCTTCCTTAGCCTCAGCCTGAATGCGAAAAGTTCCGGTGAACGGTTTGGCATCCGGGGTCGCGATTAATTTTAGGACTCCTTCTAAGTCTTTCGCAGAAAGTGTCACAGGTTGAGCCGATACTCCGGTCGGTAAGTTTGTAATGGAGAGAGTGAGAACTGCTTCCGATCCGAACAGGCGTTTAAGACTTACTTTGATGTCGTTGGTGGCTCCGGGAGCTAAGGTAAAAGAGTTTTCACTGACGGTGACTTTTACTGAGGGAACAGGGTGTATAATTTGGAGTCGATAGCGCAGAGAATCACCACCGCGATGTAAAAGATTGCCGACGCTCGCTAGATAGGTTCCATCCGATGGCACGGTCCAGTCTAATCGCGGATCGCTTCCGTTTCCTCCCTCGTTTCGGACCAGCATTTTTCCTGCGGCATCGTGGATCTCCAACCAGGCATCTACCAAGAATCCGAGACTTGCCGCCTTAAGATCCAAAGCCCAGCGATCTCCTTTGCGCGCGGAGAAAGCGAACCGATCTTCATCTCCACTGAAACCAATCGAACCGCTTATCGCCCCCGGAATCTCGATGGGATTGGCGGGATCCTTCGGCCCATTCGGTTCGGTCTCTAGTACTTCTGGCCCCTCACCGATCTCCACTTCTAGCGGCAGGGCAAATCCCGAAGGTTGAAACAAAACTCGGTCGACCCGCGGGCCTAATGTGGAACCATCAAAGATCACCGGTTGATCGTTCAAAGCTCCAAGGTTCCACCCCACCAATCGGAGCGAGGTCGATGAACCTCGGCGGATGCCGAGTGGAAGAGTATAGGAAATTGCGGGACCAGAAGTGAGATGCAATCGATAAATGCACCGAGGGTTACCCGTGAAGCGGATATCGGAATCAGCTGGATAGGCAAATCCGAACACTTGCACCACATAGGTTCCCGCTACCTGACATGTCCAACTGAGAAAAGGATCAAAGGTGCGACCATTATCATGGTTGAAAGCCATCTGCTTTCCTCGGTCATCGACGATTTGCAGGACGGCGTCTACCGGTGACATCAGGGTGTAGGCCTCCAAGGATGCCACCAGTGTTTGTCCTGAGACCAGTGTCACCGCAAAAGAATCTACGTCGCCTTGTTTCTCTAACCTTCCATTAATTGCCGCCGGGAGTTTGCTGATCTTCTGAGGTTTAAGAAAATGATTATTGGGTTCTTCTTCACCCCCCTGAGGATCAGGCGTCACCATCAGGAAACGCGGATTGCTAGCGCCTTCGTCGTTAAAAAGCCGGATAAAATAAGGGCCTGAGGGGGTATTAGAGGTGATGATCACCTTGAGCATTCCGACATTGGTTGAAGGTTCGATCTGAACCCCCGGCGTTTCGGTCCACACTTTTGGAGGCCACGGATCAAATTTACCGACAGCGGTTACTTGATGGGTTTGCCCTCTTTCTAAGGCCACAGGAAATAAGCCTTCCAAGACAGGAACCGCTGCTTGCCCCCGGGTAGCACGAGCGAGAAAAAGGACAAAAAGGAAAACAGAAAGGGCACTGACGAGACGTTCCATGCGATCGATTCAGGAGAAGAGTTCGCGGATTCGGCGACCGTTATTGACCAACTGAACAGGTCGACCGGTAGGGGTATGGAGGACTTGGGCAGGATCGATCCCCATTTTAGAATAGACGGAAGCGGCAAAGTCCTCGGGGCGATACACATTCTCTGAGGCTGCATAGCCCTTGGCATCGGTCGCCCCAATGATCGCGCCGCGCGGGCAACCGGCTCCGGCCATCAGGACAGACATAGCATAAGGCCAGTGGTCGCGGCCGGCGTCTTTATTAACCTTCGGAGTGCGGCCGAACTCGCCGAGTAAGACGACTAAAGTTGTCTCGAGAAGGCCGAGACGATCGAGGTCAGTGATCAAGGCAGCGACCCCACGATCCATATTCTTTCCGGCATCACCTTTGTAAGCATCGAAGATTTTGGTGTGATGATCCCAACCTCCACTCGTGACCGTGACCCAAGAAACACCGACTTCGACCATGCGCCGAGCCATTAAGAGGCGTTGACCGAAATCATTGCGTCCGTACAGATCTCGGACTTTAGGTTCTTCGCGGGAGATATCGAAAGCCGCTTGCGCCTTCGAAGACAGCATCAGTTGGACACTTTGTTGCAAATATTCATCGAAGGTAACCGCAGGATCTTCGGCCAGGCGATCGGTCAACCGTTCCATATGGTCCAGCGACGACCGTAAATCCCGGCGCGACGCCGCACGGCCTTCGCTGATGTCCGAAGGCAACACAACATCACGAACTTTGAAGGAGGCCGAATTGGGTTGGCCATCAATCACGAATGGCGCGTGTTTACCCCCTAAAAAGTGAGGGCCGCCACTCCGAGTGACCGAGGGCATAGAAACATAGGGTGGCAGGCCTTCGTGCTGTCCACGTTGATTGGAAACAACCGAACCGAGGGAAGGATGAAAAGTAACGTGTGCGCCGCAAGCCACTGGAACTGGAGTGGGAGACCCCGTCATCATATAATGATTGCCGCCGCCGTGATTCGGATCTTTATGGCAGATCGACCGAATCACCGTAAATTTGTCCGCTACCTTCGCCAATTCTGGCACGGCTTCACTGAAGCGGATTCCTGGGACCGACGTGGAGATGGTGCTAAAGCTACCCCGAATCTCTGATGGAGCCTCTGGTTTTGGGTCAAAACTTTCGTAATGAGATGGCCCCCCATCTAACCAGATAAGAATGCAATTTATTGGCTTGGTCGAGCGCGGTGTCGCTGCGCCAGCACTACTCGGACGAGCCTTGTGATCGGTACTCGAGCGCCCAACCGCCGTGCTGGCTCGCAGACGGAGTGTCTCGGTCAAACCAAGCCCGAGAAATCCACCCAATCCGACTTGGAGGAAGTCTCTTCGCAACATACCGGCACAATTACGCATGGAATGGTTCATGGAATCCGGAAGACCCTACTCTGTATCGAGGGTTCTTGGGAAGGATTGGTCTCAAACTTCGAGAGTATTTTTATCTAATGAACCCCAATCGCTTTCTCTTTGCTGAACGCTTCTCGGTCAGGGACACTTAAATCCGTCGTGACTCACTGCTACCAGACCCTTCAAGACCTTCGGAATACCCTACTTTTGCTCCACAAGACCCTCATCGAATCAGAAAAGGTAAGCTACGAGACCGTGTTTGGCCCCATTCCGTCGGCGAATCATTTTCTCAAACTTCTGGCCGCTGATCGGTGGTTTATCTGGTTGCAACCGTTATCTCAGTTGATCGTGAGCTTAGATGAATCCTTGGACGACAAGGAACTGCTGACCCCCGGCATGGCCAAAGCACTGATTCAGCGGAGCCAATTACTTTTAGTCGCCTCAGAAGGTTGCCTCAATTTTTCCGGTAATTATTATGAGGCTCTTCAAAGGGATCCAGAGGTGATTTTCGCGCATGCCGAAGCGATCCGTTTGTTTCGCTCTCTCAGCACCCTCGCTCCCAATCCCCCTTCCCCAGTTAGTGGTCGCAAGGATCAACTCAATTGAACCGTCTCGTAATCGGTGTCGACATGCCGAAATTTAAGGGCTGATCATTTTGCCTTTCGTACATCGAGACAGACGAGACGTCGCTCGCTTTTGATGTACAAGCGTCCGTCGGACAACACCGGTCCGGCCCAACAGGGAAACTTAAGCGATGGCACCTGCCAACGTCCCAGTTCCTCACACTGTTCTGCAGTGGGTCGGAAAAGGCCGAGTAAACCGCCCTCTCCTAAAGCAAAGAGCCGACCGTCAGCGAGCAGCAGGGATCCACGTCCAAAAACCGGAGGTTGCTCAGAACTGTGGGGAGCCCAACGCTCGATCCGTTCCCAAGCTATTTTACCTGTAGCATAATCAACACAACGAAAAAGGGCATCAGGTTCGTTTCGTCCACTGAATCCATAAAGGTGCCCGCCCAACTTAATCGGTTGACTCCAGTGCATCTCGAGGCCTGTTCCTTTCCAGACTTCCGTGAATTGAGACAGGCTAGAGTGTGGGCGAAGCAAAACCGAACCGGCCCGATAATAGGCACTCGAAATAAGCACATCTTCGCCAAAGACCAATGGTGTTGTGGCATTAACTGATTCATTCACCTGAGCGCGAAACCAACGACTAAAATGAACAGCGCCATTGGTGGGATTCA
Source organism: Akkermansia muciniphila (assembly GCA_945898055.1). Classification (GTDB taxonomy): domain Bacteria; phylum Verrucomicrobiota; class Verrucomicrobiia; order Limisphaerales; family UBA9464; genus SXXZ01. Next base: position 14,031 of record CAMDGV010000044.1, on the reverse strand, counting down.
AAACCACTAAGCCCTGCCGTGTCAGTGCGTGAACAACTCGCTGCCCTTTCATCACTGCGGGAATCAACGACGCATAACTGGCTGTCTTATCCCATTCTTGCCACGCCACGGTTCGGTCGCCAGGCCAGCCTAGCATGGGGCGTCCGGTCCAATTTTTTGACCCGACCGATTCCCAGAGGGTTCGACCTTCCTTCAGATCAAAGGCGACCACTGTGGAATCAGGTTGGCCGCCGACCATCACCAGCAATCGACCGCTCTCCAATAAGGGGCCGCTACCGACCCCAAAGAAAGCTTCTGGCACTTTGAAATCTTTGGCTGTATCCCGCTGCCAGAGGCGACGTCCAGTCGTCTTATCGACGCACGTCAACAAACCTTCTGCGCCGAAGGTGATCACTCGATCCTCGGCAATGAGGGGGGCACAGCGAGGTCCATCATTGTACCCATAAGGATCGCGATAACGGGTCGGTTGAGTGTGTTTCCAGAGGAGCTTAGCTGATGGGGTTTCCCATGCCTCCAAAATTTCTTCCGTTCCCAGTCGATGGAACAAAAAAAGCTGGTTTCCGACCAAGGATGGCGGCGCATATCCGGTGCCAGTTTCGAGATCAAATACCACAGGCAATCCTTTTTCCGGTACTCGTTCGATTAATCCCGTCTCAGGACTGATGGAGTCCAAGGTCGCCCCAAGAAAACGTGGCCAGTCGGCTGCGGTGGCTTGGAGAGCAGCGATTATCCCAAGAATTTGGAGACCGTAAGGAAATTGCACCCCGTCTTGATGGCCGAACTACAGCCAAGTGCAAGCCGTTCCACCGCCGATTTGTCTCAATTTAATCTCTTAACGGTTCTTTGACCCAAAAAGACCCTTGAGGAACGTCATAGTTCGCCGCTCCGCCCAGAGATTGGCCCACGGACCTAAGCGGTCAACAAACCCGACATGCCCGCCCTTTCGAGGGATCTCCAAATGAAGCCGATCGCTAAGTCGAGCGATCGCCCGAGGGAAACAACTGGGGCTGAGAAAGGGGTCGTCCAATGCATTCAGAATTAGGGTTGGCTTGGGTATATCCGCCAAAAAACGGTTCGCTGAACACTTCGCCCAATAGTGTTCCTCTGTCTCAAATCCGTGGATCGGTGCAGTAAAAACGCGATCCAAGTCTCGGAAGGTTCGCTGTTTTTGATAGTCAGGTTTAGGGATTAAAGCGGGGAAAAGACGCCGCTTCTGATCCCACTTTCTAAGAATATCTTTTTGGAAACGGCGCATATAAAGGGCCCGTGAAGACTGTTCCATGATTTCGGAAGAGCCCTTCAAATCACACGGAACAGAAATCGCCACCCCGGCGGCCACTTGTTTGGCAGCCGGATGGTCTTCGCCAAGAAACTTCAAGGTCATGTTGCCTCCAAGACTGAATCCAAGGGTCACAATGGTTCGGTAAATCCCTCGCTTCCCTGCCTCGAGTACCACTGCGCCCAGATCTTCAGAGGCACCACTGTGATAAAATCGAGGCAGTCTATTCAGTTCACCAGAACAACCTCGGAAGTTCCAAGCAACCGCATCCCAACCCGCTCGACTGGCCGCTCGAGCCATACCTGCCACATAGGGTCGACGCGAATCTCCCTCTAATCCATGCGAAATCACCAGCAAACGTGAGGAGCCTGAGGTCAACCAGTCGAGATCGAGGAAATCACCGTCCAACAATTCCAATCGCTGACGTCGCCACTCTAAGCCTCGGACCCACCGAAACAGGGAAGGTAGAACCGTCTGAACATGAGCATTCCCGAGCAGCGGTACGGGTCGAAAATTAGCATCCTCAATCAACGGCATGCGGGTGATATTGAAGGAACCGAGGCAGTCGTACAGTCTTGAAGACGAGGCCTATCCAGTTCAAAATCGTTGATTTCTGACCCCGAACCTCTCTGGAGCGAGACATTCCTCTTCAGACACCCTAGGATGGCCCCGTGATTTCGCTGGCCGACACTTCTTCGGGCGCTTCGATGCCGGACCTGATAGGCCGCGTCGCTGAGATTTTTTCTCCGACGGGACTTTTCTCGAAGGCCCGCAACTTTGAATTTCGACCCGAACAACAGCAAATGGCCATATCGGTGGCTTCGGTGCTGCAAGATAAACGTAATCTCTTGGTGGAAGCGGGGACGGGTGTTGGTAAAAGTTTTGCCTATTTGGTTCCTGCCATCCTCTTCGCCATCGAACATAAAAAGAAGGCGATCATCTGTACGCACACCATCAATCTGCAAGAGCAACTCGTTGAAAAAGATCTGCCGGTCCTGAAGCAGGTTCTCCCGGTGGATTTCACCTTTGCAATGCTCAAAGGTCGATCCAATTACCTCTGCACTCGGCGTCTGCAAAAGGCGATGCAGCAAGCAGATTCCCTTTTTACTTCACCCGAAGTGAGCGAACTCCACCGTATCTACGAATGGAGTAAAAGAACCACCGACGGATCCCTCAGTGATTTCGATCATGAACCCGATCTAAAGGTCTGGGAACACGTTTGCTCTGAACGCGGTCTTTGTACTCCGAAAAAATGTGGTTTCCAAAGTGACTATGCCAAAACGGGCTGCGTTTGCTTTTTTCAACGCGCGCGCCAGCGCATTCTCGGGGCTGATCTTCTTGTCCTCAATCACACCCTTTTCTTCACCCTCCTGAATGGGGTCGACGAAGATCCACAAGGGGGCGTTCTTTTTCGCAACGACTTTGTCATCTTTGACGAAGCTCACACCGTAGAGCAGGTCGCCGCGCGCCATATCGGAGTTAGTGTGAGCTCTGGGCAAGTCCGCTACGCCCTCCAACGCCTTTGGAATCCACGCACTGAAAAGGGAATTCTCGCCTCGTTACGTTCAGGAGCCAATGTTCGACTCGTGGCCGATGTTCTGCGTGAATCTGATGATTTCTTTGTTCGGGTTGAAGACACCTGCACTGATTTATCGAATCAGGCCTCCGGCACAACTGCGCCTCGCCCAGTCGGGAGCATCGAAAGCGCAACGGACTCCAACCGCCGTCCTTGGAACGAACTCCGCATCCGCCGACCCGATTTGGTTCAAGACAATCTAACCCTGCCCATCCAACGGCTTCGCGAGGAAATTAATAGTCTCATTCAGCAATCCGAGGACAAGGAAACCGGCGAAGAACTTTTAGAATGCAACCGGCGCTTGGGAGATCTTAAATTGGCGGTCGCCACCTTTCTTGAGCAGGCACAGGAAGATCATGTTTACTGGGTTGAACGCACCGGTCGAACTCAGCGTAATCTGTCCTTAAATGCGGCCCCGGTAGATGTCGCAGAATATCTACGGCAACGACTTTTTGGGGCGGATACCTCGGTCATTCTCACCAGTGCCACCCTCGGCACCTCGGGCCATGCCACGCCCTGCTCCCCATCGGCATCGCCGACTCGAAGCACGGCCTCAACGGTGATGTCGTTGGCCTTGCCCCGCGCTGGATCCCTCCCGGGCCTTCGGTATATTGCAGGACGAGTTGGCGGCGAAGAGGCTTTAGGTCTTCAAGTAGGTTCCCCCTTTGATTATCCAAAGCAGATGCAGGTCTATGTCGCCGGTAAGATGCCTGACCCGAGAGAAGCCGGTTACGAAGACGCCTTGGTTCACTGGATTGAACACTTTATCCGGAAGACCCACGGGAAAGCGTTTGTGCTCTTCACGAATTCGCGCTTGATGCAACAGGTGGCCGGCCGAATGACTGCCTTTTTCGCCGAATTAGGACTCCCCTGTTACATCCAGAATACGGGAGTACCGCGATCCACGATGTTGGAAAAGTTTAAAGAGAATGTGGATTCCGTGCTCTTCGGTACGGACAGTTTTTGGCAAGGCGTTGATGTACCCGGCGAAGCTTTAAGCAATGTCATTATCACGCGGCTTCCCTTCGCCGTTCCGGATCACCCGCTGGTGGAAGCTCGAATTGAACGGATCGAAGCATCGGGCGGTAACGCCTTCGGAGACTTTAGTCTTCCCGAAGCGATTCTTAAGTTTCGACAAGGGGTCGGACGGCTCATTCGCACTAAAAGTGATTCAGGTATTATTGTGGTTTTAGACAATCGCGTTCTTACCAAGCGCTATGGGCAGGCTTTCCTCGATGCCATACCCAAGTGCCCAGTCGAAATTGTTTAAGGCCAACCAAGACTCCTTGATAGAAAAAATTGGGGACAGGCCCCACAGGCCTCTTCGTCTTTCGTTAGCGCTTTTCAGTCAGGTTGAACGAGGGCGATCAGTCGGATCCGCCGTCCATTGGCCAGATTGAATCCCTGAGCTTCGATTCGGCGCAGACGCGGGTTCGCAGTTTCTAGACGTTCGACCACCGGGCTGAAAGGTAAAATACAGACTCTGGAGCCAGGCTGGTTGATGAAGCGAAAGAGGTCTGCTTCATTTTTGAGATGGTTCACCCAAGGGCTTGATGGCTTACGAAAATACCAGATCACGCTGGGTTCCTCGAAGTCGAAGGTGGCTAAATGGGTCTGCGAGTGGATCCAAGGAGCACAAGCCTCCGCAAGGAGCGGAACAGGGAGGAGCGGGGAGGCGTTGGAGAATCCGAATGCGGCAAGACTTGTCAAAAGCACGAGCGTGGGTAGGGCGCGACGGCGGAAGTAGCGATCCGAGATGCCATTTGCGACGAGGGTTTTACCCAACCAAAGGGCGATCCAAGGAAAGGCAGGAAGAACATAGTGCGGGAGCTTGGTTCGGATAAGGGTAAAGATAAGGAAAACTGAGGCGATGCCGGTGAGTAAGTAGGTATCCACGCTTTGTTGGGTGCGCCAAGGTGAGTGGCGATAGAGAGAGCGGACGAGTTGCGGTGACCAAGGGAGGAATCCGATCAAAAGAGTGAAACCGTAAAAGGGTAACCCAGCTAGATACCCGAGAAGACCCTTTCCTCCGTGGCCTTCGAGAATGCCGACTGACCGTTCCACGACGTGTTTACCGATGCCGACACGGAAATAGGCTCCTTCGGATTGTAGTAAGGCAGGAACACCCCAAAGGCCGATTAAGGTCAGGGTCAAGAGTCCTCCGAGGATCCAAGTTCGAAAAGAGGTGGGGTCAAGGTAGGTTGGCAAGCCTTGGGATTTTTCAGCTCTGGCTGTCCAAATGAGCGGAATGACTGCCATCCAAGCGATAGGACCTTTCGCCAGAAACCCGAGTGCTAAAAAGAAGAAAAACCCGAGAAACAGAGTGGATCTTCGGAGCCGTACTGAGGGGGATATAAGCCATTCCCAACCAAGCCAACTGGCGAGGGTAACACAGAGAACCATCAGCATATCGGCCACGGCGAGGTGAGCATGGGCGAATACTTGTGGGTTGGTGGCAAAGAGGACCGCCGACCAAAGACCGACGCGGTATCCGGCGATGCGCCGACCCCAGAGGGCAATGACCACAGCAGTGAGGGCAGCGGCGAGAGCTGATGGCCAACGGACAGCGGCCGCAGATTCACCCAAGGTACGCAGAAAGAAGGCTTGAGCCCAATAGATGAGAGGTGGCTTGTCGAAACGGTCACGTCCATTGAGCCGTGGAATTATCCAATCTCCGCTGTGAAGCATTTCTCGAGAAGCCTCGGCAAAGCGGGGCTCGTCTCGGTCCAGCAGAGGCAATTCTCCCAACCGGAAACCGAAGAGAAAGATCGAGGTCAGTCCAACTAAGAGGACAAGCCTCAGGACTTCAAAGCGGTGGAATTTTGCACTGGCGCAAATCACTGGGATTAAGTCTGGGTACTATGTATTTCTAGTATCCTTCAAATTTCACCAGAGATCCGGTGAGGAAAGAAACTATTTTAAGGTTTCACCTTTTTAACAAGGTCGTCGGAATTTCGACACAGGTTAAGGGTGAGCTGAGATCATAAAGGCTGTTCCCGATTCGCTGGCATTTTTGGCTCCTCCAAGAGAGGGGACATCATTTTTTATTTACCCATCACAGACCGAGCGGATGAGTGCATGGGTTTTCTTTCGCCGAATTCTCATTGGAGTCGCTTTGATCGGGTTCCTTCTGACTGTGGCGTTGATCGCAGATGAAAGGCTTATGGCTCTCCGTGGCTCGGCCAACCCTTCCTTTCTCCGAACTTTGGCTTGGGTTCTCAGTCGAAGTGCAAATGGCGCGTTTCTTTTACCAGCAGCCTTCGGGGTTGCCTTAATCCTAAGGTGGAAGCGAAAGAGCCTTTGGCGTTGGATTATGATCCTGATGATTTCTGGATTTCTTTCGGGAACGGTGGGAACAATCCTCCGCTCAGTGATTGGGCGCACTCGGCCGAATACTTCAGTTTTACAGGGGTGGTATGGTCCGAGATCTCAGGGGAAGTGGTTGATTGGTCGCTATGCTTACAGTTCCTTTCCCTCGGGACATACTTCATTGGGAGCCGGCTTTGGACTCATGTTGTTCGGAGCAGGGAGGCGGTTGGGTTTCATCGGATTGCTCTACGCCGTCCTTGTTGGATGGTCCCGGGTTTACCTAGGAGCACATCGACCTTCTGATGTCGTCGCAGGCTTGATTGTCGGCGCACTGGTGAGCGTGCTTCTTTGGCCTCGGGCACGAGCTTGGATGAAGATCAAATCGGACGTGTCTTTGGGGACGATAGCTGCCGGATCCGGAGCTAGTACGCCTCAATCATGGGGTGAGGTGACCGTCCAACAGGGATAAATTAATTGGGGATCGGATCGCAGAAAACCGGCCGATCGACGAGTCGAACTTCTACCGTCGAACAAGGCTGCCGCCTAGATGGCAACCAACCGAAAAGTTCGAAGAACCTCCCTTTCGCTCATCCTCCTTCTGCTCAGGCGATCCCTTCTGCTCCTACTCTCGCTTGGTGCTAGGAGCGGGAGATTCGTCAGCAGCAGTTCATAATTCTCAGGGGGCTCAATGATTTCAGAATGGGGGCAAAATCCTGTTAACGATTGGGTGGTTTGCCTCCGTTCCTTGATTAGAAACAGTCGTGCGTCTCAGTTCAGATTCCTGCTCGGATTCCCCAACAGAAGGGGTCCGATTCATTAAGAATTAAGGACGCCTCACCGGTAACAAAGGCGATTCCGGTTACCACGGGTAAAACAGTGCCGGCCGATCGGTCGACCCAGCGGAAACTCCCTCGAAAGGAACTTCCCAAAATGCCTTCTTGGATCCATTCCGTGCCCTCCTCCAAAAAGCCCGCGGCGGCCAAGCAGGCTATTTTGGCACTGGTCCCCGTACCGCAGGGTGATCGGTCATAGGCCTTCCCAGGACAAAGCACAAAGTTACGGGAATTTCCGCCATAATGAGGTTTACCAAAGAGCTCGATATGATCCACTTCTGGATATCCCTGCGCATTCACTGCCTGTCGAATCTTCCAACTCCGCTCGGTTAAAGTTTCAATGGAAGCTACTTCAACTGGGGCCCCAGCATTGTTCGTTAAGAAAAACCAGTTACCTCCCCAAGCGACGTCGCCAACGATCGGTCCCAGTCCTGGAACTTGGATGGTCACCGCCGCCGCCGAGCGATAGGAAACAACATTCGCCACGGAAACAGAACCATCGAGGTGAAGGGTGGCCGTGACTGGACCAACGGAAGTATCGATGCGATGATCGCCCGGTTGAATCCGACCTAAATGGGCGAGCGTGACGACTAATCCGATGGTGCCATGACCACACATACCTAAGGGGCCGACATTATTGAAGAACAGGACCCCGAGAGAACAGGTCGGATCATGGGGTTCAACGAGTAAAGCGCCCACCAGGACATCCGATCCCCGCGGTTCATTGACGACGGCAGAACGAAAGCGGTCATGCTCTGTTCGGAACCGTTCGATTCGTTCCGAAAGAGGGCCAGTGCCGAGGTCGGGACCGCCAGAAAGAACTACCCGCGTGGGTTCACCCGCTGTATGGGAATCGATGACACAAATGCGCTGAGGAGAGGTCATAGGCCTCAGTTGAGTGGATCAGGAGTCCGGCTAGGTGTCTTGTTTTATCGAGCTCATTTATTGGTCACAGCCGTACAAGAAGTGTCGCTACAATTTCAAGATGATCAGGCAGTCTGGCCCGCTTGGACTCGGCGCAATAAACGGCTTAAGGCTTGCTGAGCAGTTAGATATTTAAAGGTCTCTCGATCGAAGGCATTGATTTGATGAAACACCTCTGTTCCATGGTCGCTAGCGATGCCAATAAAGACGGTTCCAACGGGTTTCCCGAGGGTGGCACCGGAGGGACCGGCGATGCCTGTAACCGAGATAGCCCAATCGGCTGAACCTGCTTTCCGGGCACCTTCGGCCATAGCTCGAGCGGTTTGTTCGCTGACCGCACCATGGTCGCGCAAGGTTGATTCCGGTACCCCGAGAGCGGTTATTTTGGCGGCGTTCGCATAAGTCACAAAGCCCGCAGTGAGGACAGCGGAAGCCCCAGGGATATTGGTGATACGGTTGGCGATATGCCCACCAGTGCAACTTTCAGCGAGCGCGAGGGTCTGCCCCCGAGCGGCCAAGGCGTGAACCAGAACCGACTCAAGTATGTCGTCTTGAGCACCGAAGATATGGGGGCCAACCCACCTTTGGGTTATGGATTCCGCTTCAGCTACAAGGGCATCTGCTTGCAAGCCTCGGGCGACGAACCGCACGTCGACCTCGCCAACTCTCGCACAGAATCCAAGATCCATTCCTTGGTCAGTTAGATGTTTCAAGGGGCCAGCTATTAGTTCTTCCAGGGCCGATTCACCGAGGCCCGTTGTCTTCAGGGTCCGGCAGGTAAAGCCATCGACAGACGGGAAAAGACGTTGGATCAGTGGGGCAACTTCGAGATCAAATAAAGGTCGTAGTTCCCGAGGTGGACCAGGTAACATCACTAACCAAGAAGGTTTTCCGCCGTGACGAAAAGGATTAGGAGAAACTTGGATAGCAATTCCCGGTGCGGTGCCGTGGCGGTTAGGTAGAACGATCGCCCCTTCCGGAATCATAGCTTCTACCTGCGTCCGCAACGGTATCGGTCGGCCTCGTGAAATAAAGTAAGCGTGGATCTGAGCCTCGACCGAAGCATTTTGGTGGAGACTCAATCCTAGGAGCCCAGCGATCCGCTCCCGAGTAATATCGTCGCAGGTTGGACCTAGGCCGCCGGTGGTAATAACCAAATCTGCCCGCGATAATCCTTCACGGACAGACTGCTCGATATCGATCGCGGTATCGGGCACTGCCACCTGCCGATTGACCACATATCCCAAGTCGGCCAATCGTGCACAGAGCCACTGCTGGTGCGTATTTAAGACTCGACCCAACATCAGTTCGGATCCGGTATTGATTAACTCAATCGTCATGGCCCTACAATGGTCGAAGTCAGCTAACACACCAACTGGGAAGATCTTTTTATCCCTGAGCGGCCAGTCTCCGTATTTCGAGTTTCAGTTCTGTCTTTTGGAATCAGTTCTGATACTTTCAGAGCTATGAAATGGCTCTTTTGCCTTCTCGCCTTTGCCCTCTACACCGGTTGCGGTACGCCTCCTCCTCTGCCCCCTGTTCCGTCGGTAAGCACCCCGCGAATTCCTGATATTCCTCGGTTTTCTGTCGACTACATGGATCGATCAGTCAAACCCTCCGACGACTTCTACGCCTTTGCCGCTGGGACTTGGCGTCGAAATAATCCGGTACCGGGAGACAAATCTCGCTGGAGCGGTTTTGATGAATTGGACCAACGTAATTGGTTTTTAATCCGGCAAATCCTCGACGACTCTGCGGCTCGCCGGGTGAAGGGAAAGGCGGCCGCACAGGTGGGGGATTTGTATGCCTCGGCCATGGATATTTCGCTCAGCGAACGTCGCGCATTTTCTCCGCTGACTCCTGATTTTAAACAGATCGATGCTCTCCAAGACCTACCCTCTCTCTTAACGCTGGTGGGTAAACTTCATACACGTTCGACGGGAGTTTTATTTGGTACTGGAATTGAAGCCGACGCTAAAAATAGTGTGACGTATGCCCTCTATTTATCTCAAGGCGGACTAGGCCTCCCTGATCGTGATTACTATTTGGCTGAGGGCTTTGCCAAACAGCGGGACGCTTACCGCGTCCATATTTCAAAGATGTTTCACCTGTCTGGGACAACCGTTGCCGCGGCGGCGGCGGCGGCGGACACGGTACTCGAACTTGAGACCGCTTTAGCTCAGGTTAGTAAGCCTCGAGTCGAACTTCGGGATGCTCTCGCTAATTACACCAAACTGAACCGCACCGAACTCGATGCCTTGACCCCAGCGTTGGATTGGAATCGCTACTTGAGTGTTGTGCAGGCCGCAGGAGTGACAGAAGTCATTGTGGGGCAACCTCAGTTTTTTCGAGGTTTAAACACGCTCCTGGTTGAGAAACCACTGACCGCTTGGAAAACCTATCTTCGTTGGCATGTCATCCGGAGCGTCGCCCCTTGGCTCCATGCGGCCGCCGCTCAGGAGTCCTTTGCTTTTTATGGGACAGCACTGCGTGGCCAACTCACTCAGGAACCGCGCTGGCAACGGGCGTCTAAGCTCGTTGATGCTAACCTTGGCGAAGCCCTAGGCGCACTCTTTGTCGAACGACATTTCACCGATGAAGCCCGGCGGCGAATGACTGAGTTGGTCGCAGATTTACGTACAGTTTTTGTTGATCGCCTCGCTCGATTAGACTGGATGAGTAACGAGACTCGGTTGAAGGCACGAGTTAAGTTTGAACGATTCACTCAGAAAATCGGCTATCCTGTTGTCTTCCGCGACTACTCTCGCCTTGTTATTCAGCGCGATGACCTGATCGGTAATCTGCAGCGAGCATCGGAATTCGAGCACCGCCGTCAGGTCAAACGCCTCGGTGGAACCGTCGACAAGACGGAATGGGAAATGACCCCCCAGACGGTTAACGCCTACTTTAATCCATTGCAGAACGAAATCGTTTTTCCTGCCGGTATTTTGCAGCCGCCTTTTTTTGACGTGACCCTCGATGACGCGATTAATTACGGGGCCATTGGGGTAGTTATCGGTCACGAAATTACCCACGGCTACGACGATCAAGGCCGGAAGTTCGATGCCTCAGGGAATCTAAATGACTGGTGGACAGCAGCAGATGCGACGGAGTTCGATCGTCGAACGCAGAAGTTAGTTGATCAATATGGTGGTTATGAAGCTTTGCCGGGCAAGAAGGTAAATGGGCGGTTAACCTTGGGCGAAAACATCGCCGATTTGGGAGGTGTCACCATCGCCTTTGAAGCCCTGCAAAGAGCTTTGGCTCGTGACCCAGCTAAGCGTAAAACTATCGATGGATTTACCCCAGAGCAGCGTTTCTTTTTATCACTCTCCCAACTCTGGCGATCGAATTATCGCGAGGCTGAATTAGTGCGACGCTTGACAGTTGATCCCCATTCTCCAGCCATTTTTCGGGGGATTGGGCCTCACCTGAATCATCCGGCTTTCTACCAAGCTTTTGGTATTTTAGAAGGGGCTCCAATGTGGTTAGCACCCGAAAAACGAACCGTCATTTGGTAACAAAAAGTCCGACATCATGAACGGTCTTTATCCTGATCTTTGTGATGAATCGGTAATGGAGCATGCAGAGAGGTGTAGAGCCAAGTTTCGAGCGGTCGAAGTGGCTTCATCCAGCGGTAGAAGGGTGAGTAAATCAAGCGCAAGCGAATGAGCGACAGCAGCATGTTCAGGCAGGTTCTTAGATTGAACACCACCTTGGAACCGCTCTGGTCCGTCCATTCGGTGGGAACCTCGATGATCGTGCTCCCGGCTCTTTTCAACGAATAGAGAAAGTTCACGTCGAAGGCGAGGTCAGCGAGGCTCAGTTGCTTATGGATCCGGATAATAGCAGCGCGTCGAGCCACCTTGGCCCCGCATTGAGTGTCTCGGATCCCCATACCGAAGAAGGCTTCAACAAAAACATGAAATAAGCGGCTCGCGAACCGGCGTTGGCCGGTTTGCAGATGTCGAATAACCGATCCTGGAATCCAACGGGAACCAATGGCACAGTCGATTCCGGGATTATCGAGCTCGCGCACAAGTTCAACGAAGGCCTTGGGTGAAGTCGCTCCGTCGGCGTCCACGTAACCAATGAGATCTGCCATCGAAGCCAGTCGCAGCCCTTCGATTAAGGCTCCCCCTTTTCCGATGGCCGCAGGAAATTCAGTATGCGAGATGCTCGGAAAACGTTGTTCAGCAGCTTGGACAACTTGAAGGGTTTTGTCCCGGCACCCGTTAAGTACAACCACAATCCGGACGCTGACTGTCGTAAGGTTGAGGAAGTATTTGGCATAGGCCTCCAGCACGGGGCCAATCCGCGCCTCTTCATTATAGGCCGGAATCAGAAGCAGTAGGCTGGGGGTTCGGGCGTTCAACGATGAAAGGGTTAACAAATTCACCTCCTAAAACACAAACCCCAAAGCGAAAAGAGGGTGAATTCTATCGTGAATCTAACGCTTAGGTCCAAAATGCCTTCCGCATTGGGATTCGAGGCAAGATCCAGACGTACAGAAAATCAAATCGATTTGAAAACAAGGTTCAAGGAATTTCTGAATTTTGAATTCACCAATCGCGCCAAGAAATTAAGTAAACGGCGTTTCGGAAAAGGCTTTGCTGGAATAGGAGGTGAGCATTGGGTGGATGCAGCCCAGTGCAAAATTACCGATTACCCCCTGAATTATTGACGGTGACCCATCTTAAAGTGTGCGAATCTATTATGACAATCTTCTGTCGGTATAAGCACTTGACGGATCAAAAAATGGAATCGAGCGGAGAGTGAGCTCAGATTAACTGTGATTTATGCTCGCTAGTTAATTGCCGCCGCGACTGGGATCTAACCACGGAGTTTTAGGATAGTACCAGCCCCCTTTCATTGCCTCGACATGACCATCGGCAAAGCCGTTGTTGCTTCGATCATTGTGGCGCAATGCTGGGGCACACCAATTAGGATTATCGCCAGTGACACAATCGGGACATTGACCGGCTTCAACATCTCCTAACATCCAAGAGCCTGGTTTTTTCGGCGAAGTTGGCGTTACAGCTGGGTTCTTTCCCGCGACCCCTTTCGACCCTGAATCGACAATGAAAATGGTGCGTGCTGGATTAGCGATACTTAGTTCCGTTCGTTGGACATAGGGGACGTAACTGCTTAATTCCCCAGCAAACTGATGGTTTATAGCAAAGTCAGTGGAGGTAGGAGAATTCACAGGGATACCGTCCCAAAGGGCAAGTGCAAGCGGCTTCTCTTTTCTAGAGGGGCACATAAGAATATTAGTGGAACCTAAGTAGGGTTGAAGCAGCTGAAACCAAGTAATGAGCCCCGTTGTGTAAGGTGGAAATATATAAGAAACAACGTGTTTACCTCGGTTGTCATCGACATACATTTTGCCTGCCAACATAATTTGTCGTGCGTTATTGAGACAACTTATACTCTGGGCTTTTTGTTTAGCCTTCCCTAAAGCGGGCAATAACATGCCAGCAAGAATCGCGATTATGGCAATGACGACCAGTAACTCAATGAGCGTGAAGCCTCGAGAGGCTCGACTAATGGATTGCGATGTCATAAGAAATCAATTAGAAAAGAATAAGACAATTTAAGAGAGAATTGTAAATAGAAAATGCAATGTATTCTTGACAACGTCCGGAACTTTTCCAAGGGGGCGGATAACGCACGCTTCCGTTCATCGGGGCGATCACCGTGCCTTTACTCCAGCAGGGTGAGTCCCCCGTAGACAGCGCTGAACACCATCCTAAACGCTAGGGTGGCGACGAATAGACGGCCAAGAAACACTCCGTAACGGGGAGTCATTACCGCCGTCGCACTCTGAACCCGAGGATCTGGGCGCGGTCACCGCGGCCGACGGGATGGGGAAGAATAATTGTCGTTGAACAAACACGGATACGAAGCCCAAGACCTCGGGAGAGTGGGTGAGCTTCCCAAGCAGGCAAGATGCCGTCCCTATGTGTGAACATGAAACTGAAACGACTAACCGGTGAAAGACCGAGTACGGTGCTGGCATGGCACCGTGTAGCTGAAGGTAACTGCGTCGCCGTGAGGCGGGGTGGGGAACAACCTGAAGCGAACCTGTCGTCCCAAAGCAGTCAAACAAG
>CAMDGV010000043.1 GCA_945898055.1 Akkermansia muciniphila | reverse complement strand
AGCTTACCTAGTTGTTGCGACTGGGTCCCGCTGTTCAAATTGTCAGGTGTATTCACCAACGTAGGACAACATTTTCAGCGGCTTATGTCTAGCCGTTTCTTTTACCCCCTTTTCATCGGCCCTTTCCATCCACCAGCCAAACGCCCTGGAGGGAGGGGACAGAAAGTGGTTTTTTGATTGAAGGATCGAGCTGATCCAATTGGCCACGACTCTAGGCAGAAAAACGAGTCACAAAGGTGCCGACTCAGTTTTTCGATTTTTTTGGATTTCGATTGGCGAAATTTGGGGTGGTGCGTTTACCCTGAGGAGGTTCCGCGGCACAGCAATATGACCTAGACGGTCTGAGTACCGTTCTAACCTAGGTCTTCACTGTGAGCGGATTGAATACGTTTCCATGAACACAGTGACGCAGCTCAAAACTATTAAAAAGAACACTCAATCCAAGGTTGAGGCGGAGCTTTCCCGCACGGGCGGCCTGCTTCGTTTGGCCCCTGCTTGGGTTCCTCGTTCCTTCCTTCAGCCAGGATTGCGAATTAAACTGCATCCTGACGACACCTATGCCTATGGATTGAATCGTGGGGGCATCGATGAACGCTGGTTTGCCTCGACGACAGTAACGGCCAATGAAGGTCGTGCTGCCGACGAAGGACTCAGTTACTGCGTAGTTGGCAAGGAACGTTTTACCCTAGCGCAAGCGGTGGAGGACTGCGGTGCCACGTTGGTAGGTAAGTCCATTTGGAAAAAGTACAGCAAATGGCCGGTCTATTCGAAGTTCTTCGATAATATGGGCCCGATTCCCCATCACATGCATCAATCGAAAAAACAGGCTGCCTTGGTGGGTCAGGAAGGGAAGCCAGAGAGTTATTATTTCCCGCCGCAACATAACAATGTCGGGAACAACTTCCCCTACACGTTCATGGGATTCGAACCCGGCACCACCAAGGCGCAGGTTCGGAAGTGCTTGGAGAATTGGAACAAGGGTGACAATGGGATTCTCGATCTATCCAAGGCCTATCGGCTCAAGGTTGGATCGGGTTGGTTGATCGATCCCTGTATCCTGCATGCTCCAGGGAGTCTTTGTACCTATGAACCCCAGTGGGGCAGCGACGTGTTCGGGATGTACCAGAATCTGGTTGAAGGGCGTGAAGTGCCTTGGAGCCTCTTGGTGAAAGATATGCCCAAGAATAAACACAAGGACCTTGATTTCATTGTGGATCAATTGGATTGGGAAAAAAATGTCGACCCCAATTTTAAGGACAACCATTATATGGAACCGGTGCCCGTGGCCGATACCCGCAAGGAAGGTTATGTGGATCGTTGGATTGTTTACGGCAAGGTGGATGGAGAACAGTTGTTTACAGCGAAGGAACTAACCGTGGAACCCGGGACAAAAGCCGTGGTGAAAGATACCGGGGCCTACGGTCTGATTTGCGTCCAAGGATCGGGTCGGATCAATGGGCAACCGTTGGTGAGCCCTAAGCTTATTCGTTTCCATGAATTAACTGAGGATGAGTATTTTTGCACCGAAGACGGCGCTCGGGCCGGCGTGACCTTTGAGAACACCAGTGAGACCGAACCCTTGGTGTGCCTGCGGTATTTTGGACCAGAAGTAAATCCGAATGCCCCGGCAATGGGGGCCTATCGGACGAACTCCTTCTGATCCCAGTTTGATCAAACAAGGAGGCCGGATTCTGGGAAGCGGAATCCGGCCCTGCCCTTCAGATTGACTGAAATTCGAGCGGTTTCTCCTCAGTGCACCCGTGGTGATTTCCCAGAGGTGCCAGCTCCTAGAAGCTTAAGGAACTGAACCTTTTAGCTTAGACTTGACTGCGTTGGTTTTGAAAGCACTTCGGAAAAGCCAATGGCGTTTGAGGCCGCTCATAAAGTCACCGGTATGGTTTAAGACCCCTTCGGTGGCCGGCAAGGTATTAGAGCGGACCGTTTCGAGAGTGCGATGGACTTCAGTCAGGGCAGCAGGGAGGGTGTTATTGAGATTGGAAACCAGCGGACCGACCCCGTTAAGTTGGGTATTTAGATTGGTGAGAAGTTGGGGTAATGTTCCGTTTAGTTGAGTGATCAGTTTGGGCAGAGTGGTATCCAGATGAGTGACCAGAGGAGGGACGGATTGATCGAGATGCGCGACCAAGGATCCAACCCCTGAGAGTTGGCGATTGAGGTTGGTGAGAGTGACGGTTAAAGAGGAATTGAGTTGGGCGGGTATGAGGAGGTCACCGAGGCCGCCTGGGCGATCAATCCGTGCGGCGAGATTTGTGGGAATGAGCAAATTACCGATGGCACCCGGATGACTAAAAACTTCCCGGATTTTTGGTAATAAAGTGGTTAGTTCTCCAATGAGATCACTGGAGGGGATCGTGGTGAGAAAATAGCCGTTATCCTTTTTGGTAAAGGCGGAATAACGAAGAAAGTCGGCGACGTTGGTTTTGTCTTTGTTGTAAGAATATTTGTCCCAAAGGAGAGCGAGTTGACCTTGGGCAAGATTAGTAGTGGTGGGAAATCCTTTGCCACTAGTCCGAACGACTTCGAGAAAACTCCCTCCAGCGAAATCGATGGGAAGCCCGCCAAGTTTCACATAACTATCGGTGAAGATATAGCCTTGATAGGGATGCCGGACTAGGAAGCGAACAAAGACATTGTAGTTTTGAGCTCGATTCCACTCAGTATCATCGGTGGTATTTAATTCCACAACTTCACCGATAGTGAAGCCCATCATCTTAACTGGGGTACCTATTTTCACCGTTCCGCCATCGCTTAGGTAGGTGTAGTAGGGGACTTGGGTCACCCACCAACCACGGGCGTCGCCGGTGGATTTAATAAACCAAGCGAAACCGGTCAGAGCGAGGAGCACCGTGCCTGAGAGAAACAGCACGACCAACCATTCGACTCGACGGAGACGGGTGCGGAGTTGAGGAGTCAGATCTTGAAGGGCCATAATCAGTGAATTTCTCCGAGGATTTCCCGAACACCCTCTTGGCTACGGGCGGTATGGACAGAGGCCCTATCTCCAAGAACCGTCCAGCGACCGGCGTGGGTCAGGGCAAACTGATGTCCCAAAGGGAGAAGAGGGGTCAGTTCATCGGTAGTAATTACCAGAGTGAGAGGGTGCCCGCCCAAGGCGGGGTGGCCGCGACTGGCGTCGCGGAGAAAATTACGCCACCAGCGCAGCTGAGTTGTGTCGAGTCCCGAGAGAGGGTTATCGAGAAGAATCAGTTCGGGTTGTTGAGCGAGTGCGCGACCGAGAGCGACCCGACGGGACCACGAGGATCCGAGATGACTGGGGATTTGCTCGAGGAGTCCGTCGAGTTCGAGATAGTCAATGAGCGGAGCGAGATCAGAGGCGGCCTCGGAGAGAGTTTCATTGCGGTGATAGCATCGAGGGAGAGCCAAATTTTCCAGAACACTGAGCGACGGAAACAAACGCCCATTCCCCTTAAAGAGAAGGCCCATGCGACGACGTATTTCGGTGAGAGCAAGGGCGTCGTCGGATCGGACCGGGATTGTTTCGCCAAAGAGCTGAACTGAACCAGAGGCTTGCGGTCGAATCCCGGCGATGGTTTCGAGCAGAGCGGATTTGCCAGAGCCCTGCAGGCCGGCCACCACCCAAAACGAGCCGGCCTCGACCTGCCAAGAGACATCATTGAGAAGAGAGGTCTTAGGATTGTGCGGATGCAAGATCCGAACTCCATCCAAAGTAATAATAGGGAGAGTGCTCACAAAAAGAGGTAGAGAGCGATGAACAGAGCATCGAGGAGGAGGCAAGCGATAACACAATGCCCAACGGTACGAGTGGTGGCTTGGCCGACTTCATCGAGGGCGAGAGGGCGGGCCAGTCCATGGTAGCAGATAATGAGACCGATAACGGCTCCGAAGCTCGTTGTTTTGGCCAAGAGCACCGGGAAGTCGAGCCAACTCAGAGCGAGCGCAATGGAGCCAAAGAATTCAGTTGGAGATATTTTGAGGCCCCGAGTGAAGGCAAAGGCATAACCGCTGGTGAGAGTGAGGAGGATGAGATAAAGCGACAGGCAAAGGACTGAGGTTGTAAAACCGACCACCCGTGGAAGGACGAGATAATGAATTGGGTCGACACCGAGAGCTTCGAGAGCTTCGACCTCACCGAGAGCCCGAGCGGTCCCTAATTCGATGACTGTGGCAGTGCCAACCCGAGCCAGCACGACGAGACCGGCGGTCAAAGGAGCGAGTTCACGAATAAAGACCGTGACGATGAGTGTGCCACTGAAACCTGAAGCCCCGACCTGTTGCATCAGAGCGAGAGTTTGGCCGACGAAAACCACCCCGAGAGCGATGCCAAGGAAGCCGACAATCGGAAGAAGTTGAACCCCGGAGCGATAGATTTCGTGCAGAGTGCGTGGCCGAATCACCCGTGAATTTTGTCCGAAACGAGTCCAACCGGTGGCCAGAGTAATGAGAGTAAAAGCCGCGAGATGAGTAACCGTCTCGATTGTTTCGATGAGAGCTGGAGCGAAGCGAAGACCGAGCTTGCGGACTTCAGCTCGATTAAACGTGGAGGTAAGAGGGTCCACGGTGGGCAAGAGATAAAGGGTTACTGAGGGGTGGCGGCGGTGGGATCACGTTCAATTTGAGGCGCAGCAACCCCCACGAGCCGAGCGAGTCGCTGAAAGGTAGCCTCTTCTGCTCCAGGTTCGCAGATCGAAAAAAAAGAAATATAAGCCCAACGAGGATTGCGCCCCTGAAAGAGGACCTCACGGATTCCCCACCATTGGCGATCTGAATGACTCGAAGTCCGCATTCCATCGGCCACAAACCAAAAGAGGAAAATCCCAGTGACTCGTCTTTTCTGACCGTCGTTAACTTCGAATTCTTGGGTCATATCGAACCGTTGAACATCGAGATGGAATGAGGGATCGGAGGGCACTGAAATCGTCTGGACGGTTTGTTTGAAAATCTGCCAACCGGCACCCGTCATGCAGTATTCTGGGCGATGAATACTGGTGCGGTCGGATCCCATTAGAACCACCGTGGCGGTTGCAGAGGGGAGACCATCACTACTGGCGTAGACTCGTTTGCCGAAAGTCGTGTCGGGAGGGAGAAAAGTAAGTTCGAGTTCGCCGATTGTTTCTACGCGGGACTGGAAGCCAGAAATATCTGAGGGGAGCAGAACGGAATGAGTGGCAGCCAATCGACCGGCATCGCTCACCACAGGGACTGGGCCCACCCGAACGCCAGGGTTCCCCATTTTGACCCGGCCTTTGAGCCATTGAAGAGATCCAGCAGTACTGCCAATCAGAGCTAAAGTGGCGAGGGTGAGAGCGAGGACAGTCGAGTTCATGGAATTAGATCAAGATTTACCTCGTTGGGAGTGGTACCCGTGGTGGTCAAAGGTTTTGGCGGTTCAGATTCACGGATGAGACGTGCCGTTAAGAAGACGCAGGAGAGAGCGATGAGGAAGGTAACGAATCCAAATTTGTTTTCCACAGCTTGACCGGCGGCCTGACCGGCGGCCTCGGCCACGGCAAAGACAATAATTAAGCGGATCACATTGGCTAAAACAGCGAAGACAGGACTCAGGAAAATCAGGAGCAATCGGCGGCCCCAGCCCTTAAATTGCAGGAAAGAAAAAGTGACAGTGAGCAGAAGAACAACGGTGGCACTGCGGATTCCGCTGCAAGCTGGAGCGACATCGAAGCTGAAAGCAGGTGCGTTGGCAGTGGCTCGGTGAACGACTTGGGTACCCGATTGAATGAGGTTGATATTAAGAACCCACTCACAAAAACCGGTGGACAGCGAGGTGCTAAGCAACCGAAGACCGTGCGTCAGGCTATCCAAGAAAATGGAGATCGGAATACAGAAAAAGAGAAGAAAGTAGGGGAAAGCGAAGGCTTTCATCCAGTGGCGACCCCAGAGCAGGCCGGTGATACCGAAAAGTCCGATAATGCAGCCAGTAACTCCGAGGCGAGTTTGTTGAATGGTGT
This sequence comes from Akkermansia muciniphila, assembly GCA_945898055.1. Classification (GTDB taxonomy): domain Bacteria; phylum Verrucomicrobiota; class Verrucomicrobiia; order Limisphaerales; family UBA9464; genus SXXZ01. Next base: position 29,929 of record CAMDGV010000043.1, on the reverse strand, counting down.
AACCCGCGAGATGAAGTAAGAGGCCAGCGATGACAATTAAAAGAGCTGGGGCCCACGGTGACTTCGGAATTTGGGTTAATTCCTCGCGCCGAATGATGAGAATCGCGCCCACCAACCAAGGAACAATAACCCCTAATTCATCATCGCGCCCCAGTTTAGCTCCGCCGTCGTAGACGGCCTGAAGCCAACCAAAAATAGATTCAGTCGGAATGTAGCCCAGCGTTGAATTACCGATGAAGTGAAAAAGAGCCAACCATGCGGTCAGCAGGATAATAAACGGCAGCCGGTGAGGGAAGCTGTTCCAGAGAGAGCGGAGTTCTTGAACCATGACGGAGAGACGGAGAGCGTTGCGTTCTTTGAAAGGTTAACGGCTTGAGCTTCTCTGGTGCAAGATGAAGTCTGGGAAAGAGCGAACAGACGAACCCTATTTCTGGTGATAAACTTTGCATCGCGGGGCGGTATCGATGGCAGATGTGGCTAAACTACTAGCTCCCTTTTTTTCTAGTCGCTGCTAAGGTTTCCCAGTGACCGTACCTTTTCTGGTTCGATTTATTAGTGGGATCCTGCTGATTTCAGTCTCTGGGCTGGTTAGGGCTGAGGAGGAGGTTTTTCCCAATGATTCTGGGGTGATTGACGTGACAAAGTCTCCGTATTGGGCGAAGGGAAACGGGAAATCGGATGACACTGCAGCCCTTCAGCAGGCGTTGCTTGAACACGGAAATTCCAACACGATTATATTCCTTCCCAACGGAACCTACCTGATTTCTGCCCCTCTCCTTTGGCCGAGTGGCGCAGACCAGATGTTTCAGCAAAGGAACACGATTTTGCAGGGCCAAAGTCGGGACGGTACCCAGATTAGATTGGCGGATTATTCACCTAATTATTCAGGATCAAGCAAGCCGCGACCGATGATTTGGACTGGGGATTCTGAGGGGATTCGGCCACGGAACTCGATCAGAAATCTCACCGTCCACACTGGGATTGGAAATCCGAGAACCATTGGAGTTTGTTTTCATTCGAATTCACAGGGAGGGATGAGGGACGTTGATATCATTGCCGGTGGCGATGGGGTCGGGGTCAGTGGTTTAGATCTAGCGTTTACCGAGCACAATGGGCCCGCTTTTTTCTCTGGGATTCGGATCTCAGGATTCGACTTTGGCGTCAAATCGTCTGGGACTCGTTATGGTCAAACTTTTGAAAATATCCAACTGAACCATCAACGCATCGTTGGCTTTCGTAATGGAGGTCAGGTGATCCATCTGCGGCACCTTTCGGGTACCAATTCTGTGCCAGCATTGGAGAATAACGGGGCATTCAGTTATACGACCTTAATTGATTCGACTTTGACGGGGCGCCCTTCCAAGCGGCGTCAGGAGGCTGCCGTACTGAATCGAGGGGGGCTTTTTGTGCGAGCCGTCACTTTTCCAGGGTACACAAACGGGGTGGAGAATCGGGCGGGAAATAAGTTGTCGCCTGAGAGTCGAGACATCGTGGAGTTCCTCTCCCATAACCCCTTCGCTTTGTTTCCTTCGGTGACCAATTCTTTGAAATTACCGATCTTAGAGACCCCGCTTGTTCCATGGGATCCACCGACTGCTTGGTCTGGCCCTCATTTGTTTGGAGGTAAACCGGGGGTAGACTGTTCCGAGGCCGTGCAGCGCGCGGTTAATTCTGGGGCACAAACGCTTTATTTTCCCAATGGGACTTGGACGATTGAACGGACGATTACTTTACGGGGAGAGGTTCGCAGAGTGATTGGATGCGAAGCACGATTAGTTTTGAACCAAAGCGTTGGGACACCGGCCTTCCGCATCGAAGACGGAAAAGCGGAGACTGTTCTCTTTGAGCGATTGGATATCGGTGGCAAAAAAGGAGCCGCTTTATTTGAAATGATCAGCCAGCGGACCTTGGTCATTCGCGATTGTGCTGGGGTCCAGGGAGGATCACGGCCGGGAAGCGGCGATTTGTTTTTGGAGAATGTCAGCTCCCTAGGACCTTGGGTCTTTGAGCGTCAACGCGTCTTTGTTCGCCAACTGCACATCGACTTTGAAGGAACGAAAATTCTCAACACGAATGCGACAGTGTGGGTGATGGGCTTGACCACAGAAAAGGGAGGCTCAGTGGTACGGACCGTCGGGGGAGGGCGTACTGAAGTTTTGGGGGGGGTGTGCCTTTCGACAGGCGGTTGGAAACGGGATCCGATGTTTTTTGTGGATGATTCGGAGGCGACCTTTCACCTAGCCGAAGATTCTTTTAGCGGGCAGCCATTTCAGACCATCGTGACTGAGGTTCGCGGAGGTAAGACTTTGAGACTTTATAGCATCCCAACCAAAGGCACCTTACCTCTTCCCGAGCGTTTGAGCGGAATCTTGCTCCCTTTCTTCACTGCTCGCCCACAGCCTTGAGCCATTGAAGTGCTGCGGAGCGCACACTTTCTCCGGTGCGCGCTAGAGGGGTAGCAAACTTCGGTGTGAACCACGGAAAAGCCCCAGTCAAATCGTGAGTCACCAAGATTTGAGCGTCACATGCTGAGCCGCTTCCAATTCCAAGGGTGAGCATTTGGCGACAATGAGCGGTTAGTTCGGCGGCCACTGGAGGTGTCACCAACTCAAGCACACAAGCAAAAGCACCGGCGGACTCAAGCGCGCGTCCGTCGAGCAAAAGCTGTTGATGCCCCGCATCGTCGCGTCCCTTGATTCGGTAACGGCCCCCTTCCTCAAGGATATGCTGAGGCAGCATACCGAGATGCCCCATGAACGGAATTCCCGCGCCGATAATGGCTTGAATCTGTGGAAGAATTTCGGTCCCACCTTCAGCCTTGACGTACTCGGCTCCGGCATTGACTAGGCACTGTGCGGTGGCGAGAGCCGTTGAGGGAGTTTTATAAGTGCCATAGGGCATATCGGCTCCCACCAAGGCCCGAGGGCGGGCTCGCACAACCGCACGCAGATGATGTAAAATATCATCGAGTGTTACATGGGTGGTATCTGGATGGCCAAGGACCACCATCCCGAGGGAGTCGCCGACGAGCAGAATTGGGACGCCGGCCTCATCCAACAAGCGAGCGCTGGGATAATCGTAAGCGGTGAGTGCTCCGAAGCGGCGGCATCCTTTCCAAGAGAGCACCGTATCGATGGTAACTTTGTGGTCCACCCGCTGATTCTGGCTGGAGAGATCGGTTAATGAACAGAAAACAGTCTCAGTCACCGAAGAGGGGATTGGATTCATTCGCTGAGCACGATGGGTGGACGATTCCCGAAAAGAGCTGTTCCAATTCGGACCAGAGTCGAGCCTTCTTCAATAGCGATTTCCATATCGCCGCTCATGCCCATACTTAGAATGGGCAGAGGGCGATCCAAGTGTTCAGCACACCGATCTCGAAGTTCGCGAAGACGTCGAAAAAATGGGCGGACCCGTTCTGGATCCGCACAGTAAGGGGCGATGGTCATTAGGCCCTGTATCTCAAGTCGATCTAAGATCTGGAGTGTACTGATTTCAGAAAGAAGACGTTCTGGATTCCAGCCGAACTTAGAGGCTTCACCGGCGACGTTCACTTCGAGAAGAACCCGCATCCGCCGAGACTGTTTTTCCGCATGCTTTTGGATTTCGCTGGCCAGAGTGGCACTATCGATGCCTTGGACGGTGTGAAATAAGGAGACGGCGTCACGCGCTTTGTTAGATTGAAGATGCCCAATGAATTGCCATTGAAGGTGACTGGGGCAGAGGTGAATTTTAGCGCGCGCTTCTTGAATTCGATTTTCGCCAAAGACAGTCAGGCCGAGGGCAGCGGCTTCCGTAATACGTTCTGGAGGTTGATTTTTACTGACCGCCATCAGCGTGACCGAAGCCGTGGTCCGATCGACCCTTGAGCAGGTGGCCGCGATGCGGTCTTGGAGACGCAGTAAGTTCGAGCCGATTTCAGACATTGTTCGAGATTAGAGTGGTTTAGCCTGAAGGGAAACTGGGAAGTGAGGCAGGGTTGCCGATGCACCGGAGAGAAGATGCAGTTCTCGGCAGTCTGACTCGCACTGTCCCCTCAGTTTGAGCTAAGCTATGGCCGATGAACAAAAACGCAATTGTGACAGGGGGAGGATCGGGTGTGGGGCGCGCGGTGGCAATAGCTTTAGCTGCGCAGGGTTGGCAGGTGGCGATTTTGGGGCGCCGCGCTGCGGCCTTGGAAGAAACCCGAATCTTAGCCGGCGAGGTTCAGACGAGCATTCATCCGTGGGTTTGCGATGTCGCCGATGGAAATCAAGTCACCGAAGTAATGGCTCGAATTCGGGAATTAATCGGAGGGGTGGAGGTGCTGGTGAATGCTGCTGGGACCAATGTGCCCCAACGTTCTCTTGAAGTTCTGTCATTGGACGATTACCGAGCCATGATGGGGGCTAACCTCGATGGAGCTTATTATTGCGTCCAAGCGGTTCTTCCAGGTATGCGAGAACGTGGTTCCGGAACGATCGTGAACATTATTTCAGATGCCGGAAAACAAGCTTCCCCCAAGGCTGGCCCCGGTTATGTGATCTCGAAGTTTGGAATGGCCGGGCTTACGCAAGCGATCAATGCCGAGGAACGCCCGAGAGGTATTCGCGCGATTGGCATTTTCCCAGGTGACATCGACACTCCTATTCTGACCAAACGGCCCATTGTGCCTGATGCCGCGGCACGAGCGCGGATGATGCAACCGGAAGATATCGCAGCTTGTGTGATGCTCGCGGTGCAATTACCTCGTCGGGCGGTGATTGAGGAGTTGGTCATCCGCCCTGGAGGCTGAATGGGTGAAGACGGATGGAGCCAAGTCTCGCTCTGTTTATTCCCGAGATTGCCTTCGGTCGCTGAGTGTCTCAAACTTGCCTTTTATCATGATTCGATCGCTTTCATCCGCGCGTGTTCTGACCCTCACAGCACTGGCATTTGGGCTTCCTGCACTGAGTGCTCAGATTTTTTCAGCGCGAGATCGTCAACCGACTCCAGCGGAATTGTCTCGTCTTCCAGCGGTGATTCCAGCAACTGCTGCCGCTGACTTAAAAGAAGTGCGAGTTCCCTCTGAATTCGAGGTTACTATTTTCGCGACACCCCCTGCGGTAAACTATCCAGTCTTTGTCGCCGCATCGACAGATGGAACCTTGTATGTATCGAGTGATGGAAACGGTTCTCTCGATCGGAAGCCGCATTTGGGACGGGTCCTGAGGGTACGCGACACCAATGGCGATGGCCAAGCGGACGAGGTAAAAGCCTTTGTGGCGGACGTCGATTCACCCCGTGGATTAGTCTGGGATCATGATCGGCTTTATTTGCTGCATCCACCGGATGTGAGCGTGTTTGTCGATGCTGATGGCGACGGGATAGCCGAGGAGCGACGCACCTTGGTGAAAGGGATTGGGTGGACATTTAAGGAGCGCCCGGCAGATCACGGGTCGAACGGATTAACACTTGGGATCGACGGTTGGCTTTATGCAGCGATTGGAGATTTTGGCTTTATGGAAGCGGTGGGAACGGATGGGCGGAAGCTACAAATGCGAGGCGGCGGCGTGGTGCGGTTTCGTCCGGACGGCAGTGGATTAGAAACGTGGGCAGAAGGGACCCGGAATATTTTGGAGGTCGCGATGAGTCCGGCGCTGGATGGTTTCACCCGGGACAACACCAATGACGGCGGTGGGTGGGATATTCGTTTGCATCATTTTAGCGGTTGGACCGATCACGGATATCCTAGGTTGTTCAAGAACTTCGGTGACGAAATTATTCAACCCTTGGCCGACTACGGTGGGGGATCTGGATGTGGTGCCGCTTGGATCGGTGAACCCGGCATTCCTGACCGTTGGAATAATGCGCCCCTTACCGCAGATTGGGGCCGTGATTGGATTTATCATCATGGGTTGACTCGCAAAGGAACCACATTTGTCGCATCTCAAGAGGAATTCATTCGGTTGCCGCGGGTGACCGATTTAGATGTTGATGGTAACGGAGCCATTTATGCGGCGAGTTGGAAAGGGGCTTCCTTTACTTGGGTTGGACCGGAGGTGGGATTTATTGCCAAGGTCACGCCCAAGGGCCATCGACCGGAGCCTATGCCAGATTTTGGTTCACTCAACGCGGAAGCTCTCGTTAAACAACTGGAGTCGACCAGTCATCGAAGGCGTCTCGAAGCTCAACGAACTTTGTTGCGTCGAGTTGATTCCGGCGCATTAGACGGTAAAAAAGTGATGGGATTATTGTGTGATACTGCGACTAGGAAAAGGAGCAGTGCGGCGACGAAAACAGCGGCTCTAGCCACCTTGGGCCAGATGAACTTGCCAGGGGTTGCTGCACGTCTGGCTCGGATGAGTCAGGAGATCGAACTTGCTCCCGCCATCCTGCGCGCGCTGGGCAGTCGCAAAGATGCAATGGGGACTGTCTCACTCGATCTTTTAAAGCGGCATTTGGCATCAACAGATCCAAAACTCCGGCTCGAGGCCGTCAATGCAGCGGTCCGTGTGACTGGTCCGACTTCGGCGAGCGCTCTCGTTCGGTTGCTTGACGATTCCGATTCACTGGTGGTCCATGCGACGATTCGTGCCCTCGTTGGTGCCCAGTCAATTTCCTCTTGTTTTACGGTTTTGGATGATCATCGAGCGTCCTCGAGAGCCCGAGTTAACGCCTTAATGGCTCTGCAACGGATGCATCAAATGCCCGTGGTAGAAGGGTTGATTCGTCGATTGGAATCGGAGTCTGCAATAACCCGTCGCGCTGGTATTCTCACCGCCCTTTGTCGTCTTCATTCTCAGGAAGGAGTTTGGAAGGGGGACTCTTGGGGGACACGCCCCGACACCCGAGGGCCGTATTATCAACCTGAGACATGGAACGGAACTTTGGCCGTCGTGACCACCTTAAGGGGATTGTTGAATCGTGCAGACTCGACCGAAGCTGCATTTATTGGACGTGAGATGTCGCGTCATAGGATTCCGGCCGGGGATGGATTGGCTCAACTGATCCGGAGAGCGGCCACAGAGGCGAGTTTATTACCAGCAATAGCGGCGCAGTTATCGGAAGCTGAGGAGGTGCCGGCAGCAGCGGTGCCCCTTTTGATTCGGACAGCGACTGGAGCGGACACCCTAGACGCGGCCCGCGCCCAAGCGGTGATTGCTTTGATTAAGACGGTAGACGCCTCGGGATGGCGAGCCGTCTTGGAAGCCTTGCCAAAGGTCCAGAAGACAGTCAGCGAAAACAATTTAGCCGAGAAAGCTTCAGCGGCCTTTCGGAGCGCATCGAAGATGGATCAAGTCCACGCCGTGTTTGAGGAAGTTGCGGCCCGGGCTGACGGGCCTGCGTCTGTTTTGGCCGAGGGAATGGTTCTTAGGTTGGCATCGCGCAAGTTAGGGGCGCCGGAAGTCCGAGCAGCCGCTGAGGCTTCACTAAATGCAGGATGGGCTCATTCTAAGCGGCGACTACAAATCTTACGGGCGGCAGTTCAAGTCGGAGATGCTTCACGAGTGGAGTCCTTTGTTGCGGCTTTGAGTGATGCTGACCCAGCGGTAGCCAAGGCCGCCAAGGAAACGCTTGCCTCGCTAAAAATCGATCCAGCGATCTACCGAGCTCGGGCGACTTTGACGAAGGTGGGGGAGATGAAGTTGGACGAGGTCCTGGAACAGGTCATGAGAGTCCGAGGAGATGCGGGGCGTGGAGGTCAGCTTTTTGGACAGGTTGGGTGCACCGGATGTCATACGGTCAAGCAGGATGAACCGATTAAAGGGCCCTATCTCGGATCGATTGCCACCCTTTATAAACGTCGTGAATTGGCAGAAGCGGTCTTGTATCCCAACAAGACCTTGGCGCAAGGCTTTGTGGCAAATCATTTTGAACTAAAAGACGGCAGTGAGGTGGATGGATTTGTCGTTCGTGAAGCTGCGGATGCAGTGACCTTGAGGACCATCGCCGCAGTGGAACAGGTGGTGCAGGTATCCCAGATTGTGCGACGAGAAAAGCAGGAGCGATCCCTGATGCCTGAGGGGCTTGTCTCCGGTTTGACTCTAGTGGAGTTTGCTTCGCTACTAGACTATCTCGAAGCCCTATCGGCTGGAGGTAAATAGGGGCCAACTCAGATTCATTGAGGAGAGAAGGCCGTTGATCGGGAGAAATCGTAATGGGAGTGACCGCGTCTTGATCCTTTTGCTGCACCCGAAAAGCCCCAATTTGAGGGTTTATCGATTTTTTTGCTGAGGTTGTTGCTTTCTGGGCGTGACAGGACGGCATGTGTGTGGCTCATTCCGCCTCCGATGAATACATTTTCTTGTGCCTTAGCTGCGGCGTTGATCTGCTGCGCTGGCTTGTGTGCGGAAGACAAAGCGGTTGGAAAACCGACTGCGACCCAACCGGTTGGGGTGGACGCAGTGGATTTGACGGATCCATCTAAGTTCAAAGAGACCGCTCCTGCCACCTTCAAGGCTAAATTTGAAACCACCAAAGGGGACGTGGTGATTGAGGTCGTTCGAGCTCAGGCTCCATTAGGTGCAGATCGGTTTTATAATTTGGTCAAGGCCGGTTACTTTAAGGACATCGCCTTTTTCCGCGTCATCCCCGGTTTTATGGCGCAGTTTGGTATCCATGGGAATCCGAAGGTGGCCTCTTCCTGGCGAGCAGCCAAGATTCAGGATGATCCAGTGAAGTCAGGCAACCCGACTGGAGCTATTTCCTTTGCAATGGCGGGGCCTAATACGCGAACGACTCAGTTTTTCATCAATTTGGCAGATAATTCTCGCTTAGATGGAATGGGCTTTGCCTCTTTTGGCAAGGTGGTTGAGGGGATGGACGTGGTGAGCAAAATCAACGGTGAATACGGAGAAGGCGCACCACGCGGGCGGGGACCCGATCAAGGTCGCGTCCAATCTGAAGGCAATGACTATTTGAAAAAGGATTTCTCCAAGCTCGACTACATTCTCTCGGCAACGGTTTTGAAGTAAACGCAGCGATCCTCGGATTCGAGCGGATTGAGCCGGGAGAACCGGCCCGATTCAGTAAAATAAATTTGATAAAGTAACCTTTTAAAGAAATTTTTATGAGCATCCCCGTTGCCGCCGATCAGGTGGCTATTATTAAGACAACTGCTGGCGAATTGGTTTTGGAATTTTGGCCCGATGTGGCTCCCAAGACCGTCGAAAACTTCAAGACTCTTGCCAAAAAAGGATTTTACGATGGAACCGCTTTTCATCGTATTATCAAAGGTTTTATGGTCCAAGGTGGCGATCCTTTAACCAAGGATAAGTCGATGGAGAGTCGCTGGGGTACGGGTGACCCTGGGTACAAGGTAAAGGCCGAGTTTAATAGCCGTCCACACGTGCGTGGGGTCATTTCGATGGCCCGGTCCCAGGACCCCGATTCAGCCGGCAGCCAGTTTTTTATCTGCCATGGCGATCCCAGTTTTTTGAATGGGCAATACACAGCTTTTGGTCGGGTGATCCGCGGCGATGATGTGTTAGAAACATTGGGTACTTGCAAGACCGCCGGACAGGACCGTCCAGTAGCCCGGCAGGGCGTGGAAAGTATCCGCATTGTGGACCGTTCCACCTTACAATAATTGAACAGTCATGGCGACGGCGGGATTCTCCCGTCCGCCGCCTTTTTTGTATGCAGTCCGATTTAGATCCGTTGTCTGCCACGTTGGTTGCCCTTGGGTGTCCAGCAGATCGTTCCCTTGAGATGGCTAAGCAATTGGATCGGCGCGCGCGTCAGTTATCAGAAATTAAGGGACGTACTTATGACGAAGCTTTGGTTCATCTTTTGCGAATGATGGCAGGGGGATGGGCGGCCAAAGGGATTGAGGGAAGTGCCCCACTGGGTGAGGCTCGATCTGAATCAGGGGAACCACTTTAGACACAGAGAACTCACTCCCAATGACTCCCCACTACCCCCTTCAACCTTGGGTCGACATTGATACGAGTTCGATCGGTAACTTTCGGATTTTTTCACTTCGAACAGCTCGACGACGCAGTCCTCGAACGGGTTTAGAGCATGACTTCTATGTGATGGAATGTCCTGACTGGGTGACCGTTGTGGCCATTACTGAGGATGAGCACTTGGTGTTAGTAGAGCAGTTTCGGCACGGGACGTCGACCCTTGAGTGGGAAGTGCCGGCTGGGGTCATGGATCCGCAGGAAGTCGATCCCATTACAACTGGAGTGAGAGAATTGCGTGAGGAAACCGGTTTCACGGGTGGAAAAGCCTCTCTCATTGGGACTGTCTTCCCCAATCCAGCGCTTCAGAATAATCGATGTCAGACCGTTTTAGTGCGTGGTTGTGTCCGAACCCACGATCTCGAATTGGATGGCTCGGAAGACATCCGTGTGCATCTTGTGCCTCTCTCTCGTTTGAGAGAATTAGTGAGCTCGGGTCGGATTCGACATGCGCTGGCTTTAACGGCACTCTTTCACTTCGAACTATGGCGTCAATCAGCAGAAGGGCAGGCTGAAAACGAAACAGGCCCAACACCTGTCGATTAGCTTTAGTTGAATTCCTTGGGCGGATTAGTCGCGCCTAGTCATCTTTCTATGGTTTGTGGGGCGGAAAGCTCCGCTGGAGACGTGGGAAAGGCAGCGAGTTACAACGACGTGACTGGTCAAGTCGATGTTTCACAGACACTCTCACTCCCGTTCATGGATGCTATCACTGCATTTGATTATCGCCTCTTCCGTTTTGTCAATGAGGGTTGGGTGAGCCCATTTTTGGATTTCTTGATGCCTTTTTTGAGCGGAAATGACTTTTTTAGGCCTATTTTGGCCTTAGTAGCGGGAGGGCTTTTGTGGAAAGGGGGACGGCGTGGTCGTTGTTTTGTCTTAATTTTGGTTCTCACCTTGGCACTGGGAGAATACGGGACTGGTCGCTTGAAAAAGGCGATAGAGCGTCCACGTCCGTTTATTACCCATTTAGAGACACGGATGCTGGCCGGGAAAGGGTTAAATGCCTCAATGCCGAGTGGTCACGCGGCGATCTGGGCCGCCGCCGCCGTCGTTTCGTTTGGGTATTATCGTCGCAGTCTCCGAGTGATGGGGCCATTGGCCCTAGGAGTCGGGATCTCACGGGTGTACGTCGGAGTACATTATCCATCGGATGTCTTAGCGGGTTGGCTCTGGGGAGCCTTGTACGGATGGGGATTACCCCGATTGCTGAATGGTTTTTGGGGTTGGCTGGGGCGGGGTTGGCTTCCGTTGTGGTGGCGGCGTTTTCCTAGTTTGTTGCCGAATTCGTGTGAAGCAGAAGGCATAAGGGAAATGCCGAGCGAGCCCGGGAAACGGAGTGCTGAATTGGAAAGCCATTGGCGACGTTTGACCTTTTTCACCCTCGGAATGCTCACGGTAATCCGTTGGGTTTATTTGGCGGGCGGAGTCATTGAGTTAAGCGAGGATGAAGCCTACCAGTGGCTCTGGTCGAAACATCTAGCGTTATCGTACTACAGCAAGCCTCCATTGATCGCTTACGCTCAATGGATTGGAACCAGCCTCTTTGGGAATACGGAGTTGGGAGTGCGCTTTCTATCGCCCTTGCTCTCCACTGTGACCGCATTCGTGCTGTCTTGGTTTGTTGCCAGCTTGGCAGGGTGGCGGTTGGGATTTCTAATGGCGGCGGCAGCCAATGTCGTGCCGCTCTTGGTGGTGGGCTCCATTCTGATCACCATTGATCCACTGACCGTGACCTTTTGGACAGTGGCGATGGTGTCTGGTTGGAGGGCAATCCGAGAAGACTCGACCCTGTGGTGGGGGGCGGTTGGATTGGCGTCGGCCGGCGCCTTTTTGAGTAAGTACTTCTCGCCCTTCCTGATTCTCTCCTTTGCGGTATTTTTCGTCGTGTGGCCGAGTGCTCGAGGGCAGTTGCGACGGAAAGGCCCTTGGTTGGCCTTGGGAATGAGTTTGGTGGCGGTGATTCCGGTGTTCGTCTGGAATGCACAAAACGGTTGGATCACCCTTACCCATTTAAAAGAGCGAGGTGGACTCGGTGAGCAATGGACCTTTCGTCCCCTGCTGATTGCTGAGTTTTTGGGGGCCGAAATAGGATTGTGGAATCCGGTGTTTTTCTTGGCCATCGTTTGGGCAATTATCGGGTTTTTAATGCGTCGCCGTTTACCCTTGATCGGAGACGAATCCCGTCGAATGGCTCAAGTATATTGCCTATCGATGGGGTTGCCCGTGTTTCTGATTTATTTTGCCTACACCTTACACTCGAGGGTTCAACCCAATTGGGTCGCCACCTCTATTTTACCTCTCGGAGCTTTTGCCCTGTTGTGGTGGGATGAGCGTCATCGCGCAGGGGCAAAGGCGGGTCGCCGACTCTTAATCTGGGGATTTGTTATTGGCTTACCGATAGCCCTAGTTTTGTTTGATACCAATCTGGTCGGCAAGTTGACCGGTCGTTATCTTCCTCCGGGACTGGATTTGCACCGTCGAGTGCGTGGATATCGGGAAGCTGCCGCGGTGGTTGAAGCGCATCGAGTTCGATTGGAAACTGAGGGGCGACCGGTGTTGATCGTGACCGACCATTACGGATGGACAGGTATCCTCAATTTCTATTTACCGGGGGCAGCATCCCGAGTGACGACCGATCCGATGGTGACCGTTCGTGAGACAGAGCGTCCGATCAATCAAGTGTGGTTCTGGCCCGAGTACCGATATAGCCATCGGAAGGGTTTGACCGTTTTATATCTGACGAGTCGGGAACCGTCGGAGAAAGAAATAGCCAGAATGAGTCGAGACTTTGAGAGTGCGGAAGCGATCGCCGGCAAAGACATTTTTTACCGAGGTCGACTGTTTCACCAACTTCATATGCATATTTTACGAAATCAGCGATGATCAGTTTCAAGACGGGGTTGACAGTATGCACACTCTTTTTTTTCCAGTGGATGACTATGATCCGGAATCGACCCTAGAGTGTGGGCAAGCCTTTCGTTGGACACGAGTCGGGCTTGGTTGGGAAGGGATCGTGAGCGGACATTGGCTCCGCGTCGAATCGGTGAGGGGCGGATTGCAAGTGCAACTGGTGAAAGATCCGGGTGCGAGCCAATGGGTGCGCGATTACTTTTCTGTCGACGAAGATTTTTCGGCGATCTTAGCAGGATTCCCTCAGGATATTCCAATGAGAGCAGCGGTAGCTTCCAGTCGGGGATTACGAATTCTTCGGCAGGAGCCTTGGGAATGTTTGGCTAGTTTCATTTGTTCTTCGACCAAGCAAATCGTCCAGATTCGTCAGATTGTTCAAACATTAGCCGCACGTTTAGGGCGGAAGATGATGGGAGCAGAGGGGCAGCAGTTGAGATATGCATTTCCGGACCCCTACGAATTCTTGCAAGCCGGCGAAACAGTACTAAGAGAATGCAAGATGGGGTTTCGGGCACCATACCTTATGGATGCGGCCCGTCGAATCTGTACAGGGCAATTGGATTTGGTGGCGATTAACGCGCTGCCCACGCCAGCGGCCCGTAACGCATTGATGTTGATCGACGGCGTGGGGCCGAAGATTGCGGATTGTGTTCTCCTTTTTGCTTATGGGCGTCAGGACGCCTTTCCGATTGATGTGTGGGTGCGTCGCGCCCTTAAAGATTTGTATTTTCCTGAAGTTAAAAAAATAACCGATGCGGAATTAGAACTGTTTAGCCGAAGCTATTTTGGGGCTTATTCTGGCTATGCGCAGCAATACCTTTTTCACTACATAAGACGGCGGTTTAATGAAAAATAGCATTCAGATCAATGCCTCGGTGACGGTGACCAAAAAGCCGTTAATGAAAATGAGAATGGGTTTTACCGCAAACAGGCAAAGCGGGATCGAGATGTGGATAAGTGAGGTAAAGATTTTCGGTTTCCCTCGTTTCAGTTTGTATGGACTGCGAGTGTTGAATGGTTTTTCTGGAGATTGGCTGGCGACAAAGGGTGCATCTACACAGCGCCGCTGAAAACCTAATCGCTGCCCCTGCGAGCACGTTTAGAAGACTACGTTTTTTCGATTCGCGCCGCACTTGAAAGAACTCGGTTATCTTGAGGCTCAAGAGGGCCGCGCGTTGCACTCTCGCAGGCGATGGGTCTTCGGTGTCGAACTGATTCGATATCTCTGTCACTAGGCTGAGGAAAAGGCTGAGGAAAAGGCTTGACTGCGTTAAAATGTTGTTCGCAATGTGTCGATTGTGATGGGGGGAAGGTTAGATCATTGTCCCATCCGGGCACTCGATCGGGGTCAAGGTCTCTATGAATCTAAATCTACAATCCCTCTTTTCTTTCCGCAGTTCCTCTGGTCCCTTCCTCCCGCAGTTAAGGCGAACACGAACCGGTTTCACTTTGATAGAATTACTGGTGGTTATCGCCATCATCGCCATCTTGGCAGGTATGCTTTTACCATCTTTGGCCAAAGCCAAGGCTAAGGCGAGTGGCATTATGTGTCTGAATAATACCAAGCAATTGATGATGGCGTGGAAGCTGTACATCGATGACCAGAACGGAAAGATTCCCCCGGCTTACTCTGATAACCCGATCAGTACTGCTTGGTCCTACGGGAACCTCGATTGGAGTACGGCCAACCGAGATAATTGGGATGTCACCAATACATTAGCGAAGGGATCTATCTGGAAATATACCGGTATGACTCAGAAGATCTACAAGTGCCCAGCGGACACGTTTATGACTACGGGCGCCAACGGGCGCGCGCGATTGCGCAGTAACTCAATTAACTCTTGGGTGGGAATGCATGATGGCAAGCCAACTTGGTTCGGCAACAGCCCGCCGTGGCGCATGTTCCTCAAGGACACAGACTTCGTTCAACCCGCCGACACGTGGGTCTTCGTCGATGAGCATCCCGACAGCATTAATGATGGTTTCTTCTGCACTGATATGAAGCCTGCGCCGAACTTGGCTCAGGCAGTCCTCCCCGATCTTCCTGCGAGTTACCACAATGGTGCCTGCGGTTTTGCTTTTGCCGACGGCCACTCCGAAATTAAACGCTGGATGGATAAGAGGACGGTTATTCCGGTCAAACGAACTGGCTTTAGCCCGGGCAACCAAGCAAATAATAAAGACATCGAGTGGTTGTGGAGCAAAACGACTCAGCGACTCTAGTGAACTACTCTCGAGTTTGAGTGGGACCTGATCTTCGGGAGGTGTTGCCTTTGGATTTTGCCGGTCTCGGGTTGATTAGTTCACAGGCATGGAATTTAAAGGGTCTAAACTTAGATCAAATTAGCAGATATCCGGTAAAATCTCTGTGCGTAGGCTAATGGGACAGTTTAGTCCTTGAACTAAATTTGGAGAATTTTCGGTGTTAATTTTTGATTACAGATTCCCGGCCGATTGAGGGTCACTATTTACAAACGCGATGCTTTGGGGCGCGCGGTAGTTTATTTTCGGGGTTATTTGGATATTCACCCCATATCGATGGCTATCAAGTTTTGCCTTGGGAAGTTGGTCACTAGGCTCCAGACACTGGGGATCAAAGAATTGCCAAATGACCTCGGTACTCGTCCTTTTCTATGCCGAAATTCCGTGGCTAACGACGAGCAAAACTAAAATTTTGGTTGTAGCCCATTCACCAAAAGACGTTTGGCACCCAATTTTAGGGACTTACAGATCCAGACAAACAGTCGGATTTTGAACCGTCGTCAACAATTAGCTATTGAAGGCTTGGAAGCCAGAGCGAGATACTGTATCAGAACCGGCAATTCTATGAGTAATATGCACGAAATCGAGTATGAAATCCACGGTGACGATATGCAGTTTGTGGATATCATTTTAGATCCGATGGAAGCGGTCGTCGCTGAGTCGGGTGCGATGATGTATATGGAAGAGGGTTTGGAAATGGAGGCCGTCTTTGGAGATGGATCACAGCAACAGACTGGATTCCTTAATGCCTTGATCGGCGCCGGTAAACGCTTACTCACTGGGGAATCCCTATTCATGACTGTGTTCATGAATCGAGCCCCAAGAAAGAGTAAAGTTGCCTTTGGCGCTCCTTATCCTGGGAAGATTATCCCAGTGAAGCTATCAGAAATGGGAGGTGAGTTGATTTGCCAAAAGGATGCGTTTCTCTGCGCTGCTAAAGGTGTCAGTATTGGAATTGCTTTCCAAAAACGAATCGGAGTCGGTCTCTTTGGTGGAGAAGGATTCATTATGCAGCGCCTACAGGGTGATGGTTTGGCTTTTATCCACGCCAGCGGAACTTTGATGGAGAGAATCCTAGCTCCTGGGGAAACTTTACGGGTCGATACTGGATGCATTGTTGCCTATCAAAGTACGGTCGATTTCGACATTCAATTGGTCCCTGGATTTAAATCTAAGGTCTTCGGTGGTGAGGGGTTATTCTTTGCGACACTGCGAGGCCCCGGGCGAATTTGGCTGCAGTCTCTTCCCTTGAGCCGATTAGCAGACAGGATCATTGCTGCGTCGCCAGCAGCCGGCGGAAAGCGACGTGATGAGGGTTCAATCCTTGGTGGAATTGGTGGGTTATTAGACGGTGATAACCGATAGCCACTAAGGTGATTGGTGTTTGTTGGAAGCAATGGCGCGAAGACTGAAGTGCTGATTCTCAGGGGGCTTCAGCTTCGTGTCTCACGAATTGAATATTCCACAAAACTGGTAACCTTGGCGGGCTTCTGGCCGTATGTCGTATGCCGTATGACTTTAAGGAAATCAGTGGCTAGAACAGTAAAAGAAGCGTGAACTTGGGCGCAGTCAATAAACTAAGGTGCCGCTGAGAATGATCAGCGCGGCTTTTTGGCGGACTATTTAAACAAAAAAACCCGAAGCGAGTAACGCTCCGGGCTTGGTGAAATGGACTAATTAGCCTGCCTTGGGAAGACCCTTAGTATCTGAGGGTAGGGGATCAGGGCGGGTAGGAGTCGGAACGATGGCGGTGACGGTCTCGGCAGGCGTTTTCTTTGTAAAGTCAACTGTCGTCCGAACGTTAGCAGAAATCCGTTGGGTATTGGCAACAACGGCACCGATACCAGGATCAAAGGTTTGACCGGCGACAACTTCGAAAGCAGCACCGGAAATCAAGGTCATAACAGCCTTGCCTTCCCAGATGGATACCTTGCCGTTCAGATCGATTTCGTAGGTTTGAGTACCGCGAAAGGAAGCAGTTCCTTTGGAGGTCTTAACGAGATATTTCGATTGAGCTGAGGTCTTTTTGACGAAACCAGCGACTTTACCTGACTTCAGTTCAAACTGGGTGCTAATGATCGGTTCGGCACCGGTTTTGTCGGTATTTAATTCAGAAAAAGCCACCGTGGAACGTTCAAACATCACGATAGTCGGACCATTGTCTCCGAGGAAAAGCTTTAGTTCAGCATCGGGGGAAGTAACTACCACCTGACCTGGAGCAATTGAATCTCCAACCTTTGCTGCCTGACCATCAATGGTTACTCCTCCCTTGAGGCTAGTGATTTCTGCTTTGCCGGATTCGGCAGCGAAAGTTGAGGTGCTGGATACCAGCGCAAAAACCGAAAAAAGTGCGGCGAAACGTGAAATTGACCCAATTTGTTTCATTTGAAAACCTTTTGTGAGTGGAATTAAACCTAGTGCAATGAGATTAGAAATTGGAGGCCTTAAGTCAATGCGGAAATCTTTTATTTAGCTTATATTTTGTACTTTAAGAGGAGTTTCTATGTCAATTCGATCCATTCGTCGTTTTTGATACCAAGCCATGCCGATTAGATCAAAAAGGCCGCGTCCAAGCCTGTTCCAAACGCCGTACTTGGAGACGCCGGAGGTGCGTGGGCGATGAGAAACTGGAATCTCTCGGACTTTGCTTCCATTTCCAGCGACTAAAATGGGCAGGAATCGATGGACTCCATTAAACAAGAACACGCCGGCAAGACTGGTTCTTTTAAAGGCTCGCAAGGCGCAGCCGGTGTCGGCGAAATCCCATCCTAAGCTCCAAGTACGGACTTTTCGGGCCATCCAAGAGGAAAGCCGGCGTAGTTTGCTGTCTTGTCTTTGGGTGCGGCGTCCGCAAACAAAATCTACTTCTTCTAATAATTTAAGAAAATGGGGTAAATCTGCTGGATCATTCTGAAGATCGCCATCCAAGGTGCAGATCAAGGGCGCTGCAGTTCGGGTGATTCCTGTCCAGACTGCGGCACTTTGCCCTCGGTTGCGGCTATGCCGGAAGGCCGCTAGGTGAAGGTCTAAACCCAGATGCCGATCGATCACCTCCCACGTACCATCGGTGGAGGCGTCGTCGACCAGAACTAATTGCCAAGCTCGGCATTCACCCGCAAAGGCCTTATTCACTTCCCGAATTAACGGTTCAATGTTTCCAGCCTCGTTGTAGACCGGAACAACAATAACGATTTGTAACTCCACTCCAAAACACTAGACCGTTACCCCTTTCGGATGCCAGCAACGAATGTTCTGGAGGCAAAGTCCTTGTGCTTTGTGGATCTCCGTTAATCTCTGCCCGAACTTCCCGCGGTCGAAGCTCTTCGTCAACGTCTTGCTTCCATCGTAGGAGGGCGGGAGTTGGTGAGTATCGACAATTTAAAATCTCGCCTGATCCGTCACCGGACCGCTTGAAACTTGAGCGCGGAACTCGATAGACTCGGCCCTGAACCGCTCGATGCTGCATTAAACGGAAGTTCTCCGGACCCGCTTGGCGAATTTATGTCACTCGATCAAGACTTTCCTGATGGACTTTCCTGATGGAGCAGTCTCGAGTGGTTAAAAGCGGAAATATTTACGCGTTAGAATTTCTTTTTCTTGCTCGTATTTAACTGGTTCGACCTGCGAAGTCCCTTCAATTGAATGAAGTCGACTGCTTATACCCCGCTATTCGTGCCACTTTGCTCTCTGCTCTTGATCAAAATCTAAGGGCTACTGAACTGTGGAACTCCCTTTCTATTATTCCCCCAATGGAAAAGCGAACCCTGTCGAATCGCCCGAGAATTCAAGATCGACCGTGACCCCGATCTTCCCTGTTTGTCTTGTGGTATTTTGATTCAGAAAAGAGTCCAATTAGGACTTCAGATTTTCTTCTGCCCAGCGTGCCAGGGGTGAATTTAAGAGCTCCAGCCTCGCTTGGTTTGAGTCGAGTCTTTCAGCCTTGCCGTCGACCATGGACGTTATATCGCCTCAATTTGACAGGATCTCACCGACATCTTCAGACACGACCGCTGCCTAGTTCGGGAGGTTTTCTCTGAACTAAACGACTTCCGAAGAAATCACATTTTCATGCGAACTTTACCTCCGGTTATTCTCGCCTCCGCTTCCCCTCGTCGGGTGGAACTTCTTCGTCAACTGGTACCCTTTTTTGAAGTCATTCCGAGCCACGTCCCTGAATCGCAGGATGCTTCGTTCGGGATTCAGCACCTCTGCGAGGTGAACGCCGAACGAAAGGCCACCTCTGTTGCGCTTCTGCATCCGGGGGCTCTTGTTGTGGGTGCAGATACACTCGTCTGGCTCGAGGGTGAACCGCTGACCAAGCCGGTTGACGATTTGGAGGCGAGATCGCTTCTCTTGCGACTTTCTGGTCAGCTTCACCAAGTGGTGACGGGGGTGTGCTTAATTCATCGGGCCTCAGGTTGGATCCGGATATTTTCTGAGACGACGCAGGTTCGATTTCGTTCGTACGATGACACAGTGATTAATGATTACCTTTCTAAAGTCGACACCCTCGACAAGGCGGGTGGCTATGCCATTCAAGAGCACGGCGAATTACTTATCGAATCGGTGGAGGGATCGGTGAGTAATGTTATTGGTCTCCCGGTGGAACGATTGAAGGGGGAGCTAGAGTTTTGGGATCAGTTCTGCCCAGAAGGCTAAAAATAATTGCTAAGGCGAGCAGGAGAAAATTGGCTCCACCGAGGATTCGGACCAAGAGGAAGAAAGCTGCTTGGGGAGTGCCAGAAAGCAGATAATCTTTGAGCGCAAGCAGTGTGGCGATGTAACCCAGGGCCAGTGCCACGATCCAAGGCATAAATCGAAAGTCAGCCCGAGCCAGTCGATCGCTTAGGAGGACATTAGCGAGCGTATAAAAAAGCATTGACCAAGCAAACCACGGAACGAGTGGAGCGGAGATTTCGGTTGGGATTTTGCTAAACAGAATTTGGACAGGTAACCAAGGCACCACTGTACAAGCCAGTGCGGCAAGAATCCCTAGTCCGAGGGTGCTGACCAAGGTCATTTGGAGGGCATTAGTGACTTGTTTTTTTGCCACGCCACGGACGACTTTTGGGAACATGACTAATGCCACCGGCACCGTGAATTGGGTCAGGGCAAAGCCGATTTGGGAGCCAGTCGAATACCGTGCGCCTGATTCGGCAACCCAACTAGAGGGTATCACTAACTGGAGAAAAATAGTGTCGAATTGTCCGAGCACCTGAAGGGCTATCATTGAAAAAAACAGAGAATAGAAACCCTTTGGCACAGCACCCAAGACGGGGGGGGTGAAGGTTTGGAAGAGCCACTTTCGCAGGGTCCAAAGGCCGATGAAAATGGCGGCTATATTTCCGATCAGAGCACCGCTGATGGCGCTTGCAGCGCCCCCACCCAACCAGAGAACGCAGATCATCACCGCTGCTAATCGTCCGAATCCATCAACCATGGATAGCAGACCAAGCCCGGTGAAATTTTGGCAGCCTTGTAACAATCCGCGAAGGAGAGAAGCGAAAAGGGTCGCGAGAATCAGTCCCCAAGTCGCCCATAACGCGGCAGTGGAGGGTAGCTTTAGTTGATTGGCTAAATTTGAGCCTACCCCGATTAGTCCGAGGCCGGCAAAAAACATGACGCCAACAATCCACAAAGAGGTCCGCCAAGTTGCTGCGATCACCTGTGACTGATTTTCCGGCGTCAGAGCGGAAGCCGCTTGGCGGGCAAAAAGAATCCACAACCCGCCTTGAGCCGCCCCAACTATGTAAAAAATACTCAGGAGAGATTTAAATTGGGCGTAAATTTCAGGCTTACGGCCTACCACCACATGGACGAGCATCATCCCGACTCCGCCCGCCAGACTGGCCGCTACCATCCAAGCACTTTGCTTTATAAAGGTGGCCTTGGATTCGCGCATACACGGTCTTGTTAACTCAGTGGGGGAGGGATGTCGATTCAAGCCCGCTTCAAAGAGCGAGTAATCTAAGCACGAACCTGCAGCGATCGATTGCGGCTGAAATTACTTTATTAGGGTTGAGGGAGAATTAGCCAAGAGCGAGGCGAGATAGGCGATGAGGTCGGAAAACTCGTCGATCGTCAGGGCGGCTTGCAGCCCTTCTGGCATTAGCGAAAATTCACTGTTGTGCCGAGATTTTATGGAGGTGCGTGGCAGTTTGTGTTCGCGTCCGGAACTATCGCGTAAGGTAAGTACTTCGGCAGTTTCACCTCGGACGAGGCCGATAAATTGTTCCGCATCGGTCATTTCAACCACGATTTGTTGATAGCCTTCGCGGACGGCTTTGCTTGGATAAAGAATAGATTCAGCCAAAGTGCGACGGTCGAATTGCGAACCAATACCGGAAAGATCTGGACCGAGATCGCCGCCTTGACCGTCTCGGCGATGGCAGGCAATGCAGTTCAATCCGGCCGTCTCGGCGAAGAGTTCTTTACCCCGAACCCGATTGCCCGGGAGTTTAACGGCAGCGGCTAAGTACTGATCAAGGGTAGGCTGTTTAAACTCTTTTGCGAAAATAGGTCCACTTTCAGCCAACGTGTTTCCAGCGTAAATGTGGCGGAGTTCGGTCAATGCTTGAGAGGAAAGAGTAGAGACTTTTGCCTCAATAGCTTTTAGAACTTTGCCGCGCATCCCTCCGATGGCGAGGTGCGCAGCGTTACGTTCTAGAGGGTTTTTGGAGCCAATTCCAGCAAGGAAGACCCCAATCGCCCTTTGGTCACCGGAGCGGGTGAGGGCTGCGAAAGCCTCGGTCCGCACGACTGGATCCAAGTAAGCCTGAAGAAGCAGAGGAACGGTCCGCGAGGATTTTAAATTTCCTAGTGCCGTCACCACGGCTCGGCGGATTTCTGGCGAGGAATCCTTGAGTCCGGTTTCAAGTGAGGGCAAAGACGCCTCACCTTGCAACTCAGCCAGCGCAGTAAAGGCCTCGACGCGAACTGAAGCAACGGCATGGCGGGTGAGTGGTTCGATGGAGCTAATTGAGGAGATCGCTTGAAGCTTTCGGAGTGCGATAATGGCTTGAGCTAGAGAGGGAGCTAGGGCTTTGGGCGATTGGAGAAATCGGGTCAATGGGGTCACTGCTTTTGGGTTGCTTAACACTCCTGCAGCGGTAATGGCCGCACTCGTTGTTTCAGAATGACTTGGTTGGTCCAGTTCATTGGTGATCAATCGGAGAGTCTCTGGGATTTTCATTTTGCCTAAGGCCCGAAGCAGAGTCGCTCGGTTGGTGGCATCGGTTTCGCGTGGAAAAATTTCCAGAAGCGAAGGCGCTGAGTTGGTATCGAGTGCAGTGGCTAATCCATTGATACAATCGCGGCGGAGCCTGAGATCGCTTTCGTGCAAGCCAGCACGAAGAGTGGCCAAAATAAGGTCAGTACCTGACCAAACTTCCGACTTCGCTGCGGGTTGCTGGAGCGCCGGATGATAAGCCCACCATTGGCCTTTCCACGCCGGCTTCTGATGATGGAGGGCAGCAATTAACTCCAGTGCACTTTGTCGGGCGGTTGAAGGCTTATTTGCGTCTAGAAACAAAGCAATCAGTGCCGCGAGCAAGGTTCTATCGTAGGTCTCACGAAGGGCAAAATAGGTATCTTCACGAACGCGAGAATTCGAACTCTCTAATCCCAGAACGATTTCAGGCCAGGCCTTCGGGGCGTTAGTTCCGATCCGGTTTAGTGCCGTAAAAAGAGCGTACCGTAGGAATAGGTCGGATCCAGCCAAGGCGCTGCGCACTGCTGAAACGTTTTTTGGGTCACCGAGACGGCCCAGCGCGGTGGCAGCTTGGAAGCGAACCGAGGTATCGGAGTCTCCGAGTCGCTCAATGATAGCGAGTGCGGCATTGGTGACGCGTCGAGTCCCCAGTTGACGGAGAACTTGCCGGCGAACGATCGGATTTTGATCGGCGGCGGCAGCGATAATCTCTGCTGAGTCTGATCGATTGCCTTCGATAGCGTCGATAGCCCAAAGGGCGTGACTGCGGGCGAGAGCGGAGGCTGAGGTGTTCCGAAGGATCGCGGTCACTTCCGTGGTGGCTCGACGTTCGGTGAGTCGGCGTTGGGCGGTGAGTCTGACCTCGCGTGAGGGATGAGAGAGGCCTCGGCCTAATTCACTGTCGGTGGCGTGGAATTTGCTCCCAGTTGCAGCGGGTATGTACCAAGAAGGCTTGGGTGTGCTGGCATCGGGACCGGTCCAAGTTAGTTTAAGAAGGCGTCCCACACTGACGTCGGCCTTTTCATCGCGATGTTGCCAATCGCAGATGTAGAGGCTTTTACCATCCGATCCAGGAGTGATACCGACCGGTCGGAAGTCGGCGGGTGGATTCGGAAAGATGTCCTCCTTGGAAAGGGTGCGAAAACTGGCACCACTGCGTTCAATCCGGACACGCAGAATTTGGCGTTTGCCAAAGTCAGATAGAAAAATGTTCCCCTGATATTCAGGCGGAAGGGCATCTTCAGTGTAGGCGGAAATGCCACAGGCTGCCCCGGCACCGTAATCATCCATCATCCAGAGTGTGTAGGGTCGTTGTGGAATAAAGTCGTGCGGATAGCCGTAGAAGCCCGCATCGACCATATGCGTGAAACGTCCCATCCAGTCGTGCTCGTCGGTGTTGTCGTAGGTGAATCGCTCGTCTTCAGCGTTCAGTGCGACGTCCAAAATATTCCGCACTCCGTGAGACACGATTTCTAATTCCGAGCCATCGGGTCGGATACGAAAGAGGCCGCCGGTAAACAGATCGGCCCGTGACCCATCGGTGCCTTTCGCGCCGTGTAATCCTTTGTCACCGCTGGCCACATAAAAAAAGCCATCCATCGCGAGGTGAAAATTCGCGGGGACATGATCGTTCCAATTGAGAGCAGAAGGTTCGGGTAATGTTTGGTCGATGAGTTCTCGGCGGTTTGAGCCAATGCCGTTGGTGTCGTCGAAGACGCTCAACTTGGGATTATGGAGGACGTAAACTTTGCCATCGAGGTATTGAAGGCCGAAGACCGCATAGAGTTTGTCTGCGAAGACAGTGAAGTGGCCATCAGGATAAAAACAGAGGATACGACCTCCAGCCGCATCCGCTTTTGCTAGCCTAATATCCATAGGGTCTTCGGCCACAAAAACTCGACCATCGGGAGCGCAGGCGACAACGGTCGGATGCTGGACGCGGGGTGCTTCGGCAATGAGTTCAATCCGCCAATTGGCGACAGGCTGGGGCAGGGGAGATATGGCGCGATCGGTTGATCTCCCAAGGAGCGAAAGACAGTTTACGGCAAGGGCGACTAATAAAATTCGAAGGCAGAGATCCCCTATCACAATATTTCCTTTAGGCGCAGGTTTCGATGTCGGACAGTCTTGTTATCGTTGTAATTTTGTAGGCCGACAAAGCCTCTTAAGGTGCGTTGGGTGAGGTCTGTCCAGGCGGTCACTATTTGGTCGTTGATTCGGACTGAATAGTCATGGCCACGACAAACAATCTCGTAAGTGTTCCATTGCCCGAACGGTTTTGTATTTGCAGTGATTGATGCGCAAAAGGGATAAATCGAACCTGTACGCCAAGTTGGGTTCTGCGGATTCGGATCACCAATCTCCATCTCCTGCCCTTTTTTAACCGCGACCCATGGATCGTTACCCGGATCTGGGAAGCGCAGGAAAAGTCCGGAATCGGCAGTGGCCTGCTCCTGCAGGAATTCACCACGGAAAACAAAGTTGGTAAATGTTTGGCCGGAATACCACCACAAGCCCATACCACCTTCGCCAGTGGCAATTCCGTTCGTTACCGTAAACTTACCGGGACCGCATTGCCTCCAATTTTTCAAAGCAGTGCCGGTTAAGAGCGGAATAAAGCCGCTATCATCGCCGGCGGGTGAGACGATAGAGTCGAAATACTCAGGCGGTAGTTCGGTCAGAGGTCGTGCTTCAACCTGACGATAGAAGACTTCTGCCTCCTCGGATTGGAGCTGAATCTTTCCTTGAGTGAACGGGTGCCATTGGTTGCCCTCTTTGTAGCGAGGGTTGAAGGCGACAAGGTTGACGCGGCCATCAAGGATGTGGAGGCAATTACCACCCCAAAAGACAACTTCTACCGTATTCCAATTGCCAAAGACTTGTTCAACGTCGAAGGGCGGAGTGATCCCGGTTGCACCTGTGGCTGTGAGGCGTGGACCTCCCTTTCGCCAGACGATATTCTTCTCCCCTTGACCCTCTCGTTTGTAAGGAACGTAAAGCTCGTTTTCGGCGGTGACCCAGTCCCCCTCGCAGTCAATGATCGCACCGTTGACGCTCCACCATTGGCCGACGCCTTTTTCCATTACGTTGTTTTCGATTGAGGTGAGCCAGCCCGTACGTGGATTGGGTTGACCAATGCCGCAGTAGAGAATCCCCGAGTCGCGCCCAACCGTCGTCCGGCCCCCCCAACGGGCTGTTCCCCACTTAAATTGCACGCGAAAATGGAAGTTTGTGAACTGTTCTCGTGTGGTAATAGCTCCGAATCGTTCACCTGAAACGTGAATCACAGTTTCGCCCATCAGGTTGGTGACGCTAAAGACTCCCGAGGTATCCAAGTTTGCCACGAGTGGAGCGGAACCGCTGGAGGTCGCCAGAAACGTGTCCCAATTTGACAAATCCCGACCGTTAAATAAGGACTTCCATTTAGACGTTGGTGGATTGACTTCTGCGGCGAGAGCGGCAACCAAGAACGCCAAGTAACCAAGCAGGGAAAGTCGGCGGAGAGGTGCTTTTCTCAGCGGGAAGGCTAGGAGCATGATTTAAGGGAGCGAGTAAAATATTTTTTTAAAGTAAGTTCAATGGGTTATTCAATATGTCAAAATCAACCCAGAGTTGCATCAAGCTCGGTCTGAGCAATGCCGGCTTGGCTAGGATTTGCTTTTCGCGCATGAGATTTCATCGGGCGACTCGACGTGGAACGAGACGGATGGCCTTCCAGCGGTCGAACTAATTCTCTTCGGTCCAGGCCCTAGAAGTGGTTTCGCGCTTGGCCCGGCCCTTGGCCCTGACCTGCTTGCAGGCCTTGGAAAGACGCCGAAAGATCCCTAGGACCCAAGCCGCGTTAGGCTGGCGCACTTGGCTTTCATCGTCGCGATGAGTTACGTCCAGCGGGTGGTGGCTGCAGTTCTCGATGCCCCACCGACCCTGTTCGAAGTCCAACCATTCGGCGTCACGCAAGTCGCCTTGGGCCCATGAAGTCATCATTGAAGTTTGGTTCAGTTTGCCTTCGGCTCCGATCCGACGGTCCACCCGGGCAAACTGAAGGGCAGGGGCTCACCCCAATTCTTTGGGTTCAATCAGCTCGACGCGCAATCCATCCAAAAGGGCCTGCTCATCTCGTTCCGGCTTCTGCGGTGGTTCCGGTATCCGCGGGTCTAATACTACCCCCAAACGAATGGGCCGCACCATCGCACTCCTCCAAATCCCCGAGCGACTCTACCTTTTCGTAACTATTTCAGGAAGCTCCCAGACTAAGATTGGCAATGGGTTAATTGAACGACAGCATCAGAACGCGCACGCAGCCCCTAACCTCGCACGGGCTACCTAAGTAGTGATTGGATCATCCTAGGTGAAGTGAATTTTGCTGTGAAATTCGGCTTGGTTGAGGTCTTGATCCAGTTGATTCCCTATTACGTCCATGAGCGAATTTGGAACAAACTTTCTTTCGGTCGGATTAAAGATAAGGAAATTTTTAACGTTTAAGCCTCAGGTAGGCCTAGATTCCCACTAATTCGGAGGGAACACTTTCGACAAATCAATTTTCGAGGTAATTAAAAAGGAAGGATATCGAGAGAGTCTCTAGAGTCATTGGATGAGACCGGTCTTGATACCTAGCTTCACTTCACCACTCTAGGTGCTTGAGAATCATTGGTGGTCTTGCAGCCGGCCGGCTGCTCAAAGT
The DNA here is from genome assembly GCA_945898055.1 of Akkermansia muciniphila. GTDB lineage: Bacteria > Verrucomicrobiota > Verrucomicrobiia > Limisphaerales > UBA9464 > SXXZ01. The sequence continues at coordinate 2,937 of CAMDGV010000043.1, read as the reverse complement.
TCCGGAGGGCCTTGGAGTTCGCCCGACACCGGACAAGGTGAAGCTGGCGGTATTTAACAGCCTGGGAACGTTCCTCGATGGAGCGCGGGTGCTCGATCTTTTTGCCGGAAGCGGGGCATTAGGCTTGGAATGCTTGAGTCGAGGCGCGAGGGAAATGGTCAGCGTAGAGCTGTCCGAAAAGCATTCCAGATTTTATCGGCAGAACTTAGCTTCGACAGGTCTTCCGACCGCTTGCGTTCTTTTGCGTGTTCAGGACGTTTTCACCTCTTTTCCTCAGTTGAAAGCGGCCGGACGTTTCTTTGATCTTATCATTGCAGATCCACCTTACGGTGAGAAAAATGTCGGGCGACGCTCGGTGTCATTAGCCCAAAAGCTCCTCGATGATGAGGCACTCCCTCAATTGCTAGCTCCGGGCGGGCTTTTTATTGTGGGCCATACCAAGAGGGATACTTTAGAGATACCCGCTTTTTGGAAGGAGCGTAAGGAGTTGAAGCATGGCGATACCGTAATGCGTTTTCTTATCTCCCCCTCGTGAACTCAAGTGGGTTTCGATCCGGCGGCTTTTTTCGGATTTGGGTCTTGGCTGAGCCCGCTTTGGAGGAGATGTGATCCGATTGATCCGAGTCGCACTTTCTGATTTTGAAAATGACTCGGTTTCGTCTAATGCAGGTTGTGAGTTAGGAACGAGTACTTTAGTTTTGATGGATGGCTGTTCGTTTCACGATTTTAGGAAGTGGGTCCAAAGGTAACTGTGCCTATTTGGAAGCCGGCGAGACTCGGTTGTTAATCGACGCCGGCTTTAGTGCTAAACAGATTCGTAGTCGATTGGCTACTTTGGGAAGAGCCCCCGAAGGGCTTACAGGCGTGTTGGTGACCCATGAGCATATGGACCATATTGGAGGTTTAGGGACGCTTTGTTCTCAAACCGGTACCCGAATCTACGCGAACCGACTGACCGTCGAGGCCATTCAGGTGAAATTTCCGACAGCGCGCCTTGAATTCAGTTTATTTGAGACAGGCTCTACTTTTCAAGTCGGCGAGGTCGAGGTGAAGTCGTTCAATGTGCCCCACGATGCCATGGATCCGGTGGGCTTTCTCCTTCGAACAACGGCCGGGACTATCGGGTTTTTGACTGATCTTGGACATTCCACTCGCTTGGTTGTGGAGCGAATGAGGGAGGCAAATTTATTAGTATTAGAATCCAACTACGACGAGCAGATGCTGCAACAGGACACCGATCGGCCGCCTTCGATCAAGCAGCGGATTCGAAGTCGGCATGGGCATCTTTCCAATACTGCGGCGGCTGGTGTGGCTGTCGAGGTTGCATGGCCGTTGTTGAGGCAAATCTTTCTTGGTCACCTGAGTCAGGGTTGTAACTCACCGGAATTAGCCCGTAGGACCGTGGAAGCGGCCTTGACCGAGGCGGGAATAACTCATATCCGCGTTCGAAATACCTCGCAAGATACACCCTGCGAGACCGTGTGTCTGGGTGATTAAAGTACGGTCGCAGGATGACGGGTGATCCGCCCTTCGAATGCTTCGATTTTAGGCTTCACTTTGAGTCTCAACCCAGCGAGCAAACAGCCAGAGCAGATCGCTGAGTCGGTTGAGAAAAATAAGGATTTCGGTATTTTCAATGCCCCCTAATTCCTTGAGAGCATGCACCCGTCGTTCGGCCCGGCGACAGGTCGTTCGAGCGACATCAACAGCGGCAGAATGCAGGGTCATTCCCGGGGTCGCCCAACCTTTAAAGGTAATTGATTTTGACTCGATCGTCGCCACGAGTTGATCGAGTCGAGCCGTAAGATCGGGCGTAACCCTTTGGAAGCCGTCTTGGAAATAGCGCTTCATATCCTCTTGAGCAGTCGCTAGCTCTCCCATGAGAATAACAAGGTCCTTTTGAATGAGCAGTAAGTTGTCGGAGATAAAAGGTAGGGTCGAGGTGGCTCGAGCCATGCCGATGGCGGCATTGAGCTCATCGACAGATCCATAGGCTTCAACCCGAGGATCGGATTTAGACACCCGACGATTGTACATTAAGCCGGTAGTTCCGGCGTCCCCTGTGCGTGTAGCAATACTCATCCGGCGAAAAGGTTGGGGCCGAAGCGCTGAACTGCAACTCTGAACCTGTCTTTAAAAGGCTGAGCAAAGCTTGAGAGAATCTATCGCCAAGCCCCTCGCTTTGACGCAGTGGTCTAGGATTTCCGACCTCAGAAAAATGGGGATAAAGCCTAGGAACTAGGTGCGAGTCTAAATTCCTAAGTTTTGAGCGGGTTTTTGGGTAGGCGGATTTATCGTGGGGAAGGCCAGACGATGAAAGTAGCGACTTCAGACCTCCTGACCTAGCCTGATTTTTCCTGATTTTTCCATGTCGGATTTTTCCATTGCGTAGTTGGCAGGGCTTGGTTCCGGCAGCCAGTCGGGGCGTCTTCTGGAGATAAACATCTCAGTTCAGGGGATTTTTAAACACGATCCGCAAATGGGTGTAAGCGTACGCCCAACCCCATGGTTCCCTCGTTGCCGAAAGGAGGATATTCCACGATCGAAGGGGGGCGAAAGGTCGACCAAAGTCGCGTGGACTTTTCTCACTCCTCTTTTGATTCAATATTACTGCGACTGACTTTCAGCACCGGCGCGCTCCGAACGTCCGTCGCCGGAGCGCTGTTGTGTCGCCGAGACCCGCCACAACTGGGTTGGATGAATGATCCGCAGCCAGCGATCCATCGAAAGAGGATGAAAACCCAATCTCGCAGCAAATTCAGTCTTCGAGAGTCCCGAGCTTTTAAATTCGGTGCATCCCGATGTTGTTGGCAAAGTTCAGTTCCAAAGGTGGGAATAATCGTCATTTTTCACCAGCACGGTCAACCGGAGCAAGGAAGTGAGGCCGTCGCGGGTCCAAAATTGTCCACAGCCTCGAAGTCTGCCTTGAAGCTGTTT
>CAMDGV010000042.1 GCA_945898055.1 Akkermansia muciniphila | reverse complement strand
GATTTACGCAAAAACACCATCGTCATCTTGTGGGGTGATCACGGATGGAAGCTCGGGGAGCACGACGCCTGGTGTAAACACTCCAACACCGAAAATGATACGCGCGCACCCCTGTTGCTGTCGGTTCCGGGAATGAAGCGGGTCGGCGTTCGGACCGAGGCCCTGGTGGAATTCGTGGACATCTATCCGACTTTGTCCGAGTTGGCAGGCCTCCCACTCCCTCAGCACCTCGAAGGCAGTAGTTTCAAGCCGTTGCTCGATGATCCGAAACGCCGATGGAAGTCCGCGGCCTTCAGCCAATATCCGAGGCCGGGTCGTCGGTCGGGCACGGGTCCATTGATGGGCTATTCGATGCGGACCGACCGGTATCGCTTCACCGTTTGGGTGGATCGCGAGGCCCCTTCCCAGATTGAGGACATTGAGCTCTACGACCATCGCTCCGATCCGCAGGAGAACAGCAATGTCGCCGGTGAACCCTTCCAACGAGCACGGGTCGAGGAATTAACCGCTCAGTGGCGGCGAGGTTGGGCCGGAGCCAAGGCCGAGTTGGCCGGCCGGATCCAAGCCCCGTGACCCCAGTTTTGTCGATGGGATCGCCTGTCTGGAGGGCGGGGCAAGAGTCCGCTGGCCTTGGATTACCGATAGGAAATTGACTTTTTGACGCGGAGGGTAAAACACCATCACTTGTTCTGGTTTAGACGGTTATTACAAAACGGCTCAATTGGATATACTGAGTTATGCTAAACCTGATACGGAACTAACATTAATCTCAATCAATTGATAAGAACTGCCATTAATATCGTTTGGTTCAAACGAGATCTGCGACTGACGGACCATGAACCGCTTTTTATGGCGCAACAAGAAAACGTTCCAGTTCTATTAGTTTATTTCTTCGAGCCATCTGTCATGAGCTATGATGATTCAGATGTCCGTCATTGGCGGTTTATTTATGAGTCACTGCAGGACATGAATTCTAAACTGAATTCAATGGGTACAAAAGTTTATTTTTTTCATAACGAAGTTAAAAATGTTTTTAAAGAATTAGGACATCTATATGACATTAAAACCGTTTTTTCTCATCAAGAAATAGGTAATAATATCACGTACGCTCGAGACAGTGCGATGCAGCTTTTCCTCCAAGAAAATAATATTCAATGGAAGGAATTTCAAATGCACGGTGTGATTCGAAGATTAAAATCGAGAAGTAATTGGGACAAAAGATGGGAGAATGTTATGCGTAATAACCCTAAATTAATTGATCTCACTGCTTTCGAATTTGAAAATCTGAACCAAGGATTTTATGATGCGCTGAAAGGGGAGACTTTAAATAATCAAATCACAACGCGATACAAAAACTTCCAGCAAGGCGGCGAATACTGGGCTTGGCGCTACCTCGATAGTTTCGTCAAAGAGCGACACGTCAACTATAGCGAACATATTTCAAAGCCTTGGTTAAGCCGAAGAGGTTGCAGTCGATTGTCACCGTATTTGACTTACGGTAATATCAGTATGCGGATGGTTTATCAATATACGAATCAACATTATGAAAATTCCAAAAACAAACGAGCCATACTCAGTTTTGTATCAAGATTACATTGGCATTGTCACTTTATTCAAAAATTTGAAGACGAATGCCGAATGGAATGTGAAAATGTCAACCGTGCATACGACTCCTTAATAAAGCCCAAAAACGAAGCTTACATCAAAGCATGGCAAGAAGGAAAAACTGGAATTCCTATCATTGATGCTTGCATGCGATGTGTTGTCGCGACGGGTTATCTCAATTTTAGAATGAGGGCTATGGTCGTTTCGTTTTTTACTTTCAATTTGTGGCAAGACTGGCGCGAATTGCATTTTTTGGCGCGTCAGTTCTTAGATTATGAACCCGGAATTCACTACCCACAATTGCAAATGCAATCGGGGACAACTGGCATTAATACCATTAGAATTTACAGTCCGATTAAGAATTCAGAAGAACACGATCCTGAAGGAATTTTCATCAAACACTGGGTTCCAGAGTTGGCAGAAATCCCTGTGAATCTAATTCATGAACCATGGAAATTGAATCCGATTGAGCAACAATTCTACCTTTGCAAAATTGGGAAAGACTATCCAGAACCCATTGTCGATATTGAAGTAACTCGAAAATATGCCAGTGATTTGGTTTGGGGTTTTCGCAAAAAAGACGAAGTGAAAACCGAAGGAATTAGAATTCTAAAAAAACATGTAAGTCATTCCGCTCGGAAACCTAAACGAGATTATGTTAAAAATAATGGCGACACTCGATCTGTAGGAAGGTAAATCAGTTGTAAGTTTAGTTCGATTTATGTTTAAAATACAAAAAGATTCGGAGTTTCAATTCCGCATTTAGGAACGCTTGAAGAAATCAATCCATTCCACATCGACTCGTGGCGTGGATGAAAAACAACTTATACAAAGAACATTCTACGGTTGTTCTAATTTGATATTTTATTCATCAAATGAGAGGAAGGCAACAAGTGAAGTTTGAATAGGTTTTGGATAAGAATGGAATCATAGATTGGTCAAGACTGGTATTGCCTGCAGGAGAATTCCAGGTTCTTTCAAAGAATTTATAAATTAGCATTATTAGGGTTACACGAAGCTTAACGAAGATTGTACTGAAGAGTATTGTTTAAAACATTCCAGTTGGAATACCAGTCCCATATCTAGTTATGATATTCGATGCGATTTTTATGCCATGTAGGGTGAAGCTTTGGCCGTTTTAAATAAAATAAAACCCACGGCGGTCCTTTTAGCGAAAGGCTCCTCTGTAGAAGTAGAGTGGAAGCAAACACAACCAGGATTTACTCATGAAAGGGGTTAAAAAACAACATTTACCATCCAAAATATGTATCGTGTGTAATAGACCATTTTTATGGAGAAAGAAATGGGAGAAAGTTTGGAATGAAGTAAAATATTGCAGTGATCAATGCAGAATTAGGAAATAAAATGCCTACAAAAACTCTGAGACTAGTACTTGGTGACCAGTTGAATATAAACCATTCTTGGTTTTCAGTTGTGGATGATACTATTACCTATGTTGTAATGGAAATCCGAACAGAAACAGATTACGCCACACATCACATTCAAAAAGTGGTCGGTTTTTTTGCTGCGATGCGCTCGTTTGCTTTTGAATTGATAGCTAAAAATCATCAAGTTATTTACATTAAGCTTAACGATGAAGATAATCTGCAGTCTTTTCAAAGTAATATAAGGCAGATAGTTCTCCAGAATAAGTTTACTCATTTTGAGTATCAATGGCCAGATGAATACCGCTTGGATCAACAACTAAAAAATATTTGTCAATCCATTGGAATTCCAAGTTCTGCGGTTGATTCGGAACATTTTTTTACCACACGTGACGAATTGGGTCATTTTTTTAATGGAAAGAAAACGTTTTTATTGGAGAGCTTTTACAGAGCACTAAGAAGAAAGCATGGAGTTTTGATGGAGGGTGATCAACCGCTGAGCGGAAAATGGAATTATGATGGCGAGAATAGAAGGAAATTGCCTAAAAACCATAAACCGATTGCTCCGCTAGTTTTTAAAAATGACGTTTCATCTATTTTTCAAGAAATAAAAAGTACCGATATTAAAACGATTGGTACTTTTAATCCGATCAATTTTTTTTGGCCAATTAGCAGAGCACAATCATTGCAGTTATTAGATTTTTTTGTGACCGAATGTTTGCCTCTTTTTGGCAGTTATCAAGATGCGATGTCACCCAATGAATGGTCGTTGTATCATTCTAGACTTTCATTTTCTATGAATTTGAAATTGATTTCTCCGCAGGAAGTAATCGATAAAGCAATTAAGGAATGGCGTAAGATTCCCAATAAAATTGAGTTCAATCAATTGGAAGGTTTTGTGCGGCAGATCATCGGTTGGCGGGAATACATGCGCGGGATTTATTGGGCGAGAATGCCTGAATATGCGAATATGAATTTCTTTAATAATCAAAAGAAATTACCTGTTTGGTTTTGGACTGGTAAAACAAAAATGAATTGCTTAAGAGATACTATCAATCAATCTTTGGAATATGCGTATGCGCATCACATTCAGCGATTGATGATTACGGGTAATTTCGCTTTGTTAGCTGGGACTCATCCAGATGCAGTAGATTCTTGGTATCTCGGAATTTATATCGATGCGATCGAATGGGTAGAGATTACAAATACACGTGGGATGAGTCAGTTTGCTGATGGCGGTATTGTCGGTACCAAACCTTATGTCAGTTCGGCGTCTTATATAGATAAAATGAGTGATTATTGTGGTAGTTGCTTTTACAATAAAGGATTAAAAACGGGAGAGAAGTCTTGTCCTTTTAATAGTTTATATTGGAATTTCTTTGATAAGAATGAAGACAAATTAGCAAAGAATGCACGAATTGGAATGATGTATAATGTCTGGCGAAAAATGCAACCAGAGGCAAGAGCGGAAATTTTAGCACAAGCAAATTATTATTTGGAAAATGTCAATGAATTATGAGCCGATAGGAATTTCCTTTTTTGACGCAGATGTTTAATTATAAAAGCTTGTAAAATAATTTTTGTCATTTTATTTTCAATCTACAAATTTACTATTTTTGTCTGTCTTCTACCAATGAACTCTAACGTTTTTAGGGTTTAGAAAGTTGGCGTTTTCGAAGTGCTAAACTGTTTGCCAGCACTGTACTTGATGGATATTTGCCAATAATATTTTCTGTTTGTTGGACAAATCCATAAGTTCGAAATGCCCTTCGTATTCGTCTTTCTAATCTTTTTTCATTTATACAAAACTATTCAATCGTCTGTGATATTTTTAGTGGGTGAAACTTATAGTCTAGACGAACATTAAGAGAAGAACCGCTAGTTGATTGATGAAGTCCGGCACCAAATAAATCTTTGTCGTCAAGTAGCGCGTGCTGCCTCACCACGCTTAGTTTCGAGCCGTTGCGAAGATGCTAAGTCAGCCGATGGGCTGCCGTCTTCGCATAGCCACTGGCGGTCGGCACAATCTGTGTATAAGGACGGCTCAATTGACAGGAATTTGCTTTTTGACGCTCCGCGATCAGTATTCAAATTCGGGTGGGTTAATGAGTTGTTTCCACACTCAATTGGGTGCTCATCTACGTGAAATCCCCGACGGCGCGGTGCTAAACAAGCCTCGAGGACCAACAATGAGCACTGGCTCACCAGAATTTCATTGCTGCCAGTGAACTTTCTTAGCAGGACCGGCAACATACTCATCGAAGCAAATGGATGACCCCATCGGACAATCTCATGAAACGATGCTGGTCGTTCGCAGCCAACTGGGCGACGAACGCGCGTTTGGTGAATTGCTGCGAGTCCACGGACCACGGCTGCTTTTCTTTGTACGCCAGATGATGTCGGCGGCACCGGACCGGATTGAGGATCTCGCCCAGGAGATCTGGGTGGCCATCTTTCGCGGACTTCCCTCCTTACGGGACACCGCCAAGTTTCGTCCGTGGTCCTTTCGCATTGCCCGCGACCGAGTTTACCGCGAGCACCGTCGTCGCAGACCTCTCGCGCAAGGCGTGGATTCGGACGAACTCGAGCAACTCGCTGGAGAGGCTCCGGATGAACCGTTCCTAGATCGCGAGGTTCTTCATGCTGGGCTGGGCTCTCTATCGCCAGAACATCGCGAAGTCATCGTCCTTCACTTCTTCGAAGACCTTTCCTACGAGGAAATTTCCCGCGTCACCCGCTGTGCCTTGGGAACGGTCCGCTCTCGCATCTACGATGGAAAGCGCGCTCTACGGCGTGCCTTGGAAAACCCACTGAATGAATCCATCCCCGACCCCATCGATTGGCACTCCGGAAACACCTGACCTGAATGCCCGTATTCTGACCGCCGTGACCGCCATTCGGTGGAGAAGCCGACTTCTGACCCTAGTCGCGCTGTCCTTCGGATTCCTTTCCATCGTCGCCAGTCTGGCGGTCGTCGCATCCTATTTCGTCGTCTATCGACCGAAGGAAAGGGCGATTTTCGCGGAATGGCGGGCAAGCGAGCAAGCCGACGCTGTAAAGACCGAATCCGGAGAGGAATTGGTGACCGAAAAAGCCCTTAAGCGGCGCCTCATTCCGCTCGAGATTTCCGCGGGCAACACAATTGCAATGGCATTCTGCATCGCCCTCATCGCCGCCGCGGTCGCGCTTTTAAGTGGGGGGACACTGGTCACTCTCACCCTTGTCCTTTGGCACCGACGTGTAAGCCTTCGACAGGTCAACGAAAGCCTGGAGCAGATCGACCAGCGACTAGCCAATCTTCAGGTGACAGGCTTGGTGAAGTCAGACTGTAATTTGCCTCTTCGCGATCAGGTATCGATTGCGGCGCCAACGGTGCCCCAGAAATGAGCAGAGGCAAAGACTCCGAACCTGTCACTCTAACGTGACCCCCGCTTCGCTCCAGACGCTAAGACGCCAAGGATTCGAGAAAGCCATGAAATACCTCTCCGAATTCTGTTCTCCCCTTTGCGTCTCCGCGTCTTTGCGTGAGACCTCATCCGCCCTTCAATAGGGTTTGCCCACGAATCGCACGAATCTCCACGAATAAAATGAGGCAGAGATCACGCCTTTTTCAGTTGTTTCGTCTTCGTGTTTATTCGTGAAATTCGTGGGCCTTTTCCCCTCCGCGTCAAAAATGCAATTTCCTATCAGTTAGAGTTTAAAAACTGATTTCCTAGAGATCACACTCTGAAGGTGAGGGGCGGAATTAAACTAAGGAAATCATCCAACCGCTAATCAGGGCGAGGAGAAGCAGGACGGCGACGGCAGACCAGATTCGGGACCGCTTTGGAATAGGTTTACGACGTTCGCCAAATTCGTCTTCAATAAACGCCTCATAATCGAAGGAATCATCGGGCAGATTGAGACCGGAGACCGCGGCTTCTTCGTTCCAGCCAGAGTCATGTGATGCACCACAACCGCCGCAGGCTTGCGCTTTTCGTGGAACCGCGACCCCGCAGAGAGGGCAGGGCCCCGGAGGTCGGAAGGAGTCATCATTACTCATGGTTTTTGGTTCCAAGAAGAGGCGCTAAGGCCGCTATTAAGGCACTTTTGAAACCGAGAGATCATCAAACTGAATCGACGTCCCGCTGAAGGGCATACCCCATACTCCGGCTTTGCCTGCTGGAAGTTTGTCGGCCTCGTCGAAAGTCAGGAGCCAAGCTTCGGGTTCAGGGCCAACTTGCCATGCTTTGGCGGTGATGCGGACCCCATTTCCCTGCGGGGTGATCGACAATTTGAGATGGGTCCAGTCACCACTGTTCCATTTGAAGGGTGCGGATCCTTTGATATCATCGCCACGCACAAGCTCGACAACTCCTTTAGCGGGCGAGACTCGCAGTTTATAGCCACCGACCCCATTGAGTCCGGTAGCGAAGGTGGGGAATTTACGACCGGATTTGGTCGCGAAGATACGGGCGGTCACTTGGACTCCAGTGGCCTCGTTGGAGCCGAAGAGGACTCCAAAAGATTCAAGGGGTGAGCCTGGCAATTCCATAAACCGATTTCCTCCGGCTTCCTTTACTGAAAATTGTCCGTCGAGGATCATAAAAGACTCAGGAAGATCCCCCGGTGGTCGATGGGTAAAATCTTCGCTAAAGAGAGGTTTAGAATCTCCATAAACGGTGTAAGCCAGAGCCAACAGAGGCGTCAGTAGGAGGGCAAAAGTTTTCATCAGATAGAAACGATCTAAAAGGGTGGTTGAATTTAAGGCGAAAATCGAGGGGCTGAGCGGGAAATAGTTAAGGAGAAGGGATGTTTACTATCGGCTAGGTTGGGTCGAGGTGGGACTGAGTCCGACCGCTTCTGCGGCGAGGGTTCCTAATTGGCGGCGAAGGGCAATGACACTGCCCGCTTCTGTGGGATGATTTCGATTACTAAAGAAAAGAACGAAAGTGGATGAACTGGGGTCAATCCAGAGTGAGGTTCCAGTCCAACCGGTGTGACCGTAGGAACCGAGAGGGAAAATGGCCCCGCGTGGCCCAGCATAGGGACTGTCTATATCCCAACCGAAGCCTCGTTTGGGGAGACCTTCAGGTGATTGGACGGAAGTCATTTGACGAACAGTAGTGGGTTGGAAAAGGCGGACGGAGCCTAGTTTACCTTCGTTGAGTAACATACGGCAAAAGAGGGCTGTGTCACCCGCTGTGGTGAAGAGTCCGGCGTGACCCGCGATCCCTCCCATTTTTTTTGCGGTCGGATCATGGACTGTCCCGCGTAGAAAAGTGCCATCAGGTTGTTTTTCCGTTGGCGCAATCCGAGCGAGAGAGAGGCGTGAAAGTGGACGGTATCCAGTGTTGGTCATCCCTAAAGGTTCGAAGATTTCTTTTTGGCAGAAGAGGTCGAGAGGGGTCCCTGAAATTGTCTCGATGAGATATCCGAGGAGAATGAAATTGATGTCGGAGTAGACATGTTTTTGGCCGGGCGGCTGAGTGGGGATTTCGGCGAGAGCCCGTCGAAGAGCTTCAGTGCGTCCGGTCCACGAGCCCCCACTTAAACTAGGCCGTAGCCCTGAAGAGTGAGTGAGGAGATGGCGAACAGTGATAGTTTCCTTGCCATTAACTGCGAAGTCAGGGAGGTAACGGGCCACCGGAGCTTCTGGATCTAGGGTCCCTTTTTCCATCAATTTCATCAAAGCGGGTGTGGTCGCTAAGACCTTGGTGAGAGAGGCTGCGTCATACACGGTTTCGAGCGTGGTAGACTCAGGAGGTTGAACTGATTGGAGGCCGTAGGGACGTTTAAACACCGATCCATTTCGTTCTAACCAAAAGACTCCACCTGGGCAGCGATTAGAGGCGATTGCATTTTCGATAGCCGCATTAACAGCAGCAAGGCGGTGAGGAAGGAAACTTGGGTTAGCAGGCAGTTGTTGAAAGGAACGGCAACCCGCTAAAAGCACTGTGATCGTCAACAATCCCACGCTGAGTCGGAGACGAGAGCGGGTGCGATGAACCCAAGCGAGCGGATTGAGTTGGAGGAGGCTCATTTGATGAGGAGAGCGTCGTTAAGCCCTGAGTCGAGAGCGGCAGCGGAGTTAGGGGTCGAGGTAGATTTTCGATGGAAAAGGCGATCCAGAAGAACGTAGATCACTGGGACGACGAAGAGAGTCAGAAAGGTACTGGTGAGCATACCTCCGATCACGGCGATGCCCATTGGACGACGGCTTTCTGCACCCGCACCAAAGCCGATGGCAATGGGAAGAATGCCAACAATGGTAGAACAAGCGGTCATCAGGATTGGCCGCAACCGGACCCGACCGGCCTCTAGAATTGCGTTGAGCGGATCGATTCCAAGAGAGGTTTGTTGATTGGCATATTCGACCAGCAGGATAGAGTTTTTGGTGACCAATCCGACGAGGAGAACGAGACCGATTTGGCTGAACAGATTAATGTTCATCGCTGGGATGATGGGTATCATTCCGATTTTACCTAGAAAGGCGAGAAGCCAAAGGAGACCGAAGGCTCCGACAGCGGCGAGCGGAATGGCAATCATCACAGTGATCGGGTGAACGAAACTCTCGAACTGGGCAGCGAGAGTCATGTAGACAATGATCCCGGCGAGGCCCATGACCCACCAGATTTCGCCGGTGGAATCGGATAGATTTTTGGCTTCACCTTCCCAAGAGTAAAGAGTGCCAGCGGGAAGATCGGTGAGGAGCGGTTCCACTTTTTTGACCAATATCCCGATTGGAACACCGCCCGGAGAAGCGGTGATACTTGCACTGCGAAGACGTCTGTAGTGGCTGATAGCATTAGCGGCCGTCCCCGTCTTCCGAGTGATTAAGCTGCTGAGTTGAATGAGTTCACCCCGAGTATTGCGAACGAAGACCTTGTCAAGATCTTGCGGAGTGAGGCGTGATTTCCGTTCCAACTGAGCGATCACGTCGTATTCTTTGCCATCCATTTTGAGACGGCTGAGGTCAAGGCCACCAAAAAGAATTTGTAAGGTACGAGAGATATCTTCGATCGAGACACCGAGCGCTGCGGCACGACTACGATCGACTGAGATTTGGAGTTCGGGTTTATCGACTTCGTAACTGACCCGAATATTGCGCAGGAGAGTTTGGCCGGTCTCATTGGTGAGAGCCCCGATTTGAGCTGAGAGTGATTGGATGGTTTTACTGAGAGTATCGAGATCCTGATTTTGGAGGACGAGTTCGAAGGGGGAGCTATTAAAACTGACCTCGATTGCTTTCGGTAAATTAGCGATAGCGAATCCGCCCTCGACTTCGGTGAAGAAACGCTGAGCCACACCCCCTGGACCATTAACGATTTGTTGAACGGAACGTTTCCGTTTTGAGCGATCCTGAAAGCTCACAAAAATAATGCCTTGAGAGGCTTGTCCAGGACCGCTGAAGCCTGGAGCGACGATGGCACCGTAACTGGCGACCTCGGGTATTGAGGCGACAATGTTTTCAGCTTTCAGCAGTTGACGATCCGTGAACTCGCTGGTGGAACCATTGGGAGTTAGGATAAAGCTGAAGATTCTACCCTTGTCTTCTTGAGGAAGAAAATCCTGATCCAGATCTCGGTAGGCGAGGACCATGAGAGCGCAGGTGGCGATGGTAACCAAAACTGAGAGGAAGCGATGACGAAGTGCCCAGCGTAATGAGCAAAGATAGCCACAGGTAAGAGAGGTGAGAGCGTTTTCAAAGAAGCCGAAAAGGCCGGTTGATTTTTTGGTGCTGATTGGTTTGAGGATTCGCGCCGCGAGCGCCGGAGCCAGAGTGAGCGCAACGAAAGCCGATAAGATAACCGAAGCAGAGATGGCGACGGCGAATTCGATAAAGAGTCGTCCGGTCAGGCTCTTCTGAAAGGCAAGAGGGGTGAAGACAGCGACCAAAGAAAGAGTGATAGCAATCACGGCAAAACTGATCTCGTCCATTGCCTTAAAGGACGCCTTCATAGGAGTCATACCGTCTTCAATATGGCGATAAATGGTTTCGAGAACGACGATGGCGTCATCCACTACGATACCAATGACCAGCACCAGTGCGAGCATGGTGAGGATGTTAACCGAGTACCCGAGCAGGTACATGACTGCGAAAGTGCCAATGACCGAGATCGGGATGGCAATAGTAGGAATGAGCGTGGAACGGAAATCTCTGAGAAAGACCAGAATAATCAGGACGACCAGTCCAAAGGCGATCGCGAGAGTTTCCCAGACTTCGCCGATCGCTTTTTCGACAAAGGTGCTGGAATCGAAATTAATGCGCATTTCTACTGAAGGCGGGAGGGTTGGTTGGATTGCGGCCAATTCAGATTTGATAGATTTAGCAACGTCGACCGTGTTGGCTTTGGCTTGTTTGACGACGCCTAAAAAGACGCAATTTTTTCCAGCAGAACGGGCGATCGTCCGATAATCTTGAGTGCCCTCTTCGGCGCGTCCGATGTCTTTAAGGAGCACTCGATTGGTGGTCGAAGTGCGAACAACGAGTTCATTAAATTCATTTGAAGATTTGAGTTCACCACGCGTTTGGATGGTCATTTCGCGGTCCATATTTTCGATTCGACCACTTGGGAGTTCGATATTCTGTTGTCGAAGTGCGCGCTGAACATCGAGGACAGTGACTTGGCGTGCGGCCATTTTTTCAGAGTCGAGCCACAGGCGCATTGCGAATCGTTTTTCGCCGCCGACTATAATCGAAGAAACACCGGAGACCCCTTGGAACCGGGGTTTGATTTGACGCTCGGCTAGGGTGGTTAGTTCTAGCGGCGAGTAACGATCACTATTAAGAGCGATCCAAAGAATCGGACTCGCATCCGAATCCTGTTTGGAGACAATGGGTTCTCGGATGTCATTAGGAAGAGATTCTCGAATTCGGGAGACACGATCTCGAACGTCTTGGGCGGCGATATCGATATTCCGCGAAAGATCAAATTCGATGGAGATACCACTGACACCCTCTCGACTTTCGGATCGAAGCGTTTTGATCCCTTCGATGTTATTAATGGCTTCTTCGAGGCGCTCGGTGATTTCGGTCTCGACTACTTGTGCATTGGCTCCGGGATAGATTGTGGTGACCGAGATAATCGGAGGATCGATATCGGGTAGTTCGCGAACCGGCAATTTGGTAAGTCCGATTAAACCGAAGAGCACCAAGGCGAGATTCATCATCGTGGCCAAAATGGGGCGTTGGATTGAAATACGGGGAAGAATCATCGCTCAGCAAGGAAAGCACGTTGTTTGGGCTAAACTCAATGGAAGGATCTGGGTGAGTGGCCAGAAATTTTGGAGCCCCACTTTATCGTAAGTTAAAAGCCGTGGGTTTCATTAGGCTTTTTGCTGTCCAACCGAGGTAACCGGCGACGAACGATCCTGCCTGTGAATTCCTACAGTAATCGCGATTGACCGGCGCGATTCAGAGTTAAGCCAAGTTTTTTATAAGCTTTTTCGGTGCAAATACGGCCTTGCGGAGTTCGGTTAAGGTACCCCTCCATGATTAGATACGGTTCATAAACCTCTTCAATGGTGTCGGGTTCTTCACCCACAGCTACCGCGAGGGAGTTCACTCCAACGGGGCCTCCCGCAAATTTAACCATGACCGCTTCAAGGAGGCGTTTGTCCATTTCATCCAGACCGTCGGCATCAATCTCAAGAAGACTCAGGGCCCGATCGGCAACGGCGGCGTCAATCCGACCGTCGCCGCGCACTTGGGCATAATCGCGAACTCGCCGCAAAAGATTGCCGGCGATTCGAGGTGTACCACGACTACGCCGGGCGATTTCCATCGCTCCATCGGCATCGGTTTCCACCTTTAAGAGACGGGCTCCACGCAAGAGAATCCCTTGGAGTTGGAGGGCGGTGTAGTAGTCCAATCGTTCACGAATTCCGAAACGGGTCAGCATGGGCGACGAGAGCAGTCCGCTCCGAGTGGTGGCACCGATCAGGGTAAATCGAGGGAGAGTGAGTCGAACGCTCCGTGCATTGGGACCTTGATCAATAATGATATCCAAACGGAAGTCCTCCATTGCTGGGTACAAATATTCTTCAATGGTTTTTTGAAGACGATGTATTTCATCGATGAAAAGGACGTCCCCTTCGCTTAGATTGGTGAGTAGACCGGCGAGATCTGCGGCTTTTTCGATGGTGGGACCGCTGGTAGATTTGACCGTTGCGCCCATGGCATTCGCGAGGATGTTTGCCAGCGTTGTTTTGCCCAAGCCAGGCGGGCCACTTAACAAAATGTGATCCAAGGGCTCCTTGCGTTTGAGCGCTGCTTCCACCGCGATTTCCAGCCGATCCTTGACCTTGGGTTGACCGGTGAAATCAGAAAAAGCGGACGGCCGGAGGGAGGTCTCGAGGGTGATGTCCGGTTTATTAAGAGAACTGATGGGGCGATCCGCCATGCGAGTGGAGTGTGGTCGTTCGGGCGATTGAAGAAAGAAAGAACGGCAGAGGATTCGCGGTTCACATTGCTTGGGCCAAGAGTAACTCGAACGGTGGACGTGACAATCGATCGAGTGCTGAGCTAAGCTTTTTTATGCGATCCCACTTTTTGATTTGGCTACTCAGTTCGATTGGACTGATGGCACAGGCTGATTTGCCTTCTTCGGGTAACTTTTCTCAGACTAATTTATTTGCGTGGTGTATTGTGCCCTTTGACACCCGAAAGCGCGGACCCGAGGAGCGGGCGGAGATGTTAAAACGGTTGGGGCTCCGACGTTTAGCCTACGACTGGCGCTCCGAGCATATCCCGACCTTTGATGCCGAGGTGGCGGCGATGCGTCGACACGCGATTGAAGTAATGGCGTGGTGGTTTCCTTCGACCTTGACTGAGGAGGCGCAGGCAATTCTCGCCTGTATTGAGCGGACGCAAATTCATCCCCAGCTCTGGGTGACTTTGGGAACTGAAGCTGAACCCGATCTGGATCGATTGGGGGTGAAGATGGCTAATACCCTTGAGACACTCATCCCAATTTGTAAAGCGGCGGCGGCCCGAGGTTGCACCGTGGCTTTATATAATCACTTAGGTTGGTTTGGCGAACCGACGAACCAAGTGGCTCTGGTGAGCAAACTGAAGGGTGCTGGGCATACCAATGTGGGCATCGTCTACAACTTTCATCATGGGCATGCCCACATCGATACTTTTCAAAAACAGTTCGATCTTCTAAAGCCTCATTTGGTGGCCTTAAATCTTAATGGAATGGTGCGAAACGGCGACAGCACTGGGCGTAAAATTATTCCACTGGGAACAGGTGACCAAGAAGAATCCCTCTTGCGTATTGTCAACGCGAGTGGATGGAAAGGACCCGTGGGAATCATTGGGCACACCGAAGAAGATGCCGAAGTAAAGTTAGGAAAAGAATTAGCTGGATTGAAACGGCTGGCTTCGGCAGTTACCGGGCCGACTCGGGTGGTGGGAGAGCCTCCTTCCTCGGGAAGAGAGCCGGGGGTGCAGGTGGAGCGAGATTGGTTAGATGATCGATGGCAGCGGAGTGATATCGGTCTGTTTTTGGCTTCAAATTTAGTCCTTCCCGATGGGGTATCGGTGGCCAAAGGTTTGACAGTCCGTACGGCCGGAGATTTGGACCGTGCGATGGCCTATGATTTGGCGACAGGCGAGATTCGAGCCGCTTGGAGCGGTGGATTTTTAAAATTAGATCCGACTCGTTTTGGATTGATCGGAACTCCCCGGCCGGGCGGGGCGGTAGCCTTTACCTCGCCCGTCCAGCAGGGGAATGGCTTAAGTACTTATCGTTACCGAGGGCTGCACGTTGCCAAGGACGGTCCACTCCTTGAACATGAAGTGGATGGCGTTCGAATCTTGGAGAGAGCCGCCTTTCGAAAGACGCCCTTTGGAGGTGTTTACGAGCGAATCTTGCAAGTGGCACCTCATTCGAAGCCCCTCCGCTGGATTGCAGCCGGCCATTTACGGGGCAACAGTTCAGAGGTTCATACGACACAGAAGACGCTATCAAACAGTGCGGTAAATGAGGTCAATGGATCGGAGCAACGAAGTAAAACCAATGATCATCGAATCCTAGGTCACGCTGATTTAGGAGGAATCCGATCCGCTTTTGCCGTCATTGGAGGTCAAGCTCCTAAGATGACCACCTTCCAAATTGAGGTTGACGCCAAGACAGGAGCTGCGGCGGCGTTGTTTGGAGCGACGACGAACGTCAGCGTGGTTTCGGTTCTCCTTTGGCGCGGGGAGAGGGGGCTCTGGCCGGCGGTTGAGGCCTTTTTTAAGGAGGCCAGTCCAGGGCCTCAACTGGAGGTAAGCAATGCCAAGCAAACCGTTTCAGAGAGTCTGACCCGGGGACAGCGTGGGTTCGATACCGACTTCTTGGCGGTTGATACGCTCACCTTACCTTATGACAATTCAGATCGGGCCTTACTGTTTGCTTCTGGAGTGGCGTTCACCCCCGATGGAACTGGTTATGTGAGTATGATGCATGGGGATGTGTGGCAGGTGACTGGGGTCGATGAAGGCTTAAAGGCATTGCATTGGAAGCGATATGCGACCGGTCTTTTTCAACCCTTGGGACTTCAGGTTCGAGGCAAGGAAATCTATGTCTTGGGACGCGATCGGATCACTCGATTGCACGACTACAACGACGATGGAGTGGCTGACTTTCAGGAGAGTTTTTTTGATGGAATCGCCACCTCGACCGGGGGACACGACTACGTAACCTGTCTCGAAGTGGATTCGGCGGGGCGTTTTTACTATGTTGATCCCAAGGGGGTGCATCGAGTTGGAGCGGAGGGACGAAGCGAGGAAATTTTGGCGGCTGGATTTCGAAATCCGAATGGGATGGGAGTCAGTCAAGATGGGCGGATTGTGACCGTGTCACCGCAGCAAGGGACCTGGACACCGAGTAGTGAAATTATCCAAGTAGTCGAGGGTGGATGGTATGGATTTGGAGGTCCAAAAAAAGATCATACGCCGCCGATGGGCCGCGATCTACCACTCTGTTGGATCCCGCATGGAGTGGATAATTCGAGTGGATCTCAGGCGTGGATACCGGAGGGCCAATGGGGCCCCTTGGGAGGGCAGATGATGCATCTCCTCTGGGGTCGTAGTTCGATGATGTTGGTGTTGCGCGACACCACCGGTAGGCAAGCACAGGGAGCGGTGGTTCCGTTGCCAGTGAAATTTTTAAGCGGGCCGAATCGAGCGACCTTTAACCCACGGGATAGATCACTTTATGTTGCGGGCAGCACTGGATGGCAGACCAGCGCAATCAAAGATGGAGTCCTACAGCGGGTGCGATATACCGGTAAGCCAATTCGAGTTCCAATTTCTTGGAAACAGACTGGAAGCACCTTGGAATTCCGTTTTGCCCAAGCGTTGGATCCAGCAACAGCGGGAGACCTAGGAAGCTATGCGGTGAAGCGTTGGAACTACCGATATTCGGAACAGTACGGGTCCAAAGATTGGTCGGTAAGGAACTCAGAGAAAGAGGGGCGTGACGAGGTGGTAGTGAAGGCTGTCACGATCTCGCCGGAGGGGACAGCGATTCGATTGGAGTTAGCCGATGCCAAACCCGCGATGCAGTATGAGCTCCGCTATAATCTTGAATCCGCTGCAGGTGGAAGCCTCCGAGGGCAGCTGTGGTTTTCGTTACACCCTCAATTGAAGTAAGCCGAAGGAGCGATTGATTCAAAGTTAAATCAGTGAATCGGGAGTGGGACACTCTTCCGAGAGAGCGACGGTTAAAGGTAGAGTTCTTTGCGTAATTCGTGGGCGACCACGGACATCGTTCCGTAGCGTTTATCAGGATTGAGTTCGAGGCAACGCAGGATAATTCGTTCCAAGCCGAGGGGAATGGCCGGGTTAATTGAGCGCGGGTTTTGGAAAGCGGAACGGTCACGTTGAGCGCGATAGACGTCGTCGGCTGTCTCGCCGGGAAAAGGTTTTCGGGAGGTGAGCAGTTCGTAGGCACTGACTCCAAAAGCCCAAATATCGGCCCGTTGATCGACGGCTTCACGGCCCAACTGTTCAGGGGACATGTAGTGAGGAGTCCCCGGATTTTTATCCAGTTTTCGAGGAGGGACAGGAATCGGGCGGGCGAGATCGAAATCGATCAACCGCAAGCTACCATTACGAGTGAGGAGGACGTTTTCAGGTTTGAAGTCGAGGTGCATGAAACCGCGATCATGCACAAGTTCCAAAGATTCAGCCATGTCGATCAGCACCTGAGCAATCCCCTCAGAGAGTACAGGATCCTGAGAGGTGAGAAGAAGTTTGAGATTCTCGCCCTCGACATACTCGATAATCAGAACGAGTTCGCCGTCAAATTTTCCATGCTCAATGTAGCCAATAATCAGTCGATTATCTTGGCAAGCCAGCAACGTTTCACAGCCGGTTAGAAAGCGGCGACGTTCGGTAAAAGCGAAAGTGGAGTTATTGAGAAGAATCCGCACCGCGACGGGACGGCCTGAGGGGTCGGTCCCGAGCCAGATTTCGGACATACCTCCGGAATTGATCTCTTCGTGGAGAGTGTAGGTGCCTAGTTTGGTTCCGTGACGGGACATGACAATTTCAACCGACGCGGCGAGTTACCACAAAGAAGCGTCGACTCCAAATGAAAGTTCTGCGCCTTCGTCGTTTTCTGTATTTGCGTCAGCGAGGTTTCGCTCCAGCGTAACCCCGTGAAACGGAGGATTCTTTTGGAACAATTGTCGCGCGAACTGGCACCGGGCGAATTGAGTTTTGCAGAGGAGGATATTGTCGCCCACTCTGGTGACAAGTGGTTTGCACGTCATCCCCCAGAAGCCGTCGTTCGGCCGGGAAGTGTGGCATCTGTGGCGCGAATAATGGCTTGGGCCATGGCTCACCGCATACCGGTGACCCCGCGTGGATCGGGCTTCGGGTATGTCGGAGGCTGTGTTCCTGTCGAGGGAGGGATTGCCTTGTCATTGGCGGGGATGAAACGGATCCGATCGGTGAGCGCGCTTGACTTCACAGCCGTGGTAGAACCGGGAGTGATTACAGCGACCTTGCAAGCGGCAGTGGAGCGAAAAGGTTTGTATTACCCCCCTGATCCAGCGAGTCGAGCGGACTGTTCTATTGGGGGCAACGTTGCGACGAATGCGGGGGGGCCTCGTTGTTTAAAATACGGTGTGACTCGTGATTATGTCTTAGGGCTTCAGGTGGTCTTAGTGACTGGGGAAGTGGTACGTTTGGGGGGCAAGACTCATAAAAACAAAACAGGTTTCGATTTGCACCGGCTTTTTGTGGGTAGCGAAGGGATGTTGGGAGTGGTCACCGAGGTGACTTTGAAACTGCTGCCATTGCCACCCTATCGCGCCTGTCTTGGGGTAGGATTTGCGGATATGAAGACCGCAGCAAAGGCCATTCGGGCCATTTTTGCGGCGGGCTTCCTCCCTAGTGCGCTCGAGGTGGCGGATGCCTTTACCATCGCCGCAGCGCGTAAGCGGACTGGATCGCCACTCTTGCGTGGCGCAGGGGCCTTGATGATCGTGGAATTGGATGGACACCAGCGAAGTGTCCGAGGCGAGATTACCGATTTAGATCGTTTATTGCGGCCGTTCAACCCGACCTTTTGTCAGAAGGGACTGGGGCCCGATGGCTGCGAGCGATTTTGGGCCTTACGCCGTGAGTTCAGTTATTCGTTACGAGACACAGGGTTGACCAAATTAAACGAAGATGTGGTTGTACCTCGAGGAAAGCTCGAGGCTTTGTTTAGATTGGGAGCGGCGATTCAGAAGCGTCACGGTATCCAGGTTGCCTGTTTTGGGCATGCGGGCGACGGTAATATTCATGTCAACTTGATGGTAGACGAGAGCCGACCTGAACAGCGGTTGGCTGCCGAGGCGGGCTTGGACCATTTATTTCGAGGCGTCATTGAACTAGGCGGGAGTATTACTGGAGAACACGGGATTGGTTTGGCTAAGAAGCCATGGTGGACGGCTGCGGTCAGTCCCGAAGCGGACCGGTTGCATCGCCGAATCAAATCAACCTTGGACCCCGATGGAATCCTGAATCCGGGAAAATTTCTGGGTTAAAACCAGTCATTTGAGAGGATTTAAACGGTTGAAATTGCGGCAAGAGAATCAAAGAATCTCGATAAAAGTTCAACAGGCGGCTTGCTCCGAAAGGACTGAGACAGGTTTAATGTGGGCGGATGAATCGCCGATTTTTTCTGACTGCCCTAGGTGCCGCTTCGCTTGCGGTGGGTTGCCGCCGCCGGATCAGTCCCGATTTATTGCTGATTGAAGATTACGAGAAAGGCAAAGGAACGTGGAAGCCCATTCGGGTGGCCTGTGTTGGAGACAGCATTACCTACGGAGCAGGGGTTGAAGATCGCGAGAAAAATTGTTATCCCAGCCAATTAGCTGAGCTCCTAGGTACTCGCTTTGAGGTTCGTAATTTCGGGCTAAGCGGGGCTACCTTAAGCCGAACTGGGGACCGACCTTACTCGGGGACCGATGAGTACAAAGAGGCTCTTTTGTGGGTTCCAGACGTGGTGATCATCATGCTCGGGACCAACGATACCAAGCCGCAGAATTGGAAAGGACAAAAGGCGTTTGAACAAGAGGCGCGAAATTTTCTGAACTCCTTTAGCAGCTTGAAAACTAACTCTAAGGTGAAGGTTCGGGTCTGGGTCTGCCTACCCGTCCCGATTTACGGGGATCAATGGGGAATAACGGCACAGACATTGGAGGATGGAGTCATTCCCGCTTGGATGGAGGTCAGCAATTCCATGAAGGTGCCGGTGGTAGATCTCAATGATTCCTTAACCGGTTATCCGGAAATGTTCCCCGACAAGATTCATCCCAATGCGCTGGGGGCGAGTTTGATTGCGCGGACACTTTGTCAGGCAATTCGCCCTTGAAGAGTGCCCTAAGCCCTTTTGAAGAATTAAGAGGGTTTGACCCCAATGCGTCGACAACACATTATTTCCATTTAGATGATTATTGCTCCGTCCCTTCTTGCTTCGGACTTTGGCCGTTTCGCCCATGAGGCGGCCCGCGTCCAACGTTCTGGGGCGGAGTGGCTCCATGTCGACATTATGGATGGGCATTTTGTTCCCACGATTTCATTTGGTCCGGAAGTGCTGCGCATTGTGCGGCCCCATTTCAAAGGGGTGACCGATGTGCACCTGATGTGTTCAAGGCCGGAGATTTTACTGGAGCCATTTCGCAAAGCCGGAGCGGATCAATTGACCATTCATGTTGAATTAGGTGAGCAAGTGGTGCCTCTGTTTTGGAAGATTCGCTCTTTGGGTTGCAAAGTAGGAATCGCCATCAATCCACCGACAAATATTGCTTCAATCAAACCTTTCCTTCATCAGGTAGATTTGGTGTTGATTATGACGGTTAATCCAGGCTTTGGCGGGCAGTCTTTTATCGAGGAATGTGTCCCTAAGATCCAGCAAGTGGCACTTTGGCGGCGAGAACTTGGATTAAAGTTCCGGATTGAGGTTGATGGCGGGGTGAACGACGTCACCGGTGCGGAATGTGTTCGAGTGGGTGCCGATACTTTTGTTGCGGGGACATTCTTGTTTAAGAAACGAAATCTGGGACAGGCTGTGCGCTCACTCAGGGCCACCTTGAAACGAGCAGCAGGTGATGGGGTCTGATGCCTGTTTGGAGCCCAAATACGGTGTTTTTTGAGGTCTTACGGAGTTCGTTCCGATGATCCCTGCTGTCTTGGCACTGCTGCTCTTCGCGGTTTCGGCGGTGAGTGCGCGTCGATCGGTGAGTTTTCTGGGTTCAGCCGGAGCGAACTTCTGGAGGCAAACTCTATCGGTCAGCCTCTTATGTGTTTTGGCATTGGGATGGGGAGGGGGCCTGACCGGTCCGTGTTTGGTTTGGTTTTTTTGGAGTGGAGTGGTTGGATATGGGGTGGGAGATACCGGCGTTTTTTTGGCCCTCCCGCGCTTAGGTTCCAGGTTGACCTCACTAATGACCCAGTGTTTGGCGGCGCCCATTGGAGTTGGGATCGAATGGGCGTGGCTCGGGCACTCACCGGGTTGGGCTCAGTCAGCAGCCGGAATGATTATTCTGCTGGGTGTTGCAGTGGCACTGGCACCGAAACGAGGGGAGTCAGCGATACTGCTTTGGGGGAGGTCTGGGTTGATCTTTGGTTTGATCGCGGCTGGCGGACAGGCTGGAGGGGCTGTTTTGAGTCGTTATGGATTTGAACTCGCGCGACTAGAAGGGACTCCGGCAAATCCGCTGACGGTCTCCTTTCAACGCGCCATCGCTGGAGTTCTAGCGGCGGCCCTTTGGTACTGGGTGGCCTTAAAGAAGGGAGAATTACCGCCACTACGGCCAGGATTGGCGAAAGGGTGGCAATGGGTGGCAGGCAATGCCGTGGCGGGACCGTGTTTTGGGGTTGTCTGTTATCAGTGGGCATTGGCGAATCATCCAATTGCTGAAGTCCTGCCGATCGTGGCGATGGCTCCCTTGGCGGTTGTGCCGCTCGCCTATTGGCTGGAAGGTGAACGCCCCACCAAACAGTCCCTGCTCGGGGGGATGGTGGCGGTGATGGGAGTGGTGGCTCTCGTTCGAAGTCGGTAAAGATTGCGGTCGTCTTCTTTTTGATCGGTTATTTTAAAGGGACGGTAAATGGCGGGTGGAAAATTCAGTCGGAAAATTTGGACTTTAAGGTTTCTGTTCGCTGGTTTGGTGATTAGTTTTCACAGACAAACACACGATGTTGGATACGAGTCCTATGATCGAGGTTCGAGACCTCACCAAGCACTATCCCGGCCGGATTGCAGTGGATGGTATTTCCTTTCGGGTCGGTCGTGGCGAGATTGTTGGATTCCTGGGTCCAAACGGCGCGGGTAAATCAACCACGATGCGGATTTTATCTTCCTTCATGCCTGCGACCAGCGGGACGGTGAAGATTGCTGGTTACGATGTTTTTCATGAACCCGACGAAGTTCGGCGTCGGATCGGCTATATGCCGGAGAACAACCCGTTGCACCTAGATATGCGCGTGCGTGATTATTTGAAGTTTCGCGCCCGACTTAAAGGACTCGGATTTGGGGCGAGTCGGAATCGCGTCGATTGTGTGATCGACCAATGTGGATTGAGAGATGTTTCCAAGCGAATTATTGGTCAACTATCCAAGGGATACAAACAGAGGGTGGGATTAGCTGATGCCTTGGTACACGAGCCCGATCTCATTATTTTAGATGAACCCACCATTGGATTAGATCCTCACCAAATTCGGGCGGTTCGCGCCTTGATTAAGGATTTGGGAAAGAATCACACCGTTTTATTATCGACCCATATTTTGTCGGAAGTTGAGATGACCTGTTCACGAGTCTTAATTTTGAATCAAGGGCAGATTCTGGCGGACGATCGGGTGGAAGATTTGGAGAATCGTTTTAGCCAAGACAGTCGAGTTGTCGCCGAGATTGCTGCGACCGTGGAGTCGGTTCGGGATACTTTGCGTGATCTGCCGGAGATTGAATCTTTTGATATTTCGGCAGCAGCAGGGGATTATCTTCGCGTGTCAGTAAGTGCAAGAGGAGGGATTGATTTAAGGCCCTTAATCTGGGAGTTAGCCCGACAACAAGGATGGGCGCTGCGTGAGTTAACCCGGACCCGCCAATCGTTAGAGGATATTTTCATTCATTTAACTCGGCGCCAGAAAGGGCAGGGGCGTTGATATGGGAGTCTTTTTTGCCTTGGTACGCCGTGAACTGGGAATCGCTTTTAACGCTTTGACAGGTTACGTGGTCGTGTCTTTCAGCCTCTTGCTGGCCGGGGGTGGGCTGATGGATCTGATGGTCCGGTTGAACTCCGACCGCACCGATGCCCCGATTACAGAGATGTTTTTTTCCGAGGGCCTCATTTTTTGGTTGATCCTTATTTTGATGACCCCGGTCATTACCATGCGATCCTTTGCTGCGGAAAAAGCGTTGGGCACTTATGAATCCTTAATGACCGCACCCGTGGGAGATTGGCAAGTCGTGTTGGCAAAGTTTACCGGTGCCTTTTTGTTTTTTCTTCTCTCGTGGTTGCCGATGTTTGGGGTGTTGCTTGGGCTTCGGCAAGTGAGCGGTCAAGCCGAATTTTTGGATCCATTAGCCTTGAGTGGATCTCTCCTGGGGATTGCCTTTGTTGGGGGAACCTATCTTTCGGCGGGCCTCTTTGCCTCGTCCTTGACTCGCAGCCAAATTATCGCCGCGATGACCTCTCTCTTGATCGGGATCGGAGTTTGGGCATCGAGCTTGAGACCAGATACCGGGGCATCGAGTGAGCGGTGGGGACGGATCCTCGATCATATTTCGGTCACCCACCACATGGTTGATTTTGCTCGTGGGATGATCGATGGACGAGCCGTGGTCTTTCACCTGAGTGTGACGATTTTCTTTTTATTTTTAACCCATCGAGTGGTGGAAATGAGGAGGTGGAAATGAATCCAGAACCGGAGCGAAGCAGCTATGAATCCGGCCGATTTTGGTGGACTGGATTGACCGTAGTCGGCGGGATTTTAGGAATGTTAGCCTTGGTTTTAATGGTGAATTATTTGGCGGCAACCCGACTGCATTGGCGTTACGATCTTTTGTCCTCCCGACGTCCTCAGGTCTCTCCGTTGACCGTATCCACCTTGGCACTGTTGACCAATGAGGTGAAGGTCGTGGTCTTGTTTAGTCCGGAATCAGATCTGTACAGACACGTCGACACCCTTTTGCGTGAATATGCTTTGAGGTCACCTCGATTACGGATTCAGACGGTCGATTATGTGCGCGATCCAGCCTTGGCCACGGCGATTAAGACACAGTATGGATTAAACAAAAATGTGGGAGACCTCGTAGTTTTTGATGCGGGCGGAGGACGTTTCCGAACGGTGGATGATTCGGAGATGTCGGTCTTTAATGCGGACGTTAAGAGGATGCTGTCCGGCCGAAACGATGAGATTCGCCGGGTTGCATTTCGAGGTGAAGCGTTATTTACCTCTGCTTTGGCTGGATTGGCGGAAGGGGTTTTACAGCGGGCCTACTTTTTACAAGGTCACGGCGAAGTGGATCCCGGATCAGAGGATGATTCACGAGGTCACACGCGTTTGGTTCGTTTGCTGGGAGAAAAAAATGTAGAGACCCGCGAGTTAACCAACGCTGCGGTGGGCATTCCGGCCGACTGCTCGTTGTTAGTGGTAGCTGGCCCTGTTCAATCCTTGAACCCGGCTGAAACAGCGGCGATGGCTTCCTTTTTATCCAATGGAGGACGGATGTTAGTGACATTACCGATGGAAACCCTTCGGAAACGGGGTGGATTAGAGGAATTAATGGAGGCTTGGGGTGTTTATTTGCCCTCTCAATTTGCGGCGGACGCTGAGAATTCGTTGAGGGGATTTGATGTTCTTGCCACGAGATTCGGATCTCATCCGATCACCATACCTTTGACCCGTGCCAAAGCTTCGGTGCACTTCCAAGCGCCGAGGGTTGTTGTTCCTATTCCAGCGGAACGATTGTCGGCGGACGCACCGAAGACAGTCGCCTTGATTACCACAGGGCCAGAGGGGCGAACGATGTCGGAGTTTGACGGCCGACAGTTAAGTTTTGTGGAGGGACGCGATCGACGCGGTGAGGTTCCCATGGCGGTGGCTTCAGAAAAGGGCGGTGCACTGGGATTAAATGCGGCTCGAGGAACCTCTCGATTGATTGTGCTCGGGGACGCATCCCTTCTGGCGAACGGCCCAATCAATAGTGCGGCCAATCGAGAATTTGCGGCACTGTGTGTGAACTGGTTGCTGGATCGTCAGCAGGCCCTGGCGATTGGGCCGCGGGTGATTAGCGAATACAGACTCAACTTTACGGCACGTCAGATGCGTTTAATGAATCTCATTTTGCTGGGAGTTCTGCCGGGCGGAGTGTTAGGACTTGGTTTTTTGATTTGGCTACGGAGGCGGACATAACATGAAGGGACGTTCAACGTGCATCTTATTGATAGCAGCTCTCCTGTTGGGCGGTTGGATTTATCTAACTGACCGACGAGCTGCTTTGATTGCTGTGGTCGGAAAAGGGGATCAGGAGGTGCGTTTCCGGCGTATTGATCATCGTGAGATACTGGAAATTGAAATTCTGGGAGCGCATACCGCAGCGCGATTGGTACGAACGAACGCGCAATGGTGGCTTCAGGCCCCCGTGTTTTATCCGGCTCAGTCGGCTGCGGTGGAGAGCTTTTTGGAATCCTTAGGAGCAATGGTGCCGCGGACCCATTTGAGTTCAGCAGAGTTAGCGACAAAACCCGGTGCGATGGAGGCCTTTGGACTAGTCAATCCCGATGTTTTGACCCTTCGTTCGCGGTCGGGTTTAACCCTCATTCGCATAGGAGCTAAAACAGCTTTGGGTAATCAAGTCTATTTTCAACGGGTCGGTGAGGACGGGGTTTTCACTGCCGACGCTCGCATTTTGGGGGCGATACCAACCACGGTTGATGGGTGGCGAGATCACCGGTTGCTGGCCGGTCAAACGGATGATTTTGATCGATTGGAGGTCTCGGGGACCACTGGATTTGAAGCCGTCCGTGCAACCAATGGGGTTTGGACATTGATCCGACCCTTGTTAGCTCGGGCTAATTCCGAGCAAATCAATCGGATGCTGACGGAACTCGCAGGATTGTCTGTAACTTCTTTCGTAACCGATTCGATGGCGGCTGCAGAAGACTTCGGGTTGGCAAAGCCAGCGGTGCAAGTGGCCTTAAAAAAGGGAACCAACGAACTAATTCGTCTTCAGATAGGCGGCATCTCGAGCAACCGCCCCGGAGAACTGTTTGTGCGGCGCGTCGGTCCGGGCAATATTGTTATTGTAACTAATTCGATCACCGATCTTTTGCGTCAACCGCTCGCTTCCTTTCGTGACCGTCGATTTTTACCCTCGGTTGCTGGGGTGACTCGGATTGCTATGGGAATTGGTACGAACCAATTTATAGTCGATCGAGAGGGAACCAATTGGGTTACAACCGCACCACGGCGTTTCCTTGCCGATCCGCTGGTGATGCGCGATGTCTTGCGGCGTTTTGTGGGATTACAGATTGATACATTCGCCGATGACTTAGCAACCGACCTGACTCGATATGGTTTGAATAATCCACTGCGAACCTACGAATTTTCGGCGAATGGAACCGGCTCTTTAACGGGGGGAATCGCCCGACGCTCGATTGCTCGTCTCGAGTTCGGGACACCCACAACCGATGGGCGTCGAGTTTATGCGCGGCGCTCGGATGAATCGGGCGTTTATGAGGTTCCAGCGGGTGACTTTTCCATCCTGCCAGTCACGGCGGCTCAGTTGCGCGATTTTGCCTTTGACCCGACCAATACTATTCGGATTGAAATACGTCATCAGGGGCGATTGCGGATTTTGAATCGAACGGCCTCGGGTCATTGGGATGGTTCTGTCTCGATTGGGGCGACCCTAGCTGATCCGGCGATAGACGAGTGTTTATATCGGTTAAGCCGAGCGGCGGGAGGTCGTTTTCCGGAACCGGACTCCACGGCACTAAAACAGTTTGCCTTTGCCCAAGTCGGTCATTCGCTGACTCTCGTATTAAAAGAAGGAGGCCCATTTAGAAGTCTTAACCTGCACTTTGGAGGTCGGCCCAATGCGGTTAACCAGTTTGTCTTAGCTCGATTTGACGAGGAACCGGAAGGTGTGCTCACTCAGTTTCCTCTCCAAATTTATCAAGAGTATGTTGGCCCGTGGTTGAGTGCAGTGACGGCCGTTGATTCGGGTAGCCCACCGTGAAAACGGAAAATCTAAAGAAAATTTCGTGGTCTCGGCGCGCTGGGGTTTTCATTCGGTTTGTGCGTCGCACTTTCCGTTGGAGCCGTAGGACAGGTTATTTTGTTTTACTGACGCTGATCTACGCCGGATACCATTTGAACCAGATTGGCCTCCCTCCCTTTGCTAAAGATGCCTTACTTGGGCGTCTGCGAACCGAGGGGCTTGACCTTGATTTTAGGAGGGCTCGGATTCGCTTGGATCGAGGAATTGTGATTGAAGGTGTGACTGGGGGACGATTCTCGGAGACATCTGGGGAGACGCTGGGTGAGCGAGTGTCCGCTGATGAATTGGAGGTAGATCTAGATTGGAGAAAGCTTTTGCGATTTGAATCGGGCCTTCGGGGAGTTCGGATTCATGGTGGACGCATCACCTTACCGGTTGGGGAAACAAATGAGCCCGCTCGGTTGTTCGAGCTAACTGTTGATGAGGGGAGCCTTCGTTTTATGGGGCCTCACTTTTGGAGTCTCGAGGAACTCCAAGGAACCTGTTTAGGCCTGCGATTCACGGCGATGGGCACTTTGACCAATGTGGTGCTGGCGAAGTCTGATTCGGTGCGGCCGATCAAGGATTTCCGGCCCATTAAGCGAGGACTAGCTCGGTTGATGAAGGAAGTTGAAAGGTCTGTTTTTAGGCAACCGCCTCGTTTAACCGCCAACTTCCGAGTCGATATCGCCGACTTAACCCAGTCAGCGGGTTCAATTCGCTTAAAAGCAGACGATATTCAGTGGGACCAAGCCGCTTTCGAATCCTTGGTTCTTTCGGCTGAATTGAATCCTTTCGGCAACGCTAGAGAGCGATTGCAAGCAGCCGTTGTCTTCGAATCGGGCCCTACAACCTTGTTAAAGGGAAGCGTCGGGGCGCTCCGCTTGGAGACACGATTTGAGGCGGTACCGGATGGGTCGACCCTCGTTACTGGGGGTTGGGAACTGTCGGCGAAATCTCTTAACTGGGATGGAAATAAAGTAGGATCACTAAAATTAAAGGGCTCGAGCGATGCCGTTTTGGCCCCTCTTGGGGCGACCCTGCGATGGAAACTAGGGGCATCACCTAAAGTGGAAACAGCCCACGCTTTTCGGTCTCGTGCGGTTTTGGAGGTATCCGACTTAGAGCTTACCAACCGCGTGGCGAGTCCGAGTTGCACCGTTGAATTAGAGGCAGATCACAGTCATCTGGGATGGATTCGATCACGGGTTGGCCTCAAATTTTCGGAACTAAAAAGTCGAGAACTCACCTCAGGACCTCTGCGATTAGATCTGCTGCTGAATCCAGCCTTGAAGTCGGTGACTGGATTGCCCGAGACAGTGATGTGGGATTGGCTTGGGGCCATTGAATTGCAGGTTGCGACAGTGATCGAAAGGGGGACGATGCCGGATTTAGTCATGGACCAAGTATCCGTTGGAGCGGCGTGGTCTGGAGGAGTGGTTAGCCTCAAGAAACTGGATGCGCGATTGTTTGGGGGCCAGTTGGAGGGGTCGGGAACCCTCGATGCTGTGACCCGACAGGTGTCCTTAGAGTTTCGATCTGATGCAGATCCGGCCGGAGTGAAACCGTTATTAAGGGAGGCGAGTCGGCGCTGGGTTGGCCAATTTGATTGGACCAAGACGGGTGCACCGCAGATAGCAGGTCGATTGAGAATGACCCTGCCGCCTTGGGTCAATAAGCCGGAAAATTGGCAGGGTACCCTCCAGGATTCCCTGCGCTTGGCGGGATCTTTTAGTGGAGGACCTTTCCAATTCCGCGGAATCGGTGGTGAGACAGTGAAAGGGACTTTTAATTATTCGAACCGTGTTTGGCGGATCAGAGATCTGCAGGCAACTGCCGGCTCAGGCCGTGTTGCGCTCGATTACGACGGAGATGAACGGACCAAAGACTATTGGTTTTCCGTTCGCTCAGAAATGGATCCGTCGATTGTTCTGCCTTTGTTTCCTGAGCCCCGGATTCGGAGGGTTTTTGCTGAAATTAAACTCAATCAACCGCCTTCCATTCAGGCAGAGATTCGAGGTCGCTGGTTCGAGCCAGAACGTATCGGAATTCGCGGTACTGCCCGAGTCAACGATTTGTCTTTTCGCGGGGAACATTTGGATCGACTAGACGCGGTCTTGGGCTACACCAACCTTTTTCTTTCGGTCGGTCAGGCGTCCTTTTTGGATGGGAAACAAAACTGCACAGTGGAGGGATTTGCTTACGACATTGAGGCAGGACTGATTTCTTTTACTAATGCAGTCAGTACGTTTTTGCCGTCACGAGTGACTCAAGTGATCGGGTCAAAGGTTCAGCAAACGATGAAGCCATATATTTTTGATGAACCGGCGACCATTCGGGCTAATGGGGTCATTGGAATTCGGGGAGATCCGACTCTGAACAACATCCGCTTTGATGTTGAATCGGCGCCCAAATTTCGTTGGTGGAAATTTGTCACAACTGGAATCTCAGGAAGCGTGTTGTCTTTGGGACCGTTATTGGTAGTGAGCAATCTACATGCCGGATTCCACGGTGGGCGATTAGACGGGGTCTTGGAGTTTGATTTGGGTTTAGGCGCTTCCACTACCTTTCGCATCGATACGGTAATCACCAACGCCAATTTGAAGTCATTGATTCGAGATCTCTCGACCCAATCAAATCGCACGGACGGAGTGATTTCGGGGCAATTAAAAATCACCGAGGGGGAGGCCTCAAGCATGTCGAGTTGGAAGGGGATTGGGTCGGCCCAGTTGAGGGACGGTTATCTTTGGGATCAACCTTTGTTTGGGGCCTTATCGCAGGTGATGAGTGGGGTTTCATCGGGAATGGGCAAGACACGATTTAGCGAAGGCGCTGCTCATTTTAAAATCGATTCCGGACGGTTGCTGACCCGCGACCTTCGGTTGCGATCTCCGTCAATGCGCTTGGCCTTTGTTGGTTCGATCGGGTTTGAACGGGATCTGGATATGATTGTACAAGGGGCTCTTTTTCGAGAAGTACCGCTTTTGGGGCCGGTAGCGTCGATTGTCTTAATTCCTTTCGAGAAATTATTGCAATTTAAAGTGGGCGGTAGTCTTGAAAAGCCCATAACGCAACCGGCGCATATTCCGTCACTTCTCTTTGTTCCATTGAACCCAATTGGTACCTTTCTGGAGTTGCTGCCCGAGCCCAAAGGGGCGGCCCCTCTGGTCAATCCAGTTCCTTCGATTGGTCAATAAAAACCGCCTTTACTTTATTTTATGAAGATGCCTGAGCTATTGAGGTTTCCTGATTCTGAATCGTTGGTTCAAGCGGTTTCCCAACGCTGGCTTACGGCGATGAGCGCAGATATTGTCGCCAGCGGAGTGCACCATGTCGCCCTGCCAGGAGGTCGAGTCGCTGGGCGTTTGATGGCGGCTACAGCGCAATCAACCTCGGAGCCCAAGATGGACTGGTCGAAAGTCCGTTTTTTCTGGGGTGACGAACGTTGTGTCCCGCCGGATGATCGTGAGAGTAACTACCGATTAGCCTTGGAGAACTTGCTCGGGCCGAAGGGTATTGGGATAGCTCAATGTCATCGATTACAGGGTGAATTGGATCCAGAGGAGTCGGCGCGCAAAGCATCTGAAATGTTGCGTCGCTCTTTACCCCAGACCCCCGAGGGTATGCCTATCCTCGATTTGATCCTTCTCGGGATGGGTGAAGATGGGCACGTGGCCTCGTTATTTCCCGAGGCCCCATCGGCCGTGGTGGAGAGCCGAGAACCCGTAGTAGCGGTGGTCGGTCCCAAGCCGCCCCCCCGTCGATTGACCCTGAGCTTTGGAGTTTTGGCAGCGGCCCGTAAAGTTTGGGTGCTGGCTTCTGGAGCGGGCAAGGAAGAGGCGTTGAGGTGTTCGTTATCGTCTGGATTGCAGACCCCACTAGGGCGCTTGCTTGCTCTGAGACAGCGGACTCAGATCTTTACCGACCTAGCCTGACCCTAGGCCGTTTAATCGAAAAGACTGGAGGTAAAATTCCTCAGTTGATCCTCAGGATCGACGGGTTTTTCTCGCGGATTTAGAGGGCTTGACCGGGGCGTTGGTTGGGGGCGAATCAGCAAGGATTCGAATCGGTATTTCTGGGGTTGAACTCCTTCGGTTTATTGGGTCAATGACCTCCGCGCGAAATCGGTAGTTACCCACGGGAAAACCAGAGAGTCCGATAGTAAAGAGTCCATTTGTCTGGACCCTCTGAACGGCAATTTTCTGTTCTAGATTGGTCCCTGATTTCACCCAGAGAATCACCTGACCGTTGGGAAAGCCAAAGCCTTGGATTCGATTAAATTGACTCACTTTAAGAAGGGATCCCGGCGCTGGGGCACTCCATCCGGCCAGAATAACTAGGGGAAGAGGGGGCGGTAACCGTGGTGTCACCTTTTTGCTGGTTGGGGCAAGGTTGAGCAGGAGAAAACCAACGGAGGCGGCCAAGACTACGGGTAATAAGAGATGCCAAGCATCGTAGGTCCCAAGCCAATAGCGGGGTTTACCGTCGTCGCCAAAGAGAGGAGCCTCAGTCTTCACCGGAGGTCCTCGCCTTTAACAAGGCCAACTCGGCGTTTAGTTTCTTTCGATCCCGATTCGCTTGCTCGAGTTCGATCAGAAGAATTTCGTTATCCAAGGAGGGTAATGTGCCATTGGCCTGGGTGCGCAGGGCCGAAAGTTCGGCCTCCGCCACCCCTAAATGCTCAGCTAAATCCTCGGCGCGGCTTGCCAAATATCGGTTTTCGACTAAGTCGGATTCGATTCGAGCGTGAGATTCTGAAACCGCAGCCAATTCGGCTTCTAACGTGGTTCGTAGGCTGGTGGACTCGTGCAAGTCGATCAAAGCTTGATTCAGTCTGCCTGAGAGGGGTTCTGTGGTATCGCTGGCCGAAAGGTGTGAAGCTCGAAGTGCCTCAATTTCGGCGGTCGCCTCCGTCAAACGGGTGGCTAAAAGGGCTTGGGCAGTTGAGGAATGGGCTAGGAGGCGGTCCCTCTCGACGGTAATGGTTTGGTTTTCTAGGACGGCTTCGTTGTAGGCTTCGAGATATTCCTGAGCGCGGGCCTGTGCCGTAGAGAGTTCGGTTGTACGGGCGAGAAGCTCACGGGAAAGAGTTTCATCCTGATTTGTGGCGAGTGCACCCTGATCTTTTTTTGTCTGGAGAGGAGTCAGTTGAGATCGGAGTTCAGAGATCGATAAGTCACGGAGAGCGAGCGTTTCTTCTAATTGAATCCGAACTGCTTGAAGTGAGTTTAAGTGGAGGGAGACTTCCAAGAAGCGACCCAAGACTTCATCACGAGCTAAGGCTAATGATTCACGGAGAGCGTGAAGTTCGGTGAGAGATCGGTCTTGACCGGTGACGACAGCCTGGAGTTCAGCAAGTCGTAAACTAGAGTTCAGAGTTTCAGATCGAAGGGCGACAAGTTCGTTGGTAGCACTCTCGAATTGAGATTCAAGACCTGTCATCTCTGTGGTGTGACTGAAGTGGCGAGCGAGCGCTAAATCGAGAGAGGTTTGTGCGGCCTGCGAGTTCTTTGTGGCCAGTTCCAGTTCTTGTGAGCACTGAGTGGCTTTTTTTTCCGCACTCAGTTTGGCATGAGTCACCGCTTCCAGTTCGACCAAGCGGTTTTTGTAGGTCTCAGAAATACGAGTTTGTTCGTGGCGCAATTGGGTTAACTCACGTTCTCGAGTGATTAAGGTTTCGCGCGTGTCAAAAAAAGTGCGTCTGAGAAAGAAAAGATCGAAGAGCCACTTAACCCATAGGCCAGCGACAAAGGCTGTAAACACCACAATGCCATGTTGGTCGAGGAAGTCAGACATAGTTTTAAGAAGTGGTGGCGATGATCCCGTTAAGCTTGAGGGTGAGGAGGCTTGAAGGAAACTAGTAAAAACTTGGAAAGATGATCTCGATCAAGTTTATTCGAGGGAATCCCGTTTCTCGTTCAGAGGATTGAAGCCACCGAGGGTTCAATGACGGATCAGTTTGAGTGAGGCCGTATCAAACCAGACTTCCCCAGCGTCGGCCCGCAATTCTGCGACAATCTCGACTTCACGCGGATCGTGGATTTGAAATTCATGAGAGAATTCAGTCCAAGCATGATCTCCAGAGAAGCGTTGTTGATGTTCACCTCCACTGATCCTGAGAGCAGCTCCGCCCTGAAAACGTTCGTCCTTTGAGGCGACGACGCCTTTGGTTTTGAGCCGGCCCGTGACGGCATATTTACCCATCGGCAAGCGGATGTTTGCTCGGAATGAACTGACCGTTTCCCGAGCGATCGCGGCGATATGCAATGATTCTACTCCGTCGACTCGGGTTACTTCAATTTGTGCCTGTCCGCGTTGGTAGCGGGGTTGCCATTGAGCGAGGGTGGTGATGCCTTCGGTATTAAATTGGATTGGCTTGGGGCGGGAAGCCAATTGACTTTTCGCCGACTCGATCCGTTGAAGGGCATGGTTACGGAAGTCCTGCAGGGTATTGATGCGCCACTTTTGTTCGTCGGGCGCAAGAGTCTTGAAAGCGGTCAAGAGTCGCGCTTCAACGATGTCAAAGTGAGCTGTTAGCAGGTTGGAAGTAAAGGTGGTGGCTAGGAGGCGATGTGCTTCAGCGTAGAAGGCGTCGTTGAAGGCTGGAATGTCGAACAATTGACGGGAAACAAGTCCGGCACTGGGCGTTTCCATACCATGACCTCGCGACCCTAATAATTGGTCCATACCGTGGGGAATAAAGGTAAAAAGACCTGCGTGAGGCTGATAATAAAGTCGGTAGTTGTTGCGATTATTTCCATAACCATCCCAATCCACCAGCAGTGCTTGCATGGCGCTCAAGGTCACAAAACGTTTGATGTCGAGGATAGCTTCCAGCCGAGTGGCACGCAGTTGTTTATCGGCGGTCTCGGCGGCATCACGTAAGCGTTGAAGATCCTTGCGATCCTCTGGGCCTTCACCCGAATCGCGTTCGAGATCTTGGTCGATATCACGAATAAAGCCGCCGTCATAAAGATTGCCTGAGGGATCCGGAAAGCGACGACGCAAAAAGCTTTTGTTGTACCCCTCTTTTAGAACATATAATCCGAGATCACGACCCGCCAAGGTGACAAATGCTTGGGAAGCGCGCGCGGTGGGAATACCGGCTTCATCATAAAGACGTGAAGCCATTTGCTCGCTCAGTAGCGAGGGATCCTGAACGGAGTTATTGAGGTGAATTTTATCGAGGCCACTAAACTTTCGACCAGGAACTAATTTATCGAAATTAAGGGTTAGTGCTGGGTTCTCATCGATGCTCCGAGTGCTGCCCGCCGCGCCTTTGACATGGAGGGTAATTTTGTCGAAGCGCTGTGTTCCGATCGTGACCGAAGCAGGGACCGGTTTGCGGGGTTCACCGCGGAGAGAATCGAGACTACTGGCTGGAAGTTCAATTGTGAAGCGGAGGATAGGGCCATTGAAAAGGTTAGAGGCAGCCGCATCGTCTTTGCGGTGTTTTCCCGACGGTGCATTTGTCAATTCAGCCGCTCTCAGCAGGACGATTCCCACAAAGCAGACGGAAAATATCGTTAAGAAACGTCCCATACGTTCTTCAAAGAGTATTGTGATTTTTGATGCAAGCAAACCGGTTAAAGGAAGCGTGAAGAGTATTCTCAAGTTCTTCGAGGAACCGATGGCATCTTCGGAGTTAGGCCGGATTGATCCTCATTGCTAAAACCGAAGATTAGAAGGGTGGCTAGAGATTGAAGACGCGTTAAAAATGGAGGCGCAGGTTCAAGGAACCTCAAATCCGATCACTAAAGAAACAAACGGACCTCGCCTTTGGAATTGGGTCCGATCAGCCCGCTTATTCAGGTGGCGATCCGCAGTGCAGCGTCTGACTAACCTCTGAACCCTTTCTGGCGACACCTTTAGCGAAGTGCCCCAAAACAGAAAGGGGGCCGAAGCAAGCTTCAGCCCCTTGTAAACTTAGATTGGGTCTAGGTTATTTAACAATTCGAGCAAATTGAGCTGCTTGATTTGCGGGGACTGTCACAGGGCTTGTGGCACCCGTTTGATCAGCCCAAGGACCGTTGAGTGAAGTAGCTGCCTGCAGCTTGCCGCCGCCGGTCCAAGTAATCGTTACAGAGCCTCCGGCATTGCGAACAATGCTGGTGAACTTAACAACTTCGACAGGAGCGGCATTGAAGTCCCAGTAGGCGATCAGACCTTTGCCAGCCAACGCAGTGGGCAACGTACCGTTCTTGAGCGCCAGTGCATCGGCTTCCGTCAAGGCTTTGCCGAAGACCGCGAAGTCATCGATTAAACCATGGCTTTGCTCGCCTCCACCAGAACCGGAGCCCATGTAGAAAGCTTGGCTGTCCGTCTTCAGCGGGTTGGTGCTGTCACCCGAAAGGAAGAGCTTGCCGTCGATGAAGATATTCTTAGCAGAACCTTTCTTGGTGAACACAAAGTGATGCCATTGGGTGGTCCACCACAAATTATCGCGAGGATCGCCAGTGGTGTAGTCGCCGGAGGTATTGATGTCCGCCGTAATCCGCTGGGTGGCGCCGTCGCAGCAACCGACAGTGTCAAAGTAGACATTCTGGTTGCTCCACGGGACGTGCGCATGGAAATTGCGACCGTTACCAGCGCTCGGCGAGTCAAGGGTGAAAGCAGAACTGTCCGATGTGTCGTGTTTCTTCTGCCAGAAGGAGACAGTCAACTCATCCGCAGCGGTCGCAGTATTAGCGGCCGCGAGGAAGGCGTCGGAGTACACGGCAACTGGACCGCCCTTAGTCGTTGTGTCGATTGCTTTATCGCCAGCTTTGCCTGTCCAGCCCAAGGCGTCGGCGGTAAACTTCGCCGATCCCAAGAGCAGGCCAGGATAACCAGCAACCTTATCGGGTGTATTTCCATTATAGGTCTGTGCGGTGAAGGACCAACTGGTGGTGGTTGGTTTGCCGCCGGCATCCAAGTGAGCAAGCTCAATTGTGTGAACGGAAGCACTCGCGAACAAAACTCCAGGATTATAATTAATGGATAGAATTGTTCCATTCTTGGTCACGACCGGTTTTACGAGGACGCCATCCAATTTGAGGCTGACGTTTGCTTCGGTCCAAGCTGTTTTGCCGTCACGATGAGCGATCGCGATTTTGCCAGCAGCAGAGATATTCTTAGCAT
Source organism: Akkermansia muciniphila (assembly GCA_945898055.1). Lineage (GTDB taxonomy): Bacteria > Verrucomicrobiota > Verrucomicrobiia > Limisphaerales > UBA9464 > SXXZ01. The sequence continues at coordinate 1,156 of CAMDGV010000042.1, read as the reverse complement.
TCACCCCAGGACTCTGGGTCGCGAAAGCCCCCTCGGGAGGTGCCGCAAGTCCAACGGGTGAAGATAGGAAATTACCGGGGATGGGCTTTAACGAACCGGCTGGGGTAGCGTCACCTTCTTTACGCCAAGCCACTTGGCCGTAGTCGCCGCCGCCGCCTTCTTTGTAGATAAGGCGAACGAAATACTTCTTACCTGCCACTAAAGCAATCGGTTCGGAGGTGAGTGCACTGTCAGGTTCAGTGAAGAACGTACAGCAACCCGTCTGCTCGGCGATTTGGACCAGATTTGCTTCCTTATCGTCGGTGCTGAGGAACAACTGCGATGCGTCGTCGCTGTAGTCGAAGAAACGGTAATTACCCGATTCGGTCGGGGTCAGGTACGCATCCATAGTGGCACCATAATTCTCAAGGGAATCGCTGGGTAGCGCATCACGACTATTGAATGAGAACAGTGCTGCCGTGTAATCAGGGGTTGCTGGGTAGCGAGGATCATCCAACAGATTTTGCACTGGGGTTCCATTGATTCCCTTCCAAACTGAGATCTTCATGACCCCTTGGGTCACTAAAATATAAGAGTAGAAAATTGCTTTATTTTCAGCACCGATGGGGTTTTGGGAAAGATCCTTCAGGTTATTAACCGTAACGGTGTAAGCCGTGGCACCTGGGGTCTGCGCGGCAGTGGTCAAAGTGACTACCTTCTTTTTATAGGTGGCCGCAGTGACTGTGAGGCTAGGACTGATGCTGTAATTGGCGAGCACCGTTGCTGCCACTGGGTCCATTTCTTCGGTGAAAACAATCGACACAGTCTTGAAGGATCCGTCACCGGAAGCAGAAACAATCGCAGGTTTTGCGACATCGATGGGATCCGTGCCGGCCTTGTATTCGTCCAGATTACTCGCGCCGTCTTTGTCGAAATCCTTCGCCGCATCACTGGCATCGTTGGGATTAAATCCGTTTGCCACCTCATATTCGTCGGGCATTCCATCTTTATCGGCATCGCCTACGATAGCCCCGAGCAAATCACTGAGTGGTTTACCGGAACCATTAGCATAAAGACTGCCGATTTCTGTAGCGGAGATTGGACGATTCCAGATTGCGAGATCATCGACTTCGCCGTTCCAATAGCGGTTACGAGCGTCCGGATTTTCACCAATCAT
>CAMDGV010000041.1 GCA_945898055.1 Akkermansia muciniphila | reverse complement strand
AAATAAATAATGACTGTTTAGTTTCGTGGAAAAAACAGCTTTGTAGGGGAGCGGAAAGGGAAGAGGGTGTTTTTAGTTTGATCGGCAATGAAAATATTTATCCCAAATAAATACCAATAATAATATGAATATTTTTCAATATATTGTTTTATCTAAAAAAGCTCTCTGGCTTCTTGCCGGCGCAGCTAGCGGGGCTGCTTCTGTCGGGGTAATGGCTTTGCGTTGGAAAAGTTGGGGTACAATAAAGATTTTTGGCTTGGAACCATCCCAAGGCAACGCCATGTTTTTCCCGCCTGGTTGCATTTTTGGACTTACTATTGCAATTTTATTGTTTTTTTCCGCAAAAATTCGTTCTTTTTGGCGTTCTATTATTTTGATTGGCATGTCAGGAATAGCCCACTATGTTGCTTTTGAAACTGCTATTAGAATAGCTGATTTTCTTAACTATAATGGTAACTATTCATTGAAACTTATTCCGGCAGGGTTTTTAGCTGGTGCGATAGGCGCGGCAATCCTTGGCGGATCATTTTTTTTGCTCTATCCCATCGAAGCGCGGTGGCGCTTTGCGATTAAAATCATTGGTTTCGGTGCATTGTTCGGTACTTTGCTATTTTTCATTTTTGGGGTAGGTGGGGAAACGTATGGTTTTATTGGGTATTCTTTGTTGTATGTGCCATGGCAGGCAGCGGTTGCATATTGCTTATCTTTGTTCTATGCCCCGGTTCAAGAGAATCAGACAAAATTGCCCTTACAAGAGCTGCCCTGATGCCCGGGCTTAAAGAGAAAGATTTTGTTGAATTAACCAAATCAGAATTCCTGAGCCACTTTAACCCAATTCTTGAAAGGGCCTCTAAAACTGCGCACATAACTGACGAGGACGTTGAGGAAATAAATAAATTAAAAATCAATTGCAAAGCTACTTTCCCTTTTGTTGATTCTGCTTCCGATACGGGCGCAGCAGACGGCCGCCTTTCCTTCGGAGACGCCGGCGAAGCTGACGATTCCCGCCGATGCCTTTCAGTATACGCGACAACATGTCATGATCCCGATGCGGGATGGGGTAAAGCTGTTTACCGTGGTTCTCGTGCCTAAGGGGGCGAAGCAAGCTCCGATCCTGCTGACGCGGACGCCCTATGATGCCAAGGTGCTTTCGAACCATGCGCAGAGTTCGCGTTTGGGGCCGATCCTGCAAGGCTATGACAACGCGGCGGATGTGATCGTGAACGGCGGATACATCCGCGTGTTGCAGGATGTGCGGGGGAAGTATGGGTCTGAGGGGGACTATGTGATGACCCGGCCTCTGCGCGGGAAACGGAATCCGACGACCGTCGACCATGCGACCGACACCTACGACACGATCGATTGGCTTGTGAAGAACCTTCCCGAGACCAACGGGCGGGTGGGGATTTTGGGGATCAGCTATTGGCGAAGCCGGGCGATTACAAGAAGGCGACGCAGCGGATTCATCACGCGGCCGGGGAAGCGACGTTTATTGGGCTGCCGGTGTTGCGGTAGGGAGACTCGAGACAAGCTAAAATGGTGAAGCGATGGAGAAAGGAGCACTCGGCTTTAAATCCTTTGCGGAGGCCGATGCCTCGGACGTTTTGGCTCGTCGGGATCTGACGCCGGAGCAGCGGGTCGAAATCTTCCTCGCAATTCAGCAACGGGGAACTGTCAATGCCGCTGAGCCCAGACTTACGAGAGTTTGACGAGTTCTGGAACTCACACAAAGTTGAGTAGTCATCAAGACCACGACGCTTCCGAGACGGTACCATTGAGTTCATCTGCGCAAGCTACATCCAAGTAGGACGCATTGGGAACCATAGGGTTGGGCGTACGCTTACCTTTCGAGAGAGCCTACGGGGCAGCTCTGCGGTCAGTCCGTGTAGCAGGGGCTCCGCACGGAACGTTTAAAGCCATCCCCATCCCACCAATAGTCAGGCGTTGCCTTCGGACCGGAGCGAATCTGCGCATTCAGCAGCGTGGCCGAATGGGCACGGACACTGGAGTCAGCGAACAACACATTGGCCGCCTTCTGATGCTGATTGGAAATCAAATAGCCATGAGTTCCGCCTGAACAATCCTTGGGAGCAATGACCGAGCCCCACAGCACGCCCAGGGTCGACGGATCCCCGTTGCCCAACCTGGCGAGCAACCGGTCGGAAAGGCTGTCCGCAACAACTATCGTGCCACTCGGTTCCGCCACCCCTCCCAGCTTCACTCGCATCGACGCACCGTATTCCGGAAAATCATCCCCCAGGTTCGTATAGTTATAGCCGTAGCTGAGGATGTCGCCGGAATAGAGCTGGCGTTTGTTCTGGACCAGTTTGCTGATCAATACCCGCGCCGACGGGCATTCCCAAGCGGGGAAATTTGAGACCGATTGCGACCCACCGACAATCACGCGACGGAGTTGCTCGAACCAAAGCAGGTACCGTTCCGTCGCCTTGGCGGGATCGGCGAGGCCGCCGCTCGGTGTACGCCCCGTATAGCTGGGAAGCACGTCCTGGCTTTCGGCGGCGTACAGGGTGAGGGCGATGCCAATCTGCCGCAGATTGCTCGAACAGTTGGATTGATGGGCCTTGGCCTTCGCTCGGCCCAAGGCAGGCAGGAGCATCCCCGCAAGAATGGCGATAATCGCAATGACGACGAGTAATTCAATCAAGGTAAACGCGCATCGGCCGCCGAAATTTTTCGCCATTGCAAGCCGAGTCGTGGGGAGGGTCATAGCCTTCAGTCGCTACTACTCTCATGGCAAAGTGTCAAACTAAATGGCAACTCGTGTGGGCGAGAATCAGGGCGTTTGGCTGGTCGTAGGAAGGGGCCAAGGCGCGAAGCCACTTCTAGGGATTGGACCGAAGAGAATCAGTTCGACCACTGGAAGGCATCCATCGAGTCGCCCGGTGAAAGCTCATGAGCAAAAACCAAATCCTAGCCAAGCTCGCCTTGTTCAGACAGATCTTGAGGCAGCCCTGAGCTAGTGAAGGTTCTTTCATTTCTCAGGTGCAAATCCAATCGCGTTGCACTATTCAGAAATGAATCCTCATGACTCCACCGAAATTCGACCCTGCATTTCAACCGCTGTCGGCATTATCTCGCCGCTGCTTTTCCAAACTTTTAGCCACTGCAACTTTGGGGACGTTGACTGCTCCAGCTTTCTTGCGTGGACAAAATCTTAACAGCAAACTGAACGTTGCTATTATTGGTGCTGGCGGCCGAGGCGGCAGTAATATGGGGGAGATTGGCCGTAGTGAAAACATCGTCGCGGTCTGTGATGTGGCCGAGGTGGCACTCGATGCGGCACAAAAAAAATATCCGCAGGCCAAACGCTTTACGGACTTCCGCAAGCTCTACGAAATTGAAAAGGAATTTGACGCGGTCGCGGTCAGCACCTGCGAGCATACCCATGCCTTTGCGACGCTACCGGCACTCAATCTCGGGAAGCATGTTTACTGCGAGAAACCGCTCACCTACAATATCTGGGAAGCCCGAATTATTCGTGAAGCGGCGGCCAAGGCAAAAGTGGCTACTCAGATGGGAACGCAGATCCATGCGGGAGATAATTATCGGCGAGTGGTCGAATTAGTCCAAGGCGGAGCGATTGGGCCGGTGAGTGAGGTTCATGTGTGGGTCGGGCGAGCTTGGGGTCGCCAATCGGCGGAGGCTTCGTCGAGGAACCACGATATTGTCAATGTGCTCGAGCGTCCCACGGAAACGTCGCCCACGCCCAAGGGATTGGATTGGGATCTATGGGTGGGACCTGCACCGTTGCGCCCGTTTAACGATGTCTATTTTCCTGGGCCGAAGTGGTATCGCTGGTGGGATTTCGGCAACGGCACAATGAGTGATCTTGGATCGCATTGGAACGACCTGCCCTTTTGGGCTCTCCAGCTCCAATCTCCCCTGAGCATCGAGGCTAGTGGTCCGCCGCCGCATCCAGAGATTGCGCCAGCCTCGATGAGGGCCATTTACGAATACGGAGCCCGCGGGACTTTGCCGCCGGTACGGTTGACTTGGCATCAAGGGGAAGACAAACCAGAGATATGGACTTCGGGCGGCATACCGCAGTGGGACAGTGGCGTCCTTTTCATCGGCAGCAACGGGCGGATGTTGCTCTCTGGTTATGATCAACATCGACTGCTTCCAGAACCTCAATTTGTGGACTTTAAGCGGCCGGATCCGTTTATTCCAAAATCGATAGGTCACCACGCGGAATGGATCCATGCCTGCAAGACAGGAGCCTCAACTACCTGTAATTTCCAGTATGCCGGTTGGCTGACTGAGGCAAACCACTTGGGTAATGTGGCCTATCGTGCAGGTCAAAAGCTGATGTGGAACTCAGCCAAACTACAGGTGACCAATACACGAGGAGCCGATCGATTTATCCGCCGAGAATACCGCAAAGGATGGAAGTTGGTCTAACTACAGCGCTTGCTTTTGAGGTCGATCGATACGGTTTTTGTACCCGTTGGAAATCAAAAAGTGGACTTAGAAAGACACTTTTAACTCAGTCGCAAATTCGGGAATCGGAACCTTTTGTTCACGCCCGCCAGGCCAACGAATCCACAGGTACTCGGGTCGGCGAGCAATTCCGAGAACAGGAATGGGACTGTCTTGCGACCAGTGCCCTGATCCAGCTTGGATCAATCGAGCGGGCCCCTCCTTGCCAGTCACATAGTGGAGACGAACGAGCGTCCCAATCCCGGTCGGATTACTCAGGGGCCCCTTAAGAAGGAGTCGAAGGCCTGGCTTCGCCTTTCTATTTTGGTAGAGCTTGGTCGACCCGCTATTTTGACTGACCGCGAGATCAATCCGTCCGTCGTGATCAAAGTCAGCCACCGCTGCGCTCCGTTGTTCTCCGTCGATACGGATTCCGCTCACCGTTGAATCCACCGCAACAAAGGATCCATCACCAAATCCTTTCAGCCAGGTGCCTGGGCCGTTGTCATCACGTGACAGATTAGATGCAGTACCGAATTGATTCTGACTGATGAAGAGATCCTCGATTCCATCGCCGTCAAAGTCGGCGGTCGTGATGGAGGAAACCGTCGCCCATTGAGCTTCGCGAGGGAGTGCAATTCGATGAAAATGAGATCCTCGATTGAGGAAGACAGCCGACTCCAATTCAGTTGCTTCTAGGTATTTTGCCCCGGTGAATTGGTTTCCTAAAAGCTCTTCGATACTGGCCTTGCTGAAAGCGTGGTGCGTGGTGAATCGTTGCAGTAGATCGGGCATGCCACGCTCAAGCCAATTCCGATCTCGGATCGGAAACCAAGTCCCAGAATTTTGCCATGCTTCAATCATTTGAACCGATCCGTCACCGTTGAAATCACCATAGAACAGACCTAACTTATTCGGTAAATTCAGTTCGTAAGGTGTATTTCTTCCAATGTTTCCAGCCGCAATATCCAATCGTCCATCTGCATCAAAGTCACCGAGGACTAAGCTGGTCCATAATCCGGTATGGGCCGCCATTCCCCAAGCGGAGGTGGCGTCTTCAAAGCGACCGCCTTGATTGCGAAAAAGACGGAGAGCGCCCCATTCTAAGGCTAAAACAAGATCCGCATCTCCGTCCCCGTCGAGATCACCAAAACAAGCTCCGGTGACCATTCCTAACTTTTTGAAGGGGGCGCTGAGCGCAGCATCCTGGAGCAGTTCACCTGCTTTATTGCGCCAAACCGTTGAATCAACCGCCTCTGGGTAACGCCCTGGCAACCAGCGGCCTCCCATAAAAACATCCAAGGTGCCGTCGCCATCAATGTCAGCAACCGCTAAAGCTCCAACGCTGGCGAGGTCATTAGTCTGTTGTCGTGGAGCACTGACTGCAGAATAGTGAATTAGTTTGCTCGGTTGGCCTGGGGGCAGTTCCTGATTGGAAGAGGCAATCAAGAAATCGTGATTCCCTAAGCCGTCGGCCCACCCAACAAGCGCCCCTTGATCGCCCGTGGCCAGATCAGCTCCCCGTAAGGACTTAAAGGTGGCGCCTTCTCTGTTGGCTAAGACCGACAAAGGATGACCATGAGCGGCTGTGATCAGGAGATCTTCCCATCCATCGTTATTGAAATCGTACCAAGCCAACCCGGGACCGAGTCGACTAAGTCGGTGAGGCAAGAGCGGTTGCTGGGCCCAATCATTGAAGGTGCTTTCAATATGGAGATGATCGATCCGTGCGCTAACGTCTTGAAAGAAGGGTGTAACGGGGAGAATTAGATTTTTTTTGGGAAAGACCTGAGACGAGGCTTGGTCCATTTCATAGATATGGCCGGCGGAGAGATTAGTGAAAACACTGACAGCACCGTTGCGCCATCGAACCTCCAAATGAAGTGAAGCACTCGCGTTTGTAGGAGCGGCGAAGACCCGCTGAGCTTGGTCACCGGAAAGGTAGCGACCGCCGGAGATGATCTCCTGAGCTTGCGCCACCGGACCACCGGACAAAGTCAGAAGAGCTCCGACGCCTTGCGTATTGGGAGTGATCCCTTTTAATCGAACAGCGATTCGCGGAGCAGAACCGATATTGCGATAGAGACTTGCTGGGGCGTTGAGATTATTGATCACCACGTCCAAGTCACCGTCGTTGTCCAGATCGGCCACTGCCATTCCGTTGGAGACCCCAGCCAAGTCGAAGCCCCAAGCAGGGCCCTTAGATTCGAAGGAGCCATTGCCTCGATTACGAAAGGCGGCATTGGCTGAGGTCCATTTCGGATAGATTTGGCGATAGCGTCGGACTTGTTCTGGGGTCCATTTGCGCAACCGAATCCGGTCGGTGCTATCCTGATCTAGAATATTTTGTTCAAAGCCATTCGAGATTAGGAGATCTTCATAACCATCCAGATCGACATCGAGAAAAACCGCGCTCCAAGACCAATCGGTTGCGGCGATGCCAGCCATCAGAGCCGCCTCGGCAAAGGAGCCATCTGATCGACCAAAGAAAAGCGTATTTCGATTAAAGAGAAGGGGTGCCCCACCTACTTCGCGCAGCGCTATTTCAGGCTCCGCTTTGCTGGGATGCCGCAGTCGAGTGGTCGCATCGCGCGCTAGCATATCGAGCACCAGCAAATCGACATGTCCATCTCGATCAAGATCAGCGAAATCCAGTCCCATCGAAGAGTGGCTCCCTTTTTTAAGGAACGAGGACTGGAGACGTCGGAAGGTTCCTTTTCCGGTGTTCACCCAGCAGCGGTCGGGCGCCCCCGTGTCATTGGCAACATAGAAGTCTGGGGCACCATCCCCATTGATATCGCGGAACATCACCGCTAACCCGAGGAACCGATCAGCAGGAATGCTTTGTCCCGCTTCATCTTGAAAAGTCCCAGGATCATGTTGAATGGGAGTAAAATGCCCGCCCCCGTCATTTCGATAAAATCCATCCGCTTCCGCTAATTCACGGACCTCGCCCGTGGCAAGCACTTCAAAACGATCCTTCCAAGGAACCAAAGTGGCGGGTTGTCCATTAACCTGAGTCACCGTCCTTTTACCGCCCTGTTGACCGAGGGTAATCTGGGTCGTGGGATCAGCCAAATAGAGGACGTCACTATAGTGGGTGCAATAAAGGTCCAGATCGCCATCGCCGTCGATGTCAGCGAGTGCCATTGAGGTAGCGGATGCGGACCGCGAAAGTCCTGAATTCGTACTCTCTGTCCAGTGCCCTTTACCGTCATTGAGAAAAAGCCGAGTGCCCGATTTTATCCCATTAACCAAAAGGTCGAGATCGTCATCGCCATCAATATCGGCAAAGACGGCACCCGTTGAAAGCTGACTGGGGCAGGCGGCTTCACCTAACTCCATTTCGATAAACCGCCAATGACCGAGGTTGCGATAAAGACGGTTAGGGCCTTGCAGTGCGCACAAATAAATATCCTGCCAACCGTCACCATCGACATCTCCCAGTGCCACCCCGGAACCGTTATGTGCAACTGCATTGGTCAGAGCAAGATCTCCTTGGAGTTGATTGGTAAAGAGCACGCCGGTAATTCGAGGCTCCAGCAGCGTGAAACCCGGCTTTAGGTAGGGAGTGGAGAGCGCTGGCCAATGACGCGTGCCCACCGAATCAGCACCCCGAAGGTTTGCCGCTAAAAGGGTAAAGTTTAAGAGGATCAAAACACGAAGGAACCACCGACTTCGACCGTAAGAGGGAGATGCTGAGGTCAGAAGTTGAGACAGTTCGTGCCGCAAATGAAAGGAGTCCATTGGATGTCGAGATGCCCAAAGGCTGATGATTAAAGGGGCAACAGCAAAGCGTCTAAAACATCTTTTCTGACGGACAATGGTAAAGTTTACTTTGAGAATTTTCTGCGAGAATTTTCTGTTGAAAAGGTCAAGGATTTGGACCAGCTCTGAATTCAGTTTTCGAGGTCGAGGTAAAAGCGGACTAAATGAAAACGAGCGCTGGCGGGTTATCGTGTAGGAACGAAAAGAGAATCGAACACTTAATCCACTCGGTGTAAACCAGCCCTTATACCGCTGAACTCACTGCCATTACCTAAGATTAAACGGGCCGACACCGCCCACCTTGTTCCAACTTTTCTCCCACCGCCGGGCCTAAGAGAACGGGGGGAGTCCAAGCGACCCAATGCGGGTCTCTGCAACGGGCCGATGGGTTGAGGCAAAGGCTGCAGCCCGATTCAAAAGCCGAATCCTGTGCTTCGGACCGTTTGCTGGCTCCGGGTCGCAAAGCCAACGCCAAACGCAAAGGGCGCAGCCCGCTAGTTGCCTTCCGAAGGGGCGCCGCCTGAAAGCACACTCTTTCCGGATGCTCGAGGTTACCAGCATTTCTTTGGCCTGCGCAGCTTGATCGAGCAAAGATACAGCGCGCCGCACCGACTGGAGCGATCCTTCAGCCAAACCGGAAAGCAGTTGCCCCGTCTCGCTGCCACCTGTCGCCAAGGCGGGCAGGCTCGCGCGCGGGCCGGTTAACCTTCCGCGTCAAAAAAGCAAATTCTTACCAAGCTCCTCCGCGCGACCGGGCACGAGTAAGATCAACGCGGCGATGGCCGCGAAAATGTGACAAGCACTGGTCATATTGAGAGTCGTAACCTGCCGCGCGGGCCCGCCGTCGCCCAGCACGAATTTACCTCGGCTCCACGATGGGTCCGCTCAGTTGCTAAGCCATTTCCAGTCCGCGCAGAGTGCCCTTGCCAGTGCTGAACTGGTCGGTCTCGAGGCCGAGGCGCTGGAGCATGGAGATGTAAAGATTCGCCAGAGGATAGTTGTTCTCCTTGTTGAATGAGAGGTGTTGGCCGTGTTTGAAGCCGCCGCCGGCCAGCAGCACCGGCAGGTTCACGTTCGAGTGCGAATTCGCGCTGCCCATCGGAGTGCCGTAGAGAACCATCGTACGTTCTAGGAGAGGCTCGCCTTGCTCCTTCGTCGCGGCGAGGGCGTTGAGAAAACCGTTCAAGGCGTCGAACTGTTTCTCCTCGTGGCCGCGCAATTCGCTGAGCGCTTCCGGACGGTTGCCGTGATGCGTAATGTTATGGATGACGGTCGTGTCGATGAAGAGCGAGAGGAGCCTCGTGGAATCGGTCTCCAGCGCGAGTTTCATCACGTCAAACATCAGGCGCGTCTTGGCCACGAATTCCTTCGCGTCGTCGATGTCCTCGGGCGCTTGGACGGTCACGACGGGCTTGGGCTTGTATTCCCATTCCTCGGAACTATGCAGGCGTTGTTCGAGGTCGCGGACGGACGTGTAGTATTGGTCCATGCGGGTCTGGTCGGCTTTGGAGAGCGAGCGGTTCAGGCGCTTGGACTGATCACCGACGAAATCGAGCAGACTGCGGCCCTGTTGCAATGCTTCCACGTTGGCCGCAACTTCCTTGGAATTACCCTGGACGAACAGTTTTTGAAATAGCTTCTTCGGGCTTTTCTCCGCTGGGATGGGCGCGCCGCTACGTGTGTAGCTGAGGGTCGCACCTTCGCTGCTCATCGCCAGCACGAGCGACGGGTGGCGTGTGCGGTTGCCAACTTGCTCGGCGGCGAACTGGTCCAGTGAAATCCAATTCCGAAACCCACCGCGTTCCGGGTGCGGCGTGCCGGTGAGGAAGCACCTCTCCGCCGCGTGCGCGCCGGTGACGCCGGGATGGCTCACGCCGGAGAGGACGGTCAATTGTTTGCGATGGGCGGCTAGGCGGTCCAAATACGGGCTGGACACGTAGTCACGGCCCGGCTGCTCTGGGAAAAAAAACTGCGGCAAGATGCCCATGTTAGTCTCGATACACACCATTCGGCGCGGCGTGGTGCTGGCGTTAGCGGCGGCCCCGAACGCGGGCAGCATGGCGTCGAGGAACGGCAACGTGAGGGCAATGCCGGTGCCGCGCAGGAAGGCCCGGCGGGAGAGCGGTTCTCGTGTCATAACGTAAGCAGCTTTCATAAAGTAAGTCTTTTCACTTTCTCTGAATGGAGAGGGCCGTCATTGCTTCGCTGAGAGTTCAACGCGTGCTTTCTTGAGCGCATCGATAAGCGCTTCGCGCTTTGTTTTCGTGCCATCAATCATCGCTGCCACGCGGCCCTCCTTGAAGCTGACGGTGGCCTGTTCCACCCCGTCAACCCTTGCGACGGCTTCGTAGGCGACCAGCGCGCAGGCCTTGCAGTCGAGGCCGAACACGCTGATTTCGACGGGCGTGAGCTTCTCCCTCGGCGTGGCGGAGAGCGGCTTGATGCCGAGGGTCGAGCGCGACGCGTTGCGGATAAGGTTGTCGAGATGTTCCAATGCTTTTTCCGGCTTGCCTTCACCGAGCTTGGCGGCGGCGTAGTTGAAGACGGCCTCGGCTGATTTAAAATCCACGCTCACTAGCGTCACGTCGGACAGCGGCGCGACAACTCTACGCAGGTCGTCCACCCGGTCGGGTTGAAAAAGTCCGGTGACGCGGTGCTTGAACTTTTGAGGTGGCGCGGGTTTCTCGTCCGCGGCGAAGGTCGTTGCGACTAGAGTCACACACAGGAATCCCTCCATAATGCGATGCAGTGTCTTCATTGGGTCTGGAAAAGCTGGCTCTGCGTGAGTTCGTGAATGAGCGTGCGGACGCCGCCGCCCCGCTTCTTTGTCCTGGCGATAACGGCGGCGAGTTGCTCCCGGTCGCTGAAGGCAAGGTCGCGTCCCGTCGCATAGATGGCGAGTTGCCGCGCGAGGTTCTTCAACAACAACGTCGAGTCGGCGGTAGCAAGCTTCTGAAATTCGCGGATGTCACCGAACTTTCGCTCGTCGGGTAGCGCGCCGCTCGCGTCCACGGCGGAGCCAAGCTTGAAGCTGATCCCGATAAACGGGTCAATCGTGCCGCGCTCGGCCGGGTCGCCCTGGCCGACGGATCGGTAGCGCGTGCGAAAGCCCCCGATAACATCAAAGCTCTCCAGGGCAAAACCAGGCGGGTCAATCTTCGCGTGGCAACTCGCACACGTCGGGTCGTTGCGATGCTTGTCGAGCAACTCGCGGATGGTGGTCGTACCGCGCACGTCCGGCTCGACGGCGGCGATGTTCGCGGGCGGTGGTTCGGGCGGGCGGCCGAAGATGCGGTCCTCCACAAAGGCGCCGCGCGGCACCGGCGAGGTGGTGGTGCCGTTGGCCGTGACTTTGAGAATCGCGCCCTGAGTAATGAACCCGCCGCGCGGGCAGTCCGCCGGCAGCGGCACGCGGCGAATCTGCGAGCCGGTCACGCCCACGATGCCGTAATGTTTCGCTAACTTCTCGTTCAGCATCGCGAAGTCCGAGCGCACGAGATGCCGCGCATCAAGGTTCTTCTCCAGGATCTCGCGGAAGTAGGCGCGCGTCTCGGCGACCATTGAGTCCTGCAAGTAGGGGCTGAATTCTGGATAGAGCTTTTTGTCGGGGTCGTTCGCGCCGATGGCTCGCAGCTTGAGCCATTGCCCCGGAAAATCTTCGATGAAGCGTCTGGACCTAGCGTCCTGCAACATCCGTTCGACTTCACCGTGCAGTCTCTTGGGCGTGCGCAATTGTCCGGTAGCAGCGACTTTCCTGAGCTGCGCATCCGGCATCGAGTTCCAGAGGAAATACGAGAGTCGCGACGCGAGCGCGTCATCGTCCAGCGCGCCTGAGTGTTCAACGTGATACAAAAAATCCGGCGAACACAGCGCAGCGCGATAAGCCCAGCGAATCGCCGCCTCGAAACAATCGCCCGCCTTCAGCCGTTCCTCAACCTTCGCAACATATTCACGACGCACCTCGGCAGCCACCGTACGCCGAAAGGCCTTCGGCAAAAACGCCGCCAGCAGACGGTCGGCGTCGGCGAGCGGTTGCGCGCTTTGCACGGTCCACAGACCCTGGTCCGGATCAGGCCGATTCTTCCCGGCACCGATCTGCCGCACTTTTATCCGCGCCGGCCCGCGCACGCCCTCATTGGTGCTCATCTTCCACTCCACGAGCGGCAGGTCGCCAAACAGAAGCCGGTGCGCCCGAGGCGGCCACACGTCATGGATCGGGCCTTCAATATCGAGCCAGTCGCAGGCAATTCCCGGACCGGTGAACGCCATCGCGCGGCCCTTGCGGTTATAGTTCGCGACGGGCGCAAGCGAGGCGACATTGAAGCCGATGATTTCGTTGTGATTCATCCACGTCATCACCTCGTGCTCCTTTGCTGCCATGGACGGCGCATCGTAGTAACCGAGCACATAGCTCGGATGCTGCCCGCCGCGGCCGTCGCCCGTGAGTTGCACGACGGACAACCGGGCTGCTTCCGTGCCGCGCGCCGGAAGCACCGCGCCCTTGTCCCACTGAAAACTCCACAGAGAGGTACGCACGCGATACATCCCAGGATAAATGGTGACCTGGGCCGCAAAATACGGGCTCAACGATTCGTCCTCGTGCCGGAAAAGCCCGACGGTGCTGCCGCGCGCAAAAGATTCCATCCGTTCATGCGCGCCTTCGTCGAGGTGGCTCCCCGGCTCGCCGGCGGGGGGAAATTCCGGGTCCGGCATCTTGTTGCGGAGCAGCACGCCGTCGCCATTCATGACGACGTGCGCCACGAACCCACCCGGCTGCACCAGCGAAAGTCGCTCCTTGCGGACAGTCGGCGCCTGCGGCTGCGTGGCGATGGCCAAATCGAGCGTCTTGTCGGCAGCCTCGACGTACTTAGCGAGGTTAACATGCGAAATGTCGAGCGCGTCGCTGTTGTTGTCAAAACCATGGGCGGAGCCGTCGGGCGGAAGATCGCCCGCCAGAGCAAGGCCCGGCAGGTCGAACAGATCACGCATCGTATTCTCATACTCGGCGCGCGTCAGCCGCCGGAGGCCGGTGCGCCCTTCACTGCCGAGCTTTTTCTGTTCTGCGCTGACCAGCGAGGTGCGCAGCCACTTCGTCATCGCCGTGGTCTTCTGTGCAGGCGGACGCGGCTTCTTTTTTGGCGGCATCTCGCCAGAATCGATACGATCATAAACCTTCACCCAGCGCGCGAAGGTATCTGGGTCGGCCAAGTCAGGCTGGAGCGAATTTAGGTCGAGACCGCCCTTCTTCGTCTCGGCATTATGGCATTCAATGCAGTGCTTCTCGAAGAACGCTCGCGCGGGCAGGTCAGCGGCTTGAATGGCGAGGCCGAACGAGCAAAGGAGCAGTGCTGAGCCGAGGGCGCGCATTATCTTCCAAATCGTTCGAGGGCCCAGTTCTTAAAGACGCCTTGGGCCTGACCGCCGTCGCCCGGGAAGCCGCCGTGCTGGACCATCCAGACAATGGCGACACCCTTAGCGGGACGGATCTCCATGTTGGTGGCGTGCGCGCCGCCGTGGCCGAAGAAGTCGCCACCGACTGAGAAGCCGAGGCCGTAGCTGTCCTTCAAGGTCGAGGGCGTCTGCCGTCGGGTGAGTTCCTTGAACGCCGCGTCACTCAGATAACGCTTGCCGTTGAGTTGGCCACCGTTGAGGAGCATCTGGCAGAAGCGCGCGGTGTCCTGCGCAGTGGAGAACAATCCGCCGGCGGGCATGGGAAAACGATGAACGCGATCGGTGAGCGGATAGATGAGCTGGCGGATGGGAAATTCCTCAAGGTTCGTCTTCGTCTTGTCAGGCCGATAGGACTTCGCGACGCGTTCAGCCTGCTTCGCGGTCGGCCAGAAGGTCGTATCCTTCATTCCGAGCGGGCTGAAGAGGCGTTGTTGCATGAAGTCCTCATATTTCATCTTTGTCACCACCTCGATAATGCGGGCGGCGGTGTTGATACCGGCGTTGGAATATTTGTAGTGGGTGCCGGGTTCAGTCTGAAGCGGCGTCATGGCGTAGCTCCCGACGGCGACGTTGAGCGGCAGACCGTCGAGCGTCGGCTTCTCTAGATCGGACTGGAACGGCAACCCGCTCACGTGGCTGAGAACTTCGCGGACGGTGATGGCGTGCGTGGGCTGCTTTAGCAGGACACGGTTACCGTCCTTCTCGGCCACGACCTTCTGGCCGAGAAACTCAGGCAGATATTTCTCCACTGCGTCGTCGAGCGCGACCTTGCCCTCGTCCACGAGCATCATTACCGCCGTCGCAGTCATTGGTTTGGACTGCGAGGCGATCCAGAAGAGCGAATCAGTCTTCATCGCCTTCTTGCCGGCGATGTCGGCGAAACCGACGGCCTCGACCGAAAGCACCTTCTTGTTGTCCACCACGAGCGCGACGGCCCCGGCGAGTTCGTGTTTGTCCACGAAGGATTGGAGCAACGGCCCAACGGATGCGGCGGTGAGGATTGAGGCCGGTAGCACGAGCGCCGCAACCAGCGAGAGAATGGAAAGAGCTCGTTTCATCATTTGGATTCGCGAGTGTTAACGGAGCGGCCGTTGACTGGAAAGCAGGAACAGTAGATGTCTTTCAAACTGCCTGTGCTCTAAACAAAAATCCATTGCGCGAGTCCGCCGGCCTCGCTCTGATTATGGAATGATCCCATCCGATCTTTCCCGCCGGAAATTTCTATTCCTCGGCACCGCAGGCACCGCGCTGGCCGCCGCTGCGCCCGCAGTTGTCACGACCGAGGCAGTCGCAGTCGCAGCCGCGGCCGTGAAAGCAGCAAAGACGGCGAAGAAAGAAATCGGGCCTGTGTGCGAAACTGGCGGCTGTTGCATCACTCAGTCCGGTGAGTTCTACAACGTTGAGCGCGGCAACCCTCCGCCCTACCAGTTGCCACTGGAGAAGCGGATCGAGATCGGCATGGAGCGCGAGACGTGGCAGCTCGAAATCATTGCCGACCCCGACAGCAATTCGAAGATCAACTCGCCGCTGCTCAAGGCCAACGGAACCGCGCTCACCTTCGATCGCCTCATGGAAATCGCGCGCACCAAGGCGACCAGTTACTTCAAGGTCATCACGTGCAACAACCTCTCCGACCCGCTCGGGCATGGGCTTTGGGAGGGCGTGCCGTTGCGCGACGTGCTGTGGCTCACGGGCCCAATCGAGAACCTGCGTCACGTTTATTACTACGGCCATCACAACGAGGACCCGAAGCAGATTTTCAAGTGTTACCTGCCGATAAACCGCGTCTTTGAGGAGCCGCCCGGCGACCTGCCCGTGCTCCTCTGCTACAAGCTCAACGGCGAATTCCTCACCGGCGAACGCGGGGGCCCTGTGCGCATGATCGTGCCCGAGGCGTATGGATTCAAGAGCGTGAAGTGGCTCCAGCGCCTCGTCTTCACCAACGCACACCAATCCGACGACACCTACGCCAACGGCAACAACGACACGAACAGTTGGCTGAAAACCTTCGCGCGCTTTGCCGCCTTACCCGAGCAGATCAAGGCCGGTGAACCACTCGCCATCCACGGCAACGCGCAGATCGGCATTTCGGGTCTGACGAAGGTGCAATACTGGCTGCGCAAAAGCAGCGAGCCGCTGCCGGCCAATGATCCCCATTTCGCCAAGGCGCCGTGGCAGGACGCACAGATCGCGCCGTTCGATGCCGACGCAATCAAGGGATTCGGCACGGCGAAGCTGCACCCGGTGCAGTTCGATCCGAAGACGAAGCAACCGCGCGAATGGCCGCTGCGCTACACGCTTTGCCGCTGGACCGCCGACTCGCGACCGCTCACTCCCGGAACCTACGAGCTCCGATGCCGCACGATCGACCAAGGCGGTTACGCGCAACCGATGCCGCGCCCGTTTCCGAAGTCGGGGAAGAATCAAATCCAAGTGCTGAAAGTGGAAGTCGTCGCGTAATGGCAACTGGCGTTTCGGTCGTCCGCAAATCGACTCGCCGAGTGATTTGCCGAGTGATTTGCCGAGTGATGGAGGCGTAAATATTCTCGCCGCGTGAAATTTATTCCATCGGGCCTCCTCGGGTGCACTGGCCGCGCCGTCGCTTTCTTCGCGCTCGTTTTTGTTCTCAACCCACCCGCCTTCGCTGACGATACGGCCAAGCTCGCTTCGATTATCGCGCCATCGATTCAGCACGGCGGCTCCGTGACAATCCCGCCCGGGGCTTACGAGCTCGATGGCACGCCGCCCCTGACGATTGCCTCGCACCCGACGGTCTTTGCCTAAGCGCACGGTTTCATTTTCCCAGGCCGCTCGGCGATAAAGCGCGGGCCCTTTTGTTCGCTGGGACGAACGTGACCGACTTCCGCTGGCTCGGCGGCCATTTCACTGGTCACGTGTTTGACCTCTAAAAATTGGAGAATGCGTAGAAGTCGAACGCGAACACCCGCGCGATCTTGATCACCATCGCACCGGGCGAGCGCACGGAGAATCTGACCTTCCGCGACATCACGTCCGACGGACTCGCGGGCGCGGGCATCCTGGTGCTCAACCCGGAGAAGCCCAAGAGCAACTGCGAGGTGCTGACCTTCGCGCGGAGCGTGACGATAGAAAACTGCACGCTGGAGCGCGGTGGAAGTTTATTTGGGACTTCGGCTACCTGTGGCAGATCACGGGGTGGCCGGAGAATTACAACGAAGCCAAGAGCGCCACGGTGGCGAGATATTTCTGCAATGGTCTCGTGCGCGGTCCGCTGCGCATGGCGGAAGGCGATGATCGAGTGTTCGTCCAGAGCGTGCAGCCGATTGCCGTTTCCAAATCGCGCGAAGGCAAGGACGCGGCTCGCAGTGCGGATTCGATCTGCTTTTTCTGCGATGCGCGGCCGATGGTACCGAGGTCATCCGATTGCTGAAGCTCGTCGGTATTCCCGCGCCGGAATCGCGGCTGAGAAATTATCCGCACGAAATGTCCGGTGGCATGCAGCAACGTGTGATGATCACGATGGCGCTCGCATCGCAACCGAAGCTGCTCGTGGCCGACGAACCGACCACCGCCCTCGATGTCCCCATCCAGGCGCAAATCATCGAGCTATTGGGCGACCTGCGCAAACAGCCGCCGCATCCTCGTGATGTATCTGGGCCGCATCGTGGAGTCCGGAGAGGCCAAGGAAGTCTGTCGCGCACCGAAGCATCCCTACACACAGGCACTGCTCTCGGCCGTTCCAGTCGTCGATTCCGATTCCAAGCGCCAGCGCATTCTCCTCGCCGTCGATGTGCCCTCACCGATTCATCCACCCGGTGGTTGTCCATTCCATCCAAGGTGCCCCGTCGCTGAAGCCCGCTGCAAAACCGAAGTACCGCTGCGGCGTGAGCTTGAACCCGGACACTGGGCCGCATGTCGTTTAGCCGAATGAGATCAAGCCGCCAAAGCCAAAGACCGTTGAACTTAAAACTGCGAGGAAATTGTTTTTTGACGGAGAAGGGGATGTGCGAAAAACTGAGCGCTGGCGTCAGACCGTTGCGCCAGGCTAGAACCATCGCTTCGGTAGTGACGCGCGCTTGCCCGACCGGCCGATCCACCAGGGCGTGCGACGCTGCGCGGTTCAACGGGAATTGCTTTTTCGTCCGGCCCATCAGCCCTATTCTGACACTTGGATTGGTAGGGTACCAAACATCATTTGGTCGGTTTTGTCTCAAAAAACGAGACCAGATCCTCTAACGAGCCAGTCTTTCCTTTCTTCCAGAGATGTTGTACAAGACTCCTCAGCCATGTTCGTTTTGAAACCATCCCTCGCGGTGCTGATTTTGCTGCCCGCGTTCGTGTTTGGCGCGCGCGGCGGCGAGGACGACGGCGTTGAATTCTTCGATAAGAAAATCCGCCCGCTGTTGGTTGAACATTGTTACAAATGTCACAGCGCGCAAAGCGAGAAGGCCAAAGGAGGGCTGCTACTGGACACGCTCGACGGATTGCTCAAAGGCGGCGACACCGGCCCAGTCATTGTTGCCGGAGAACCGGAAAGAAGTCTGCTCATCAAGGCGGTTCGTTACCTCGATAAAGACCTTCAAATGCCACCGAAGGGCAAAAAGCTCCCGGACGCAAACATTGCCGATCTGGTCACCTGGGTGAAAATGGGGTTGCCGGGCCCGCGCGTTAGCAAGGCCCGCGACGGCGGGGCCACGGCGGCCAAGGCGACAACCTGGTGGGCGTTTCAACCCCTGCAGAAGCCGTGGGTGCCCGGCACGAGCAACAGGGATCCGATCGATGCTTTCGTCGATGAAAAGCTCGCGGCCATCGGTCTGAAGCAGGCTCCGACGGCAGACCGGCGTTCGATGCTGCGCCGCGCGACGTTTGATCTCACGGGACTGCCGCCGACGCCTGGTCAGGTCACGGCTTTTCTCGGCGACGATTCTCCCGAAGCCTTCGTGCGAGTCGTGGATCGGCTATTGGCTTCGCCGGCTTATGGCCAGCGCTGGGCGCGGCACTGGCTCGACGTGGCTCGCTACGCGGATTACCACGATGCCGACCCCAAGGCACGCACGGCGAGTTGCGAGCCTTCGGAGGCATGGCGCTATCGTGATTGGGTGGTCGATTCCTTAAATCAAGACTTACCATTCGACCAGTTCGTCGTGCATCAGATTGCCGGGGATCTGCTGCCGAGTCCGACGGGCGAGGTGATTTACCCAGCAGGATTAATCGCCACCACCTTCCTTGCCAACGGCGCTTGGGACCGGGGTGACGCCGACAAGGAAAAGATGGTCAGCGACATGGTAGATGACCAGATTGACACAGTGGGCAAGGCGTTCTTGGGGCTGACCCTGGGTTGCGCCCGCTGCCACGACCACAAGTTCGACCCCATATCGACCGCAGACTATTACGCGCTGGCCGGGGTTTTCTACAGCACGCATTTCATGGAGAGCCTTGGCGTCAAGGGCGGCGAAATCACGTTCAAACGGGTGCCACTGGTCCCGCGGGCCGTAGCCGCGCTGCGTGATGGGCAGGTGTCGCAGCTTGAAGCAATCAAGGCGAAGCTGACGGCACTCGATAAGAAGACGCCGAAGACAGCTGACCATGATCCCGAACGGATGGCGCTGGTGAAGGAGCGTGACACGCTTGAAGGCGAGCTGCCGCCGCCGTATCCGGTGACGATGACCGTGCAGGAGGGAGGTATGCCCGGCGGATTGTTCCCAAAGATTCAGGACGTGCCAATCCACATTCGCGGCAGCTACACGCGGCTGGGACCGGTGATCCCTCGTCGCATGCCCGCGTTCTTCGCCGGTGAATCCCAGCCGCCGATCACCGAAGGCAGCGGACGGCGCGAACTGGCAGCTTGGGTTGCGTCGAAAGCGAACCCACTTACCGCGCGAGTGATCGTTAATCGCGTCTGGCAATGGCATTTTGGTGCTGGGTTGGCGCATACGCCCAACAACTTTGGGCTGCTCTCGGAGCCGCCAACTCACCCGGCGCTGCTTGATTGGCTGGCGACGCGGTTCATCGAAGACGGTTGGTCGCTGAAGCAATTGCACCGACGGATCATGCTCTCTGCCACCTATCAACAGGCCAGCGCGGTTCCCCGCCCGCAACTCGCCCTCGATCCCGACAACCACTGGCTTGGCCGGTTCCCGACCCGACGTCTGGAAGCCGAGGCCATTCGCGATGCCATGATCTTTGTGTCCGGTCGGCTCGACCTTTCGCCGGGCGGCCCCGCCGGAGCAGACGTGGGCGCACCCCGACGTTCGCTTTACGTCCAGACAGCGCGTTGGGACCGCAGCAACTTCGCGACCCTCTTTGATGCCGCGAACCCGGACGCCTCCGTGGAAACGCGAACTGTCTCGACCGTGGCACCGCAGGCGCTCTTGATGCTCAACAACGACTTTGTGCAGATTCAGGCGGCGGAGTTGGCGAGACGCCTGCTTCGCGAGGCCCCCGGCGATGAGTCGGCGCGCATCGAGTGGGCCTTTCAGTTGTTGTTCGCCCGACCAGTCCGGGCGGAAGAACTCGCCATCGGCCACCAATTGCTCGCCCAATCCGGGCAGCGGGGGGCGGAAGCTGCGTGGCGTAACTTCGCGCACGTGCTCTTATGTTCCAATGAATTTATTTATGTTGACTGACCGGCCAGGAGGCTCCCATGCCAAGAGCCAACTCCAACCTCCACTCCGCCGAGTGCCATGAATAACTCCAATTGGATTCCGCGCAATTATTCGCGCCGCGAATGGCTGGCCAGCTCGGGCGGCGCCTTCGGTCTTCTGGCGCTCGCCGATTTGCTGGCCGCAGAATCGCCGGCTTCTGTTGACAGAGAGCCAGCTCGCGCCGCGCAGCCCTACGCCGTTCGCCCCCCGCACTACCCGGCGCGCGCCAAACGGGTTATTTTTCTCTACATGCCCGGTGGACCTTCGCAGGTGGACCTCTTCGATCCCAAACCACGCCTGCTTCAGGACAACGGCAAGCCGCTCCCCTTCGAGAAGCCCAAACTCGAACGCACCAAGACAGGCAACCTACTCGCGTCGCCGTGGAAATTTTCCCAGCACGGCCAGTCGGGCACCGCGGTGAGCGAACTGTTGCCTCACATGGCCTCCTGCATTGACGACATCTGCGTCATCCGTTCGATGGTGGCCGACAACATCAACCACTCCGGGGCTGCTTTGCAGATGTGCACGGGCGAGCAAGCCTTCTCCCGCCCTAGCCTGGGTTCGTGGCTGACCTATGGCTTGGGCACCGTCAACCAGAATCTGCCCGGCTTCGTGGTCGTCAGTCCCGCCGCAGTCTTTCAAGGCGCCCAGCTCTGGGCCTCGAGTTTCCTGCCCAGTGCCTATCAAGGGACGCTCGTCCGCGACTTGAACAATCCCATCGCCAACCTCCGTAATCCGTCCGGCAACCTCGAACCGCAGCGAACCAAGCTCGATGCGCTCCACCAACTCAACGATCTCCACAAGCGCGACCGGATCATTGACAGCGAACTGAACGCGCGGATCTCCTCCTTCGAACTGGCGTTCCGCATGCAGCGGGAGGCGCCCGAGGCGTTCGACCTTACGCGCGAAAGCGCCGCTACCCACCAGCTTTACGGCACAGACAAGCCAACCACCGAGATGTTCGGCCGGCAATGTCTAATGGCGCGGCGGCTCGTCGAGCGCGGCGTGCGGTTTATCCAGCTCTTTGACGCGCCAAAGAACAACGCCTGGGATCACCACGGTGGCCTGCGCGAAGAACTGCCCAAACGCTGCGCCGCCGTGGATCAGCCGATTGCCGCCTTGTTGATCGACCTCAAGTCTCGCGGCCTGCTCGAAGACACGATCGTCCTCTGGGGCGGCGAATTCGGACGCACCCCGACGGCCGAGGGCACGAACGGCCGCGAGCATCACCCCTTCGGCTTCACCATGTGGATGGCTGGCGGCGGCGTGAAAGGCGGCATCGTGCATGGCGCCACCGACGACTTCGGCTGGCATGCCGTGCAGGACAAAGTCCACGTCCACGATTTACATGCGACAATTCTCCATTTGATGGGACTTAATCATGAGAAACTGACCTACCGCCACGCCGGTCGCGATTATCGGCTCACCGACGTCTTTGGCACCGTGGTGAAAGAGATTCTGGGTTAGAGAAACTGATAGGAAATTGCTTTTTTGACGGGGTGAAGAAAAGCTCGGCTTCATTCGATCACCCTATGAAACTCAAACTCTTCCTTTCAGTTCTAGCGGGCTTTGTGCTGGGCATTGTAGCCATGTGGTTTGTCGTCCAGCAGACGACCGTCAAGGTCTTCGAGAACCAATATCTCATGAGCGTGATGGACCAAGCTAACGTCGCTCTGCACATCCGGGGCGGGAAGCAGATGACGTTGCTCACCAACATCGAGGCTTCCTTGCCGAGTTACGCATTGGTGGTTGACCAAGAATTCAGGGGCCACGCTGGCTCGACCAATGCACTCTGGATGGTCAAGGCGTATTACGAGAGGAACGCGATCGCGATACCGCCAGAAATCAAGGGCATCATGGATTCACTGCCATCCAAGCCTCCGACCTCCTGTCAGATCCGCTTGCGTGCACTGGACTAAGCTTCGACCACGAATGCGACGGATATGGGAGGCATGAAATGATGAGCGATTTGGCGTCTCTTGCGCTGCAGAGAACCCAGCCATCGTGCTCCGGTTGCATTCGAGCACCCTTGTGGGCCGGGTCGCCGAGCTTGGTCTAGCCTGCCTCGGACGCGCGAGGTCTCTCGATGCATTCAGGACCCGGATGGTCGACAAGGTGCAGGAAAATTCTATGTTGGCGACGAGTGCTTGGACTGGGACTTTTGCAACTGTCAGGAAATTGTTTTTTACGCGGAGGGGAAAAGGGGGAAATCCCGCGCACCCCGGCCGGGTCTTGGCAGCTACCCAAGAAGCCGGCGCCGGAGACGACCTAGTCGCACATCAAGGTAAACATCGGGTGCGGGCAGAGCGATAGTAAAGCTCCTTGTCCGACAGTGCGGAACCGGGAGCTTTACTTGATCATTCACCGCTACGAACGGCGCGGAAGCCGATCATGCGCCAGGCCTGCAGCGAGGCCCAGCCGCCCGATCGCGCGGAGCTGCGCAGATCCTGGCCTTCAAAGAAGAACGACCCGCCGCGCAATACGCGATAGGCGCCCTTGTCCGGGCCCAGCGGATTCTTCTTGGGCGACACCTCGTAGTAGCCGCGGCTGTACCAGTCCTGGCACCACTCCATGACGTTGCCGCCCATGTCCATGGCGCCATAGGGGCTGACGCCCTTGGGGTAGTTGCCCACTTCCTTGCCGGTGTCAAACTTCTGCGCGCCAGCGTAGTTGGCGTGGTCGTAGTCGATCGTGTTGCCCCAGGGGAAGCGGCGCTGGTCGGTGCCGCGGGCAGCCTTCTCCCATTCGGCTTCGGTGGGTAGGCGGTACTGCTTGCCGGTCTTCTTGCTGAGCCAGTTGCAGTAAGCCGTGGCGGCGTCCCAGTTGACGCCCAGCACGGGGTAATTGTCGCTGCCCGGCATGGCGCCGCCGTGGTTCATGGCCTGCGTCCAGTAGGGGTTCTGGTCTTTGGGTACGACGCGGCCGGTGGGCCACAGTTTCACGTCGTCGTACTCGGGACTGTTCATGAATTTCTTCCAGTCGCCGTTGGTTACTTCGAACTTGCCGATGTAGAACGTATCGACGTGGACCTGGTGGACCGGGCGCTCGCGCGGTTCGCCGTCGCCGAAGTTGTCGCCCATTTTAAAGTTGCCGCCAGGGACGAGGAGGAAGTCGCCGTAGCCTTCGTTGATGACCTTGGAGCTGTCGGCGGCGAACGCGGCGGCGGCAGCGAGAAGCAAAATGAATCGCATGATCACTTGGAACCTCCGAAGAAGCCGCCGATTTTGAGGAAGTGTTTGAACTGGTCCATCCACGGCGAGAACTCGGGGCTGGTAGTGGCCGCGCCGAAACCGTGGCGGCCCTTCTGATAGAGATGGATCTCGACGACCGCGCCGGCACGGTTCATGTCGAGGAACAACTGGGCGCTCGCGTTGGCGGCGCCGGCGTCATGGGCGGCGGCGAGCAGGAAGGTCGGGGGGAACTCCTTCAACTTCTCGCCGGGCGTGGGGCGGCCGGCACTGTAGACCATGAGGAGATAGTTGGGCTTGGAGTCGAGGCGTTCGACGGGGTCTTGGGCGGTGGTGTCGCCGGGGCCGGACGCGGCGGCGACCGAGCGGGCCAGCGAGGAGCCAGCGGAGAAGCCGGCGAAGATGATCTTGTTCGGATCAATCTTGAACTCCTCGGCGCGCGAGCGGACCAAGCGCATGGCGCGGTTGCCGTCGGCGACGCGCGCCGGATCGCCGTAGCGCGGGTTGAGGCGGTAGGTGAGCACGAAGGCGGTGACGCCCCAGTCGTTCATGCGCTCGGCCACTTCGATACCTTCCAAGCCATACATCAACATGATGTTGGAGCCCCCGGGGGCGATGATGACGGCGGTGCCGTTGGCCTTGCCGGGCGGCGGTTCGAAGACAGTGAGGAAGGGCGCGTCGAGCGGGCCGTCGCCCGCGGCGCCGGGAACTTTGCCGGCATCCCAGAGGGGGATGTTGTAGTTGGCGGCTTCGCCAACGAAGGCGGCGAAGCTTAGTGCGGCGGCGAGGAGCAACTGATAGGAAATTGCTTTTATTCCTTTTTTGATCAGGAGGGGAAAAATCATCATCACTGTAAAGTAATTGCGCTAAGAAATATATGGCCTATCACAACCAGTTTTATTTACAATATAAAATCCTCAACCTAAACTTTCAAGAACTTTGCTCTAAGTGTAATATCTTATTTTGTATTACTAATAAAGAAATACATAGAAGCTAGTGAATCTTCTGCCATAATATTACCCCCTATAACTTGCCGGTTATCGCGGCAATTTGGTGCATGTTACCAGAGAATGCATACGTTCCAATATGCTGCGTCTTCATCCATGGGCATAACCAAACCTGACCCTTAATCGCTCTCCAGTATTGACAGAACATATAATCCTCTGATAGATATCGGTGCGAATCTGGATCAATGACAGTATCAAAATATGCATGAATATATCTTGATCCGTCAAAGTTAGCTTGGTCGACATGATCAGGCTTATAGTTTAGATGTGGATATTCTTCCTTGAACTTATCAAATACTTGGCGCTTAATCATCATATAACCAGTGCCGATTTCCATAACTTCAAGAGGTTCTGTAACCTTGAATTGCTCTGTTCCTGGAACTGGATTGAACGCATAATCGCCAACAAGACCATCAAGCTCACCGGGATCAAACTTGTCATTATCATGATTCTTTTTAGCAGCAGCAAAGATATTCTTCCAATTAATAGACTTCTTTGGATATGGTCCGCCAATAACATCCTTGTCAAGAGCGATAAGTGCTAGAACATCATTTGGATCGTATGAAATATCCGAATCGATAAACAAGAGATGTGTAAAGCCCGACCGGAGAAATTCATCAACGAGATAATTGCGGGCCCTTGTGATCAAAGATTCATTAAACAAAAAGGAAAATCTAATTTCGATGCCATGTTTCAGGCAAATGCCCTGTAATTCAAGAGCAGCTTTTGTGTACATTCCGTGGCAGTTTCCTCCATACATTGGCGTAGCGACCACTAACTTACACTTTCTTAGGTCTTCAAGCTTAATAGATAATTCCATAATCTAGTCTCCTCCATTTATATTGTTTATGTTACTGATAGGAAATTGCTTTTATTCCTTTTTTGATGGGGAGGGGAAAAGGAGAATTGGATTTTGGTGCGCTATTTTCGGACTGTATATTCTTCGATGATAAGCTGTCAATGTGACCGGTGACGGTTTTTTTTCGATCTAGTTTTTTAGTGCCTGAATTTTTCTTGGGGTGTGGGGTGCGTCGTCACGGGGATAATTCATAATCAGGATTTGTCATTTTATCGCTTTTAATGTCGTTTTTGGGTAACGAATTGCATTGCACGGGTGGAAGTGCTCAGGCGGTGTTGACGTTTTCTTAGTCGGGAACGATTTGTTCCTCGGTCAGAATAGCCGCATCGAGTTTTCAGGCGAGGCGGGCGGGCGATGGCGCCGCAAAGAAAATCCAGATGTGCCCGACGCGTCCCGAGCGTGACCCTTTGAGCAGGGCGGGCACTTTCCACTCGCCACAGGTGTGGAGACACGTCCGCACATC
This sequence comes from Akkermansia muciniphila, assembly GCA_945898055.1. Taxonomy (GTDB): domain Bacteria; phylum Verrucomicrobiota; class Verrucomicrobiia; order Limisphaerales; family UBA9464; genus SXXZ01. The sequence goes on along the minus strand of CAMDGV010000041.1, from coordinate 11,775 downwards.
TTACTGCCAAGTCGCTTTGTCAAAATCAGCGGCGAGGAAAAAGCACGTCTCATCGACTAACAGCGGGTAAACGCCTGCCATGAGTTTGCCCACCAAATGATCGTTAATGACCCGGTCGGTCAACGGGAAGTCTTCGCTTGGTTCTTCCGAATGCTTCCTAGACGGCTTGCCCCAAATCCTTCGGCAAGCTGGGGAGAATCCCGCCTTTCCATTGCGTCCCTCCCACCGCATCGCATAAACGTCTTCGCACCCGCAAAAGAGGCTGAGAAAAAACCTCATCTTTTCTTCCGGACTGGACTCGGCGCTGACCGGGCCTGGCACAACTGCGGGCGGTGCCGCAACTTCCGGGACCGGCAACTCCAATCATCCACGCAATTGCCGATTCTCCTCGCTCAGCCGTTCGCACTCCGCAAGCGCTTCAGCGGGTTCCGCGTCCTTGAAGTTGGATGCGCTCATATTAAAAATTGCTCACTCCTACAAAATTCGATTTGGAGAACTCGAAATTCTTGGAGCAGCGTGAATTTGTTCTTCTGCAGCTTGACCGCTTTGAGTACAAGAAACTCCAAAGCTACCAGCACAGGCTTTTCTCCGTCCTTAAGGTCTACCTCGACGAACCATTGGAAATCTTTCTCGCCAACCCGGTAGTGTTTCGTTTCCACCACCAACTTCACCCGTTCAGCGTCACATTCGTCCTTCAGTTTGGCCGCAGCCAACGCCCGGCTCACGTCGATGCTGCCAACGTGCGGTTCGTCGGCGTCCATTTGCCCAGCACCACGAGACACTCGACAAAGAAGGCCAGCACTGGGTCCACCTCCACCAAGACGAGCCGCGCTGCGATCGTTACTGGATTTCAATCGAATCCAACCTGTTGCTGATTCCTCGATTGTAATAAACTTTGGATTCTATTTGGCTGCTTCCTATGAACGAAACGCGTTCCCTACTTTCTGCCCTGTTTGTCCCCCTCCTTTGCGGGATGCTTGCCGATCTGCCTATCGCGGTCTGCGGGGACGACCTCCTCCAGTTCAATCGGGATGTCAGGCCAATTCTTTCCGAAGCTTGTTTTCAATGTCATGGCCCAGATCCCGGTACGCGAAAGGCTGGGCTCAGGTTAGACACCTCGGAGGGTTTCTTTGCTCCCACCCTGAAGAGAGGTCCAGCGATTATTGCGCGGCAGCCTAGCAAAAGTCCCCTCTGGCAAAGATTAATTAGTTCCGATCCAGAGGAAGTCATGCCGCCGCCCGAGTCTCATAAAGACCTTAAGGCGGCTCAGAAAGAAGTCCTTCGTAAGTGGATTGAACAAGGAGCTTCGTGGCAGCCGCATTGGTCTTTTATTAAGCCCGAGAAAGGAACCTTACCGAGAGTCAAGCAAACGAATTGGGCCCAAACTCCTTTGGACACCTTTATCTTAGCTGGCTTGGAGTCCCGCGGACTGGAACCGGCTCCTGAGGCAGAACGTCGGGGCTTGGCACGGCGGGTTGCCCTCGACCTGACCGGACTTCCCCCAGAAGTTGAGTGGGTAGATTCATTTCTCGCAGATAATCGAGCCGATGCCTATGCACGGTTGGTCGATCGATTATTGGATTCCCCTGAATGGGGTGAGCACCGAGCTCGTTACTGGTTAGACGCAGCCCGTTATGCCGACACGCACGGCTTGCATTTTGATAACTATCGGGAGATGTGGCCCTATCGGGATTGGGTGATTGGAGCCTTTAATCGAAATCAGCCTTTCGACCGTTTCACCCTCGAACAGATTGCCGGTGATCTGCTGCCGGAAGCCACCGAGGAACAACGGATCGCTACTGGATTTCATCGCTGTAATATGACCACCAATGAAGGTGGAACAATCGAGGAAGAGAATCTAGCGAACTACGCCAACGATCGCGTCTCGACAACCTCTTGGGTTTGGTTGGGGCTCACCGCCAATTGCTGTGCTTGTCATGATCATAAATTTGACCCTATTCCTCAGCGCGATTTCTATGCAATGGCGGCATTTTTTAGAAATACCCGGCAAGCCGCCTTTGACGGTAATGTTAAGGATTCAACCCCAAGTTTAGTGGTGGTGAAGGATCCGGTATTGCGTGCTCGTTGGGACGCTTTGCCGCCGCTAATTGACTCAGTAAAAGGCGCAATAAATGAAGCGAGGACGAATGCCGACCGCTTGTTTTTGACGTGGGTCAGTGGATTAAAAACTTCGGACATATCAAAAAATCTCCAACTCAATTTGCAAACACACCTCTCACTGAACACGGTGCAAGGTTCGGAGGTAACTGCTCGCGTTGATGGTAAAATACGGACTGTATCAACCTCTGGGAAAGTGGATTGGGTCGAGGGCGGGCATTCGGGCAGCTCGGCCCGATTTACCGAGGGTGGCTCTGTGGAATTGAAAGACGCGGGTGATTTCGAATTAGGGAAACCTTTCTCCTTTGGTGCTTGGGTCTTTGTTCCAACCAATGCGCCACCGTCCGGTTCCATTCTGGCTCGCATGGATAGCAGTAAGAATTTTCGCGGATGGGATCTCTGGTACGAACAAGGCTCCTTCGGTGCCCATTTGGTCAATCAATGGCCGGATAATGCGCTCAAGGTTCGCACCCGTAAGAGTGTTGCTAAAAAAGGCGACTGGCAGCATGTCTTTGTGACCTGCGATGGCTCGGGTCTCGCTGAAGGTGTCCGAGTGTACGTCAATGGCACCGGAACTGAGTTGGAGACGGGTCCAAATAAAGTCACGGGTACTCTCCGAACTACCGCTTCTTTTACCATCGCTCGACGAACCAGTTCCGACTTTTTCACGGGTGGCTCGGTTCAGGACGTTCGACTTTATACTCGTTCCCTCAATGCGCACGAGGTTCGGGGCCTCGTTTCGATGGATGCCCTTGAGGCGTTACTCTCTGTCACGGTGGCTCAATGGAAACCAGCAGATCGCAAAGATTTCCTGGATGAGTTCTTGAACGGCTACAAGCCCTTTCAACAAGCCCTCATTTCCCTGAGTCAACTTGAACGTGAACGAGATTCTATCCGGTCCAGCAGTCCGGTTACCCTTATCCAAATCGAACGAATGGACACCATGCCGGTCGCAAATATTTTGTTTCGAGGTCAATATGATCAGAAACGCGATAGCGTAAAAGCCGGGGTTTTTACTGCCTTAAACCCCTTTCCAAGCGGATCACCTTCTAATCGGCTTGGGCTCGCTCACTGGTTGATTTCTCCAGAAAATCCACTCACGGCACGGGTCACAGTCAATCGATTTTGGTCCGAAGTCTTTGGGGTTGGCCTCGTAAAAACCGCCGAGGATTTTGGGGTCATGGGTGAGGCACCCGTGAATCAAGAATTGCTCGATTGGCTTGCCGTGGACTTCCAACAGCATGGTTGGGACGTGAAGCGATTATTCCGACAAATGGTGCTCTCCGCTGCCTACCGTCAATCGACTGTGACCTCGCCGGTCAAACTCCAAAAGGATCCATCCAATCGGTATCTCAGTCGGGGACCGCGGTTCCGAATGGATGCCGAGATGGTACGAGACCATGCCTTGGCAGCGGGAGGATTGCTCGTTCGTAAGCGCGGTGGCCCCAGTGTGAAGCCGTATCAACCTGAGGGCGTGTGGGAACCCGTAGCCATGCCAGAAAGTAATACCAAGCGATATCAGCGCGATACTGGCGAGTCCCTTTATCGACGTTCGATGTATACTTTTTGGAAACGCGCTGCGCCTCCGGCCTCTATGGATATTTTCAATGCTCCGAGTCGCGAAACCTGTTCGGTTCGGCGCGAACGCACCAATACCCCGCTGCAGGCACTCGCGACACTTAATGATCCCCAGTTGATCGAGGCCGCTCGGCATTTGGCTGAAGCTGTTTTACTGACTGGGAAGACCACGTCAGACGACTGGGTGGATCAGTTAGCACGTCGGATTTTAAATCGACAACTTCGACCTATAGAAAAATCAATTGTCACCTCCAGCTTCGAGCTTCAGGAAGCTTTTTATCGCGCGCATCCTGAAGAGGCGACGCGTTTGATCGGTGTTGGAGAACTGAAGGCAGAAGTAAGCCTTAATTCCTCACAATTGGCCGCCCTGACCTTGGTCGCCAATCAGTTAATGAATTTGGATGAGGTTTTGAACAAATAAACCCTAAAAACTGCCTAAAATGAGTCTCCTTAACGACTACAAGCTCCTCGAAAATCGGCGTCAATTTTTCGCGCGCGGTAGAAATGTGATGGGGTTGGCCGCCCTATCTTATCTGAGCGGCGACGCGGGTCGGTTAATCGGTGCGAATACCGATCCGCTGGACCTTCAGCCCGCCCATTTTCCCACCAAGGCCAAGCATATTATTTATCTGCATATGGTGGGAGGACCGTCCCAGATGGATCTCTGGGATTATAAGCCAAAGATGAATGATTGGTACGATAAAGACCTCCCTGAATCGATTCGCAAAGGCCAACGACTGACCACGATGACCTCAGGTCAATCTCGATTTCCTATCGCCCCATCCAAATTCCGTTTTAGCCAAGCCGGTTCCAATGGCCTTTGGATGAACACCGAGATGTTACCGTGGACAGCTAAAACGATAGATGATCTCTGTCTTATACGGTCGATGCACACGGAGGCTATCAATCATGAACCGGCGATCTGCGCCATGCAGACTGGGAATCAAGTGCAAGGCCGTCCCTGTATGGGTTCCTGGGTCAGCTATGGCTTGGGAACATTGAATCAAAATTTGCCCGCCTTTGTGGTGCTGGTCGCTGAGCCTAGCAATAAAGAGCAGATTCAAGCCATCTCGGGCCGCTTATGGTCGAGTGGCTATCTTCCTGGTGAACACGCCGGAGTTTCCTTTCGTAGCGCTGGTGATCCCATTCTCTTCATCAATAACCCTCCCGGCGTCCCTGATCATTTACGGCGCTCTCAGTTAGATGGTTTGAAGCGCTTAAACGAAATCACTCATCAAGAGATTGGGGATCCGGAGACCCACACACGGATACAGCAATTTGAAATGGCTTTTCGGATGCAGGCGAGTGTGCCGGAGTTGACGGCGGTCTCAGGTGAACCGGACTCCACTTATCAACTTTATGGAGAACAAGCGCGTCAGTCCGGTTCTTTTGCCTATTCTACCTTGCTGGCTCGACGATTAGTGGAGCGTGGGGTCCGTTTTGTGCAAATTTACCATAATAACTGGGATCATCACGGCAATGTCGCGGGCCGGATGCCAGCGCAGTGTCGAGACGTCGACCAAGCCTGCTACGGGCTCATCCAAGATTTGAAACAGCGCGGTTTATTTGACGAGACACTTATTATTTGGGGCGGCGAGTTTGGTCGGACGATCTATAGTCAGGGTGGAGTAGCGCGGGATAATTACGGGCGCGATCATCATCCACGCTGTTTCTCGATGTGGATGGCTGGAGGTGGATCGAAGGGCGGAGTGGTTTACGGGAAAACAGACGATTTCTCCTATAACATTGTTGAAAATCCAGTCCACATTCGAGACTTCCATGCAACCGTGCTTCATTTGCTCGGGCGAGACCATCGACGGTTTGCGTATAAGCACCAAGGCCTTGACCAACGTTTAACCGGAGTGGAGGAAGCGCGGGTGATCGGTGATATTGTCGGATGAAGTCCTTAGCGGTAAGGTGTTCATGGAGAGAGCTTTGAGATAAAAATAGAGGTTAAGAGTTTTTTAAAACTGATTGGACTCCTAAAGTTGTTGGCGACATTATTTTTCAAGAACCGAGTCGTTCTAAAAACCTATGTATAATTCTAAAATTTTACTGGCCTTGAGTAGTTTGTTGGCGATCTCCATCGCCCAAGCTGCCATGCCTACAAACACCCTCCCCTCCTCCGTAGTATTGCCGACGGCCGGCTCTAAAAATCGCGGATTCATTGTCCGAACATCTCAGGCTCCCACTGATGCGCTCGTCGCAAATAATAGCGTCCGAGCTTTGCGCCAAATAAATGGTACCCTCACCGATGCCACCGGCGCCCGCGTCATCAATGAAGCAATCCCCGGCGAACAGATATCTCCAGCGGCGGCTTGGTCGGTTGAAACGATCAATTTCGAACTCGGGGATGCGGGTAGCCCTGTCCCTGTCGACGTGACGGATATCGAAGGTAACGTTGTTCGCACCTTCGACACGCCCGCCCTCTTTCCTGGTATTCCCGGTGCCGGCGGCCATTTTGCTAACTTCGCCGTTGAAGCCGTTGGATTTCTCAAATTACCCGCTGGAATCACGGTGTTCGGAGTGAGTGTCTCGTCCGATCGAACCGATGTTAATGACGACGATGGCTACGCCGTGTTTGTGGGTGCAAACCCACGCGATTTCTTTGGAACAAAAATCGGGGAGTATGATCGCAATGCGTTCAAACCGTTCGCTTCCAATCAACGCAATGAAAACACTTGGGCTGTCAATGCACCCACCGCGGGGTTGTACCCAGTTCGGTTGCTTTATTGGCAGACCGGTCATGGGGCGAATCTTCAGCTCTACACAGTGAACGAAGGGGGCGAACGTATTCTAGTCAACGATCCTCTCGATGAGCGTGCCATACCGTCGTACCTCGATTCCACGAGCTCTATTCCGTTTGCGGCCTATGTCGCCGAAGCCAGCCCCGGACCCGGTTCCGACGGTGTTGCTGCGGTTGCTCCCATTACCGTGACGATTGCCGATGCCAAAAGCACAGTGCAAACCGCCGGAGTTGGACTCTTCCTCAGTGGCTCTAAGGTGCTTCCCCAGTCTTTGTCCAAGACCAATGGCCTCATCAGCTTAGTCTATACACCCAATGCGACCCGTACCACTCGCGACAATCTTGTGCGTCTCGAGTACACCGATTCAGAGGCTGTCAACCGCACCAATTCGTGGAACTTCGGCATCGTTACTTCCGGTGGTTCTTCGACGACAGTAACTGGTCAGTGGGACTTTGAGCAGGGCGATCTACGAGCCAGTGTAGGCCAAGCGTTGGCCTACTTTGATTCAACCTTCGACGGACCCACCGGTTCCACAGCGGACAAAACCTCTTTCGGCACTGCGAGTTCCTACGGCTTGACGGCTTTGCCCGGTGGCGACGCCAAGGTCCTCCGTGTTCCGGGTACACTCGATCGCAAGATCGGCTACGTGATGACTCATGGAATCTCCCCCAACGGCGGCGGAACTCGAGTGAATCAATACACCTTGATCATGGATGTTTATGTGGCCACCAGCGGCCCCGGTGCGGCTTCCCTCTGGCAGACCAGTTCACTTGCTAACAGCGACGATGGTGACCTCTTCTGGCAGGGTAGTAATTTCGGTCAAGGTGGAGGTGGTTACAATGGGCGTGGTACCTTTACCGCAGGCGCTTGGCATCGAGTGGTGGCCGCCTATGATATGTCAGCGAATCCGCCCGTTGTTGTCAAATACGTCGACGGTGTGAAACAGGACGATTGGACCGCGAACCAAGGGCTGGATAGCGCCCGTCGCACGCTGCAAGCCACGGCGATTCTTTTCGGCGATGGCGATCAAGATGAACGCCGTGAAATGTTCGTAAACTCGATCCAGATTCGTTCTGGTAAATTAAGCGATGCAGAATGTTTCTCCCTCGGTAGCCCCACGGCCGCAGGTATTCCTAAAACTCTTCCTCAGAGCAGTGTCACCGGTCAGTGGGACTTTGAATTTGGTGATCTAAGCGCTTCCATTGGAGCTAGCTTGGCTTACCTCGATCCTGCCTTCGACGGTCCAGCCGGTAGTACCGACGATAAGACCTCCTTTGGCCTAGCCAGCGCCTACCAAATCCCTGCCCTATCAGGTGGGGATGCTGCCGTTCTTCGGGTTCCGGGCACTCTGGATCGCCGCGTAGGTTATGTCATGAATCACCGGATTTCCCCAAATGGTGGCGGGAGTCGGGTCAATCAATACACTCTGATTATGGACGTCTTTGTCGCCACCAGTGGTCCCGGTGCGGCTTCCCTCTGGCAGACCAGTTCACTCGCCAACAGTGATGACGGCGACCTCTTCTGGCAGGGGAACAATTTCGGTCAAGGTGGTGGCGGCTACAATGGGCGTGGCACCTTCACCGCCGGCGCTTGGCACCGCGTTGCAGCTGCCTACGATATGGCAGCCAATCCGCCGGTCGTGGTGAAATATGTCGATGGCATCAAGCAGGATGATTGGACAGCCAATCAAGGTCTCGACAGCGCTCGACGCGCACTGCAAGCCACGGCGATCCTCTTCGGGGACGGCGACCAAGATGAACGTCGTGAGATGTTCGTTAGCTCAATCCAGATCCGTTCTGAACGACTCAGCGACGCTCAAATGTTCCTACTTGGCGGACCGACTGCCGCTGGTATTCCAGTGAGTCTTCCGACCTCAACGGTCACCGGTCAGTGGGACTTTGAATTCGGTGATCTAAGCGCTTCTATTGGAGCTAGCTTGGCTTACCTCGATCCTGCCTTCGACGGTCCAAGTGGTGCCGCTCAGGATAAGACAGCTTTCGGCACAGTGAGCTCCTTTGGCCTTCCTGCACTGCCCAAGGGTGATCCGACGGTCATGCGGGTACCCGGAACCTTGGATCGCAAATTGGGCTATGTGATGGCTCATCGCATCGCTCCAAATGGTGGCGGAAGCCGCGTCAACCAATACACGTTAGTGTTGGATATGTTCATCGCCACTAGCGGGCCTGGCGCCGCCTCCTTGTTACAGACAAGTTCACTCGGCAACACCGATGACGGAGACCTTTTCTGGCAAGGCAACAACTTTGGCCAAGGAGGTAACGGCTATAACGGGACCGGCATTTTCACAACCGGCGCATGGCATCGCGTTGTTGCTGCTTACGACATGGCTGCTACACCGCCGGTAGTGACCAAGTTCATTGACGGCATTAAACAAGACGATTGGACAGCGAACCAGAGCTTGGACAATCCCCGACGTGCCCTTCAGGCAACATCAATCCTGTTTGCCGATGGCGATCAAGACGAACGCCGAGAAATGTGGATCCGTGGTGTTCAGATTCGTTCTGGCAAACTAAGCGATACCGAAATGGTGGCGCTAGGTTCCGCAGATGGTGATGCAATTCCGGTGCTCATCACCGATCCGTCTATTCGTCCTGAAAAACCAGTTACCGCTGGCGCCCCGCCCGCCGCCTTTGGTGGCGTTGCACTCATCGGGGTCGTCGACACCACCGCCAAGACAATCATTGCTGACCTGCCATCTAACGGTGCTCAGGGTTATCTGTCCATTCACCCGATGGTCACGGTGACCAGTGTCAGTATTGTGAATGGTAAGTTGGTCATTCGTTACCAATAGGATCCTGTCTGGTTCGTTTATCGAAGAGGCTGAGATTTCAGAGGGGCCGGTCGCAAGACCGGCCTCCTTTTTGTCTGTCTGCTTTACCCCAATCTAGGTCAGTAAAAAGGGTGGCTCTTTAGCAGTAAACGTACGGCCAACCCCGGTCAGCGTATCGAAGGACTTGCCAGCGATCCATCGAAAGAGGATGAACACCCAATCTCGCAGCAAACTCAGCCTTCGAGAGTCCCGAGCTTTTAAATTCAGCGATCCGTAGTTGGATTTCAGCAAGACCACGACGCTTCCGAGAGGCTGCAATTGAGCGCTTAAGGTCCGAATGCCCCTTGAATCAAGCATCGGGATAGAAAAGCGAACTGATGATCAAAGACTTTGAAATTCATCCCAAGCAGATAAGTGAGAGTAAAAGATTGGTCAGGAGCGCCTTACCTCTGGATTTGAGGGTAAGGCCCTGAGCAATAGAACGGAGGAGTTCAAGTCGTAAGGTGCTGAAATTTATTTCAAGATCGACGAACTGGCTGTCAAACTCGATTCCGTCAAAAATCACCAAACAATTCCTCCGAAGCGAGATCACTTCAAATCGCCAAATAGAGAAAAAATAGGCCAGTCTTTCTAGTCGTCGATCTTGCGATTAATCTTTTTCTGCCTCTTGGATTTATCGGTCAGGCTGTGGCGTGTAGCGCAGGTAAGGCTTCACTTTGCGAAAGCCTTTAGGAAAGAGCGTTTCCGCTTCAGCATCCTTGACCGCAGGGGTAATGATGCAGTCATCCCCTGCTTTCCAATCTGCAGGTGTGGCCACCCGGAATTTTGCAGTGAGCTGTAACGAATCAATGACGCGGATCAACTCTTGGAAATTACGACCTGTGGAGGCTGGATAGGTCAAGGTCAGCTTGATTTTTTTGTCAGGGCCAATGATGAAAACAGAGCGCACCGTCGCTTTATCATCGGCATTGGGATGGATCATATCGTAGGCCGTTGCCACGATGCGGTCCGGATCCGCGATGATTGGGAATTCGACCGTCGTCTTTTGGGTCTCGTTAATGTCACCCACCCAACCTCGGTGCGACTCAATGTCATCAACGCTGACCGCAGCGACTTTTACGTCGCGGTTATCAAACTCGGTCTTGAGCTTGGAGGTGGCTCCAAGTTCGGTTGTGCAGACCGGCGTGTAGTCGGCTGGATGGGAGAAAAGAATGCCCCACGACGTACCGAGCCACTGATGAAAGGAGAACGTCCCTTCGGTGGTTTCAGCGGTGAAGTCTGGAGCGATATCGCCAAGTCGAAGTGCCATAGAAATAGTAGGTTGCTAACAGAATTAAAACGGATCGAGGGCAAGCTTATCGGATCTGAGCTAACAGGCAATGCTCTGTCGCTGGCTTTGCGGAGATGATACAAATTATTACTCCTTGGCCGTCTTGATCTCTGGACGAAGGCACTTTTTAGCGGGATATAGATCGGTCTCGTTTCGAGCCCTCTTCTCTGGTGTTTGTGTCGAATGCAAACGATCTGAGGCTTTGAAGAGGAATCAATAATTTCTCAAAGGCGAAGCGCGTTCCGCAGTGGCGGAATTGGTGACGACGTAGTCAATGCTCGGCCGGCAAGGGGGATTGCCGTGGTTTCGTCCCCCGCCTCTGCGGGAACGTTCCGAAGTTCGCCCAGCAGGCAGCCGACGGCGTGCTCAGCAAAATCAAAATCGGCTACGATTCGGTTGTAAAGTTAAGTCAATAAAGGAGTCAGTTCTTAATATTAAAATGTGAAGCGGCCAAAGCCCCTCTCCCGGCATGGCCCGCCAGTTGAGAGTCGAGTAGGCTGCCGCGAATTATCAGGTCATGAATCGCGGTGACCGGCGCCAACTGATCTTCAGGGATGCTGCGGATCGCCTGCGCTTCGTCGAGACGCTGGGCGAGGTTTGCGCCAAGACGGGCTGGCCGGTTCACGCCGATGTCCTCAGGCCGAATCATTTTCATTGGGTGGTCGAGACGCCGCAGTCCCATCTGGTCGCCGGGATGAAAGGGTTGCTGGGCACTGACCCGAGTCGCTTCAACCGGCGGCACAAGCTTTCCGGCCACTTGTTCTCCGGGCGCTCCAAGTCGCTGATCGTGGACCGATCGGGCAGCGGTTATCTCAAGAGCGTGGGCGCTTACGTCCACTTGAATCCGGTGCGGGGGCAGGAAGCGGATCTCAAACCTCGGCCCAAGGGGGATGCAGTGAAGGTGGTTTTGGCGGCGCGCTGGCGAGCGAAGACAACGATGACGGTGGGGTGGCTCACCGAGCGTCTGGCGATGGGCACGCGCGGTTATCTGAACCCTCTCTTGTATCGCCGGAGGAAGCTGGGCGGGTAGTAGTCAATATCAAGAACTGACCCATTTACCCTAAACTCAGCCGCCAAAGAAAAGGACCTAGGTAACCTTCTCGGGTGGGTCGTTAAATAGAGATTCCAAGCTAAAGAAAGTCCCAACTGCTCCGAGGCGAGCCCGACCGGCTATTCGCTGCACGGTAAGCGGGTGCATTGATGGCAATTCGTAG
>CAMDGV010000040.1 GCA_945898055.1 Akkermansia muciniphila | reverse complement strand
CACGATTGAATTGTCGCCCGGTTTTTCGGTGAGACGGTAAGAAACAGGCTCAGTTTGCCGAGGGTGAAGTGGGATTGTTTCAGTGCTGACCCCTGCGGACAGCTTTCCCTCATTTGCTAAGATATTGCGGGTTTTTACCCTCTAAACAGTCAGAGTCAAAACGGGCAGTTTAGACTTCGAGACCGCGTTTTTCGCAAATCCCGCAGAGTCACAAAATCTAAATAAGGCGAAATTTGTGCATCCAAAGAAAAGTGACGACGACACCGGTTGCTTTGCCTTACTCGGGGTGCATTCGTTCACCGACACGCAGGATTGGATGTAATTCCTTGCGACCGTAGGTGAACACCGCTGTCCACTCTGCTAAACGACGCCCAAGCAGTCGACAAACAGCTTGATCAGCCTCGTTGCGCGGGGCTTTGGCCACCACTGCACCGTAATGAGGCGTGCTCATTTTTGCGGCGTAGTCGGTAACGCCAAAGGTGAGAAAACCGAAATTCATAAGGACGGTGAGAAGGGATTGGCAGGCGAGTTCCATGCCACCACCCCAACCGCCGGCACTACTAAAAGCGCAGGCTATTTTACCGTCCACTTGCATCCAGTGAGGGCCCATCACTTCATCCCAGAATTGTTTCATTCTCCAGGAGAGAAGCCCCATATGGGTAGGACTGCCCACTGCGAGTCCGTCGCACCATACCACATCGGCTGCGGTTGCGTCGGTCACTGTTAGGACGCGGACCTCCGTGCCAGAGACACTTAAAGCACCCTCAGCGATCAATTGAGCCATCTGAGCGACATTACCGGTCAGGGAATCGTAGAGAACAAGGATGCGGCTCATGACGACAAACAGGTGATGTAGGCGAGGGAGATCAATGGATAGCTAGGGTCAGACAGAGACGATCGGGCTCAGTGGAAAGTCGATCGGATTATTTCAGAGGGGTTTCCAATTGCGATGGCGGTAATTTTCCCAGACCCAGCGAAAGTCAGGATTGGTGGCACCGCCCCCGGCCCAGTTAAAACTTGAAATACCCACCGCGGAGTCTTTGGCGGCTTTGATGGTTCGAGCGTCGGTCCAGCGATGACCTTCATAATGACCATCTTGAAAGGAGAAGGTGCTAAAGTTGCCGTGGAAAATGGCAAAGGGATCAATCCACCCTTTGGCATCCGTGCTGATTACCCAGGTACCCAAGTTCGAATTCCGAGGGTCAGACTCTTCGATGAAGACAAAAGATTGAGACGGGGACGCCACCTCAGAGGCCTTAATGTAAGGCGGTTGAGACGATTCCCAGCCAAGGAGCCCATTCATGCCGTTGGCCTTGGAGTAGCTGTCATAAGCCCAACCCGTTCCGGGGCGACGTCGGGCTCGCAGATCCCCAGGACAATGGAAGGCCCCAAAGGCGGAACAATAGTCCCAAATGGGAGAGTTAGTGAGGCCCCGTTGTACCCGTTTTAGAGCTTCTTCGAGGCTAATCCCATTGGCGATATCGGGAGTGGGCCCCGCCCAGTAACCTCCACCGGTGAGAGGGATGCTCGTTCCCGCCTTGTTTTTCCAACCCTCGGTGGGGGCAAGAATCTCGGTAAAATCAAGAGAATAGAGGGTTGTGGCTAGAACCAACTGTTTTTGATTACTCGCGCAAGCCGCACCAGTAGCCTTGGCTTTGGCTTTAGCTAAGGCTGGCAAAAGCATACCCGCTAAAATGGCGATAATGGCGATCACCACTAATAATTCGATTAGAGTGAATCCGCTGAGAGTTCGGTTGGAGCGGTTGGAGTTAAGGCGGGTCAGTCTCATGGAGGAGTCGTTCATGGAAACTAAGTCGAGCATAGCCAGGAAAGATTATCCTGAGAGGACGATTCCATCCAACAGAAGAAGGCGGAAAACTGAAAAATCTGAAGTTAACCCCTATTGATTGAGGTGAGCTTCATTGTCGGCATTCCAACGCTTGCGCATATTGGGATCTTTCGAAACGGCTAGATCTTGTTTGATGAATTCGGCGTGGCCGTCGCAGAACATAAAGTTAGCACCACCGCCCTGACTTGATTTGACGTTTCCGGCATTGGTCTTGGGTCGGCCGCTCCCTCCGTGCCGACTGCTGGGCCACTCCGATTGTTCCGGGCCCTTTGGGTCGCCGTCGTTAGGATCAATGGCAGTGTCCCAAGCCGCATCTGAACGGCTATCAGCGAGGCAGATCATATCGGCGGGTGCTTTCACGTGAGAGTCCTTGGGTTCAATATTCCAAGGCTCGTTACCCGTCCCAATATCGCCACCCAGTCCCTGATAAGGTTTGGTGAACTCATTGACCCCACCCCAATCATTGTAGCCGTAACAGAATCCGGAACTGGGGGTAAGAATGCTGGGGAGCTTTGTGGTCAGGCTATTAGTCCAATAGTAACGACTGCTTTCCGAAGGGCAGTTCCAGACCGGTAAATTACTGGCAAGAAAGGGCAAGAGTCGCCCTGGATAAACGACAGTGCCATTGGCGACGAGATAATGGCCCGGATACCGACTGTAATCGAGCATGTAAAGCTGGAGAGCCAGGCCTACTTGGCGAAGGTTACTCATACATTTTGTGTTCTGAGCCTTTTGCTTGGCCTTAGCCAGTGCGGGCAGCAACATACCCGCTAAAATCGCAATAATAGCGATCACAACCAAGAGCTCAATCAGCGTGAAGCCTCGTCGAGTCGTCCGCAGACCCAATGATAAAGTTGAATTATCAGCCTTGGGCAGTTCGGTTAAAAAACGATTAGGATAAGGCTTCATGGATAAAAACGTAAAATTGAGGTCGGGCCGAGGCTCAGAGTCATAATCGGAACCTTGAAAAACTTGAGGTCAAGGGATCGGGAAGGATTGAGAGTCTTTTACGACTGACAATCAAGCCCTAGTTGAGGTCGAATTGATTCTCTTCGGTCCAGCCCCGGGAATTGGCTTCGCGCTTGGCGCGGCCCTTAGCCTAGACCTGCTTGAAGGCGTCGGAATGGCGCCGGAAGATCCCCAGGACATCAGCCGCGTTGGGTTGGCGTTCTCGGCTTGCATCCTCGCGATTGTGCTGAAAGCCAGTCGCAGCAGTATTGAATTAAAGAAGGAGTGAGAAAAGTCCACGCGACTTTGGTCGGACTTTTGCCCCCGCCTTCGATCGTCTAATATCCTACTTTCGTCAACTAGGGAACCATGGAGTTGGGCGTACGCTTACGTATCACCGACGAGAATTAGGTTGGCTCAAGCAGAAGTGCCGAGACAACCTCGCCGCCACCGAAATTCTCCAGCGCTTGGAGCGCGAAACCCGGTTCCTCACCGCTGACGAACTGCGACAACAGGTGCGCTTTATGGGCTGGGCGGACGGTCCAAGTCGTTGATTCTTGAAACAAAGAGTAGTAGAGGGAAGTGGAACGCTTAAAAAGTCTACTTTCAGTGCTCAAAGGCTCCATGCTCTTCACACGCGGTCGGGCTTACCGCAAGAGCGACAACGCGCACTGCGAAAAAAAAACGGAGCACCGCACAGCTTGGATTTACGATCTGCGGTCAATGGGTCTTTGCTTGATCGAGAGAGGGGACGCCCTACTAGGCCAGCGAGAATGAGTTGGTGACGTGTCAATCGGACGGAAGTAAAAACGGCCCTGATAGAAATCAGGGCCGTTGTAAAGTTGAAGAGGTTCGGAGTTGAAGGGGTACGATTACTTCATCCGATCGAAATTTTTCTTCAAAATCTGCCAAGGTTCAAGCCCTGCATGTTTGCCTTGGAGATCGGCAATGATCTCGGCTTCATTGGCGTTTTTAGTAGCCCTTTTATTTTTATAGAAAACTCCGAAGAGTCCAGGATGAAGATTCTCAGAGAGTTTGTAGGCCGCATACTCGTCGGTGACATCGTGGGATTCTGGAACCAGTTCGTACTTACCGCCCTTGCGAGGATTAGAAGTGTCGAAGGCGCCGGGGTAAAATTCGACACACTCGCTTAAGCACTGGATAAAGCTAAAGCCATCGTGATCCATGGCGGCTTCCATCATCTGTAAAACGTGATTGGGATTGGTATGGGAGGTGCGTGCCACGAAGGTTGCGCCGGCAGCGATCGCTTGCTTGAGTGGATTGATCGGTTGATCCTTGGCACCCCAAACGTCGGTCTTTGACTTGAAGCCGATGGGTGAAGTTGGCGACGTCTGATTCTTGGTCAGGCCATAGACGCTATTGTCCATAACCACATAGGTCAGTTTGACGTTTTTCCGGGCAGTATGGGTGAAGTGATTACCGCCGATGGAAAAGGCATCGCCGTCGCCACCGAAGACAAAGACGTGCAGGTCCGGGCGACTAAGCGAAACGCCTGAGGCAAAAGGCAAAGCGCGACCGTGAATATAATGGGCGCCATGAGCCTGAACGAAGTAAGGGAACCGAGATGAGCATCCGATGCCGGCGACTGTGGTGATCTTCTCGTGATGCATCTTTCGCTTTTCGATCAGCTTAAAATACAGGGCGAGAACCGAGAAATCGCCGCAACCGGGGCACCAAGTGGGGTGGTCAGCGGAGATTTCCTTTTTAGTAAGCGGCTTGCGGTCAGCGTCCGGGATCAGTGGGACCGGTGTCGCATTGGTGTTGGCTCCACGCGAAGCGGGGAGGTTGAGGATGGCTATTTCGCTCATGGTCTGTGAGAAGGGAGAGAGATTAAATGACAGTTATTTGGCCAGTTCGAGGGCGCGGTTGATGATTTCCTTCACTTTCCAAGTCAGGCCATCGACTTTGGTGATACCTCGGATTTTTGGATCTGGGATGTGGGAACGAATGAGCGCCCCCAATTGTCCAACCCCGGAAAATCCTTCGTCATTCAGTTCGACCACAAACACGTGGCTAAAACCGGCAAAAATGGTTTCTAAACCAGGAGGCAATGGGGTGATGTAACGGACGTGGACCGCTGAGATAGCGTGCCCTTGCTCGCGACTTAGCTTCACCGCCTCTTGCACTGGGCCTTGGGCAGAACCCCAACTAACCAGAAGGATTTGGCCTTCAGAGGGACCATAGATCTTGGGCACGGGAAACTCCGACGCCAACTTCTTTAGTTTGTTGCGCCGTTTAGAAATCATCTGAGTGTGGAGTTTTCCTGAACCAGTTGGGTGGCCCAGTTCATCGTGTTCCAGCCCCGTGACGACGGGGTATTTACCGCTGGCCACCCGTGTGCCGGGGGCGATGTGCCGCGTGATACCATCCGGAGCCGAAAGGTCATAAGGCTTATGATCAGTGACCGGAGAGAGGTCAGGCGAGATATCCTGCATGAGGGACTTTAGATCGGGTTCCTTGAAAGCTTCGATCCGAGTGGCAATTCCTTGGTCCGACAGAATGATCACTGGGGTGCTGTATTTGCGGGCGATATTGACGGCTTCAATCGCGGTATAGAAACAGTCTTCGACACTTGCTGGGGCAATAACGACCCGAGGGCTATCACCGTGCCCCCCGTAGCAAGCAATATTGATGTCGGATTGCTCGATATTCGTGGGCATACCAGTGGAAGGGCCTCCACGTTGAACATCGACAACAATGAGCGGCATTTCTGCCATGGACGCCCAGCCGATCGCCTCGGTCTTGAGGGCGATACCGGGACCGGAGGATCCGGTGACAGCAACGCCACCGCCCCAACTAGCACCAATGGCCATAGAGATAGAGGCAATTTCATCTTCACACTGCTGGAATTGGCCTCCGTACTTGGGCAATTCTCGGCGAAGAAGTTCCATAATATCGGACCAAGGAGTGATGGGGTATCCGGCACCAAAGCGGACCCCAGCAGCGATCAGGCCGAAGGTCAGTGCTTCGTTACCGCTCATCACTACCTGACTTTGCCCCACATTTTCACCCGGCTTGAATTGGAAAAGTTCGGTGGCCGTGATTAATTCATAGTTGTGACCCGCGTTGAAGGCGTTGAGCGCGGTTTCAACAATCTTTGGGTCCTTGCCGGTGAATCTTTCTGCTAAGAGTTTGTGGAGCTTGGGAACATTCAGACCGAACATTTTGGCAAGTAAACCGAGAGCAAAGACATTCTTCCCCTTATCTCGGCCCGTCCCGCCGATGGCTTCGATGGTTAAGGACGAGATCGGGACCCCCAAGTGACGGTATTTCGTCAGATTTTCGACGGAGATATCATCCGCCTTCATGTGGTCGGAATCATAAATCACGATTCCACCCGGTTTGAGCGAATTCAAATGGGCTAAATAACTGTGGTCGTAGAAGGCCAACAGTAAATCCGCTTCATCACCGGACGAAAGAACTTCGCCCGAACCAATGCGAACTTGGAAGATGGACGGCCCTCCCGAAATGGTCGAAGGGATAGTCATAAATGTCATGACCTCCTGTTCAGATCGCCCGGCTAATCGGGCCAAGAATCCGCCAATGGCTTGGATACCATCTTGTGAGTTGCCAGCGATGCGGATGACCGCTTCGGAGATTTTTGAAATCTGGGGGGCTGCGTTAATATCGTCTGCAGTGCTCATTTAAGTCGTCCTAATCCTATCGAAAAACAGGCTCAGGTAAGATTAAATATTCTTTTGCTGAGCAGTCCACGAAGAGCGTTTATCTTAGTGGGGATCGGAAAAGGGTCAAGCGGTCTGAATCATCAAATTGTCTAAAAAAAGGAGCCTCTGTTCTAGTCCTCATCTGGATTTGTGAAAGCTGGGCCGAACTATGCCTCCATTGATCAGGTTGGAATTCGATGATTTTGCCTCCTTTTTTAACCAAGGTTCCCGATTTGCAAGGGCATTGGATTGAATTGGATCAGCATAGAAAGTCCATTCTCGAGAGTCCTTTCTACTCAGTGCCCTAGTGGATCGGATCCGCTCCACTCTCTCAAATTCCATTGGCTCAAGGTTCCGCAATCGGCGTCGAGTTTTATTTCGATCTGCCGGTTTCGCTTATGGAAATGATTAAATTTTGATTTTTAATTGCCTGCTAGGTCTGATTTCTGTCGTTGTGGGGTTATGGTCAGAAAAAAAGCATTAGTAACGGGTGCCGCTGGTTTTATTGGTTCGCACGTTGCTGAACACTGCTTGCGTCTGGGCATGTCGGTGGTGGCTGCTGATGATTTAAGCGGGGGGGTGTCTTCCCATGTCCCCCCAGGGGTTCTAATGGCTGTGGGTAATCTGTCCGACATCGCTTTCGTCCGAAATCTTTGGAGTCAATATGGGCCTTTTGATTACATTTATCATCTCGCCGCTTATGCTGCTGAGGGGTTGTCTCACTTCGTTCGGCATTTCAATTATCAGACCAATCTTCTGGCCTCCGTTAACCTGATCAATGCTGCAGTTAATCAAAAGGCGATCCACCCAGTCCAACGCTTTGTCTTCACCAGTTCTATCGCGGTGTACGGTTCTGCTCCTCTGCCGTTGAGTGAGGAAACAGTGCCTCACCCCGAAGATCCCTATGGCATTTCCAAATATGCGGTCGAACTAGATCTGAAGGCGGCGCACCTTCTCTTTGGACTCCCTTATACCGTCTTTCGCCCACATAACGTTTACGGCGAACGTCAAAATATCGCGGATCGCTACCGCAATGTGGTGGGGATTTTTATGAATCAACTTCTCCAAGGCCAGCCCATGACCGTTTTTGGTGATGGGTTACAAACCCGCGCTTTCACCCATATCGCCGATGTCGCCCCCTACATCGCATTGGCACCGCAGATTCCCGTTTCGGCCGGTCGCACTTTTAATATTGGGTCAGATCAAAAGTCGACCGTTCTTGATCTCGCTCATCTTGTGGCGGCCGCTTTCGCTGTTCCTGCCGAAATCAAACATCTTCAGGCTCGATCCGAGGTCCTCCATGCCATTAGCGATCATACAGCTTTTCGTTCGGTCTTTCGGCCCCAACCTGAAATTCAATTAACAGACGGTTTGGCGCGAATGGTCGATTGGGTGCGCGGTCAAGGACCGGCCATCCCGACAACCTTCAAAAATATTGAAATTAGGGAAGGTCTTCCACCGTCATGGCGGTGAGTTTACTTTTATTTTCTCGCTTAAACGTGTGCATATCTCGGTCATTATTTCCAATTTTAACGGGGCTCGTTTCCTCCCTCGGTTACTCGACTCTCTCCGCCAACAACGTGGAGTGCAGCTCGAGATTCTAGTCGTTGACCGATTGAGTACGGATGCGTCCGCCGCTATTCTGGCCAAGTATACAGAGGTCCGAGTGGTGCAGGAACCGCCGCAGACGGGATTAGTTTGCGGATATCAAGTCGGTGCCGAGCTAGCCTGCTCCGAACTTCTTTTTTTCTGCAATGAGGACATGTGGTTTGAACCTGATTGCCTGCGATTGTTGGCGGAGCGTATCGATTTACAGAAGCGAATTGCGGCGGCAGACGGTTGGCATTTCCAGTATGATACGGGGGCTTTTCTTCACGGGGCGACTCGTTTCAAGAGGGTTAAATGGGCGATTAACTCGCCACATCCCCGACGGTCGGCTGATTTTGAAGTGTGTCTTCCTGCAGGTGAATTTACTCCTTTTCCCTGTGCGGGTGCTTTCCTGATTCACCGGGCAATTTTTCGAGATCTGGGTGGGTGGGATACTCAATTTTTTCTTGATCACGAAGACATCGACTTGTTCATCCGAGCTTGGCAACAAGGCTGGAAGGCGGTGACCGTTCCCCAAGCCCGCATTCATCACGCAGTGAATGCTTCCAATAACCAGACATTATCCGAGCTCAACGTCAAAGTAAGCGAACGCCGATATCTTTCGCAGCGAGCAAGTCTCACGATTATTGCGTTGAAATATTTTTCCCTCAGAATGTTGCCCCTAAGCCTGCTGGTGTGGCCTGCAGTCGTGGTCAATAATGTGTTGTCGCGGCGCTGGAACTTTGTTCTCAGGGATTTTTACGTGCTCGGCGAAATCTTCCGTCGAATCCCCAAGGCACTCGCATTTCGACGGTCGAATGCTGATCAAAATCACCAATCGCCAGGGCAAAATTTCTTTCTCGACCGGTCCTTCACACTGCAAAAGAGCTCGAAAGGGCAGGGGAAAGCAGGGATGGGCAAAACCTTAGAAGAGTAAGCAGGGCGGACGCTTTTTCGAGGCTCAGATCAACTGGCTTGCCTAGATCCGACCGAGGAAAACTCGATTGAGGGCGTTAGGGCGCTTATGAGTTCTGGAGAAATGAAGTCTGGAGAGAGGATCCAGAGATGGTGCGCGCTGTAGGGTTTGAACCTACGACCCCTTCCGTGTGAAGGAAGTGCTCTACCGCTGAGCTAAGCACGCCCGAGAGGCCGTTTCCTATACGCTAGGGAAAAAACGGTGCAAGAAAAAGTTCACTTAAATGGAAATTAACTCTCCGTAATCGCCTCGGCATTGGTTGAGCGTTACTCTCTTTCTATGCGTCTTGACCAATGGCTGTGGGGGGTTCGGCTCTATCGAACTCGGACATTGGCGATTAATGAAATTCGTGAGGGGCATGTCACCGTCGACGGGGTCGTCACTAAACCTGCTTACGAAGTTCGTCTTGGTCAGAGCATTGCTGCACGAACGGGCGATATCACCCGAACCTATCGCATCCTTGGTTTTCCACCCGCGCGGGTCAGTGCCAAGCAAGTACCTGAGTTTGCCGAAGATGCCACGCCGCCGGAGGAATTGAGTCGTCGAGCGGAGAGAAAAAAGGCGATAGGGTACCGTCTTCCCGGCGAAGGGCGCCCAACCAAGCGCGATCGGCGCGATCTTCAACGGTGGTCAGACCCCTCCGAGTCTTAACGCGCCGCCGGGGAGTTCAAAGACTCGGAGGAAAACCGAGTCACTGAGTTGATTTGTCCGCTTTCGCTTTGGCTTCAAGGATCCAAGCGCGCCAGCGATCTACTCGCTCTTTAATTTTCTTTTCTGTTCCCTGCTCGGTTGGGTGATAAAATCGACGTTCGGCTCCTAAATAGTTTTCTGGAACAAAGTGGCCGGGATGGTCATGGGCATATTGGTAACCCACCCCATGCCCCAAGTGCTTTGCGCCCGCATAATGACCGTCACGAAGTCGGGTGGGAACAGCAAGGGTGCGCCCAGATCGAACATCGTCCAAGGCTGCATCAATTGCTTTGATGACCGAATTACTTTTATTTGCAGTGGCCACATAAAGTGCTGCCTCAGCGATCGGGATACGGGCTTCCGGCCATCCAATCAGTTCCGCCGCTTCGCAGGCAGATGTGGCCAACACTAAGGCCATTGGGTCCGCTAAGCCGACGTCCTCAGCAGCTTGAATAATAATCCGCCGAGCAATAAAGCGAGGATCTTCCCCAGCATGAATCATCTTGGCTAACCAATATAAAGTCGCATCGGGATCACTGCCACGCATCGCCTTAATAAATGCGCTAATGGTGTCGTAATGAGCGTCGCCATCGCCATCATAGACGATTGCCTTTTTTTGGATACACTGCTCGGCAATCGTTAAGTCAATCAGCACTGTCCCATCAGGCCCAGCATCGGTGGTCAAGGCGGCCACTTCTAAGGAACTGAGGGCCTTTCGAGCGTCGCCATCGGCCACCGTGGCCAGATGCTGGAGCGCCTCATTGGTGACGCTGATCCGCAGGAATCCTAACCCTTGCTCTCGGTCCAATAGAGCCCGTCGCAAAAGCGATGCAAGATCATCGACCGATAGCGGTTGCAATTCGAAAACTTGCGACCGAGAAACTAAAGGTGAATTAACAAAGAAAAACGGATTATGGGTCGTGGCTCCAATCAACTTGACGACCCCGCTCTCGACATCGGGTAAGAGAGAATCTTGCTGTGCCTTGTTAAATCGATGGATCTCGTCGATGAACAGTAAGGTAGGTTGGCCGGTATTTCTAAGTCGATTTGCAGCGCCCTGCAACACGCGGCGCAGTTCGGCAACATTGGATTCCACGGCGTTTAATCGCTCAAAATGTGAACGGCTCCGAGCCGCAATAATCTGCGCGAGCGAGGTTTTCCCTGTACCGGGTGGGCCAAAAAAAATAACCGACTGAACTCGGTCGGCCTCAATCGCTCGACGTAATAACTGGCCTGGGCCTAAAATATGACTTTGACCTACATAATCATCCAAACCACGCGGTCGCATCCGCGCCGCCAAAGGAATGGTGGTGCGAGAAACTTCATTCGTCCCTAGCACTGCAGGAGGCGGGGCACTCGAACCATCACCTTGAAAAAAATCAGACTCAGCCACCGCTTGAGGGTAGAGAGAAGTTGGCGATTTGTCCCCTCACTTCCTGGTTATCCTTTGACGACTCAGGACTCGAAGGAAGCCAAGCGTCGGTTGACCTACCAACGATGGGCCGAGGTGAGTGCACGATCGAGGTGCGTGTAGCCGCCGTCGACAAAGAGAAATTGGCCAGTGACATGGCTCGCACGATTTGACGACAGCCAGACAATGCTATCGGCGAGTTCTTCCGAGCGGGTTAATCGGTTTCCGAAGGGGACGAGTTGTTCCACGCGTGCTCGGGCCGCGCTGGGGTCGGGTTGAGACTGAAACCAACGATCGTACTGATCAGATTCGCATTCGGATGGCACCACGCAGTTCACCCGAACCCCCTCCCGTCCTAAGGCCACGGCCCACTCTCGGGTGAGCGCATTGATCGCGCCCTTCGCTGCCGCATAGCCAGAGGTTCCGCCTTGGCCGGTCCAAGCGACCTTCGACGTCACATTCACCACGGCACCGCGGCTTGCCACTAAATGCTTTTGGGCATGGTGGGTGAGAGAAAAAACGTGCAGTAAGTTACGCTGCAGAGATCCCAAAAAGTCGGCAGGTGCGGCGGTGAGAGGAACGCTGTCGTTGACCCCAGCATTGTTGACTAAAACGTCGATTTTCCCTAATGAATCAAAGGTTTCCTGTACAGCCCGCTGGCAGTCAGTCTCGCTGACTAAATCCGCCGCCACAAAAATCGACCCAGCTAACTCGGCGGTCAAACGCCTGCCCGCGATCAGGTCGCGTCCGAGGATTGCTACTCGAGCACCCTCTGCCGCAAAGGCGCGGGCGGTGGCGGCCCCGATCCCTTTGGTGGCGCCACTGATCAAAACAACTTTATCTCGTAAATGCAGGTCCATAGGTAAGCTTCCAAGGTCTGGGTTGAAACCTCCAAGCTGAAAGTGCGATTAAAAGTGAGATTGATAACCGAAAAGTCTGATTCCGGCGCCCTTATTTCTTTGCTCGATCAAAGGCGTCGCCTAAGGCACTCCAACTTCCTGCTGCAGGATTGAAGGTCGGTCTAGCGTTGGGCCTGGGCCCTGATCGCGGATCTGTCGCCAAGGGACGTGGACCCGTCGGTGAGGTTCTTCCATCTTTCGGAGCCCCTATTTGCGGATTTGCTTTCATCGACAGTGCAATTCGTTTTCGAGGTAGATCGAGTTCGGTCACTGTCACGTGGACTTTCTGCCCCACTTTCACCACCTCAGCCGCTTCTTTTACAAAGCGATCAGCCAGTTGACTTACGTGCACCAATCCATCCTGATGCACTCCAATATCCACAAATGCGCCAAACGCGGTTACATTGGTCACAATGCCCGGCAACTTCATGCCCGGCTGTAAGTCTTCCATTTTAGAAACACCTTGTTGGAAGGTAAAAGCTTCGAACTTTTCCCGGGGATCGCGTCCCGGCCGAGCTAATTCGTCGACAATATCCTTCAATGTCGGGAGGCCCACCGATTCGGTGACATATTTTGCCAACTGAACACGCGACCGAAGGCCTCCATCCCGAACTAAATCGGCCACACTGCACCCAGTATCTCGTGCCATGGCGTCAACTAAACCATAGCGCTCTGGATGAACGGCACTTGAATCGAGTGGATTCACAGCATCACGGATTCTTAGAAATCCCGCACATTGTTCAAAGGCTTTTGGGCCTAACCGGGGAACTTGAAGCAGAGCTTGGCGTGTCTTAAACGGGCCGTTTTGGTTGCGATGAGTCACAATGTTGGCGGCCAAGGTGGATCCAAGGCCGGAGACATAGCTTAGCAACTGTTTGCTGGCGGTGTTTAGTTCCACGCCCACTCGGTTCACACACGACACCACCACATCGTCCAATCCGCGCTGCAAGGCCGCAGGATCCACATCATGCTGGTACTGTCCTACCCCGATCGACTTCGGATCTAATTTCACCAATTCAGCCAACGGATCCATGAGGCGACGACCGATACTCACCGCTCCGCGAACGGTCAGGTCTTCGTTGGGAAATTCTTCCCGAGCGACATCGCTTGCTGAGTAAATTGAAGCGCCACTTTCATTGACCATAACGATGGCAATCGAAGGTGGTAGTTTGAGACTGCGGATAAATTGCTCAGCCTCGCGGCCGGCGGTTCCGTTGCCAATTGCGATGGCCTCGATGCCGTGCTTCTGCACCAACCCATGGATGGCCTCGGCGGCGTCTTTCAGTTGGCCCGCACTGCCGGCCGTGGGATAAAGGACATCGTGATGGAGTAGCTTTCCTTGCCGATCCAAAACGACTGTTTTACAACCGGTGCGGAACCCTGGATCCAAGGCTAAAACACATTTTTCACCCAGAGCAGAAGCCAAAAGGAGTTCGCGCAGATTACCCGAAAAGACACGAATAGCCTCTTCATCTGCCTTTTTTTTGGTGGCCAAACGAAGTTCAGCCTCAATGGAAAATCCGACCAGACGCTTGTAGCTGTCGATCGCAGCCAATCGCACCTGCTCCGCTGCTGGGGTTTCTCGGGCCTTCAGAAATAAGCTGAATAAAATAGCGATAGCTTCCTCTTCTGGCGGCTGGATTCGCATCATTAAGAATCCTTCCTCTTCGCCCCGGCGGATGGCTAATAGTCGATGGCTGGGGATTTTCCCCACGGGCTCTGTCCAGTCGAAATAATCTTTGAATTTCGCTCCTTCAGACTCTTTACCGAGTAACACTCGGGAGCGAACACTCCCGCTGCACCACGATAATTCTCTGAGGCGAGCACGGACCGTCGCATCATCACTAAATCGCTCAGCTAGAATGTCCCGTGCCCCAGCCAATGCCGCGGTCACATCAACGATCTGTTTCGCAGGATCCACAAAAGCAACCGCTGCAGCCAAGGGATCAAGCGTCGCTTGTTCGTCGAAAATCAGCAGTGCCAAGGGTTCTAAACCAGCTTCCTTGGCAATGGTAGCGCGGGTACGACGTTTCGGTCGGTAGGGCGCATAGAGATCTTCTAATACCGAAAGGGTTTCTGCGCCACCGATGGAGATTTTTAAGGCATCGGAAAGCAAATCGCGTTCCGACAACGACTTTATAATCGATTCACGTCGTTGCTCAAGTTCCACCAATTGAGCCATCCGGTCGCGAATACTTGTGACAGCCACTTCATCAAGACTACCGGTGACCTCCTTGCGGTAGCGGGAAATAAAGGGGACCGTGGCTCCTTCTGCTAGGAGGCGCGCGGTAGCGGCAACCTTGGCTGGGGAGATTTGGAGTTCGGAAGCGATGCGGGCGACGAACAGATCTTGCATGTAAGCGTGGGCGTTGGTTTAGCGGCTTACGAGGTATGTGCAAGCTAGTCCTTAAAAAACCGGATGAATCCGTCGATCAAATTCTCGAGAACTTGGAGGCTTTTTAGTGATTTAAAGCTCTTAAAGTTGATGTTTTTTTAACTTAAACAGCACTTCGATTTCCTTGAGTCCCATTTCGATCTCTAAGGGTAACAGGGCGGCGAAGTTGTCGAGAATCACCAGTGCGTTTTGGCCGGCGTCGCCGTGTCCAATTGACCGAATACGACGGATCATTCCTGAGTTCACCTTGGAAAGGTTCTCGTGGATCGTTGTCAGTCCGTTCAAATCAACAGGGACGGTGGTCGAGGGTGAGCCGTCCTTCCAAGCTTCAAAGAATTGCTGCATTAAATAGAAAGAGAAAATGCGAACCGATGTTTCTGTGAAGGTGGCGAAGGGAAGGTGAAACCTCGCCAGCGCACGATAAAAATCGAAGTGCGGACACTCACTGGTCGCCATACTCAGGCCAAAAACACTTTGCAAAGCCGTCTGCAAATCGGTCGATTTACCATACCAACGTTCCTCAGTTTTTAAGCGCACTGAGACTTTTTCAAAGGACTTTCGGTTGCTAAAGTGCGAGGCAAGGTATGAAAGGTTTAATGCCACGGGGCAATGAGGCTTGTCTTTCGGGTTAAAGGGACAATGAGTGCACTGGTGAAACTCCAATCGAGTCCAGTCCGGCGCGGTCGCTGCCGAGGCCTTGGCTGCTTGCAAAAAGGTGCCCTTATCGACCTCAATTACCAGTCGTTGAAGGGTACCGTCTTGAAAAGTAAATTCAAATTCGAAAACAACGGGGGGCATAGCGGGAAAAGATTTAACCAAAGACGAAGTTTCAATGTTCCTGCCCTATCGCTGACCGCAGCGCAGGGGTTGACCCAAACGGATATTCCTAGTTAAAAAGAGGGATATCGGCTGATCTGCCCACCCCTTGTTTTTTAAGTCGCCGAGGCCACGGCCTATCTTCATTCTAACGCTCTTCACTGCCTTTTTATGTTTAAACGCGTTATCATCGGTTGGTGTTTCCCTCTCCTCTGGGTCGCTTGCACGTCCACCCCCAGAACTCTGCCCTCAACAGGGCCTTGGAGTAACGCTTCTTTGCAGAAAGTGCCTTCTTTTCAACAAGGCAAGCGCACGGGGTTAGTGCAGGAGCTTTATTACGAAGGCCCCGCCTTTCAAGGGAAACCAACGCGGGTCTTCGCTTACATTGGTCGACCAGCGCACTCGGAGAGCAAAAAGTTGCCGGCAATGGTGCTTGTCCATGGGGGTGGAGGCAAAGCCTTCCAAGACTGGGCCGAACACTGGGCTCAACGTGGTTATGTCGCCCTCGCCATGGATTTAGCGGGCAATGGTCCCAATGGACGCCTCCCAGAAGGTGGACCAGACCAAACGGACCCAACTAAGTTCCGCAATTTTATTGAGACTGAAGCGCAAGAAATGTGGAGCTATCACGCCGTTGCCAATGTCATTCTCGGGCATTCCTTGCTTCGATCTTTCCCCGAAGTTGACCCAGACCGGATCGGTCTAACTGGCATTAGTTGGGGCGGATATCTGACGTGTCTCGTGGCCGCTCTCGACTCTCGTTTTAAGGTCGCGGTACCGGTTTATGGATGTGGTTTTTTAGGTGACAACAGTGTTTGGAAAAACAGTTCGCTGGCGGCAATGACTCCTGAAGCTCGCGAGCGTTGGTTGCGCTTATTTGATCCTAGTCACTATCTCGCTGCGGTGCGGTGCCCTATGCTTTTTCTTAATGGTACCGCCGACTTCGCTTACCCACTGGATAGTTATCAAAAGTCTTACCGCTTAGTTCCGCAAAATCTGCGTCATTTATCGATCGTGACTAACCTGCCCCACGGCCATATTTGGTCGTTTAATGAAGTCGATGCCTTTGTCGATCAGGTCTTGCAGCACTCTCCGCCCTTACTTAATCCCTCTGCATTGGTGTTAAAGGGCTCCACGGTTCAGGTTCAGATCGTCTCAGCGAAATCACTGAAACAAGCTACCCTCTGCTATACAGCCGACACAGGGCCTTGGAATAAGCGTCGATGGTCGAGTGAACCCGCTCAGTTGAAAGGACGGTCGATCATGGCACAACTTCCTCAGTTACGACCATTGACTGCTTATATTGCTATGCTCGATGAACGAGGGCTGAGGGTGAGTTCAGATTTTATTGAACTGCCCTGAAATTATCAGTCGGTTGAGAGGACACCCCGAACCCGGTTAGTTTGCCTCGATTGAGGCAGGCTGCCGCTCGGTCGAAACATAACTCAGACAACATCAAGCGGGGTAAGGGCTGTTCGCGCATAGAAACGAGGTGTTTCTTTATCTTTCTTAAGGCTGGTCTCGTATTTTCGAGCGGCCGCCTCGGCAAGTCCATCGTGCTGCCAAACTAAAAGCCAAGGCCCAGGTTGACCTGTCCAGCGAGCAACCTCGACGTCGGCTGTGGTCATCAGTTTTGCAAGGTCACCGGTGTGTCCGACAAAGCAGCGACCCGCAGGGTTTCGGAGCACAAAGACCGACCAATGTTCATCATGAGAAATTTCCACCCCCGATAAATGCCAGTTGTTGGACGTCGAGGGGAGTCAAAACGCAATCATTTAAGTCACAGCATCCTGCTTAGGTGCAAGAAATTGCCGTTCTCGGCGTTCTTGGCGTTCTTGGCGTTCTCTTTTGAAATGATCGCTGCTCGTTCGGCCGCCCTTTCGCTTGGTCTTTCGTCTTCCGACCCAGAATTTCCCCCTGTGACGAAAAGACAGAGCGAGGCTGTTCGGCGTACGCTCTCAGTCCAAAAACAAATTGTGAGCAAGTTTAGAGGCAATCCGTTTGACGACACAACCTGTAGTGGTCTAATTGGACCAGTAACACAGCCGGCTGTTGGTTGATTCAATTATGCGGTGCCCAAAATGCTTATGCCAAGATGACAAGGTCATCGATTCTCGTTCTTCCAAGGAAGGGGCAACGATTCGCCGCCGTCGCGAGTGTACGCAGTGCGCTCATCGGTTTACGACCTATGAGCAAATTGAGTACGAGCCAATGATGGTGATAAAGAGGGACGGTCGGCGGGAGGATTTTTCGAAGGATAAATTAGTAACTAGCCTGAAGCGGGCGTGTCAAAAGCGGCCAGTTTCCGAAGACTCAATTACCTCGGCAGTGGATCGAGTTGAGGAATACCTCGCCGCCAGCTGTGAGCGAGAGGCGGCCAGTACAGTTATTGGAGAGCGGGTGATGCGAGAACTACGTTCGATGGACCAAGTAGCCTACGTCCGGTTTGCGAGTATTTACCGAAGTTTTGAGGAAGCTAAAGACTTCGTTGCCGAGGTTGTGCGTTTGGAAGCGTTGCCGCCTGACGATAGGCGTCAAATGGAATTGTTGGATGAGGGGGACGTTGAGTTCTCTGAGAAAGGAGCTCGGAAGAAATGATTGCCCTAGTGAACGAATTTCTATTGGTGGCCAAGCTAGACGGCGGCTTTATTCCCTGTTCCGTCGATCAATTGACCGTCGAGTTGGCAGGCGCTGCAGCCACGGAGTTAGATCCAGATTGGTTAAAACAGGCGGCGGCGGGCATTCTACACTATTTTAAGGATGAACTAGGACAAAACCAGGTCACTACCGCTGAATTTTCGGATGCTTTGGCTCGGGTTCTAGCTGGCTTGGGTCTGACTGCCGTGATTTCCAGCTTTGACCCCGCGACGACTGAAGGGGGAACTGTCCCGCAAAAGGATCAAACCAAGCCGGGGCCCAATTTGCCCTCTCCCACTGAAACCCACCCGCAAGCCAAGCCGATAACCAAGGTATGGAAGACAGATTTGCAGACTATAGCTGCTGAGTCTAAGTCGCTCGGGGAATTAGAATTTCAGCGTCGGCTTCGAGCGAGACTAGATGAAGCGATTGCCGCCGGTCCTGAAGCGGTTGAATTCTCCGGATTAAGGGAGTGCGTCAAGCAACTGACCGGGCGCAAGCACTGGTGCGAGGAATGCCGTCGGTTGGAGACTTGGATTTTGGAGGTGGTGACCGCGCGCTTCAGTCAAAAGATCGGTGCTGGACGCTGCGCACTGCTAGTTCGCTAATTTTATTTTTAGTTTTGACGATGAGCTTACCGGATCCGATTCCAACCGAACTGCTTGAAATTCCAGAGGCGCAATCGAACCAGAAAGCGCGAGAGCGATGGCGCCAAATCCCTTTAGGTTTTGTGAACGAATACCGCGTTCAATTTGATGTTTTTGAAGGTCCATTGGATCTCCTTCTTCACTTAGTAAAGAAGCAAGAGGTTGATATTTATCAGGTTAATCTGACCCGGATTGCCTCTGAATTTGTGGCCTACATTGATCAGATGCGGGAGCTCGATCTTGAGGTGGCGGGAGATTTTTTGGTGATGGCGGCTACTCTGATTTACATTAAAAGCCGAGAGTTATTGCCGGCCGACAAGAAGCCGGAATTAGAATCAGTGGATGAGGATGACGAGGACCCCCGCTTTGAGCTGATCCGGCGCTTAGTTGAATACAAGAGATTCAAGGATGCAGCGGCGCTTTTGCAGGTGAGGGAAGGGGAGATGGAATTGATTTATGAGCGTCGCCCAGCGCCTTTGGACTTCGATCAGCCGACCCCAATTCGGCGCACCACGGCTTCGGTCTTTGATCTCATCGAAGCGGTTAATTCGATTTTAAAACGGGTCGCCGCCCAAGGCTATTCGCAAGAGATTCAAGAGGATCCCTACACGGTGTCCGAAAAAATGGCCTTCTTGCGGGACCTGATTCTGCAAAGGGGCACTTTCCATTTTAGTGAATTGTTTGCCGCTGCAAGAACGCGCACCGAAGTGGTGGTCACTTTTCTGGCGGTCTTAGAACTGACCCGACTCCACCACCTGACCGTTATCCAGGGAGATGATTTCGGCGAAATTTTAATTGGGGCAGCACCGCTAGAAGAGGTCGCCGCAACGGTGGTTGACCCGCCACTTGAGTCGACTCAAGAACCTCGCTCGTCGTCGGCTGATTTGGCTCGTGATGCCCTTGATCGAGCATTAGGAAACGAGGAAGATTTGTCCGTCGAGGCATTTCAGATAACCGAAAAGATCCCTTCGGCCGAGGATTGATCTGCTGACTGCACTCCTTGGAGCACTAAAGAACATTGGTAATTTAGGACTATGTCAGAGGCTCCGAAGATTTTATCCCTTCCGACCCTCGATTCGCCTGTCTCGAGGGTGACCGGGGTCGGACCAGCTCGTGAACGCTTGTTGGAACGGTTGGGCCTGAGGACACTGGGTGATTTATTGTTCGATGCCCCGAGGCGGCATGAAGATCGCCGATCCTTTTGTAAAGTCAGGGATTTGGAGGAAGGCGTTCGCGGGGCTGTGCTGGGCAGGATAGTGGCGGCTGGAGTCAAAAAATTCCAACAAAGTGGAAAATCAGTTTACGAATTTATCTTAGACGATGGCACCGCTCGGCTGCATTGCCGTTGGTGGAATATGCCGCATCTGGAGCGCCTTTTCAGGGTGGGCGATGAGTTGGTGATCTACGGCAAAATCAAGTCGTTGCAACCGGCGACGATGGATCACCCAGAGACAGAGCGTCTTTCCAGTTTAAGTGAGAGAGAGTCGGGCGGCGGCATTGCAGCTGAGGAACAGTCGGTCCACGTCGGCCGGATCGTGCCGATCTATTCATTAACTGAAGGACTAGGGCAGCGCACCCGGCGTTGGATTGCTTGGTCTGTGCTGCGGCAGTGGGGTGATTTATTGCCCGTTCCTTCACCTGATTTAGTGGCCACCCTGCCGGAGGGATTGGCTCCCCCTTGGCCGAGTCGGGCCAAGGCCTTAGTCGATTTGCACTTCCCTAACCAGATGGGCGACGTGGAGTTGGCTCGTCAACGCTTTGCCTTAGATGAATTCATTGAGTTACAACGGGTGCTCCAGCGGCGGCGACAAAACTTAGAACGTAATACCAAGGCCTTGCCCTGTGGTGGTGACAATCGACTCATGCGGCTATTTCTGGCTTCACTTGGATTTCAACCCACGGCAGCCCAGCAGCGTGTTCTGCGGGAAATCAGGGGGGATATGGGCGGAGCGGTGCCCATGCGGCGATTGCTGCAAGGCGATGTTGGGGCGGGCAAGACTTTCGTCGCAGCTAGTGCCGCCTTAATGGCTTTAGAAAGCGGTTACCACGTGGCCGTAATGGCCCCCACAGAGATTTTGGCGGGGCAGTTGCACCGGGTGTTTGAGCGATGGTTTAGTCCATTGGGAATCGAAGTGGCGATTCGCACCGGATCGATGAAATCTTCAGGGTTAGTCCCTTTATTTTCTGAAGGCCCTCAAGTAACGGTGGGAACCCATGCCCTCATTGAAAATAGTTTTGCCCCTGAACGACTCGGCTTGGTGGTGATTGATGAACAGCATCGTTTTGGGGTTTCGCAGCGGGAAAAATTACTGAAAAAGGGACATTACCCCCATCTCTTAGTGATGACCGCCACCCCCATTCCGCGGACACTAGGCCTCACCCTTTACGGCGATTTAGACGTGAGTATTTTAGATGGAAAACCACCCGGACGAAGCCGGATTAGAACCCATCTGCGAACACCGGAAGCTCTGCCGAAAATTTGGGAATTTGTCCGACGCGAGATTGCCCTAGGTCACCGGGTTTATGTGGTGTATCCGAGGGTTTCAGATTCGGGGGAGGAGGATATTAAATCCGTAGAAACGGCTTATCCACGGATAGCACAAGCCCTGCAACCGTATCGAGTCGCGAGCCTTCACGGGCGAATGACTGGAGTGGAAAAGCAATCGACAATGGATGCCTTTCGATCGGGTCTTGTCCAAGTTTTGGTTGCCACCTCTCTGATTGAGGTTGGGGTAGATGTTCCTGAAGCAACCGTGATGCTCATCGAAAATGCGGGGCAGTTTGGATTAGCGCAGTTGCACCAACTAAGAGGTCGCATTGGACGTGGCACCGCCGAGTCGCATTGTATTCTTGTATCGGGCGAGGCAACCGAGCTAGGTCAAAAACGACTGGAAATTTTAGCAGGAACAGACGACGGTTTTGCTTTGGCCGAAGCGGACTTTAAATTACGTGGTCCCGGGGAATTAATAGGGCAAGCCCAGAGCGGTCTATCTGGATTGCGATTCGGTGATTTGATTGAGGATGGAGACTTACTGGTTCAAGCCCGTGACGCGGTTCGCAGTTATCTCGCGTTAGTAGAAAAGCAAAAACTCGATTCAATTTGAGATTTCCGTAGGCTCATTTTTAACCCGATGAAAAGTATACGAGAGCAACGCGGGGTAGAAGACCCTTGGCGCGTCCTAAAAATTATGGCGGAATTTGTTGATTCCTTCGACAAACTGTCGCGAATTGAAGCAGCGGTCACCATTTTTGGATCCGCGCGGACCAAACCATCGGACCCAAATTACAAAGCGGCTGTGGAGATCGCCAAAAGCCTTGCCAAAGAAAAGTTTACGGTTTTGACCGGTGGAGGGCTTGGGATCATGGAAGCCGCCAACAAAGGAGCCTCGCAAGGAAAAGGCAGGAGTGTCGGGTTAAATATTGAATTGCCCTTTGAGCAAGTGAGCAATCCCTACTCAAACTTGTCGGTGAACTTTCATTATTTTTTCAGTCGGAAGGTTTGCTTGGTAAAATACAGTATGGGTTTTGTGTATATGCCAGGCGGCTTCGGTACTTTGGATGAGCTCTTTGAAGTCGTAACGCTCATTCAAACGGGGCGAATTCCTGCGTTTCCGTTGATTTTATTCGGACGCTCTTATTGGCAGGGATTGTTGGATTGGTCGCGAGATACCTTGGGATCTTCTGGGATGATCTCAGCAGGGGACATGGATCTAATGAAGGTCGTGGAGACACCCGAGGAAGCCGTCCGGATTATTCTTGATTATCGTCGAACCGTTGGAGTTCCTGAGACCATCCCGGAAGCTTTTCGTTAAGTTTTCTACTTAATAAAAAACGACGAAAAGTCATCTTTAAGAACTTAACGTAACCTAACTGTCACAGTTTTGACGCTTTTGCGTCACACAGAGTCTAAAAAGTAGGAATTAGCAGGTGCAAACAAAACCTGCTTTGAGGCTACTTTTTGATGCGAGTTCACAAAATCTTAGGGCTGTGTTTTCTTTTGGGAGTGAGCGGCGCTACGCCCTTTAGTTCGGTCGAAGCCGCAGGGCCGGTGATGCTGAAGTTATTGAGAGTGCTGAAGGATCGTGGGTCTATTTCGCAGCAAGAATATGATGAAATGGTTGCTGCAGTTGCCGACGAGTCTGCCGCTAGTTCCCCAAAAACCGTGGTGGCCTTGCCGGTGGTCGAATCCAAGACGAACGGATCGGTAACCGTTCCCCCGAAGGCAGCAGAATCGGCTCAAGGCTCGGTTAAATCGGCGGCACCTTTGACGACCGATTCCTTTAGCAAGATACTAAAATCCAAATGGTATGAACGCTTGGGAGTTAAAGGTTACACCCAGTTTCGTTACACCTCCATTCTGAGTCAGGACGGCGCCGATTTAATGGTTCCAAATGATCGTTCTGTTGCGGAGAATTCTTCTTTTTATATTCGACGGGCCCGAGTGGTCTTGAGCGGCGATGTTTCAGAACATTTACTTCTTTATATCCAACCGGATCTGAATGGATCGCCAACTTCTGGGGACTTTTCGGTGCAATTGCGGGATCTATACGGCGATATATCCTTTGATACTGACAAAGAATACCGGATTCGGATCGGGCAATCCAAGGTGCCCTTCGGTTGGTCTAATTTGCAATCTTCAGCCAATCGAGCTCCCTTAGAACGACCGGACGCCATCAATAGTGTGGCGGAAGGGGAACGAGATATTGGAGCCTTTTTCTATTGGGCTCCGGATGCTATCCGTAAGCGGTATGCAGACCTCGTGAAGCTGGGGCTCAAGGGTTCAGGTGACTATGGAGTGCTAGGTTTGGGAGCTTATTCTGGGCAAGGTCTCAATCGCCTTGATTTCAACGGCGACCCCCATTTTGTGGCCCGCGCTAGCTACCCATTTCAATTGCCGAACGGGCAATTTTTCGAGACGGGTGTTCAAGCCTATTCGGGTCGATTTGTCACATCAAGTCAAACCATCGGCTCTGGGGCTTCCGCGATAACCCCTCTTGCTCGGCCTGATGGAACCGCAGACCAACGGGCGGGAGTGAGTGCGGTATGGTATCCTCAGCCCTTTGGGGTCGAGGCGGAATGGAACTTTGGAATTGGCCCTGAGCTTTCGAGTGATCGTCGGACGATTTCCGCAGGAAGTCTCAATGGCGGGTATGTTCAACTTTCCTACAAGGACGATAATCGTTTAGGTGCTTGGTTTCCATTTCTTCGCTGGCAGTCGTACCAAGGCGGTCGCAAGTTTGCGATTAATGCGCCCTCCGAGCGCGTGAATGAATTAGATTTTGGGATCGAATGGGCCCCATGGCCGGCGGTCGAATTTACCGTCCAATACACCCGCACTTTTGAGCGGACCAACACCAAAATCGCCCCCTATTTAAACTCTGAGAGTGCAGATCGAATCAGCGTTCAGGCTCAGATTAATTATTGAACCCTTCATATTATTTCAATTCCGTAACCTGAAAGACTTTAATTCGACACTTAACTGCATTTTTATAATATTATGTTCTCATTTCAAAAACTAGTGGGGGGCGGCGATATCTTCTTCGACCTTCTGGAGCAGAGCGCCAAAGAAGGTAATGAAAGTGTGCAGATTTTTGTTAAGACACTCTCGAGTCCCAGGGTATCGGCTTTAGACCAATTTGCCACGGTTCGACGCAAAGATAAGCGCATCACCGAAGAATTGCAGGAACGACTGATCACCACCTTTGTCACGCCTCTCGAGCGCGAAGACATTGATAGCTTGGCCAAGGCACTTTATAAAATTCCGAAGACATTGGAAAAGTTTACCGAGCGCTTTCTGATTTGTCCTGAGAGAGTGCAGGCATCCAATTTTAAACGTCAGGCAGAACTCCTTCAGCAGTCGATGGAAACCCTGCTCACAATGGTTCAAGAATTGCGTCACTCGCCTGACTTACCGAAAGTCAAGGAGAAGAACGACAAGCTGCAATATTTTGAAGGCCAAGCAGACAAGCAGATGACCCAACTGCTGGGGGAACTTTACAATGCAAAACACGACGCTGTGACCGTGGTTGCACTCAAGGATCTCTATGACCTTTTAGAAAAAGTCATCGACCGCTGCCGCGACGCCGGCAACGTGATTGTTCAGATCGTTCTTAAGAATTCCTAATTTTACAGCGCCATGACCCTTTTGTTTACGGTCATTATGGTGGCCTTGGTGTTTGAATACATCAATGGATTCCATGATACAGCCAACTCGATTGCGACGGTGGTTTCAACCAAGGTATTAACCCCCCGATTGGCGATTCTCTTGGCCGCGGTCACAAACTTAATCGGTGCTTTGTATGGGACAGCTGTGGCTAAGACCATTAGCTCTGGCTTACTCGATCCGAAGCTAATTCCATCGGCACTCTCGACTCAGATGCTTATTTGCGCTCTGAGCGGGGCCATCGTGTGGAACCTCGTGACTTGGTGGTTTGGGCTTCCCTCCAGTTCGAGCCACGCCTTGATTGGTGGCCTTTTGGGGGCGGGTATTGCTGCCGCTGGAAATAATTTGTCCGTAGTTGTCTTCAGTAAAGTTAAGGAAGGAGTGTCTTGGTACAAATATGAAGGCCTTCTTTACAAGGTTATCATTCCGATGTTCCTCTCGCCCTTGATGGGGTTGTTGGTGGGACTTTTCCTGATGACTTTTCTTTATTTTTCTCTCCGCAATTGGACCCCCAAGTGGGTGACGCGAGTTTTTGGTAAGGCGCAACTCCTGAGTGCCGCTTATATGGGGTTTAGTCATGGCAGTAATGATGCTCAGAAAACCATGGGGATTATCGCCTTGGCCTTGTTGGGAGCGGGCAAAGCGGGGACCTTGGCTGATCTACCGGAGTGGCTCACCTTTTTAAGGCAACCGATGGAAATTGGTGCCGATGGCAAAGAAGGCATTGTCGTTTGGATCAAGGTGACCTGTGCTCTTACGATGGCAGCTGGGACCGCAGCCGGTGGTTGGAAGATTATCAAGACGATGGGTCACAAAATGGTCAAATTGCAACCGGTCCATGGTTTTGCTGCCGAAACAACCGCTGCCACGGTGCTGAGTGTCGCCGCTTACTTCGGAATGCCAGTCTCAACCACCCATGCCATCACCACTAGTATCATGGGAGTTGGCTGCGCTAAGCGTTTTAATGCACTTAATTTCAGTGTCGTTGAGCGTATTATTTGGGCTTGGGTTTTGACCTTGCCGGTGACTGCAACTCTGGCTTATTTGCTGATGCGGTTGATCCGGGTCGGCGTGAGCTAATCAGATGAGTTAGCCCTGCGGAGCGAGGGCCTAAATCAGGCAATTTTTGATTAGAAAAACGAAGTCGATACAGAAGAGGCTTGATTCGGACAGGCTATAAGCTTTATGCAACAGGGCCTCCTGAGAGGGGTTAACATGCCAGCGTAGCTCAGCGGTAGAGCAGGGGACTCATAAGCCCTTGGTCGGAAGTTCGATTCTTCCCGCTGGCACCAACCCGTTTTCCTTGGTTTTTTGCGAAATTTCGAAGTTTAGCGCTAACTCCAGTGCTAATAAATCCCCCGGAATCCACCCTCTTCGGCTGACTTCGACAGAGAGTTCCTAGCCTTGGCCAGTCTGCCCGGATCCAAAGGCGCTGCGAGCCGTGGCATCGCTCAACTTCCATCCAGTGGATGTGACTGTCGATGGTTGTTTCCGCCCCGGCCTGAAATTAAAGATTCAAACGGTCGTTCCGACATTCGCCAAACCGATGCACTTGACTCTGTGGTCCTAGATACGGCACGGGGAAATCTCCGTTGCTACGGGCTCAGACACTCCGAACAAACGCCCGATCGACAAGAGGATGACTGCCATGCGGGACACGATTTTGGGCGATTGCTCCAAAAATTCAGATAGGCTTCCACTTCGGAAAAGTGGCCTGCTCCAATTCCTCGCCGAGTCCTTCAGGCAAAATTCTATCGAGCGTTTGAAACTGGTCATGACCCACAGCCTTGAAAGGGCCGATGGGACCCGGACCGACCCTAAGAGTTCGGTCAAATTACCGACGGCAGTGATTGAGCCGCGGTGCGCCATTTTACTGAGCGTGAATTTTTGCCAAAGCAGTTAGCAAAAGACCGTAACCGTGGATATTGACAGATTATTCTGGGTGAATATAGAGTTGAAGAACCCCCACTAAAAACCAATTCTCTAGTTTTCCCTCCCCGTCCAAAAAGCAATTCCAGATCAGTAGTTGTCGTCTGCCGCTATGTCATCCTCACCCCGTGAACTCCGAGTCGCCTCCGTGCAGT
The DNA here is from genome assembly GCA_945898055.1 of Akkermansia muciniphila. Classification (GTDB taxonomy): domain Bacteria; phylum Verrucomicrobiota; class Verrucomicrobiia; order Limisphaerales; family UBA9464; genus SXXZ01. Next base: position 11,188 of record CAMDGV010000040.1, on the reverse strand, counting down.
TTGAAAGTGCGCCGGGCGACCCATCGGCGAATTTCCTGAAGATTGAGGCGTTCACGGCGAGGGCGGCGGATCAAGGGGTGCGACTCGTGATTTTCCCCGAGGGCTGCGTCAGTGGTTATTGGTTCGTGCGCAATCTCACCTTGGCGCAACTCGCTGCGCTGGCGGAACCGATTCCCTCCGGGCCGAGCACGCAACGTTTGATCGCGCTGGCCCGGCGGCATGGAATCTCTGTTGGGGCGGGGTGGTTTGAAGCGGACGCCGACGGAAAGTTCTACAACAGCTACGTCGTAGCGCTGCCCGACGGCACGGTGCACCGCCATCGCAAGCTGCACGCCTTCGAGCACGTCGCGATGAGCAGTGGCAGCGAGTTCACGGTGTTCGATTTGCCGGACGGGTTCCGCGTGGGCGTTCTGATTTGTTACGACTGCAACATCGGTGAAAATGTCCGCCTGACGGCTTTGCGCGGTGCGGAGATCCTCATTGCGCCCCACCAAACCGGTGCGGTGCGCAGCCGAAATCCCCATCTGATGGGTTTGATCGAGCGCCAAGTGTGGGCTGATCGCCACCGCGATCCGGCGGCGATTAAACGTGAGTTTCTTGGCGATAAGGGGCGGGGTTGGCTCCTGCGGTGGTTGCCGAGCCGCGCGCACGACAACGGTCTGTTTCTCATTTTCAGCAACGGCGTCGGGATCGACGACGATGAAGTCCGTACCGGCAACGCGATGATTCTCGACCCGTATGGCCGGATCCTCGCCGAGACGTCCGCCGCCGCCGATGCGATGGTGGTGGCAGACTTGGACGCGAGCCTGCTGGAGCACGCGACCGGCCGTCTTTGGATTCGCGCCCGGCGGCCTGAACTTTACGGTCCACTCACACAGCGCACCGGACAGGAGCGCTCCACGCGGGAAATCAAGTTTCAGGAATAGCCCCCCCTCCCGTTTTTTCACAGACCACCCTTTTCCCCTTCGCGTCAGAAAAGCCATTTTCTATCAGTTACGATGAAACATCTCCTCTTCCTCGCCGCCCTCCTCGCGTCGCTAACTCCGGCGCTGGCCCAACTCCAGCCCACTGCCGCCAACATTCCATACGGCGACCCGGTCAACCCGCGCATGAAGGTGGACATCTACGCTCCGCCAAACGCGAAGAGCCTGCCCGTGGTGTTCTGGATTCACGGAGGCGGCTGGCAGGAGGGGGACCGGACCAGCATCCAGCTCAAGCCGCAGGCGTTCGTGGACAAGGGTTATGTCTTCGTCTCCACGGGCTACCGCCTCCTGCCCGAGGTGGACATGGTCACCCTCTTCCGCGACATCGCCAAGTCCCTCGGCTGGGTGCATGCGAACATCGCCAAACACGGCGGCGACCCGACCCGCATCATCGTCGGCGGCCACTCCGCCGGTGCGCAACTCGCAGCACTGATCTGCATTGATGACCGTTACCTGAAGGCCGAGGGCGTGCCTTTCTCCGCGCTCAAGGGCTGCTTCCCCGTGGATGGCGATACTTACGACGTGCCCGCGATGATTGAGACCGCCGAGACGCGGTTGCGCGTGCATGGCTTCCCGATGCCCAAGCAGGGACATCGCGTCAAGTTCGGCAACACCGCGGAGCTTCACCGCGATTACTCCGCCGTCACTCACGTGGCCAAGGGCAAAGGCATTCCACCCTTCCTTATTCTCCACGTCGCGGACCATCCGGACAACACGATGCAAGCCCGGCGGCTCGAAGGCGTGCTGAAGGAATCCGGCATCCCGGCCAAGGCCTTCGGCGCGAGGGAGACAAATCACACTCGCATCAACCAGAACCTCGGCGCGCCGGAAGACCTGTCCACGAAGGCAGTGTTCGAGTTTATGGCTGAATGCTTAAAAAAGTAAGTTTTTCCCAACTCGCTGCTATGACACGAATTAGCCTTCTCCTCGCCTCGATCTGTCTGCTCAACAGTCCCGCCTTCGCCGACGATGCGCCGAAGACTGATGCCAAGGCCAAATCCGCCGCGAAACCTGCCGAACCACAGCGTGCGCCCACGCAGGCGAACGTCGCCTACGGCACGCATGAGCGGCAGGCGCTGGACTTCTATCGCGCTGGCTCCGACCAGCCCACCCCCGTCGTCTTCCACATCCACGGCGGCGGTTGGGTCGCGGGCGATAAGAAAGGCGTGAGTAATCTGGAGAAGTATCTCGCGGCGGGCATTTCAGTCGTCTCCATCAACTACCGCTACAGCACGCAGGCGCAGAGGGCCGGCGTGAAACCGCCCGTCGCGTGGCCCATCGCCGACGCCGCTCGCTCGCTCCAGTTCGTCCGCAGCAAGGCGAAGGAGTGGAACCTTAACAAGCAGCGCATCGGCGCGACTGGCGGCAGCGCGGGCGCGTGTTCCTCGCTGTGGCTCGCCTTCCACGCTGACCTCGCCGACGCGAAGAGCGCCGACCCCATTGCGCGCGAATCTACCCGCCTCTGGTGCGCGGCGGTCATCGGCGCACAGACCTCGCTCGACCCAAAGGAACTCAAAGAATGGACGCCCAACAGTCGTTACGGCGGCCACGCCTTCGGCTTCATGCCCGACTCGAATGACCTCAAGACCCGCGACTCGCAGTTCGCCGCGTTCCTCGCTGGACGCGAGTCCGTGCTGCCGTGGATTAAGAAGTATTCCCCCATCGAGCACGTCACCGCCGACGACCCGCCCATTTGGATGATTTACTCCGACCCCCCCGCGCTCGGCCAAGTGCAGAAGGACCCGACACACACGGCAAACTACGGGGTGAAGCTCCAGGAGAAGTGCACACTCCTCGGAGTCGCCTGCGAACTCGTCTATCCCGGCGCGCCCGACGTGAAGCACACCAAGACCGAGAACTACCTCATCGCCACGCTCAAGGCGGCGAAGCGGTGAATTACCCTCACTCTCCGACTTTCCCCCCATCAAAAAAGCAATTTTCTATCAGCATGAAAAAAACAGTAAAGATTCCCTTCCTCACTTCGTTTGTTTTGAGCGGACTAATAAGTTTCGCCCAGGAATCAAGTTCCGATGTAAAAAGTAAAATGTTGGCTCGTGCGGCGGCCCTTCAATTAAAGACAACGTATAAAGCCCCACCCGGTGATGCACTCTCCCACAACACAGCCGGCTATGCCAAAATAATGTGTTCTGCTGTTTTTATTACAGGACTAACCCCCGAGTTTGCTGCCGAAAATGTTGGTTATTTTACAGCACCATTTGCTGAAAGAGCTAAAGTTGGTAAGCCAAAAATTGATTACGAAAAGAAAACCGTTTCCATTGAGATTCCCAATGGCATTACCCGAACCGCCATCTACACAGAAGGACAAGGCTGCATTACGTTATCAGAGGGGAGAAATTCTCTCTATTTTAAACCCATAAAAATTTCCCGTAATCTTCCGGATGCTACCACTACCCCATGGCCGATGGGTGATAAGTTACCAACCACAGACATGTCATCCAATATTGACATGAACAAAGTAAAGCAAGCAGAAGACTCTGCATTTACTCCTGCAGAAGCACACACCGCTGCATTTGTAGTAACCTACAAAGGTAGGATTATAGCTGAGAAATATGGTGAAGGCACTACTAAAAATACACCTTTGGAAAGCTGGTCAATGGGCAAAAGCCTTTCTGCTACCATAATGGGGATATTGATTAAGCAAGGCGTATATAAACTGGAACAACCAGCCCCCATTCCACAATGGCAAGGCAAAGGAGATGGCCGAGCCAACATTAGAATCATGGACCTCATGCACATGTCGAGTGGCTTGTATTGCAGGGCACCGGGGGATCCGGATTACGATCGATCGTTGGGCTACCCAGACCACATGTACCTGTATACGGGTGGTATCAATTCATTCGAATACGCAGCTAATCTTCCGCAACAATATCCACCCAATCGGGTTGGGCGTTATCGCAATTGCGATCCTGTACTCATCAATTATCTCAATCGGCTTGGTATTGAAGGCAAGGGTGAAAACTATCACCGCTTTCCTCAAAAAGAATTGTTCGACAAAATAGGCATTCGTACCATGGTGATGGAAACAGATCCGTATGGTAACTTTTTAACACAGGGCTATGAGTTTTCTTCAGCTCGTGACTGGGCAAGATTGGGCAATCTTTATTTACAGGAAGGGGTATGGAATGGTGAACAAATTTTGCCCGAAGGGTTTACAAAATTTGTAAGTACTCTCGCCGAGCCCTGGGTAGCTGATGGCCTCCCTATTTATGGCGGCCTGTTTTGGATAAATGGTAATGGTGGCTTACCCATTCCCAAAGATGCTTATTTAATGCGAGGAGCAGGTGGACAATCTGTAACTATTATTCCTTCGCATGATTTGGTGATTGTGCGGCTTGGCCATTACAAAGGATCGGTGCAAAGGGAAGATGAAAAATCTTTAAACAAGGCGTACACTTTAATGATGGAAGCAGTACCTGAAAAAAAGAAATAATTTTGTAAATAATAACAAAAGGGGCGCATGCCGCTAGCGCCTCCCTTTTTTCGATGATTAGAAAAATAAATCATTTTTCCTCCCCGTTAAAAAAGCAATTTCCTATCAATAACCAGTTAAATGAGCAACGAAACGAGCTTCTGAAAATCCTATTTCCATCTCAAACCCAGTTAAATTCAGCATGCCTTAAATATGCCAATGCTAAACTTACAAAGGATAGTTTGCAGATCAAAAAAGAAAGTGAAAAGGTTGATAAAATCATTTCCCAAATCAATGCTGAAACAACCGGTTTTATTGTGAAGCATCCTGACTGGGATTATTCAGTTGAAGCATTAATGAGATTGCCAATGGATTCGTGTTACAAATACTACCCCATTTTAAGTAAAAATGTACAATCATCTTTCTTTGGTGAATATGCCCGCGATGTTTTGTATTCATTGAAAACCGGAGATGTTGCACAGGCTTTTTCATTACCCGACCAGAATGGAAAAACAGTGTCACTTTCTGACTTTAAAGGGAAATATGTTGTTCTGGAATTTTGGGGAAGCTGGTGTGGTTTCTGTATCAAAGATATCCCAGCAATGAAACAATACTACAGCAAATACAAAAACAAAACTGCGTTTGTAAGTATTGCATGTCGCGACTCAGAAAAAACGTGGAAAGCGGCAATCGCAAAACATCAAATCCACTGGACCAACCTGTTAAGTAATGATGAAAAGCTCACAAGAACCTACGGAATTGAAGGTTTCCCAACAAAAATCATCATTAATCCTGAAGGAATTGTTGTTGGAAAGTTTTTAGGAGAGGGAAGTGAGTTTTATGCTGAAATGGACAGGCTATTTAAAAACTAAATTCAAATTTTGGATTAATCCACTTAGCCATTTTTTGCCGGCTGATACTTTCTTTGTATTTTTAGTTCGTTATGTATTTTTCTTTTCAATAAAACGTAAACCAATGAAAAAATTACTGTCTTTCTTTCTTCCGATTCTATTTCTTGCGAATGGTAATGTGGTTAAAGCTCAATCAACAGAACTGCCACTTTGGCCAAACGGTATCAAAAATAATCCAGTAAAATATACCGAAGAAAAAGTCAGGTCGGGCGATATTAACCAAAGTTCCCTTTCACAAAAAAACAGGGTTTTCAGCCAGGTTTCCGAACCAACTTACGTTCTTATTCAACCAAAAAAAGGAACAGCAAACGGAATTGCTGTGGTAATTTGCCCCGGTGGTGGATTTCGCGATGTATGGTTCGACCGCGAAGGAGTTGATTTTGCCATGTGGTTGGCCAATAAAGGAATTACTTCGCTGGTGTTGAAATACCGTACGTTTAACTCCGATGCCGAAAGTTTTTCGCTTAACAGAGAAATTTATAACGCTGAAGTTTTAGCCGACGCAAAGCAATCAATTAATATTTTGAGAAGCCGCGCAGACGAATTAAATATCGATAAAAACAAAATTGGAATTGGAGGTTTTTCAGCAGGCGGAGCTTTGTCGCTTTATGCAGCTTTAAATATTTTCGAAAAAGATTTACCCGAATATGCGCGTTTCAAAGAGAACACTGCTCCCAATTTTGTGTTTCCCATTTACCCTGGAATTAGTGACGAAGTTTTCAAAGCGGTTAAACAAAAAGAAAATATACCGCCCATGTTTTTAATTAACGGCGCTGAAGATAAAGTTACTCCGGCACTTAAATGCATTCAGTTGTACACTGCCCTGCTTGAAAAAAATGTTCCGGCCGAATTGCATATTTATGCCAAAGGAAATCATGGTTTCGATTCGGGAATAGGCAGGGGATTTGGTGTTGCCTCCTGGCAGGATAGCTTTATCTACTGGTTAAAGGATTTGAAATTTCTGGAATAAGCAGTCAGTCCACATCCTGAATCTTATTCTACTTATTAGAGCTTTGACAAGTAGTTAAATATAAATGTTTTCAGTGAGCAAACCCTGATGTTTTCCTTTATCAGAAAATCATCTGATGAAGGCGTCAGAACAAAATTTACAGGGGCATTCAAATCTTCCAAGGCCTGCAAATTTCCGCGGCTAAGTTGCGGAGAATTGGAATACTTTATTTCTGCAGTTGCAACAACAGTCAGCCCTTTAGTAAACACAAGGTCAACTTCGGCTCCCTGATGCGTGCGGTAAAACATCGTTTCAATCCGGTTACTCTTCAAAGCGTTTATCTGATTAATTACAAAAGCTTCCCATGAAAATTTAAAATGATATTTTAAATTTTCATGGATAAATGTCTAAAACTAATCGGATATCTGAACTGAAATCTATTTGGCTATTTTTTCAATGGCTACTTTTATTCTTGAAACAGTTTCTTCTTTCCCCAATATTTCGCAGATTTTAAACAAATCGGGACCCACATTCCCTCCAACCAAACAAAGTCGTAGCGGATTCATCACTGCACCAAAGTTCCAGCCTTTTTCGTTCATGAAATTGGAGAAAGCTTCTTTAATCAGCGATTGTTCCCAGGTTTCGACGGTTTCAAAAATACCGCAGATTTCTGTTAATTGTCCCGGTGTTTCAAGTAGCCAGCGCTTTTCAACGGTTTTTGCATCGTAACTTTTTGGGGTTTCGAAAAAGTAATACCCCTGCTCCCACAATTGCAGCACAAATTCGCAGCGCTCCTTGATTTCGGCTATCACTTTTACCACCATTTCATCGCTCACTTCAACGCCTTTTTCTTTTAAAACAGGCTGAAACAAAACGGCCAGTTCCTGTTCAGTTTTTTGCTGAAAATAGTGCCTGTTGAACCATTTTGCCTTTTCCGGATCGAAACGCGAACCCGATTTTACTACCCTTTCCAGACTGAAAATTGCTGAAAGTTCATCGAGCGAAAAGAATTCCTGCTCTGTGCCGGGATTCCAGCCAAGCAAAGCCAGCAGGTTGATAAATGCTTCAGGGAAATAGCCATCTTCGCGGTACCCGTGAAAAGTTTCGCCGGAAGATTGGTCGTTCCACAACAACGGAAAAACAGGGAATCCCATTTTGTCACCATCGCGTTTACTGAGTTTTCCTTTGCCAACCGACTTTAAAATAAGCGATAAATGGGCAAACCGCGGACGTGTTTCCCAACCCAGCGCGCGGTACAATAAAACATGCAGCGGCATCGACGACAACCACTCTTCGCCACGAATTACGTGCGTGATTTCCATCAAATGGTCGTCAACCACGTTGGCAAGATGGTAAGTCGGCATTCCGTCGGCCTTAAAAATTACTTTATAATAACAAAAGGGGCGCATGCCGCTAGCGCCTCCCTTTTTTCGATGATTAGAAAAATAAATCATTTTTCCTCCCCGTTAAAAAAGCAATTTCCTATCAATAATGAACAAAAGCATTTCATCAAATACTAAAACACTATAACATGATGAATCATGTAAGACAACTCGTTCAAAAATACAAGCCTGAAATCCGTGTAGGGATCCGTGTAGGGATCCGTGTAGGGATTGCGGTATTCGTTGGTCTTTTCGCCTTCAAAATTGTCAAGGAGCTGCTCAATAGGCTATGGCCATAACCGCATTGCTGAGTTTCTCAGCCCAGCGGGCATAATCATCGCCGGATGGATGAAGCCCATCTTTTGCAACCAGTTTTGGATTTGAAGGAACTTCCCTTGTTCCTTCCGTGATTGAAATGTATGTGATGCCCTTGGCTTCAGTGATCTTCCTGTTAATCCTGTTGAATAGATCAATTTCTGCTGCAATTCTTTTCCTGTCCCGGCCTTCAGCAAATGGCGTTACTCCCCAATCCGGGATGCTCAATACATATACATGTTTTTTATTGCCTGCCGCAAAATCAAGGGCTTTTTTCAGCAGTACTTCAAATTCAATGGCATAGGCATCAGAAGACTTTCCCCTGTATTGGTTGTTGACGCCGATAAGAAGCGTTACGATATCATATTTTTTTTCTAACGCTGTTTTTTCAATGCCAGCCATCAATTCATCGGTGGTCCATCCTGTTTTTGCCACTATTTCAGCAGCGTGTACTTGCATTCCTTTTTTTCGCAAGAGTTGTACGGTTTGGTAGGGGAATGAATGGTAGATTGGAACGCTTTCGCCTATGGTATAGGAGTCTCCCAACGCAAGAAAGCTCAGGGTCTTTTGTGCAGTGATGTTTTGAATCATGGCGGTAAGGAAGAAAAGGATGATAAAAAGCTTTTTCATGTTGATGGTATGGACCCGAATTTAGCCAAAATGGGATTATCTTTATGCACAACCGAAAACCAATTGCATGAAAAGGATTTTTTACCTGATGCTATTTCTAGCAAGCAGCGCTGTATCATTTGGACAACAGACACAAGCTTCCAAAGCCAACTATGAACTGGCCGCGAGGTTCTCTCCCAAGAAGTTGGAGAAAATGCTGTTCTCTACTGCCGTTGATCCTCATTGGATGAAAGGTGGTGTTAAGTTCTGGTATGCCTATGAAACAACCGCTGGTAAAAAATGGTATGTGGTGGATCCGGTAAAAATGGCCAAGGTCCCCATGTTTGACAATGATAAATTGGCGGCATCCATCACTAGAATTGTCAAGGATCCTTTTGATGGCAAACACCTTTCATTGGATAACCTCAAGTTTGTAAAAGATGAGAACTGGATCCAGTTCGAAGTGAAAAGCACCCAGGATGTTGAGAAAAAAGACACCACCAAAAAAGGACCATCCACCAAAGAAAAAAAGATTTTTCATTTCCAATACAACATCACCCTTGATTCACTTGTCGAATTGAAGGACCACAAGAAGCCAACGCCAAAGCCTTCCTGGGCCAATGTTTCACCCGATCAGCAATAGGGGGTTTTTGCAAGGGATTTCAATTTGTACAGGATGGATTCTGCGAACCTGCGGAAAGCCATTGTAAAAGAGGATGACAGTACCATTGTGGAAGAAAAACTGACCACTGACGGCATTGAAAATTATGGATTCGGCGAATCATTTGGTGAGACCAATCTTGAAAAGGCGGCCAACCGCAAAAAAAGAAAATTTGCAGGGGTGATGTGGTCTCCGAATTCAACACATTTTGTGGTCACAAGAACCGACAGCCGCAATGTAAAAGACCTCTGGGTCATCAACAGCATCGCGGAGCCACGCCCCACCCTGGAAACCTATAAATACCATATGCCAGGAGAAAAAGAAGCTCCCATTAGGGGAATGATGGTGTTTGACATGGCTACAAAAAAAACGGAAAAAATCGATGCATCCCTGTTCAAAGACCAGGAGCTGGGGATATGGTCTGCCAATGTTGAAAAAAGAGCCCGGGATGATGAGCGCCGCCCAATGATCTGGATGGGGGATGATACCAAATTTTATTTCAGCAGAACAAGCAGAGACCTGAAGAGAATTGATGTTTGTGCATTTGATCTTTCATCCAAAATGGTTAAAGTGCTGGTAGAGGAGAGGATGAATACCTATCTTGAACTCCGCAAGCCACTGTTTTTTAACAATGGAAAGGAATTCATCCATTGGAGTGAACGCGACGGATGGGGCCATCTCTACCTCTATGATTCTTCCGGTAAAATGAAATCACAGATCACTTCAGGGCCATGGCATGTGGAGGAAATGGAAGACATTGATGACAAGACAAGAACGCTCTATTTTACCGCCAATGGCAAGGAAGCCGGTGAAGATCCTTACTACCTGCATTTGTACAAAACAGCACTGGATGGCAGTGGCTTGAAATTGCTCAACCCCGGAGACCATGACCACAGTGCCAACCTGGATGATACCAGGCGTTTCTTTGTTGACAATTATTCCAGGGTCAATACTGCACCCGTTTCGGCATTGTTTGATGCAACAGGAAAGAAAATCATGGACCTGGAGAAGGCCGATCTTTCATCGCTCATGCATGCCGGATATAAATTTCCTGAGCCTTTTATTGCCAAGGCTGATGATGGTATAACAGACCTGTATGGCGTGGTATACAAACCCTTTGATTTTGATTCAACGAAGAAATATCCAGTTGTTGCATACGTCTACCCCGGACCCCAAACAGAAGCTGTGAACAAGGCTTTTGGAAGAGCGATGGACCGCGTAGACAGGCTTGCCCAGTTTGGATTTATCGTAGTAACCTTGGGCAACAGGGGCGGTCATCCGTCAAGGTCCAAATGGTACCACAATTATGGCTATGGCAACCTGAGGGATTATGGCTTGGCTGATAAGAAAACAGTCATTGAACAACTTGGGCAAAGGTTCAGTTATATGGACATCAACCGCGTGGGCATCCATGGGCATTCCGGTGGAGGGTTCATGTCTACCGCTGCCATGTTGGTCTATCCTGATTTCTTCAAAGTGGCTGTTTCCTCCGCAGGGAACCACGAAAACAATATTTACAACAGGTGGTGGAGCGAAAAGCACCATGGGGTAAGAGAACAGGTCTCTGATAAAGGAGATACCAGTTTTCTGTACGCGATTGAAAAAAATTCAGAGCTGGCTAAAAATCTCAAGGGCCATTTGATGCTCTCTCATGGAGACATTGATAACAATGTTCATCCCGGCAATACCATTCGCATGGCCAATGCGCTGATCAAGGCCAACAAACGGTTCGATCTTGTTTTGTTGCCTGGCCAACGGCATGGATATGGCGACATGACGGAGTATTTTAAAAAAGCAATTTCCTGCTATGTAAGAGGGCAAGGATATTTTTACTATTTTCTGATTCTGAGCGGATTTTTTCATTTTATTGAGTTTTTAGGGCGGACTTTTCTTTGAATTTGGCAGTAGGTCGCACGAACCAAATAATTCGATATTGTACCGAATTGGC